>NZ_JBHSGB010000017.1:0-371888 GCF_042654345.1 Rheinheimera marina
TCCGATCACTTAGCGTAAAAATAGAATCAAGAAAAAGAACGGTTAGCAGGTGATCGGATAACTCCGGAATCGCTGATCGGATTCACCGAAATACGCAGCTTACTTAGCATCTGCCAGAATAAATTTTTATCGTTACAACAAACTGTCGTTATCGCACTATCTGGAAGATCTTTTGGGCTATGTTCCTGACTATCTCAACAGGCCAGAGCAGCCCAGGTTATCTAAAGACGAAGTGAAAGCGAGGCAAGCCAAAGCGGCTCTCGATACGGCAAGAGCGAAATCAGCTAAAACATTGGCAAAGCTACATGATGCTGTTTTGTCTTGCCAGCAACTGGGGCTTAAAGTGACCCAAGCAAACGTTGCGCGCCAGGCTAAGGTAAGTATCCGAACTGTTAAAGGGCGATGGCATCAATTAGCTGACAGTCCAGAGGCTTAGTAAGCCGTCTTCCTCGACCGCATTTATTCATCTTGAAGGGGCGACTGGATGTTGATTTCCTTCTGCCTCCATGCCGCTCAGTAAAATTGTACAACTTAAAATAATCGCTTTTGTAAACCATAGTTTGCAGCTTCAAGCCCAAAAGGTGCAATTAGCTGTCTTCTATTTATCCCCTGCAAGGGCGAAGGTTTTTGCCTCGGTGCTTGAGGGCATATCTTAAGAGGTTATATTGAGCGAAATACGGGCGAAAAAATTAGAGAAGCAGTGATTTTCAAGGTGCGAAATGGATGTCAAAAAGAAGAGTAAAATATTGAAAAATAAGGAGTTAAATGGTCGGTACGGCGGGATTTGAACCCACGACCCCTGACACCCCATGACAGTGCGCTACCAAGCTGCGCTACGTACCGACGTGGCACCCATCATAATGAATTAAGAAGCAAATGCAACGGGCAAACTACTGACTGCGTCTTTTTTGCCCAGCGCGCACCGTGCACCTGCATGCGTCAGAATCGGTGTCCCCACGACGGCATAGTGTCTGCCGGGTGATGCGAATGCATGTTCATTCTGCGCAGCTGATCCAACCGGGTCTGGATCGCCAATTGCAAGCTACTGGCCTGCTCAAAGAGTTCGGCCAGCATAAACTCGTCGCCATGCAGCACAAAACGGTCGCTGACAGGCTCATACAGGCAAAACATCGCGTCATCATCCATCCATGTGATCACCTGATTTTCTGCAGAGAAATGATGAACCTGGTAATGTGTTTCAGTGTGTTCATGCACAACCCGATACAACTCTTCGCTGTGGGCCCATAACTTTTCATTGTGCAAAGGATGTTGTAAGTCCGGCAAGTCCAGTTCAGCGCGAAGTGCGATGGCTTTATGCCCCAGCTCAAGGCCAGTTTCGCCACCGCATTTCGCTGGCCAAAATACCCTGGATAACTGATGGTAATGCCATAACAGAAGGTGGATCGACAAATACAGCTCATCACTCAATCTACGCTGTTCACTGGTATCCTCGCTCCTGTTATCCAGCTGTTGCACCTGCTCTTTCAGTTTTCGGTGAGTCATCAACACCGCATTCGCATGAATTTCAGCGTCGGTGAGCTGCCATTCAATTTCTTTATCATCAATCACGGTACACCTCTGCATCTGCACTACAGTACTTAGTCAAGTTTAGAAAGCATGCACTGAGGTGCAAGTGACTCAGTTTATTGTTTTCCGTATGATTTTTTCAGTTTCCCCCTACCCATAGAGAAAAAAATGCCTAAGAAACTGAAACTAGGGCATAAATACAATTCCATTATTATCAAATGAACATAAAAGCAGCTATGTAAGAAGCCGGTATTTTTATGGTTCATCTTATCAAACTCTTTGTTGACCAATTATCGCCCCAAGTCCCGGCCAAATAACGTAAAATAGCGCGCCCGCCGCTCAGCACTTTGAGGATCTGTATGCTGAAATTTTTCGAACGCCTGACACAAGCTTTTCCTGCCGAAGAACCAACTCAGCCGCCCAAAGGTTTGTACGCCTTCTGCCGTCACTACAGTAAAGGCATGGTGGTTCCTCTGCTGGTGATGTCAGTGCTCACCGCGCTGTTAGCGGCGCTGGAAGTGTCTCTATTTGGCTATATGGGTCAGTTGGTGGACTGGCTGGTCAGTAAAAACCCGGAGACCTTCTGGCAAGAAGAACAACAAACCTTAATTGGCATGGGTCTGATGCTGGTGGTGGTGTTGCCGCTGCTGGTGTTTCTGCACTCAGCCATGATCCACCAGACGATTTTGGGTAACTACCCTATGTCCATTCGCTGGCTGGCTCACCGTTACCTGCTGAAGCAAAGTTTTGGTTTTTACCAGGATGAGTTTGCCGGACGTATCGCCACCAAAGTGATGCAAACTGCGCTGGCTGTGCGTGAAACCGCAGTCAAGCTGTTGGATGTGATGGTGTATGTGCTGGTGTACTTTGGCTCCATGCTGTACCTGATTGCAGAGGCTGACTGGCGCCTGGTGCTGCCGATGCTGGTCTGGCTCGCCGTGTACATTGTGATCCAATGTTATTTCATCCCACGCCTGAAACAAGTCTCTACCGAACAGGCCGACGCCCGCTCCGAAATGACAGGCCGGATCGTCGACAGCTACACCAATATCAGCACCATTAAATTGTTTTCGCACACAGACCGCGAATCGGCCTATGCCCGCGAAAGCATGGAGCTGTTTTTAAAACCTGTGTACCGGCAGATGCGCCTGGCGACCTGGCTGAATGTCTGGGTGCAAAGTGCCAACTACCTGTTGGTATTTGCCATTGCCACTCTGGCTATCTGGTTATGGTCCGCCAATGCCATCAGCGTCGGTGCTATCGCTATTGCAGTCACCCTCGCCTTACGGTTAAGTGGCATGTCGCAGTGGATCATGTGGGAAGTCAGCGCCCTGTTTGAAAACATCGGCACTGTGGCCGATGGGATCAGTAGCCTGGCCAAACCCCAGTTAATAGTCGATAAAGCCGATGCCCCTGCGTTGTCGGTGCCGCAGGGTCAGATTGAGTTTTCGGGATTGAGCTTTAATTACGGCAAAACGGTGACCGAACAAGGTCCGGTGATTAATCAGCTGAACTTGTCGATCAAAGCAGGTGAAAAAGTGGGCCTGGTTGGCCGCTCCGGCGCGGGCAAATCAACCCTGGTCAACCTGCTGCTGCGCTTTTACGACGCCGACAGCGGCGAAATTCGTATTGACGGCCAGAACATCCGGGACGTGCAACAAGAAAGCCTGCGTGCCCATATTGCGATGGTGACTCAGGATACCTCGCTGCTACATCGCAGCGTGCGCGAAAACATTCTGTACGGTCGGCCGGATGCCACAGAGCAAGACATGCTTGACGCGGCCCGCCAGGCAGAGGCTGACGCCTTTATCCACGAATTGACCGACCCCAATGGCAACAGCGGCTTTGACGCGCAAGTCGGTGAACGTGGAGTGAAATTGTCGGGTGGTCAGCGCCAGCGCATCGCCATCGCGCGGGTGCTGCTGAAAAACGCGCCTATTCTGATCCTGGACGAAGCCACATCGGCGCTGGACTCTGAAGTGGAAGCCGCCATTCAACACAGCCTGAACCAGCTGATGGTGGGAAAAACAGTGATTGCCATCGCGCACCGGCTCTCCACGATCGCCGCGATGGACCGGCTGATTGTGCTGGATAAAGGTCAGATTGTCGAACAGGGCACACATCAGCAGCTGATTGCTGCTGGAGGCATTTACGCTCAGTTGTGGGCTCATCAGACCGGTGGTTTTATCGGCATCGATTAAACCAGGGGATGCGATCAAAACAGGCCGGAATTCCGGCCTGTTTTAGTCCGCCTCTGTGATCACGCTTAACTCAACCGGGGGTCCGTTTCTGCGACTGCCGGTTGTTGCTGATGCTGCTGTACAAACTGACGCAGCGCCGAATAAGGTTTTAAATCGGCCAGCTTACGAAACTCCAGCCAATCCACCAGGGTATACAGGCTCATCGCCAGGTAATCCCAACGGGCAAAACCGCCCAGCTTCACCTGTTCATTCAAGGCGTCCAGGCACGCCGTGATACGTTCATGCTGCAGATTAAAGAACAGCTTGTCTTCGCTGGTGTCCAGGCCTGAGCGCTGGCACAGCAACAGCTCGACCAGAGAATCATTGACGGCATTAATGAGGGTCAGGGTATTCTCTTCAGGCCAGCTTAATGGCGCCAGGTTCAGCTTCTGCACTAAGTAACGGTAGATCACGTTGGAGTCAAACACATGCTGCCCGCCATCCACCAACACAGGCACTTTACGCGCAGGGTTGTGCTCAACCAGGGTGGCACGCCCTGAGCTTTCAAAAATATTTAACGCGACAAATTCATAAGGCTGTGTTGCCAGCAACAAACGCAGGCGACGAACGTAAGGGGAAGCCACTGAACCAAACAACTGCATACAAACTCCTGACTTAGTGCGGTGTTGACTGCAGTGTATACCCAAGTGCCCTCAAGAAGCGAGTCGCTGAGCCATTAGTTGGTCGCGAGTAAAAGCGGCAGTTTTGAGCAGTATCAAGCGTATTCATCTGACATGATTTTCTTAGTTGTTCATGCCAGTCAGCCCCTGGTAACGAGGCGGTTGCAGGTAAAAATCCCACACAGCACGGCCAATGGCTGCCATCAGCGCTTCGTCTTTATCCAGGCTTTCACGGGACGCGGTAATAAACACCGTCACCAGCACTGTGCGTCCGTCAGGTAATAGCATCACCCCGGTGTCATTGGCCGCCGCACGAATTTGCGCCTGCACGCCAGAGGTGCCGGTTTTGTGCGCCACAATGGCTGTTTTTGGTAACTGACCACGCAACCGGTTCAACCCGGTCGTACTCTGACTCATCCACTGCCAAAGTTGACGTTGTAGTTCAGCACTTAACAGCTGACCTGACATAAAACGCTGCAACACACGACTGGCCGCCCCGACACTGCTCCAGTTCTCAAATTGCACCGACCAGCCACTGTGCATCCGTGCCTCGTTGGCGCGGATCTGGATTTCCTCGATACCGAGTGTGCGTAGATACGCTTCCAGTGCGGCAGGTCCGCCGGTTAAGCCAAATAACAAATCGCAGGCATTGTTGTCGCTGTCGCGCACGGCGTATTGCAGCAACTGCGCGACCGTCAGCTGAAACTTTGGCTGTGTATATTTTTTCAGCATCGGACTCCAGCTGTTTTGCAGCAAACGGCTGCGGTCGATCTGCACCTGTTGCAGCAAGGACAACTGCTGTTGCTGCACCAAATGCAATACGTGTAAGGCCTGATACAACTTAAACACACTTTGCAGCGGAAACTGGGTGTTGCCCTGCAGCTCGACCACCGGATAGCCCCAGGGGTCGACCACAGAAACCCCAACAGTGGCTTTGTGGCCCTTGGTCAATTGCTCGATACGCTGCTGCAAGGTGTCCGCTGACACAGACCAGCACAACAACACGGACCCGAAGATCAGCCAGCGGAAACAAAAACGGGTGAATAAAAGCGGCATCAGGACTCCTTGTCGCCAAAGAAATCCCGGCTTGTCGCCGGGATTGGCAGGTGGTTAATTCAGATCGCGCGAAGCGAGTTCCCGGTTCGGCTGAGCACGCTCGCGTGGCGCACTTTGCATTTTAGGCGCTTCATAGCGCGGAGTGGCCTGGCGTTCAAAGGATCGGCTTGGCGCCGACTCGCTGCGGCTCTGGCGCTGCTCGGGTTGATAGCGTGGTACTGCGGCTTCCCGCTGCATGTTCGGTTGTGGCTGATACACCCGGTCTGGGCGCTCGACCCGTTTAAACGAAGGTTCGCTACGCTCTGCCATAACCCGGGTTGATTCCTGGCTACGTTGTGGTTGAGACCAGCTGCGATCTGTTGTAGGGCTCTGACGCAATTGCTCGCGCACCTGTGCCTGATCCGGCGCTGTTCGTTGCGGACTGTATTCACGGTTCTGCAGACGATTGCTGTCCAGCTGCGGCCTGTCCTGACGCAGGGCTTCCCGCCGCTGCGCTTCATTGTCGACACGGCGTTCGTTTGGCGAAACGCGCTGACGCTCAGGTTCAGTTTTGCTGCGCTGCACCAGTGCATCACCTGTTTTGCTGCGCTCAAACTGACGTTGTTTGTCGTCAAAACGCTGGTCTTTTTGCGCTACGCGCTGCTCTTTGTGTTCAATACCACGTTCTTCGCGGGTCCGGTTGGCCCAATCGCGGTGCTGTTGCTGATCTTTGTAACTGCGGTTGCCGTTAAACTCCCGGGTTGGCTGATAACCGGCATGATAGCTGACGCCCTGACGGTGATGCGGATCATGGCGCCAGTGCTGCGAATTCTTGTGCCGCACTATCTGATGGCTACTGTAGTAGCGTGGGCTGTTCCAGTGTGAATGACGGTCAATTACCACAATCTGGCGGCGCGGCCAATGAAAAGTACTGAAGTAAAAACCCGGGGCAATGCGGATGCCAACGCCCCAATAGAAACCTGTGGATACGACATAGCCACGTGGCCGTTCAAAGCAGAATGGATCATAGCTGCGCCACCACCAAGGGCCGTAGACAGTCCATGGATCGTAATAAGGCACATACACGACGCTTGGAGACGCAGGTTCAATAATGATGGTTTTTTCTTCCCGGATCACTTTCACCTGTTGCTGTTTGGCCAGTTGACCGGATTCATAGGCTTTGCTTCGCAAGGTCTGAATACTGGCCATCACCTGCCCTTCCTGCGCCAGAAAGGCATCACCCAGCCGCTGAGTCCAGTCAATATCATCGCTCATGCGTTGCAGCAACTCAGGAAAAGCCACCAGCGCTTTGACACTGGGGTCCCAATCCTGGTTTTCTACCGCATTCACCGCATCTTCCCCTTTCAGGTTTGGATGCTCTTCGGCCCAGCGGTGCGCTTTAATCACTTCTAGCGGATAAGTAGAGGCAATTAACACATGAGACAACACTGTGTCCGGATAAAGCGCAATGGGCGCCAACATTGCGTCCAGCTGCCCCTGATTAAATTCCTGCACCACAGTGCCCGCACTAACCGTTTGTTGCGCCATCGCCGGATTTAATAGCACGGCGGGGCTGAGCAGCAAGGCACCAACTGAGAGGTATGAGATCAGGGGTTTCATGGCTTTTGTACTCCTGCTGCGACTGCAGCATCAATCGGCAAATTCGGTGGTTTGCCGGGCCACACTGTTCAGTTATTACATCAATGACCAGTTTGATTTAGGTATAGCAAAGCTTGTGTGAACGCTTTCTGAATAAAACATCAGCAAAAGCCTTTACCCAGCCACTTTGACTCTTTTGAACGCCGAAGGTTTAAAGCCAGTGACCAAAGCCGTGCCAACAATCACAGTCGCCACCCCCACTATCGTATGCCAGCCGATCACTTCGGCTAAAAACAGGTGGCCCCAAAACACGCCAAATACCGGAATTAAAAAGGTGACTGTTAATGCTGAAGTGGCACCCTCATCTTCCACCAAACGGAAAAACAGCAGGTAAGCCACACCGCTGCACAATACGCCAAGTGCCAGCACCGCCCCCACCACACCAAGGCTGATCTCGCCCTGCACCGGCGATGCGAAAATAACCGGCGCTAATATCAGGCTGGATGCCCACATCGAGCCATGCGCATTGGCAAAGCCCGGCACCTTTTTCGCATTTTTAGTGTAATGGGTGGCGATGCCGTAACAAAACGCCGCACCTGCCGCAGCGACCACAGCCAGCATAGCGCCAGGTTGAAGCAGTACTGGGTCAAAGCCCACCAGAATGGCGACGCCACTGATGCCCAAAATCAAACCGAGCAGCACAGTCCAACTGACTTTTTGCCGGAACCAGACAATACCAATCAGCGCGCCCCAGATAGGCGCGGTGGCATTAAGCACCGATAGCACTGAAGCCGTCAGGGTTTGCGCAGCAATAGCGAATAGCAAAAAAGGCAAGGCGGAATTAAAAAAGCCCAGAATAAAATAATGCTTCCAGTGTTCTTTCCAGTGCAGCGCCTGCTTTAACAGGACACCGACTCCGGCCAGAAACAGCGCAGCAAAAAACACCCGGCCCGTCATTAAGGCAGCAGGACCTAACGATTCCACCGCAATGCGCATAAACAAAAAGGAGGAACCCCAAATGGCGGCCAGACTGAATAAACGAACAAGACTACTGAGTTGCATAACTCTCCTGCGCAGCGCAGCTGGGTGGCGATCAGAACAGAGCCCCTCGGGCCCTACGTACATAACTATGCAAAAAAACTGAAAAATTTACAGAAGCCAGCTTGATGTTCTATGCAGCACTGTTGCATAATTACCAGGCTTCATTTTTGCTTTATTGCTTCAGCCCGGACCCCTTTGGTTCGGGCTTTTTCATTTATAGCGCTGAATAAACTCAGCCTTTTTCGTCCTGGCCAATGCGGCTTGCTACCGCATTGGTTTGTTGCTGGTACTTGGCGTCAACCCTTTTGTTGTAAGGACGCGCCGCTTCACCTGTCATCAGTTCAAAATTGAGCGCACCAATTTTCATATTCGGCCGCAGCGCCAGCGGCAAACGCCCACTGTTGTAGAATTCCAGTACGATATTGCCCGACCAGCCCGGGTCGATGCGGTGTGCCGTGACGTGCACCATCAGACCAAGCCGCGCCAGCGACGAACGGCCATCCAGCCAGCCGACGATATTGGCAGGCAAGGTCACCGACTCCAGCGTGACCGCCAATGCCAGCTCGCCAGGGTGCAGAAAAAAGGCGTCGTCATCCGACAGCAGAATTTCTTCACTCATCACTGAATTCAGCGCTTGTTCCACTTCTTCCCGCGGACCGCTTAAATCAATAAAAGGCGCGGCATAAGGCCGGAAGGTACGAAACGAATGCCCCAGACGAATATCCACGCTAACACCACTGATCATGTCAGGGGTCGGTTTCGGGTTAATCTGAATTTTGCCTTCGTCTAAATAGGCTTCAATATCGCGGTCACAAAGTCTCATCAGTTAATCATCCGTAAAAATAATTTCAGGCGCAGCAGCTTGTTGTAATGAGCGCCAATATAAAGCAAAAATCAGTTGTCTCGCTATCTGCTTGTAATTTTCAGTGCCGGAACCGGCTTGTTGCACCAAGGGAACCCCTGCGTCACCGGACTGACGGATTTGCGTATCCAGCGGTAACTGGCCGAGCACTGGTAACTGATAGCGCTGCGCCAGCTCGAGTCCGCCCTGGCTGCCAAACACGTCATCCTGCGCACCACAGCTTTTGCACTGGTAATAACTCATGTTCTCCACCAGCCCCAGCACAGGCACCCGCACCGAGTTAAACATGGCGACCGCTTTTTGCGCGTCGGCCAAGGCAACGTCCTGCGGTGTGGTAACAATCACCGCGCCTGACAGTGGTATTTTCTGTGACAGCGTCAGTTGAATATCGCCTGTGCCCGGCGGCATATCCACCACCAGGTAATCCAGCTCACCCCAGTCGGTTTCATTTAATAACTGCAACAAGGCCTGACTGGCCATAGGCCCACGCCAGACGGTGGCAGAGTCCGGGTCAACCAGAAAGCCAATTGACTGCACCGCCAGGCCAGCCGCTTGTTTTGGCAATAGGTGTTTTTCATCCGCTGATTCGGCTTTTTGCCCTTGCAGGCCCAGCATCAGCGGAATAGACGGGCCGTAAATGTCGGCATCCAGCAAGCCCACTTTGGCGCCTTCCTGCGCCATGGCCACAGCGACATTAACCGCCGTGGTGGATTTACCCACCCCACCTTTGCCGGACGCGACCAGAATCACTTGTTTGATGCCTTTAAACAGTGCGGGTAACGAATTTTGGTAGCGCAGCTCCAGTTGCAGCTTCGGGTCTAACTGCAACAGCCTTGGTAACAACTCGGCGCTGAGGCTTTGCCAGGCAAAAGGCAGGGTCAGTGTCAGCCGGTGATCTTTGTCCTGCCACTCGAGCTGCTGCACCACCTGGGTCAGTGGCAGCGGCATTTCAGTCGGCTGAAAATCAGCGATGCATTGTGCAATAGCAGCGGGAACTTGGTTCTTGCTACGGGATAACCAGTCAAACCACATAGACTGTCCTTGATGCAGGGGGAAACGGATGCGCTTTCATGTCGGCTATTGTATCATTAGCGCACTATTTTTTTCTGTTCTCTCTATGGGTTATCGATGACAGCACGCAAAATTCTGATCACCAGCGCTCTTCCTTATGCCAACGGCCCCATTCATTTAGGCCATATGCTGGAATACATTCAGACCGACATTTGGTCCCGCTTCCAAAAAGCCCGTGGTCACCAGTGTTATTACGTCTGTGCAGACGATGCCCACGGCACACCAATTATGCTCAAAGCCCAGCAACTGGGCATGACACCAGAGCAAATGATTGGACAGACGGCCATTGAGCACAAAGCCGACTTTGCTGAGTTTTTAATTGGTTTTGACAACTACCACAGCACCCACAGCGATGAGAACCGCGCTTTTGCCAGCGAGATTTATCAGAAGCTGGACGCCGGTGGTTACATTAAACGCCATACCATTAGCCAGTTGTTTGACCCGGAAAAACAATTGTTCCTGCCAGACCGTTTTGTCAAAGGCGACTGCCCTAAGTGCGGAGCTTTGGATCAAAACGGCGACAGTTGTGATGTCTGCGGTGCAACCTACAGCCCAACCGAGCTGAAAAACCCGCGTTCTGTGGTGTCGGGTGCCACTCCTGTGCTGAAAGATTCTGAGCATTACTTCTTCGACCTGCCGTCTTTTGAACAGATGTTGCAAGACTGGACCCGCAGTGGGTCACTGCAAGATGAAATGGCCAACAAACTGCAGGAATGGTTTAAAGAAGGCCTGCAGCAGTGGGACATCAGCCGCGACGCACCGTATTTTGGTTTTGAAATTCCAGGCGCCCCGGGCAAGTTTTTCTATGTCTGGCTGGACGCCCCTATCGGCTACCTGGCCAGCTTTAAAAATTACTGCGACAAAACCGGTGTCGACTTCAGCCAGTTCTGGGCCAAAGACTCAGACGCTGAGGTGTACCACTTTATCGGTAAAGACATTATCTATTTCCACAGCCTGTTCTGGCCTGCCATGTTAGACGGTGCAGGCTACCGCAAGCCGACCAGCGTGTTTGCCCATGGTTTTGTCACCGTCAATGGCGCCAAAATGTCCAAGTCACGGGGCACTTTTATCAAGGCCCGCACTTATCTGGAACATTTAAACCCGGAATACCTGCGTTATTACTTTGCCTCTAAGCTAACCAGTGGCATTACCGACCTGGACCTGAATCTGGAAGATTTCGCGCAAAAGGTCAACTCAGATTTAGTTGGCAAAGTGGTCAATATCGCCAGCCGCTGCGCCAGCTTTATCAGCAAGAAATTTGATGGCAAGTTAAGTGCCACAGTGGTAGAACCAGCGCTGTATGCCGAGTTTGCTGCGGCCGGTGACAGCATTGCGGAAAGCTTCGAAAAACGTGAGTTTGCCCGTGCCATTCGCGACATTATGGCGCTGGCCGACAAAGCCAACCAGTACATTGACGCCAAAGCGCCCTGGGTGCTGGCGAAAAACGACGCCACGCTGGAAGAAGCGCACCTGGTGTGCTCTATGGGTATTAACCTGTTCCGCGTGCTGATGCATTACTTAAAGCCAGTACTGCCAGCCATGGCGGCTGAAGTTGAAGCCTTCTTAAACAGCCCGCTGAGTTGGGACAGCTACCAGCAGCCGCTGACAGCCCATGCGGTCAACCCATTTAAAGCGCTGATGCAGCGCGTTGAGATGAGTAAAGTCGAAGCCATGGTTGATGCCAGCAAAGAAAACCTGCAGCCTGCGGCCCCTGCTCCGGCGCCAGCCGCCAAAGCGGAACAAGCAGCAGCTGCTGCGCCAGCCGTAAGTGGTGAGATTGAGCCTATTGGTGAAACCATCAACATTGATGACTTTGCCAAACTGGACCTGCGGGTCGCACTTATTGTCAGCGCCGAACATGTTGAAGGTGCTGACAAACTGGTGAAACTGCAACTGGATTTAGGCAATGAACAACGCCAGGTGTTTGCCGGTATTAAATCGGCCTACCAGCCAGAGCAATTGGTCGGACGCCTGACGGTGATGGTGGCCAACCTGGCGCCGCGTAAAATGCGCTTTGGCATGTCCGAAGGCATGGTGATGGCCGCAGGCCCTGGCGGCTCGGAGATTTTCCTGCTGACGCCAGATTCAGGCGCAACAGCAGGCATGCGGGTAAAATAAAAAATGGGCGGTTTACCGCCCCTTTTTTCACGGCTTGTCTATACCCAAGCAACTTGATGTTGCGGGGAGGCGGCAAGCCAGTGAGACCCCAGGAGCATAGAAATCCTATATGACTGGGGCGAGATGGAGCAGCCAACAAAGCCGCAGCTTCAAGTACGACGGGTATATACAGGACCTTTTATGTCGACTTCTTTACGGTCATTTTCTTCGCTTTACTCGGCAACCTTGCTTGCCCTGCTGGCCAGTGGCGTACTGACGACTTACCTGGGGTTGCGGCTGGCAGCCGATCAGGTGGCTCAAATCTGGATTGGCGGCATGATGTCGGCTTATTACCTTGGCCTGGTGGGCGGCTCTAAAGTGGGTCACCGTTTAATTGCTCAGGTCGGCCATATCCGTACCTTTGTCGCCAGCGCAGGTGTCACCAGCGCCTCAGCCTTGGGCCATGCGCTGATTGATGATTTAGCGGTCTGGCTGGTGCTGCGGCTATTGGTCGGCACCGGCATGATGTGTATGTATATGGTGCTGGAAAGCTGGCTGAACGAACAAGCCGACAGTAAAAACCGCGGTACTGTGTTTGCCAGTTACATGATTGTGTCGTACCTGGGCCTGATGCTGGGTCAGGCGGCGATAAGCATTAGCCCTGAACTGGACTTAAAACCACTGTTAATCGTTGGTATGTGCTTTGCGCTTTGCCTGGTACCGCTGGCGCTGACCCGCCGCATTCACCCGGCACCATTGCAACCGGCACCGCTAAAAATTCGGGTGTTCTGGCAACAGGTGCCACAAAGCCTGACCACAGTGGCGATGGCTGGGGTAATTGCAGGTAGCTTTTACGGTCTGGCTCCGGCTTATGTCGCCAGCCAGGGCGGTGACACCAAACAAGTGGCGCTTTATATGAGCTGCACCATAGTGGCCGGCCTGTTGGCTCAGTGGCCCATGGGTAAATTGTCAGACCGGGTGCGCCGCAGCCGGCTTATTCGCACCAATACAGTGATCCTCGGCTCCATTGCACTTTGCATCGCCTTGTTGCCGTTGGCCGGTTGGTTGCAACTGGTATTTACCTTTGCTTATGGCATTTTTGCTTTTACGCTGTACCCGCTTGGCACAGCGCTGGCCAACCAAAACGTCGAACAATCCCAGCGGGTGGCTTTGTCGGCGACTATCCTGCTGACCTTCGGCTTAGGCGCCAGTATAGGCCCTCTGTTGGCGTCGGGTTTAGTACAGTTACTTGGCTATCGGATGCTGTATGGCTTTATCGCCCTCTGTACTTTGTTGTTGTTCCTGCGCCTTTCGCAGGTGAATTACCAGCAAAAGCAGCAGGACAAGCAAAAAACCCAGGATTATGTGATGGCATCCGGCGATTTGGTGTCCTCACCGCTGGCGGCAGCACTGGACCCACGGGTCGATGAGCAAACTGTGCAGCAGCAAATGGTGCAGCCGGTGCATATGGACACCCCGCTGCCGAATGCAGATCAGGAGCTGTCGAGTCAGGAGCTATCGAGTCAGGAGATGGTTGAGCCCCAGCAAAGCGATGGGCCGGTGGACCAGGAGCAACTGACTAACGGGCCAGACAGTGACGACTCAGACCATGAGGCTTCAAAACAAGCCGCAGCAGAAAAACCACCAGCCCCTTGACCCTTTAAGCCCTTGAAAACGAGGGCGACAGCCTTATATCAGAGGTATTCATCCAATGGAGTACCTCTGATGTCGACCCTTGATTTACTGAACTGGCGTTATGCCACCAAAAAGATGCAACCAAGCAGCGCGGTGCCAGCTGAGCGTTTGGAATATATTCTGGAAGCCATTCGCCTAAGCGCCAGCTCCAGCGGGCTGCAGCCTTACCAGGTGCTGGTGGTGACGAACCCGGAGCTGAAAGCCCAAATCCGCGCCGTCGCCTGGAACCAGTCTCAGGTCACCGACTGCTCTCACCTGCTGGTCTTTGCCGCGTGGGACAATTACACCGCCGAGCGCATCAATATGATGTTTGACCTGGTCAACGAGCAACGCGGCTTTAAAAACGATGGCTGGGAAGCCTACCGCCAACAACTGCTGAGCCATTACCCGCAGCGTCCGGCTGAAGTGAACTTTGAACATGCCGCCCGTCAGGCCTATATAGGTTTGGGTTCGGCGCTGATTGCCGCCGCCGAGCAACAAGTCGACGCAACGCCAATGGAAGGTTTTGAACCGGCGAAAGTCGATGAAATTCTGAACCTGGCGGAGCTTGGGTTGAAGTCGGTATTGCTGTTGCCACTGGGCTATCGTGCAGCCGAAGGCGACTGGCTGGTGAACCTGAAAAAAGTGCGCCGTGCCACGCAAGACTTTGTGATCCAACGCGACTAATACGCAAAAGGGAGGCACAACGCCTCCCTTCTGTTGGGGTCAGGTCTTGAATTTTGCATAGCCATGCAAAATTCAAGACCTGACCCCTTTTTGTTGCGAGCTGTTAGTGGGCTTTGTCCGCCAGTTTGCGCAGCACTTTTGACACAGCGACAAATGCAAAACTGCCGGTGACCACTGTGACGGCGCCAAAACCGCCCGAGCAGTCCAGCCGCATACCGGACTGAGCCCCTTCTAAGTCAGGTTTAGTCTGGCAGACCGTGCCATCACCCGCCGGATACACCAGCTGCTCAGTGGAATACACCGCATCAATGCCAAAGCGGCGTTTCGGGTTGCGGCTGTAGTTGTAATCGCGCCGCAGCGTATTTCGCACTTTGGCCAGCAGCGGGTCATAGGTGGTCTGGCTTAAATCGGCCAGCTGAATTTGGGTCGGGTCGGTCTGACCGCCGGCTCCGCCGACAGTTACCAACGGAATTTTATTGCGTTTGCAGTGGGCAATCAGCGCCACTTTGGCTTTGATGGAATCGATGCAATCCACCACATAGTCAAAGCCTGCACTCATCAATTGGGCGATATTGTCGGTGGCAACAAAATCTTCAACACAAGTCACCTGGCAGTCCGGGTTAATGGCGCGAATACGATCCGCCATCACCGCCACTTTGTCCTTGCCTATGGTGCCGGTCAGCGCATGCAGCTGACGGTTGGTGTTGCTGATGCAAATATCATCCAGGTCAATCAGCGTAATGCGGCCAATGCCCGAACGCGCCAGCGCTTCAGCAGCCCAGCTGCCGACACCGCCAATACCGACGACACAGACATGGCTGTGCTGAAATTTTTCCAGCGCTTTCACGCCATACAACCGGCCTATACCGGCAAAACGTAATAGATAATCTGACATGATTAATCCGATGGTGTGGCATCTAAGCCAGCGCGTAAATGAAGCAGAGGAAAATTCAGCAGCCAGGGACAGGCCCAGTCAGTCGCCAGTTGCTGTGCCAAGGCACTGCTTTGAAATGCCTCACCTTCGGTCGGTGGCAACACCAGCTCAATCCACTGCCCCTCCCACTGAAAACGCAGCGCATAGGCATGCAGATATAAGCGGTCTGCGCTATCGCCCTTGTACAGCTCGTCCCCCAGCAACGCGGCGCCAACACTTTTCAGCGCCACCCGCACCTGATGGGTTTTCCCTGTGTAGGGCTTGACCAGATAAGCTCGACGGCCCCCTTCGGCCAGACCAGCCGAGATAAAATAGCTGACCGCCGGGTTCGACTGCGCCGTGGTCAGCATCCAGGCCGAACGGCGCGCCTGCACCATATCGCCTTTCACCCAACCCTGCTTTTTTTTGGCTTTACCACTGGAGAGCGCTAAATACCATTTATCAATACCAGCACTGGCAAACAGTGCCGAAAAGCGCGCGGCGGCTTCACTGCTACGGGCCAGAATAATCAGGCCACTGGTGCCTTTGTCCAGCCGATGCACCGCATAAAGCTTTTCGCCCAGCTGCGCTTCGGCCAGCGCCACCAGCCCAGCTTCAAACTCGCTATGAAAACTCAGGCCGGAGGGTTTATTCAGCACGACAAAATCGGCCTGTTGGTGCACCAGCTGCAGGCTCATGCGCGGTCAAACTCCAGCGCAAAAGCCCTGGCTTTTTCCAGATCCTCTGGCGTATCGACGCCCATCGCCGGTCGTTCCAAAGCAGTGGCCACATGAATAGCCTCGCCTTGCCATAACACCCGCAGCTGCTCCAGGCATTCGACCTGCTCCAACTGCGATGCTGGCCAGCGCACATACTGCTGAATAAAACCAGCGCGATAGGCATAAATACCTATATGACGGCGGTAAATAGCCGCCAGCTGCTGCGAAAACGCCTGGTCACGGTCAAACGGGATCACCGAGCGGCTGAAATACAGGGCATAACCGTCTTTATCGGTCTGTACCTTCACCACATTGGGGTTAGTAATTTCGTCGGCATCCGCCAGGGTGACCGCTAACGTCGCCATCCGGGCTTTGCTCTGCCCGGACAGATTGTCAGCGACCTGACGAATAAGGGCTGGCTGGATAAAAGGCTCATCGCCTTGCACATTCACCACCACAGTATCATCCGGCAGGCCCAGCTGCTGCACCACTTCGGCCAGCCGTTCAGTGCCAGAGTTATGGCGTTCACTGGTCATGCAGACTTCAGCGCCGAAACTGCGGCAATGGGCAGCGACTTGTTCGTTGTCGGTCGCAATCACCACCCGCTCAGCGCCGCTTTCGCCAGCCTGACGCCAGACCCGTTCAATCATACTGGTGCCGGCAATATCAGCCAGAGGCTTACCAGGCAGCCGGCTCGACGCAAAACGCGCCGGGATCACCACTAGGAACGCCATGTTTCCGCCTCATCCAGCGTCAACTGCCGGGCTTCGTTCACCAGCAGCACCGGAATATGCTGACGCACCGGGTACGCCAGCCTGTCAGCCACACAAATCAGTTCCTGTTGCTCTTTATCCAGCTTCAGTTTGCCTTTGCACACCGGGCAGGCAATGATGTCGAGCAGCGCTACATTTAACGCCATATCAGCTCCTTGGTTGAATGCGTTGCAGCAGCCAGGGGATCAACTCCGGGCTGCCCTTAATAGGGGTAAGTTCAGCCTGAACCGGCAGATAAAACCAGTCGGCTTTGGCAAAGGGGCGGCATTTCACCGCATCTTTTTCAGTCATCAGCACAGGCCCATCAATGGCCGCCAGACTATCGGCACTAAACGCAAAATGATCAGGAAAAAATTGCGTCGCCGCCACCTGCACACCGCAGGCTTCAGCGGTTCTGATAAAACGCTGCGGGTTGCCGATTGCCGCTACCAAGGTAACGGCTTCGCCTGTCCAGTGCGCAGAGCCTACCAGCGCAACTGGCGCTCCAGCTTGTAACGCCATCCGGAACCCCGGCAACCCAGCAGGCAGCGCAAAGTGACTGCCGACGCTTGCGCTATTAACCACCACAGCACTGGCATTGGCCAACCGGCTGACAGGTTCACGTAACGGACCAGCGGGCAGTAGTTGGCCATTGCCAAAACCACGCTGACCATCAATCAGTACCAGTTCAAGGTCACGTTGCAGCCGGTAATGCTGCATGCCGTCGTCAGAAATAATCAGGTCCAGCGGGTACTGCGCCAGTAAATGTCGGGCCGCAGCCACCCGGTCCGGACAAACCACCACAGGGCAACCACTGCGGCTGGCCAGTAAATAAGGCTCGTCGCCCACGTCGACTGGTGAATGCTCAGGCCTGACCAACAGCGGCGCAGTGATACGAGCGCCATAACCGCGGCTGACAATACCCACCCGAAGGCCACGTTGCTGCAACTGCTGGCACAGATACAAGGTCATTGGCGTTTTGCCTGTACCGCCCACGCTGATATTGCCAACCACCAGCACAGGCACGGTCATACGTTCGCTTTTCAGCCAGCCCAAACCATAAGCAAAGCGCCGCCAGGCGCCAATAAGCCGGTACAACAGACTCAGCGGCCACAGCAGCAGCGTGCCGCGATGTTCGCCGTACCAGCCCCGTTCAAACCAGTTCATCAGGCCTCACTGAACTGCATCTTGTAGAGTTGAGCGTAATAGCCGTCCAGCGCCAGCAACTGCTGATGGTTACCCCGCTCGACAATTTTACCCTGATCCATCACCAGGATCAGATCCGCCTGTTCAATGGTCGACAAGCGGTGTGCAATCACCAGGCTGGTACGCCCCTTCAGCAGTTCATCCAGGGCCGATTGAATTTTACGCTCAGACTCTGTATCCAGCGCCGAGGTGGCTTCATCCAGGATCAGCAGCGGCGCTTCACGCAGCAAAGCACGGGCAATGGCGATACGCTGGCGCTGGCCACCAGACAAGGTGACGCCGTTTTCACCAATCACGGTGTCGATGCCTTCAGGAAGCTGATTGGCAAACTCCATCACATGGGCGCGCTCAGCCACCTGCAGCAGTCGCTCCCGACTCAGGTCACCGCGGTAGGCATAAGCAATATTGTTAGCAATGCTGTCGTTAAACAGCACCACTTGTTGCGACACTGTCGCCATCTGCGCGCGTAAAGAATCCAGTGTGCAATGCTGAATATTCACGCCATCGAGCAGAATCTCGCCCTGCTCTATTTCGTAAAAACGCGGCAATAAACTGGAAATGGTGGTCTTGCCACTGCCTGAACGACCAACCAGCGCAACGGTCTGGCCGGGCTGTGCGGTAAAGCTGATATCGTTCAGCACCTGACGGCTGTGCCCAGGGTAGTTAAAGCTGACATTATTGACCTGCAACAAGCCTTTGGCCTGCTGCAGTTGCACTGTGCCCGTATCCTGCTCTGACGGCTGGTCCAGCACTAAAAACACATTGGCCGCGGCGGTCATACCACGCTGAAATTCACTGTTGACCGTAGTCAGCTGTTTCAGTGGTTTGAGCAGTAGCATCATCGCCGCCAGAATTTCGCTGAAGATACCCGGCGTCAGGGTTTCCAGCATCGCCGGGAAGCTCGCCAGGTAAATCACAAAAGCCAAAGCAAACGAAGCAATCAGTTGGATCAGCGAAACGCTGATCGAACGCGTCGCTTCCATTTTGACGTCCAGCTGGCGGTTGCGGTTATTGACGTCAGCAAATTTGCGGTTTTCCAGCTCGACAGCGCCAAAAGCGCGGATCACCTTATGACCGTTCAGCATCTGCTCTGAACTGCTGGTGACATCGCCCATCGAGTTTTGAATACGGGAGCTGATGACCCGAAACCGCTTGGACACCTGCGACACCACCACTGCAATCAGCGGCGCAATCAGCAGGAAAATCAGCGACAGCTGCCAGCTGTTCCAGAACATCAGGCCAAGGCAGCCAAACACAAAGACGCCTTCGTGGATCAACACCACCAGCGCTTTGCTTGAGGTTTGTTTGATTTGCTCCGCATCGTAGGTGATTTTTGAAATCAGCTCGCCGGTGCTGTGTTTGTCGTGGTAACTGACAGGCAAGGTCATCATTTTGCTAAACAATTCTTGCCGCAAGTCTTTGACGATATGGGTGCCAGCCCAGGTCAGACAGTAGCTGGAGATGAAATTAAATACGCCCCGCAGCAAAAACATGCCAATGACAAAAACCGGCGCCCAGGCCAGGTAATTAGTGTCTTTCTGGCTGATACCACGGTCAATAAAGTCACCAAACTGGGAGATAAACAGAATATCCACCCCGGCGTAACCCGCCATACCGACAATAGCGACGGCAAACGCTGGACGATAAGATTTCAGATAACTGAATAAACGTCTGGCAGTAGCACGCATATCAATTTGATTTACAGACAAAATACATTCCTTGAGCAGAATTCTGCCGACATTCTACATGGTTCAATCGCCAGTTTCAGCTGTTATCCCCCAGCGGCATCAGAGTGCTGCAGAATTGCGCAACCAAAGGGGCCACAGCCGCTGCCGGTAAAGCCAAATCTCCACCTCTGCGGCTCGAAATCTTAGCTCAATAGCACCCTGCTGGCCTGTATCCAGCAATGGGATTTGCAGCAGGGCTAACCGGGCCTGTACATCGGCATGCGGGTGACCGTAACTGTTTAACGCACCCGCACTGTTCAGCGCCATTAATGGGGATAACTGCTGCAAAAATTCAAGCCCCGACGAGCTGTTACTGCCATGATGGCCCAGCAATAGAAAATCTGCTTTGCCCCAATTGTGCTGCAGGTATCTGAGCTCTGCGGCCTGTCCACTGTCACCGCTGGCCAGAAAGGTCCAACCAGCCCAGCTCAGTTGCAACCAGCAAGACCCGTCGTTGCTGCTGGTATCCAGGCCAAACCGCTCGCTGCGAAGCCGGGCCTGCCGCCAAAATGGTGGCAAACTGCTACAGGGTTGTTGTGTCAGGCCAGTGGCAAAATCTGCCAGCAGCGCTGTGTGCGGATAGGATTGCAGCAGTTTCCTGTAGTCGCCCGTGTGATCTGCATCAGCATGACTGAGCAGCAGATAATCCAGCTGCGAAATGCCCTGATACTGCAGATAAGGCATCACATAGGCTTCGGTGGCACTGAAATCCCCATAGCGCGGACCGGCGTCATACAACAAACCGCGACGACCTTGTTGCAGCAGCAGTGCAGTGCCCTGCCCAACATCAATCAGGTGCAGCCGCACCTGACTGCTGTCAAAGCGGCCCGCCGAAAAGGCGGGCACGAATAACAGCGCCGTCAGTGGCACCAAAGGAACTCGGCGCCAGCCAAAGGCCAGCAGCACCAGCGCCGCAAAAAGCGCCAATACCGAAGCCGCGGTTTGGGCCGGTAACAACCACCAGTGCTCGGCATCGGCACTCCAGAGCAGCCACTGCAGCAAGGGCCGCGCCAGCCAGTCCGCCAGCTGCCAATGCCATAACCAGCTGGCAGGCGATATCAGGTCAATCAGCACCGCCAGAAACAACCAGGGGATCAGCACCAGTGAACACCAGGGCACAAACAGCAGGTTAGACAGCAGTGCCAAAGGCGCCACACCATGAAAAAACAGTAAAGTAGGTACGGCCATCAGCACAGTCATCAGCAGCTGAAAGCGTAGCCCCCACAGCAGCTTGGCCCGAAAGCCCTGTTCGCGCAGCGGGTAACGCCACAGCAACAGCAACAACAACCCGACCGCCAGCACCGTCAGCCAGAAACTGATACTCAGCACCCAAAGCGGTTGCAGCAGTAACAATGAGGCAGCCAACAACAACCAGACTTGCAGATAGCTGAGCCGCTGCCGGTTGGCCCATAACAACACGCCAAGTGCCAAAGCCAGCAAAGCTCTTAAGGTCGGAATGGCCAACCCTGCCAGCAGGCTGTAGTAACAGGCGACAGCCAATGCCAGCCAGGGCGCATGCTGATGCAAAAAAGCCCAGCCGCAGCGCCTTCCCAGCCAGCGGCTTAACGCAGCCACCCAGCCAAACAACAAGCCGATATGAAAACCTGAAATAGAAATAAGATGCCCGAGCGCACTGGCCTGTAATCCCAGCCAAAGTTCGCTGCTAAAGGGGCGCTCCCCTAATGTCAGCGCACTGATCAGCGCAAAGCCAGGCCGTTCGCCAAAACGCGCGAGCCAGCTGTTATACAGCCGCTGACGCTGCGCCAGCTCAGGCTGCAGCAGCAGGCCCTGACTGACCTGACAACTGGCCAGCACGCCAACTGCATAGGCATTGGCTTCCACCGGCGCCGAGCCCGGATTGGCCGGTGGGCGCACCGGCTTGCACTTGAGTTTCAGCTGCCAGCGCTGGCCCTGTCCCAGCAATTCCGGCGCCTGAGCCCAGCCAAGGCGCAGCGAATAGCCTTGATACGGCGCTGTATCCAGACGAAATTGCACTCGGCTGTAATCCCGACCTGGCTGCACCATAGCGCTGATCTGGCCTTGCAACCAGAGCGGCTGCGTCCGCAGCAGCTGCTGACTCAGGCTCTGATGCTGTTGCACTGCCGCCAGCGCAGACACCAGGCTCAGCAGCAAACCCGCAGCAAACCAACAGCGGGTATAGAGTAAAACCGGCAGGCATAAGAGCGCCCAGAGCCCGTTGAATGGCGGGATCTGTGGCCAGAACAACAGGCTGAGGCAGCCTGCAATCAGGCCGCAGCAAAAGGCGTTCATGTAAATTAAAAGTAAATAATGAGAACTCAAGTATGGCGGCAGCTGATGGCTTTGCAACAGCCAAGAGATGCATCTGCTCAGGGTTCGAAGGGCCTTCAGGATGGTGTAGCGAGCTTAGCCCGCTACACCAATATTTTAAGCGAATACAGGCGAATCCAGGCCAAAGCCGCTTAACTGCGACCCAGCACCACAGCGGGTTGCACCCGGCTGGCCTGAATGGCCGGGTACAAGGTGGCCAGTAAACTCAGTACTAACGCCACGCCAACCGTCAGCAGTACCTGCAACGGGTCGATTTTGGAAGGCACATAGTTAACGAAATAAATACTGGGGTCGAGTAACACAAAACCTGTCCAGCTGGTCAGCGCCGCAAACAAATTCTCAATCTGCCAGGCCAGCAGCAAGCCAACTGCAGCGCCAACCAGGGTGCCGACCAGGCCGTTGAGCCAGCCCAGCCACATAAAGGCTTTAACCACAGCGCCCCGCGGCATGCCCATGGTCAGCAGGATGGCAATATCGCTTTGTTTTTCCCGCACCGCCATCACCAGGGTAGCGACAATGTTAAAACAGGCCACTGCCAGCACCAGCACCAGCACCAGGTACAAAATGCTGCGCACCATTTGAATATCGTGGTACAAGTGGCCCTGGCTGCGTACCCAATCCAGCATATACACATAATCTTTTCCACTCAGCTGGTTGCCCAGTTCTCTGGACAATCGCGGCGCCGCAAACACATCCTGCACTTTAAAGGCCAGACCTTGCACAGCGCCGGGCGGGTAGTTCAGCCACCCGGCGAGCGCGTCCAGCTGCACCCAGCTTTGCTGGTAATCCATCTGCCCACCCATGCCAACAATAGCGGCTACGGTCAGACTGACATGTTTATGGCTGGCCAGACTGCCGTCGCTATTCTGCTGCGGCAACATCAGCTGCACTTCATCACCAATCCAGGCACCCAGCTCTTTCGCCACCCCTTGACCCAATACAATCTGCTGCGCTGTTAACTGGTCCAGACTGCCGGCTTTCAGAAAACGCTGCAACTCACTGACGCCCTGCTCAAGCTTCGGGTCAATACCACGCAAACTGGCAGCCTTCACCTGAGCACCAATCCGCATTAATGTGTTGGTTTTGATATAAGGCGCACCAGCCACTATGCCGGGCTGTTTTACCAATGCCGGCAACTTCTTCTGCCAGTGCAAAATAGGCTTGTCCACCGCCTGCAACTCAATATGCGGGATCACCGCCAGCAGCTGAGTGCGCAGCGCCTGTTCAAAACCGTTCATCACCGACAAGGCCAGTATCAGAATAGCCACCCCCAGACCTATGCCAATGGTGGATGAGGCGGAAATAAAACGGATAAAGGCATTGCTGTTACGGCTGTGGCGGTAACGCTGGGCCAATTGCCAGGACAAACTAGCCATGCGCAGCACCCAAACGGCCGTCTTGCATCCAGTACTGTTTATCCAGCCGGGCCGCCAGCGCTCTGTCGTGAGTCACCACAATAAAACTGGTGGATAATTCCTGATTGAGCTGACGCAGCAATTGGTAGATTTGTTCGGCAGTCTGATGGTCCAGGTTACCGGTCGGTTCGTCCGCCAGCACCAGCGCAGGTTCGCCCACTAAAGCCCGGGCAATGGCCACCCGCTGCCGCTCACCACCACTGAGCTCCGCCGGTCTGTGTTCAACCCGGTGCGACAAGCCTACTTTGTCCAGTAACCGCAAGGCGCGATGGCGGGCTTCCGCTTCCGGCGTCTTGCCAATCAGCAGTGGCATCATCACGTTTTCCAGCGCACTGAAGTCCATCAACAAATGGTGAAACTGATAAATAAAGCCCAGATGCTGGTTACGCAGTTTGGCTTTGGCGTCTGTGCTCAGGCTGGCAACTGGTTTGCCCAGCAGCACCAGGTCGCCCTGGTCCGGTAAATCCAGTGTGCCGAGAATATGCAGCAAAGTACTTTTGCCCGAGCCGGAACTGCCAACAATCGCCAGCATTTCGCCAGCCGCAACCGTTAAATCGACCCCATGCAACACCTGGGTTTCCTGCGAGCCATCGCGATAACTTTTACTCAGGCCACGGGCCACTAACACCTTATTCATCTCTTAATACTTCCGCAGGTTGAACCCGTACCGCGCGCCAGGCCGGGTAAATCACCGCCAGCGCCGTTAAGCCTAAGGCGGCCAGCACAATGGTCAGAATTTGCAGTGGCTGAATATCCGTCGGCAATGCCACACCGGCAATCACCTGAATACCTAAAACGGATAAAAGGGTATTCAGCTGCCAGGTCAGCAGCACACCGGCCACAGCACCGGTCAAGGTGCCCAGCAAGCCGTTATTCATGCCCTGCACGGCAAACACCATAAACAGCTGGCTGTCTGTCATGCCCTGAGTTTTCAGAATCGCCACTTCCCGTTGTTTTTCAGTCACCATCATCGCCAGCGCCGACACTATGTTAAAAGCCGCCACCGCAATGATCAGCAGCAGCATCAGCCACATCATGGATTTTTCCATCGCCACAGCGGCAAATAGCTTGCCGTGGCTGTCCCGCCAGTCGGTGACTGCGGTGACACCCGGCACAGACGCCACCAAAGGCTCCAGAGCAGGCGCATCAAAGGGCTCTTGCAAGGTCACCCGCCACTGGCTGCTTTGCTGTTGGCCGGCACTTAATTTTTTTAAATCAGGCAAATGCACCAGCGCCACGCTGTTGTCGAGCTCAGAGCCGGTACTGACCAGCCCTGCGACATTAAACAGCCGCTGCCGTGGCATCCACCCCATGGGGGTAAAACTGCCGCCCTGTGCCAGGATCAAACGGATTTGCTGGCCAGGGCCGACCTTTAATTGATCGGCCAACCCCACACCTAACATCACGGAATAAGGCTTGTCGGCCAGTTGCTGCCAGTCGCCCACCAGCAATGATTGCTGCAGGAATTCGGGAATGGCGGCCGGTTCAATGCCTTGCAATAACAAAGGCGTCAGCTCACCCGGGCTTTGCGCCAGTGCTTCCAGCTGCAAATGCGGAGTCACCTGAGTGATTTGATCAAACTCTTTGGGCAAATCAGCAGCCAGCTCTGGCTGTTCTGTACTGACCAGCAAATGCGGGATCACCCCCAGCACCCGCTGTTTCAGGCTGGCTTCAAAGCCATTCATCACCGAGCTGACCACGGTCAGCGCCAGTACACCGAGAAAAATACCAGTGACAGAAAATAAAGTGATAAAGGACAAGAAGCCACGGCCACGGCGGCTTTGGCTGTAACGCAGACCAATGCGGGCGAACAGAGGTAACGACAGGTTTTTCACAGCACCCCACTTTTACATGGCAACCGGCTTTTTCACAGCAGCTATGCTGGGCCGGGCAAGAAATTGCTGCGATAATAGTGAGAATCCGTTAAGGTTACAAGCTTGCAACTTGAGGATCCCTATGCTGCAGCCCAGTTCCACTCAACGTCTTGAAGAATTTAACGATTATTTCCAGGTAGAACAGTCCGTTTCAGTCAATCTGGTGCCTTTTGATGCGCCTTTACCGGACGACGATGGCTTTTACCAGTTGTTGCCGGACGCCTTTAAAATGACCAGCGAATTGTCGGCACTGAACAGCTCCAGCAGCAGGGCCTTAACCGGGATCAAAGATCTGCAACCTGAGCTTATCAGCTACCTGCAGCTACAGACCCGCAAAATAGACGCGCTGATGCATTATGTGCTGCGCAATCAGGACGACAGCAGCCAACGCTTTCAGGCCTTTAGCTTTGGCGGCTCCGGTGTGCGGGTGCAGCTCAATGATGCGGCAGAACCAGGTCAGCTTTATGAATTGAAACTGTTTTTAGACCATAACGAAGGTGCAGTGTTTGCGCTGGCCGAACTGATTGACTGTGAGCCGTCTGGGCAGGGGTTTTTGGCACGATTGTTATTCCGCCGCATCCGTGAAGATGACCGCGATCTGGTGGTACGTGCCAGCCTGCATGAGCAAAGCCGACAGCTCAAACGCAAAGCAGAAGCCCGTCAGGCACAACAGACAGCAACCTGACCTCTTATTGATTTGATAAGCAGCCGTACAACGAACCGAACTTAAATGACTTATTTTCAGCAATTACCTCTGCCTGCGGGCGCTCAGGATCTTAAACAATGGGGCCAGCTGCAAGGCGCGGCCTTGCCTTTTGCGTTAGCCGACTTAGTGCAGCGTCAGCCAGGGCTTTATCTGGTGTTGGTGCCTGATACGCCGACCGCACTGCGCCTTGAGCAAGAATTACAGGTATTCCTGCAAGATGACCTGGCGCAGAACCCGGCCTTGCTGCAGGTATTTCCGGACTGGGAAACCCTGCCTTACGATGTGTTTTCGCCGCACCAGGACATCATTTCGCAACGTATTCAAACCCTGTACCGGCTGCCACAGCTAAAAACTGGCCTGGTGCTGGTACCGGTCAGCACCGCCATGCTGCGGCTGAATCAGCCGGACTGGCTGCAGCAACACAGCTTATGGCTGGAGAAAGGCCAGCAGCTGGATTTAACCTCGTTGCGTACCCAACTGGCCGCGGTCGGTTACCGCGCTGTGGAGCAGGTGATGGAACATGGTGAATTTTCCGTGCGTGGATCCTTGCTGGACTTATTTCCGATGGGCAGCCAGCTGCCTTATCGCATCGACTTTTTCGACGATGAAATTGACGGCATTCGCTTGTTTGACCCGGACAACCAGCGCACTGTACAGCAGGTTGAAAAAGTGGCGCTGCTGCCGGCCCACGAATTTCCGCAGGACAAAGCAGCCATCGAACGTTTTCGCATCCGTTACCGCGAACGCTTTCCTGCACGCAACGAAAAAGAATCGCTGTATATGCAGGTCAGTCAGGGCCTGATGCCAGCCGGTATTGAATACTACCTGCCGCTGTTTGCCGAACAAAGCTGCAGTCTGTTCGACTACCTGCCCGCGCACACCGAACTGGTGCAGGTGGGTGATTTAGACGCCGCCACCGACCGCTTCAGTCAGGATCTGCTGCGCCGCTATCAGGACAAAGCCATCGACCTTTTGAAACCGCTGCTCAAGCCGGCCGAGATTTACCTGCAAAAAGATGAATTCTTTGGCCGGATGAAAAGCTACCCGCGCCTGCGGTTGTCCAGAGCAGAATTGCCACAGCGGGTCGGCCAGGCCAATGCAAAAGTTGGTGCCCTGCCCGATGTGGCCGTGGATCATCAACTGAAAAACCCGCTGGAGAAGTTGCAGCATTATGTGCTGAAGCTGAAACAGCAAAAAGGCCGCGCTGTGTTTTTGGTGGAATCGGAAGGACGCCGCGAAAGCCTGCTGCAACTGCTGGGCAAACAGCAGATCCGGCTGCAGCAGTGTCAGAGCCTGGCCGACTTTCTGACCGGCGACGCCGACCTGGCCATTGTGGTTGGAGCGCTGGAGCAAGGCTGCGTGCTGAGCGACAAAACGCCGCTGGCGCTGATCAGCGAAAACGAGTTGTTTGGCCAGAAAGTAGCGCAAAAACGCCGCCGTAAACGTAGCCAGCAAATTTCCAGCGACACCATTATCCGCAACCTGGCGGAATTATCCCTTGGTCAGCCTGTGGTGCATTTACAGCATGGTATTGGCCGTTATCAGGGCTTGCAGGTGCTGGACGCCGGTGGCATCAGCGCAGAATTTGTTACTATTGAATACGCCGGTGCCAGCAAGCTGTATGTGCCGGTGTCCTCTTTGCATTTGATCAGCCGCTACACAGGGGCCGATCAGGAGCATGCGCCGCTAAATAAACTCGGCACGGATCAATGGGAAAAAGCCCGCCGTAAAGCTGCGGAGAAAGTACGGGACGTGGCGGCCGAGTTGCTGGATGTGTACGCCAAACGCGCGGCTCAAACCGGCTATGGCTTCCGGCTGGACGCTGAGCAATACGACGTATTTGCTGACGGCTTCCCGTATGAAGAAACCGTCGATCAGCTGGACGCCATCAGCCATGTGCTGGCGGATATGCAGGCCGAGCGGGCCATGGACCGGCTGGTCTGCGGTGACGTTGGCTTTGGTAAAACCGAAGTGGCGATGCGCGCCGCCTTTGTCGCCATTAACGACAACAAACAAGTGGCGGTGCTGGTGCCAACCACCTTGCTGGCGCAGCAGCACTATGAAAACTTCCGCGACCGTTTTGCCAACTGGCCAATCCGGGTGGAAGTATTGTCGCGTTTCGTCAGCGCTAAAGAACAAACAGCGATTTTGGCCGATGTGGCGGCCGGCAAAGTGGATATTCTGATTGGCACCCATAAATTACTGCAGGACGATATTCGGTTTGATGACCTCGGCTTGCTGATTGTCGATGAAGAGCACCGTTTTGGTGTGCGGCAAAAAGACAAAATCAAAGCGCTGCGAGCCAATATCGATATTCTGACCCTGACCGCCACCCCAATACCGCGCACCCTGAATATGTCGTTATCCGGAATGCGTGATTTGTCCATTATTGCCACACCACCAGCCAAACGACTGGCGGTGAAAACCTTTGTCCGTGAATTTGAAAGTGGCCTGATACGTGAAGCCGTGCTGCGCGAAATCAGCCGGGGTGGTCAGGTGTATTTTCTGCACAACGACGTTGCCAGCATCGAAAAAATGGCCGCTGACCTGAGCGAGCTGTTGCCTGAAGCCCTGATAGGCATTGCCCATGGCCAAATGCGCGAGCGTGAGCTCGAACAAGTGATGGCGGATTTTTACCATCAGCGCTTTAACCTGCTGCTGTGCTCCACCATTATCGAAACCGGTATTGATGTGCCAACCGCCAACACTATTTTGATCAACAGAGCCGACAACTTTGGTCTGGCACAGCTGCACCAGCTGCGGGGCCGGGTTGGCCGTTCGCACCACCAGGCTTATGCCTATCTGCTGACACCACCGCCGAAACGCCTGACCAAAGACGCCGAAAAGCGTTTAGAGGCTATTTCGGCGCTGGAAGATTTAGGCGCTGGTTTTGCGCTGGCCACCCACGATTTAGAAATTCGCGGTGCCGGTGAGCTGCTGGGCGATGAACAGAGCGGGCAAATTGAATCTGTTGGTTTCAGCCTCTATATGGAGATGCTGGAACAAGCGGTTGAGGCTTTAAAGCAAGGCAAAGAGCCAAGCCTGGACGCCCTGCTACAACAGCAAACCGAGCTGGATCTGAAACTACCGGCGCTGTTTCCGGATGATTATATTCCTGACATCAACCTGCGCTTGTCTTTTTACAAGCGACTGGCCAGCTGTAAAGACAGCCTGGAACTCGACGATGTGCAGGTGGAACTGATTGACCGCTTTGGCTTGCTGCCAGACGCGGCGAAAAATTTGGTGAAAATCACCGAGTTAAAATTGCAGGCCGCAGCGATTGGCGTCAAACGATTGGAAGCCAACCCCAAAGGTGGTGTGCTAGAATTCGGCGACCGTACCAGCGTCAACCCCAGCTTTATCATTCAGCTTATTCAGACTCAGTCGAAAGTCTTTAAGCTGGAAGGTGGGAATAAGCTGAAATTTATCAAAGAATTAACTAACGCCGACAGCCGGATTGCTTTTGTCACCCAGCTGCTGTCGGAGTTGCATGCTCATCAAACAGGAGTCTCATGAAACTTCGGTTATTGCTGGCCCTGGCAGGCCTGGTCAGCGCGCCATCGGCTCTGGCCAATTGGTATGAAATTGAAATGCTGGTGTTCAGCCGCCAGCCGGACGCCAGCCTGAAAGAAAGCTTTAAAGCACCGGAAAAAGCCTTGCAACCAGGCAAAGCGCTGGACTTAATTGCACCTTTGTATCAGCCACGGGTGGCCGATTTAATCAAAGCTATTCCAGCATGTAACCCGGCTGCTGAGCAGACTACAGGCTCCGCGCCAACAGACGCTGCGGCGCCAGCCCAACCACCTGCCACTCTGCCAGCCGGGCAGTTAGCAGCGCTGCAGCAGTTACTGGCTCCGACCCCTGCGCTGACGACAGAACCAGAAGCAGCGCAACCCGCGTCTCCAGAGCAAGCGACGGCGGACAGCAGCGACACAGAACTGACCACAGCGGACGACGCCACAGCTGAGCTGCTGTCAGCCGAACAATTTAACCCACAAAGTTGCCAGATGGAGCAGTGGACGCAGGATGGTCAGTTGCTGAGCCGCCCGCTCAGCAGCGCAGAACTGGCGCTGCAACTACCTGCACCGACGCTAATTCCAGCTGAAGTAGCAGGCAGCGGCGAGCAGCAAGGCATCCCATACCTGCTGAGTCAGGACCAGTTCAGTTTAAAAAATGTAGCATCGCAAATTAAGCAGGATGCTTCCAAGCAATTACTACTGCATACCGCCTGGCGTCAGCCACTAACCAGTAACCGTCAGCGCAGTCACTGGTATGCCGGTCAGTATTTTACGCCAGAGGAAATGCTGCCTAGCGCGGAAACACCGGCCCTGATGCAACAGGTGCAACAGCAGTTGCAGGCCCTGAGCCAGGGCCAGAGTGCGATGCAGCAGTGGTTTAGTCCCTGGCAGTTGGACAGCCTGCTGAGTTTCAGAGCTGGCCGCTTTATTCTGTTTGACGGCAGCTTTTACTTACGCCAAGCTAATGACGCGCTGCCGGCTCAGGTCGAAGTGAAGCAGCAGGCCCGTTTAACATTAGGGCAGCTGAATTACCTGGATCATCCTCGCTTAGGGGTGATTATTCAGATCAAACGTTACGATCCGGCCAGTCCCACGGCCACAAATTGACGCAATAACACAAGGAATCTGTTATGAAAAAAGTACTTCTGGCCTTGACTGTATTAGTGGCAGCGACTGCCTGCAGCAAGTTAACCCAGGACAACTACAACAAAGTCAAAGCGGGCATGAACTATGAAGAAGTTTCTGCCATTTTGGGCAAAGCCGATCATTGTGAAGAAGCCATCGGCACCAAAAACTGCCGTTGGGGTGATGACAAAAAGAACATCAAAATTGCCTTTATTGCTGACCGCGCCACCGTGTTTTCTAACGAAGGCATTCAATAAGCCTTGTTCGGATGGCGGGGCTGGCCCCGCCTCTGCTTAGTCCCTGCCCGATGAACAATCCCCAGTTACGTGATTACCAACAGCAGGCCGTCCAAGCCGTGCTGGTGCATTTCCGCCGCCACCCCGAGCCCGCGGTACTGGTTCTGCCCACAGGTGCAGGCAAAAGCCTGGTGATTGCTGAGCTGGCACGGCTGGCCAAAGGCAGGGTATTAGTGCTGGCACATGTCAAAGAGCTGGTTGAACAAAACCACTCCAAATACTGCCACTACGGCCTGGATGCGGCGGTGTATTCCGCCAGCCTGAACCGCAAAGAAACCGCCAGCAAAGTGGTGTTTGCGTCGGTGCAGTCGGTCAGCCGCAATTTGCAGGATTTTGCCGAGCAGTACAGTTTATTAGTCATCGATGAATGCCACCGCGTCAGTGAGGATAACAACAGCAGCTACCTGAAAGTAATACGGGCGCTGCAGCAGCAAAACCCACAACTTAAAGTATTGGGCTTGACGGCAACCCCTTACCGCTTGGGCAGTGGCTGGATTTACCAGTACCACACCCGGGGTATGGTGCGTACCACCGAGCCACGGTTTTTTACCTACTGCATTTTTGATTTGCCGATCCGGCATTTGCTGAGCGAAGCCTACCTGACCCCGGCAATACTGCTGGATGCTCCTGTACTTTGTTACGACTTTCAAGGGCTGACGCCTGGTAGCGGTGGTTACTTTAAAGAACAGGATTTGGATTTACGAATTTCGCAGCAGCAACGGGCCACACCACAAATTATCGCGCAAGTGGTACAGCAGGCCCAAAGCCGGAAGGGAGTGATGGTATTTGCCGCCACCACCCGCCACGCACAGGAAATCCAGTCCTATTTACCTGCAGACCAGAGCGCACTTATTTTGGGAGCAACCCCGCAGGCTGAACGCGACCGGCTGCTGTTGCAATTTAAACAGCAAGAGTTGAAATACCTGGTCAATGTAGCAGTATTAACCACCGGCTTTGACGCACCACATATCGATCTGATTGCCATTTTACGCCCGACCGAATCCGTCACCTTGTATCAGCAAATTGTTGGCCGGGGCCTGCGGTTAAGCCCGGGCAAACAGGACTGTCTGGTGCTGGATTACGCCGGCAACCGCTTTAATCTGGAACAGCCGGACATTGGTGAACTCAGGCCAGATCCTGCCGCAGAGCTGGTGACTGTACCCTGCCCTTTGTGTGGCTTTTTTAACAGCTTCTGGGGCAAAACTGATGAACGCGGCATTGTGCTGGAACACTATGGCCGCCGCTGTCAGGGGTATCAGCCGGATGAGCAGGACAATCCTCAGCCTTGTGGTTACCGCTTTAAGTGCAAGTTCTGCCCGGATTGTGGTGCAGAAAATGATATCGCCGCCCGTCAGTGCAGTGACTGCGGCCTGGTGTTGGTCGACCCGGATAAAAAACTGAAAGAAGCGCTGGCTCTGAAAGATGCTCTGGTGCTTTATATCAACCGCATGCAGCTGAGCAGCCATCAGAAAGACGGCAAGACCAGTCTGAAAGTCAGCTACTTTTCAGCCGATGGCACTGAGCTGGCTGAATTCTGGTCTTTGCACAGCAAAGCGCAAAAACAAAAGTTCTTGCAGCAGTTTATCCCCGCTCATTTGATTGACCGGCACCGACCTTTTACAGCCAGCACTGTGACGGCGGTGTTGAAAGAACAACATCGGCTGGCTCCGCCAGCGGCATTAATTGCGCGCAAAGATGGCCGCTTCTGGCGTATCCGCGACAAATTGTTCCAACTGGCCCAACCCCCAACTGAAATTGATAGAAACTGAAAAAAATTTAGCAAGGCCTCTGGGCAAAGCACCCCGTATTCGCCCATAATCAGTCGGGATACAAAAATAAAGCTATTGCAAGATATTCAAATCACACCAGTTTTTGCTTATAGGGTTGCAGGTTATGTCAAACGAAAACGCCTTACTCAGTTCTCTCGTTGAAAAAATTAAAAATGACACGCTGGTTCTGCCCAGCTTGCCGGAAATTGCGTTACGGATCCGCAAGATGGCGGAAGACCCTCAGGTGAACCTGAACCAGATGGCCGATATTATTTCTCACGACCCGGCCATGTCAGCCCGTATGATGAAAATTGCCAACAGTGCTTTTCTCGGCCGCTCAGTGCACGTGAATTCCTTACATCAGGCCGTGACCCGCATTGGTCTGCGTTACATCAAAAACATCGTCACCGCAATGGCGGTTGAACAGCTGTTTGTCTCGCATTCCAGCCTGATCAAAGGCCTGATGGGTAAGGTCTGGCATGACACGCTGGAAGTGGCTGCAACTGCGCTGGCGGCCATGCAGCTGTACAACAGCAACCTGAAAAACAGCCCGGTCAATTTTGACACCATGACGTTGGCCGGCCTTATTCACAATATCGGTGCCCTGCCCATTCTGACCGAAGCCGAAAAGAACCTGGACCAGTTTGGTGACAAAGACTTTATCGAGCACTGCATTGAAGATCTGGCAGGTAACATTGGCGGCAGCATTCTGCGTAGTTGGGAATTTCCGGAGGAGCTGGTGGCCGTTGCGGAGAAGTGGAACAATCAGGACCCAAGCGACAAAGTCTGTTACATCGACTTTATCCGCATTGCTGCCATCCAAAAAGGCTACTGCAAAGACAAAACCGAAGCGCGTATTGCGCTGAAACCTTATGTGGAGCGCGGCCTGATCGCTGGCGTTGATTTCAACCGCTCGCCGGAATTTGTTGCTTTGTACCACGATATGAAACAGCTGTTTGTTTGAAACAGCCATTAAGACCAAAGAAAAAGGCGCCATCAGGCTAATGCCAGTCAGTTAAACTGACTGGCATTGTTTTTTGTGAATCAGTATCAAGATTCACCTGAACGAAAACAGTGAACTAACACATTCTATCCAAAGCGAGGAAAGGTAAAGCACTAAGCAGACCCTGTGAGGCATGGAGGCCGAACAGGAGCCCCCAGGGAGGGGTTCACGGCGGGTATGCGTGGGCTTTGCCTTTTCCGCTGCAACTGAACCAACTCGTGAATAGATAAGCAGTTTTTGAATAAAAGCTGCTTATCTGACTGGCATTAGCGCCATCAGGCGCCTTTTTCTTTTCAATCCATCTGGTTAGCGCGATACAGGTAAATATAGATCCGTTCTGAGCACCGCTTCCTCAACCTGTTCGGGATCATCCAGGTAATGATGCAAGCAAGGCTGGTCCGCCAGCTGATAACCCTGCGTCACTGCATAGGCATACAACCAATCTATACTGTCGCCCAACTGCTGATAACTGCCTTGGTGACGAAACACCAAAAATACGCCCCCGCTGATACGCTGCAGGCTGACGCCCGTTTGTTGCACACTCACTACAGGCGCAGTGAGCAATGCACAGTCAAAACGAGCTCCAGCTACATCGCTGTCGAGATCCTGCCAGGCCAGTCCCAGAATAGCCAGAATGTCACTTTGTACCGCAGCCACCTCAAACAACAGTTCATACTGCTGGTTCAGCTCTGGATACTGATCGCGGGTCAGTACCGACAGCACTTCAGTACCTTGCAGGCTAACCACACTCACCTGATAAGGTGCCACCATTTGAGTTTTGGGGAGTTGCAGCTCTTGCATCAGCAACCCCAACCGCTCTGGGTCCTGCCGTAATTCAGTCGCGTTGGTGTTCAGTTCTCGTTTGAGCACTTTACTGAGCGCCTGTGCAGAAGAAAAGCCGGCCAACCAGGCCACCTGCTGTGCCGACAAAGCATTTTCATTCAGCGCCTGGCTGACTCTAAGTAATTGCAACCGGGTTTGGGTTTGTTTGCAGGTTTCACCAAAGGCCAGGCGATAAAGCCGGTGAAAATGGTATTTGGATAACGCAGCTTCAGCAGCCAACTCATCCAGACTGACCGCCTGCTCCTGCGCCACTTTCTGCCCCAATAATGCAAGCGCCCGTTGCAAACGAGGTAACAACTGTTCAAGGCTGGCCATTACAAACTCCTGTTTTAGAAGACTTCAACCAGCTTAATGCAGATCCCTGCAGCGCAGGTGTCCGTTTTTGCTGTTTCGTCGCAGGATGTTGTAACGGCCTTAGTCTGCCTTTAGTTAAATAAACGCTGATGTAAGTCTTTCACCACTTTAGCGGCCTGCTCTTCCTGCACCAGGAAACACAGGTTATGCCGGGAGGCGCCATGGCAAATCAGTCGCATATTAATTTTTTCCAGCGCACTGAATAAATCGCCGGTGACGCCTTTACTGCTGTGCAGTTGATTACCAATCACTGCCACCAGGCTCAGGCCCTGCTCCACCGTCACTTCACAGAAACTGCGCAGCTCCACCAGAGCCGGTTCAATATTCTGGTTAAACGCGCTGCCCGGAGTTTCATCCAGTGTCAGTGCCACTGAAATTTCGGAGGTGGTAACTAAATCCACCGAGATCTGATGGCGGCTTAAAATATCAAACACCCGGGCCAGGAAGCCGGCCGCATGCAACATCTCAGGGCTTTTCACGGTGATCAAGGTCTGAGATTTACGCAGTGCTATGGCACGGTAGGCTGGCTTGTGTTCAACTTGTTTGGCAATCCAGGTGCCGCCTGCTTCAGGCTCGCGGCTGGAGCCGACAAAAACCCGGATATTGCGGCGCATCGCCGGAATTAAGGTCGCCGGGTGCAACACTTTGGCACCAAAGGTGGCCATTTCAGCGGCTTCGTCAAAGCTGATTTCCGGAATACAGCGCGCTTCACTGGTCAGGCGTGGGTCAGTGGTGAAAATACCCACCACATCGGTCCAGATTTGCACAATGTCTGCCTGCAGAGCTTCACCAAGCAGCGCGGCACTGTAATCCGAACCGCCACGACCCAGCGTTGTGGTCTGCCCTGTCACATCAGCACCAATAAAGCCCTGGGTCACAATTAGCTGGTCAGCCAGCAGTGGTTTTAGATGCACGTCCGCCAGGGCGGCAATTTCTTTCACTTGCGGTTCGCCTTTGCCGAACCGGCTGTCGGTACGCAGCACCCGGCGCACGTCGAAGGCCGAGGCTTTGGCTCCGCGCTCACGCAGCACCTGAGCGAATAACACCGAACTTAACCGCTCGCCAAAGGATTGGATCAGATCTTTATGGGCACCGCTGTACACAGCGCCGCCGGTTTCAATCAGGTTACGCAGGTCAGCCAGCAGGGTTTCAATTTCAGCGGCCACCGCATGCGGCTGCTGCAGTTTTTCCAGCACCGCCAGGGTAATTTTTTCGATACCAGCATAGGCTTCAAAGCGGGCTGCAACTTCGGTCTGACGGGTAATATCCACCAACAGGTTGGTCACACCAGAGCTTGCGCTGACCGCAATTAAACGGATGGCCGAGTCTGCCAGCACAATATCAGCACAACGGGACATGGCCGGGAAATCAGCCACAGAAGTTCCGCCAAATTTGGCGACGATCAGTGAATTGGACATTGAGTCTCTCCTTATTTCATTTCATAAGGCAGAGCAATGGCATTTGCATGGGGAACAACGCGCAGCAACAGGCAGAAAGCTGTGGCAGCCGGAATACACCAACAAAGGCCAGAAGCTCTCCACCCTAACTACAGGTGACAGTCGTAAGGATTCAGCCTTAACAACCGGGAACTCAGGTGCTACCTCTGGTTTCCCTCGGCGTTAATCCCCCTCAATGACCCTGCGGCTTGTAGCAGCCTGAGATCATCTACCTGGTTAACGCTCCTCTTCTGGTCTATCAGATTCGATGGACGGCCAAGACTTTAACCCAACTGACTGGGAAAAAGCAACAGCCGTATAGCCGTCTTTTTTATTGCTTCGGTTTATCCCAGTACCGTGGTACCGACCAGATACACGCCGACATAACCCAGGCTGTAGCAGCCCAGTAAATAGCCCGCCATACGGAAATAAGTGATAAAGGTCAGCTCTTTCACCTTACTCATCGCAATAATACCTGCCGCAGAGCCGATGATCAGAATGGACCCACCGACCCCTGTGGCATAGGTCAGCATCAACCACTGGGCTGGTGACATTTCCACACCGGATTTCAGCAGCGCAGCGGTCAATGGCACGTTATCAATCAGCGCAGATGTCATGCCCATCAGGTAATTGGCCTGCGTCGGGTCCAGGTATTGGTACAGCTGAGGGATGGCGTTCAGCACGCCAATTTCTTTCAGGATGCCGACTAATAACAACACCCCTAAGAAAAACAGCAAGGTGTCAAATTCCACTTCACGGATGTAGTTCAGAATACTGACACCGGGCTTTTTGCGCAGCAGGTACTGTGCGGCCAGGAACATAATGCCCAGACCAAACAGGAAGGTCAGCACCGGCGGGATTTGGAACAGAATATTAAACACCAGCGTGGAGCCAATAGTTGCGGCGAAAATGCAGGCAATAATGATGTCTGGCTTTTCCAGCTTTTTCGGCGACTTTTCCAGCACAATGCGGCCTTTCATGTTGTGGGACAGCAGTATCGCCAGCACAGCCACTGCAAACAGTGACGGTGCGACCAGCAACAATAAGTGCGGAATAGTCACCTTGCCAGCCAGGAAGATCATCAGGGTGGTCACGTCGCCGGTGATCAGCGACACACCACCACTGTTCACCGCGAAAATAATCAGGGTGGCGTACTGAATACGCTTTTTCATTTCCAGCTTGATGGCGCTGATCACCGCAATGGACACCAGGGTCGCCGTGACGTTGTCGGCAAATGAGGAGAACACAAAAGCGAAAACCGCGATCAGAAACATCAGCCGTCGTTCGGAAAGTTCGGCTGGTAAAATTCGCTGAACCAGCTGTGAAATAAAGCCTTTACTGTTCAGATAAGCGACAAAAGTCATAGTTGACATTAAAAAAAGCCACAAGGTGGCTATTTCTAATAAGTTATGGTTCAACTGCTCAGATATTTCGGCACTTGTGCTGCCGTGCATTGGAAAAATAAAGGCGAGAATCCAACACAGAGTACCGAAAAAAAGTGTCGTTTTTGCCTTGTTTACGTGGATAATATCCTCTATAACGATCATGATGAAGGCGATTGCCACCAAGCCTAAAATTACAGCGCTTAACATGATAGGTACCAGCTTTGTTGATGAAGGGAAGGAAATTGCGCGCGCATTTTCTAACAAGCCACTTACAAAGTCACTACCACTAAAGTCGCAAAATGAAATTTTTATGAAAGAAAGGACCCATGATAGCGCCGCGTAAATTGATCCGCTGTCTGGATGAGCACTGGACCCTGATTGAATGGCTGGTTGAACGCAGCCAGCACAGCAGCTTCAGTGTGCAGGATGTGCAGCATCTGATCCAAAAAGCCAACCCGCAGTACAGCAGTGAACAGGTGTTTAAAGAAACCCAGCGTCTGTTGCAGCTGGAAGTTCTGATCCCTCTGGCCAAATCCAGTCAGCTTGAGCTGAGCAGCACCATTCTGGAGTTTGCTCAGCACTTGCTGCATGAAGAGCAATTGGGGCTGGCCACCGACATTGAAAGCCGGGTGTTGGAGCTGAACCGCTTGTCATCCCGTATGGCCCAGGCCGCCAGCCAACGCGACAGCCGTGAGCTGCGCCGCTTTGCCCGCGCCATGGATGACCGGATCCGTGAAGTGCTCAAGCAATTCGCCCAAAACGAGCAGGCGATTCTGTCTTTGGTGGAGCGCGCCAAAGCGGACGAAAGCAAACTCAGCCTGGCCCGGCGTTATGCCGCCGTGATGGATGCCTTTGATGATTACATCGAACCTGTGCTGCTATTAGTTGATATCAATGGTGCCTTTCAGCACAGTATCAGCAGCATCGAGCTGCAACTAACCGAACAAATTCAGCAGATTGAAGTCACAGGCGTGCTCCATCAGGACAAAGAAAGTCTGCTGCAACTGCGTACCCGTTTGCTCGAGATGAACCAGGTTGGCCGGGAAAGTTTAAGCCGCTGTGCCGACCTGTTGATGCCACTGCGTGATGAACTGCGCCGCAACACCCTGCTGTCCCGCAACGCCAGCTTTTTATTGGGCCAGATGCGGAAAAAAGGCATTGAACACACATTGGACCCGCTGGTACCAGGTCTGCGTTCAGATGCACAAAAATTCTCTTTGGGTTCGGCCAATCAAATCACCAGTTATATGGCTGAGCTTTGCCAATACCAGCACGACGCCTATGAAGTGCCGGACGCGATCGATTCCGCGCACGCCAGCTTAATGCAGGTGCCTGAAGTCAAAGATGTGCTGCGCAAAGCCAGAACCATCAAGCAACTCCCGGATTTAAGCCGCTGGCTGGCCGACAGTTACCCGGAACTGCCGGTCGACGAATTACTCTTTTTGTATCAGGAACTGTCCCGCGCGGACAGCCTGAAGCTGGAACATCAGCAGGATGCCAGCCAACTGGACGTGCAGGGCTATCGATTAACCCTGCACCCATTTCGCAGCAGCCCTGAAGGACACTAACGATGCAACTGGATTTAGAATTGCTCAGCCAGCTGGCTGAGGTGCATAAAAAATTAGGCTCGGGCTACCATATCAGCGAGCAGGATTTTGCGCTGTGGCAGGAACTCGATCAGCAGGAAGACGCCTACACTGCGTTGTTTGGCGCGCTAGGTCATAGCCTGAAACGGGATGGCCGCGGCTTTTTCTATTTTGAAGTGGATGACGCCACCGCCAGCATGGGGAAGATTTCCCGGCTCTTTGCACTGGCTCTCTATGCGCTGGTGGAGTTTTACGCCGATAAAGGCCAGGACCCGCTGCGGGCACTGTTCGAGCAGGAAGTGACGTCCGAAGTCTGGGGCCAGTTGCTGCAACAGCATTACCATTTATTTGAACAGCTGGAAATTTTCTCCGTCACCGATATCAAACGTGAAATCGCCAACCGGATGCTGCGTTATGGCCTGGCCCGCGCCAGTGGCGACAACATCAAGCTGTTACCCCCTGTTTACCGTTATTTAGATGCCTTAATGGATGTGGAACACAGCGCTGTTACAGAGGAGCACGCCGATGTCTGAGCCGCTTAATTCAACGAAACCAGAGCTGTATGGTTTAACCAAACTGGCCCTGCTGAACACCGCAGGTTATGCCAAATGTGTGATCCCACTGGATGATTCCTCCTCTATTTGCGCGCCGAATAATACGGGTAAAAGTTCGGTGATAAACGCACTGCAGTTTCCATTAATCAACGACTTGCGCTTGACCGAATGGGACGGCCACGATCTGGATGAAACCCGCAAATTCTATTTTGGCACGGACCAGAGTTACATCCTGCTGGAAGCCAACCTGCCCGACGGGCCTGTGGTCATTGGCGTGGCAGGCCGCGGCAAAATTGCCGGTTACGCTTTTCAGTACTTTTGTTACAAAGGCAAACTGGATTTAGCCCATTACCTGGATAGCAAAAGCTATGTGCGTTACAGCAAGCTGGACCATCATTTACGCGCTTTGGGTTTTGATCCGATTGAACTGAAACAGTCTGAACTGAACGCCATGCTGACCGGCGGTGCTACCCCGTACGACAGCCGGATCAACCTGCGTATGATCCCGCTGGCCAACGTCAGCGACGCGCCGGTCTACAAAGATATTTTCCGCCGTATTCTGAACCTGCACCGTTTAACAGCGCAGGATGTCAAACGTCTGCTATTACCGGTGTTTGCCCGCCATTTGGGCGACCCTAAAGTGGATTTCTATCAGGTCTGGCACAACGCTTTTGAAAAGGTGAACAAAGACCGGCGTGAACTGAAGGCGCTGGAAAACCAACAGGAAGCTGTGACAGCACTGGAAAGTTTGCTGGACAACCGCTCTGTGCTGAAAGGCCGCCTGGCGACTTATGCGCCAAAACTGGATGTCGCGCTGACCGAATTTCACGGTTATGCCGAAGACCAACAGCTGCAACTGAATGAGCAGCTGCAATTACTGCATGGCGAAAAAACGCAGCTGGAAGAACGCCAGCGACTCTATGTAGGCCAAATCAAAGACTTGTCTGGCCGCCGTATTCAGCTCAGCCAGTGGTATCAGGATTATGACCAGCTGCATCAGCGTTTCGGCCTGACCAATGAAGCGACACTGGACAGCAACCTGAAAAACATTCGCCAAAGCTATGAGCAGTTGAGCCACAGCCTGCAAGGCGCGTCACAGGTCAATGCCACCACGCTGGCGCATCAGAAGAGCCAGACGCAAAAGCAGCTGCAAAGCCTGAAACTGCAACTGAAGAACCTGGAATACAACCTGTATTCGCGACTGCGGGAAGACTTAAGCCTGCCGGAAGTGCAGCAGCTGAGCCGGGTGCTGAACCCGGACCTGTTGTCGCTGTCGACCGCAGCGGGTGGTGATATTGAAATCACCGACGAAGATGCCTTTTCCTCGCAACTCGAGGCGCTGGCCGATTGCTTTAAACAAGGCAAACTGCATCTGGCCGGTGCTGTGATTGACCTGTCGCACCTGCAACCGGTCGAACAGAACAGCCTGGAAAATAAAATTCAGCTCAAAGAGCAGATTGAAGCGCTGCAACAAACCTTGCAGACACTGGAGCAACAGCTGGCGGTGGCCGGCGATTTAGCCGGCAAAACCCGCGAAAAGGACCGCTTGTACCAGGACATGCTGCAATCCGAAGAAGACTTAAAGAAATTCGCCCGTTACCAGCACATGCAGCAGATTGCCGACGAGCAACACGCCATGCTGGACCAGCTGGAGCAGGAAGAAGAGCTGCTGCAAACCCAATTGGGTGAAGTGCAGCATAAAGCCTCGACCCTGTCCGACCGGCGTAACCTGGTGTCCAACAAGCAAGAGCAGCTGAAGCGTCAGCTGGAGCGTGTTGAGCAGGAGAAAAAAGAACGGATTGATTTCCAGCTGGATTTCTACTCAGGTAAAATCACGCCTTACCCAATTGAAGTGGTGCTGGATTTTGACAACCTGGCCGATGTGCTGCGCGACTTTAACCGCCAGTGCCATGAGCTGAAGCTGATTGACGTCAATATCAAAAACACTTACCTGTTTATTTTTAACGCCGGTATTACCAAGTTTGAAGTCGAGACCGACGAAGAGCTGAAGTACCAGCGGTTGATCAGTGCGTATCACCATCTGGATAAAGAGCGTGAAGCCATTGAACGCCGCGCCCGGGTTGCGCTCACCGAAGTGGCGGCGACCTTAAAAGGCTTACGCGACGACTTAAACCGATTGCACCGCGAGATGAACAGCTTCAACCGCGGTATTTGGCGCCACCAAATCTCTAACCTGCAGGATTTCAAAATTGAGATTGTCGACCGCAGTCTGCTGGTCGGCCATATCGACAGTATTCTGACCACCTCGGATTCCTATCAGCAAGGCGATACGCTGGATTTATTGGCACCTGGCACCACCAGCAGCGAACAGGATATTCAAGCCGCCAAGGATTACCTGATCCAGGCCGCCAGTGAAAAAGGTGGCCTGACACTGTCTGACCTGTTTGATATCCGCTTTAAGGTGATTAACCGTGCCGGTGACGTGGAATTTTTCGACAAAATCGACTCGGCAGGCTCCAATGGCACCCGGATCACCATCAAACTGCTGTGTGGCATGTTATTTATCCGTCAACTGCTGGCCGAACGGGAACGTGGCAAATACCGCATTCCGATTTACATCGACGAAGCCGCCGACATCGACCCGCACAACCAGCAAGCGCTGATTGAAACAGCACTGAATTTTGGTTTTGTACCAATTTTTGCATCGGTAAAACCGCAAACCTCCTGCCGCTATATTGTGCCTATCCGCACTGTGGCCGGTGGCGCGCAAAACTGGGTTGACGAGAAAGACTGGATCTTGTGTGAAAAAATTATCACAGCCCCAGTTCAGGCCGACGCTGAAACTGCAGAAACCTCAGTAGAGGCTGAAACGGTCTGAGGTTCAGACAGACATAGCCAATAAAAAAACGGCGGTGTTAAACCGTAATACCGATCAGATAAGCAGTTTTTATGCAAAAACTGCTTATCTATTCTCGAGTTGGTTCAGCTGCAGCGGAAAAGGCAAAGCCCACGCAGACCCGCCGTGGATATATCCCTATAGGCTCCTGTTCGGCATCCATGCCTCACAGGGTCTGCTTAGTTCTCTGCCTTTCCTCGCCCTGGACGGACTTATCCGCTTCACTGTCTTAGTGAAGGTAAATTCCGATACTGCACCATAAAAAATAATGCCAGTCAGCTTAACTGACTGGCATTAGGTGTTAAACCGCCGTTTTTTTATCTGAAGCAATGCGGCAATCTCGCTGCCGGATTTCGACCCAAAGCCGACTTACAACCCCAGCACGGCTTTGCCCTGTTCAAACACCACATCCACCGGAATATTGGCGCCGCTCAGGCGCTGTAAATCGGCCGCCAGCTCTGGCCGGATCACCCCTTTGTCCTTTAACAGTGCGCTGACGCCGTAATAATTACCATCGCCCTGCAAGGTCAGGATCAAGGTCGACAATGAGGTCATCGCCTTGCGCATCTGAGCAAAATCCACCTGATAGGTGCCGTCTGCATTGCGGACAAAAGCGCCCTGCTCGGCAAAATAGTTAAAGCAGATCATATTGGCTTTGCCATGCGCACTGGATGCGCCAAAGCGCACTGAGCGAAAAATACCGGCCATAAAGGTGGCGTAAAACTCTTCCAGCCGGGCGTCGGTTAACAGGCCCTGTTCGCTCAGCTGGGTGATCATATAAAGGCCTAGAATATCGGCTTTACCTTCTTCCAGCGCACCAGCATGCTCTTTCAGGCTCTGGCGAACAGTGCCCTTGCCATTAATGGTGTTTTTAATACCCAGCCCATGCGCCACTTCGTGGAACATCACATTGTTAAAAAACGCATCAAAGGTCACCAGCTTGCGCTGTGACGGCGTGATCAGTAAATCAGCGACCGGCGCCATGATATGGTCAAATTTGGCTTTCATCGCATTTTTCAGCTGCAATCGGCGCGTGCCTTTTTCCAGCTGCACCTCTTCATCATTTGGCAGGTTAATGGCAATGGTTTTGCCGCCGGAATTGGAATGGCCAGCGTAGTAAATCACATCGTACGCATTCAGGTCGGCATCGGAACCCGGTGTTTCCTGTTTGTACGGATCCGGCACCGGCAAGCCTTGCTGCAGCGCTGGTAAAGTCGCGGCGTATTTGCTTAAACGCTCACTCCAGGCCAGGTCTTTCACCAGTACATAGGCCTCAAAAGCTGCACGGTAGCCAAACAGCTGATCTTCATAGGTTTCAATCGGGCCTATCACCAAATCGATAGGGTTGGTTTTCATTTCCATCCAGGCCAGATCAGATTTTTGGTACTGATCGGACAATAAGGCTTCAGCGCGTAATTTCAGATAGACAGCAAATCCGGCATCTTCCGACAACGCGGCCGCTTTGAGTAACAAATCAGCGGCTTTTTCCAGCTCAGCTTTGTAGGCCACTGAATAAGGCACAGTCGTCAGTTTGCCGTCTTTATCCCGTGTCACCAGTGAATACAGGCCAGCTTTATCACTTGTATCAGCGGCTTCAAATTCCGCCTTGGTCATATCGGACGGATAAAATTCAGCACCCAATGGCTTGGCCGCATAGCCTTTTAAAAAGGCCTCATCGCCTTGTAGGCGGTCCCAAGGGCCGTAGTTGATTTCAGCGAAACGACGGACTTTCCCATCCTTAATTTTCGCCAGGAACTCCGCTTTGTTTTCACCCAGCGCCTGACGCCAGTAAAGCTCGTCCATCACTGCGGCCGCATCAATCAGCAGCGCCAGCATCTGTTTATGGGCCGGTGACACTGCCGTCAAATCTGTGGTTAACCGTACCGTCTGGTAAATGTCCAACCTGGATTCAAAACCAGGGTTCAGTTCAGGCATGGTCTGCACCGTGCTGGCGGCTGAAGCCGGTGTGCTGGCGCTGTCAGGAGCAGGTTTACAGGCGGCTACTGCCAGCAGGCCTGCAGTCAGCAGGCCAAGGTAAAGTGGATGAAAACGCATAAATGCTTCCTTCGGGATCGGCTTGTGATCCGACGCCGGATGCAAGACCCGGGTCTGGACTCAGTTGTTTTGGGTTAAAGTGAGTGTTCCGCGCCGCAAGCTTGCAGACGGTCACGCTGTGCGTCCGTTGCACTGTCATTGCACTCGGCAATAATACGGGCAAAACCAGGTTCAAACTGGCTATCCAGTTCAAAATAGCCGTCGCTGCAAAACTGATTTTTTTCCAGTACCAGCGCCAGCTCATCATACAAAGGGCCGGTGCCTGGTTTGCGATCCCCCTGTGTCATCACTTGTTTTTCCACCATCCTGGCAGCAGCGCGGTCATTGTTCGTTCGAATGGCAATTTCACGTTGCGTCAGATTTTTTACCCGGCCTTTTCGGTAACTGAATTGCTTGCTGCCATCGGGCCGGACACAGCTTTCAAACACACCGGCACTTTTTGGCAACTCAGGCCCGGAACTGCAACCGGCAGTCATTGCCAGCACAGCCAAAAACCAATAACGCATTGATAAATCACCTTTGTCAGTCACTTTCTGGCTTTAGCATACTCTGTTCTTTAGCATGAGCCCAGCCCGGCAGGCAGGCTTTGCAACTGCCGACAATTTTTTATTTTTTTCTGAACCAAAGCTGAACCAAAGACTCATAGCCTGTGAATGAGAACTCCTCCCGGACTGAGTGACGATGTACAGCAGGGAAACAACAAAAATGCGCTAATTAAGGAGCTCGTGATGACTATGACTACTGTTCGCAGCCGTATTTTAGCTTTTTTGGACCTGGCCCACTGCAGCTACCGCATTCAGGGCAATAAAGTGTTAACCCAAAACGCGGAACTAAGCTTTGCCGCCGACCACCTGACTATCAACCGTGAAGGCAAACCTGAACGGACTATGCCCTACCAGAAATTGAATCTGGATAAGATGTTGTTTCTGCTGAATGCTCAGGCTGAACGACGTCCCTGAGCCTATGTTGCCGGCACCAATGCAGCAGCACTTCAGCACCCTTTTCCGCTTGTTGCTGCAATAAAAAGTGGCTGCACTGAAACTTAAACAACTGCAGTTGTGGTAACAACTGTTGAAATGCCTGCGCACAATGCGCATACACCAGCTTGTCTTGTGCCGCCTGCAAATAAAGCACCGGCATGGTGAGTTCGCTGCGTGCTGTCGGCGCCTTCAGTGCAAGTACCTGCTCAACCCGATAAATAAAACTGGCCTGAGGCAACATACTGAGCGCCTGATCCAATTCGGCCCGCAGCCCGGGCACTTCATGCCCCCACAACAGATACCGCAGCAACACCATACGCCGGGCCGCAGTAAACTCCAGTTTGCGCAGCCAGTGCCACAACACTGGCGCCCAGGGCATCGGGTTTTCGATAAAAGTACAGCACAGCACCAGCCCCAACACCCGCTGCGGCTGCCTCCGGGCCAGCTCATAAGCAAGAGGCCCGCCAAAGGATTCGCCTAACAGCAAAAACGGCTGGTCTGGTAACTGAGGTTCCAGCCAGTCAGCCAGCTCGGCATAACTGAGCGGGCTGTCCGGGTAGCTGAAACATTGCACCTGCCAGTCCTGTGGCAACGCGGCAGCAAATCGCTGATACAGCAACCCTGAGCCATCGAGCCCCGGCAGAATAACGAGCAGCATAGGTACCTCCGTAATCTCTCCAGACTAAAAGCTGCAGATGACAGGCTGTTGACAATCCACAGGCCAAGGGGCTTTTTAGCTGGCCGCACTGACTGAATATCTTCTTGTTGTATAACTGAACCATTACAGCTTGTTATACTCTGTTCACTTATTCCGGATGCCTCTGATCCGGTACAACACAGGAAAGTTTACATTTTGTGGTCCAGGATCCTCGTCTTATGGCTTATCTGCCACAGCAGTTTGCTGCTGGCTCACTCTCAACTCGAACTGAAAGGGGCGTCTGGTCCGCTTGCCGAGAATATACAAGTTTACCTTGACCGATTGCCCGATCCCAGCAACCTGGGATCGCGCCGCTTTCAAAACCAGGTGCTGCAAGAAGTGAAAACGGCGGCCAGGGCCATGGGCTATTACAGGATTGAAGTAAGTACAGAATTGCAGGAAAAAGGCAAAAAGTCCCGCTTGCTAATTCAGGTTAAACCTGGCGAAGCAGCCAGATACAAAGAAGTTCAGGTGACAGTGCGTGGCGAAGCTAAAAACGACGCTGATTTTGCCGCACTGATTAAGCAACACGCCCCGAAGGTGAATCACCGGGTTCATCACGGTCGTTACGAAGAATTGAAAAAGCAGCTCACCTCACTTGCCATCCGCAAAGGGTATTTTCAGGCCAGGCTCACTCAACAGGAACTGGCCGTCGCCCCCGGGCTTGGTCAAGGCTTTTTACGGCTAACCTTCGACTCCGGCCAGCGCTTTAGTTTTGGTGACGTACAGTTCAGCGGCAGCCAGATCCGTACAGAACGGCTGCAAGCGCTGCTTCCCTTTCGTCTTGGCGACCCGTATTTGGCCAGTTCGCTCGGCGAGCTGCATCAAAAACTTGCCGAAAGCGGCTGGTTTTCCAGCATTGAAGTCGATGTAGACGACCCGAAAGACCCAGCGCAGCCGTTGCAGGTGCGGGTTGCCTTAAGCCCACAAATCCGCAATACGGTAGAAACTGGTGTCGGCTATTCCACTGACCTGGGCCCACGGCTAAAGCTGAACTGGAACAAACCCTGGTTAAACGATAAAGGTCACAGCCTAAGCAGCAAAATGTCGCTGTCAGGCCCGGAGCAAAGCATCGAAGCTGGCTACAAATTGCCACAGCAGAATGTCAGTGACGATTATTATCTGGTCAGCACCGGGATTAAAAATACCAACCTTGAAGACACCAACAGCGCCGAATACAACCTGGCCTTAGAGCGCCACTGGCTGCTGGACAATGGCTGGTATCGGGTTGCATCGGTGCGCTGGTTGTACGAAGACTATACCCAAGGCTCAGATTCAGGCAGTGCCAACCTGATTATGCCGGGACTTGGTTTTAACCGCGCTTACGACAGTGGCGGCAGTATGCCAGAGCAAGCCTATCGCTACCTGGTGAACGCCGAACTGTCTGATCCGACCTGGGGCTCTGACGAACGTTTTGTGCGTTTACGCGCCCGAGCTGGCTGGATTGGTTCTTTCTCTGACGATCAACGCTGGCTGGTTAAGCTGGATGCGGGCACCATTCTGATGAAATCGGCAACCGCGCTACCACCATCACTACGTTTTTTCGCCGGTGGTGATAACAGTATTCGTGGCTACTCCTATAAAAGTATTTCCCCGGTTGCCGAGGATGGTACCTTAACGGGTGCCCGTTATCTCGCCACCGCCGCACTGGAATACCAACACAGGGTCAGTGGCAACTGGTGGCTGGCCAGTTTCTTTGATGCCGGTAGCGCCTGGAACGACCAGCGCGACCTGTACCGAGGCGCCGGTTTTGGTGTGCGCTGGGCATCACCGGTCGGCCCGGTCCGGCTGGACTTTGCCTGGGGACTGGATTTGCCGACAGGCCGGGAATTTCAACTGCATTTTGCTTTAGGACCAGAACTATGAGCCGCTTCAGCCGGAAAAAAGCGGCCTTAGTGCCGGTACTGCTGCTGTTAGTGGCGCTGTTAAGTTTGCTCTACAGTACGCAGCTGCTGCGCTGGACTCTGTCATTTGCCCTGCCGTCTGACGGCAGCATCCGACTGACTACACTGGAAGGCTCGCTCGCTGAAGGGCTGGTGCTTCGTGGTCTCAAAGTCGAACAACCACAACTGACGCTGGCGATTGACGAGCTGGCGGCCAAAATTGACTTACGCTGTCTGGCCAGGCTGGAGCTGTGCCTGACCGAGCTAAGTGCCACTGGCCTGGACGTGAAGCTGGCAGAAGCCTCCACTCAACCCAGTGAGCCGTCGGAAACACTCCAGGACGAAGACGCAGCAGCTTCGGCCCCAGAGCCGCTGGCGCTGCCAGCCATCCGGGTTCAGGCGTTGCACCTGCGCGACATTCATCTGCAACAAGGCGCTTTTGATCTGAAACTGGCCTCTTTACAAAGCGCCATCGCCACCCAGGGCGACAAAATAAGCATACGTCCGACCAGACTCGGTCAGTTACGTCTGCATCTGCCGGACAGCCCGGCGCAGAGCCATACCTCTTCTTCCGCCTGGTGGCAGTACCAGGCACCGAAGCTGGCGAGGTTGCCGATACCAGTGCGACTTGAGCTGGGTGTGATGGAGCTCGACCAGCTGCAACTGACTGGCATGACGGAACTCGCCTTGCAGTCCATGCGGCTGCAGCTGGATGCGACGCCAAATGCCCTGGTGCTGCATCAGTTGTCGGCAACGTACCAGCATTGGGCTATCCAGGGTCAGGCGCGGCTTACCAACACAGCGCCTTTTGCCTTACAGGCGCAGGTGAGCCTGCTAAGCGCTGAGCAACAACTGGACACCCGGCTTTCTGGCTCTTTGGAACAGCTGGATATTGTTGCTAAGGCGAAAGGCTCGCAGCAGGCAGAATTAACCGCCAGCCTGAACCTGCTGCAACAAAATCTACCCTTGTCCGCCCAATTGCAGGTACAGCGGCTGCAATGGCCTTTGCAAGGAGCCGCGGACTATCGGCTGATAGACAGCCGCTTGAGTGCCGAAGGCAGTCTGACCGATTTAGTGCTTGAGCTGCAGGCCCAAGGTCAGAGTCCGCAGACAGGTGAAGCTGATCTGACATTAGAGGCAAACTTCAAAGCACCCAAACTCAATTGGAGCCGGCTGCAATTGAACTCCGACCAAGGCAAGCTGCAAAGCCAGGGCCAATTGGATCTCACCGAACAATCGCTGGCGGCGCAGCTTGCCACCACTGAGCTGCAATTAGCACCCTGGTTGCCGGACTACCCAGGTTCGCTGAACGCAAGCTTGCAGCTAAGCGCAGCTTATCAGCAGCAAAAATGGCAGTTGGATCTCACCGAACTGACGGCTTCAGGGACTGTCCGGCAGCAACCGCTTCAATTGCAGGGCCAGCTAAATGTGGCTGGTCAGCAGCTGCAGATCAGTAAATTCGAAACCACGGGCCTGGTACTACAGCACGGCAGCAATCAATTAACGGCAAAAGGTCAACTGACCGACCAGTGGCAACTGCAGCTGCAGCTTGACGCGGCCGACCTTTCACAAAGTGTGCAGGCAGCCAAAGGCCGGGTGACAGGCCTGGTGCAGGTTTCAGGCCCACAGCTCAAGCCCCGACTGCAACTGGACTTGCAAGGCGAGCAACTTCGTTACCAACGGGATTACCGGATGGACAGTCTGGCCCTGAGCGGAACCCTGGATACCAATCAGTGGCAACACCAGTTAGACCTGCAGTTAGGCAGCGGCCGGCTGGCTGGCGAAAAGCTCAATTCGGCACAACTGGTGCTGCATGGTGACCAGCAGCAGTCAGCAGCCGCCTTGCAACTGGACACCGAACTACTGCAGGCCCAACTTCAGTTGCAGGCCAAAGCAGAAAAAAACCAGCTCTGGTTAGTGCAGATGACTCAAGCTCAACTGGCAAGCCCGGTTGGCAATTGGGTGTTGAAAGAGGCAAGCAGCGTCGAGCTGGACCCGACCAAACAACGGCTGCGCTTGTCCGCACAGTGCTGGCAATCCAACCCGGCAGAGCTTTGTCTGCAACAAAGCAACTGGTTATCGGCCAGCCATGGCGCCGTCAAACTGAACCTTGAACACTTTGAGCTGGCGCAGTTACAGCACTTTATTGCGGACGAGCAGCGTTTGAGCGGCGAAGCTTCACTGACTGCAAGCGCCCAGTGGAAAACCAATCAACCATTGCAAGCAACGTTAGAGGTTACAGGCTCCAAAGGACACTGGCAGCAAACACAGATCAATCCATTGCTGCTGCCCTGGCAACAATGGTCGCTGTCCGCAACACTGGCGAGTAATAAGCTAAGTAGCACCACGCGCATTCAGTTTACTGACAGTGCCAAAGCACAACTCGAACTGAGCCTGCCGGATGTGAGGCAGCAGGACTTGCAGCTGGCTGCGCAACTGGAATTGCAGCAACTTGATTTAAGCCTGCTGCAAAGCTTGCTGCCTGATCAAACCGAATTTGCTGCCACACTGAACGGCAAAGTCGACCTGTCGGGCCAACTCAGCAAACCCAAACTCGCAGGCCAGGTCCGGCTGACTGACGTCAGCATGCGAGGGGTTCAGGCGCCGATGGATATCGATCAAGCCGAACTGTTGCTGCAACTGAACCAGCACAGTGCACAGTTATCCGGTCAGCTGAAAAGTGGCCAGGGCAATGCCGAACTGTCTGGTTTTGCCGACTGGTTTGACTTAGTGAATTACCAGGCCAGGCTGGCGCTGACCGGTCAACAATTACCTGTGAATCTGCCACAAGGCCAGTTAGTGCTAAGCCCACAGCTGACCTTGCTGGCGCAAAACAGCAGCCTGGCGGTTCAGGGCACAGTTCAGGTTCCACAAGCACATCTGGCTATTGATGATTTACCGGCTTCTGCGGTCCAGTTGTCTGACGATGAAGTGATCCTGAATAAAGACTTGGAAGTGCGTCGGGCCGCCGAGCAATCCAGCCTGAAGCTCAGCAGCGATATCCGCCTGGTGCTGGGTGAACAGGTCAAACTGCAGGCCTTTGGCCTGAAAAGCCGACTCAAAGGCCAGTTGCTGTTTTCTCAGCGCGGCGCCAATCAATCGCTCAAAGGTGAAGTCAACCTGCTGGACGGCACTTTCCGCTCCTACGGCCAGGATTTGCAGATCCGCAAAGGCAAGCTGGTATTTAATGGCCCTGTTGATCAGCCTTACCTGAATATAGAGGCCATCCGCAACCCCGACAATACCGAAGATGACGTGATTGCCGGTATTCGCGTCACGGGCCCGGCAGACGCCGCCAGTGCAAGTATCTTCTCTCAGCCCGGCAAGCCGCAGGCAAACGCCTTATCTTACCTGCTGACAGGCCGTGATCTGACTGCAGACGCAGCCGGTGGCAACCCACTGACCACCAGCCTGATAGGTATGGGGATCGCCAATAGTGGCGCCCTGGTTAGCTCTGTCGGCGAAGCACTCGGATTTGAACAGGTGACGCTGGACACCAAAGGTTCTGGCGATAATTCACAGGTCACCGTCAGTGGCTATCTGTCGCCGAAGCTGCAATTAAAATACGGTGTCGGTATCTTTAATTCGTTGGGCGAATTCACCCTGCGGTATGAGCTGATGAAAAGCCTGTATCTGGAAGCTGTGCGGGGTTTGGACAATGCCGTCGACCTGTTGTACAAATTTGAGTTCGATTAATTCGGTTTAACACTGCTCGCCCCGACCAGTAATTGTCTAAACTTTAAGCTCATGTTACAGTGGTTTTAGGTTGATTTTTACGCAAAAGCTGGTAAGGGAATGAGCAGAGACCGAGGGCTCAGCAGTGACGAGTTAGGCTATTTCGCTGAGATCTTCAGCAGCGATGAAAAAATCGAAGTGTCAGGGCCGAGCCATATCAGCCACATGCTGTCTGTTACCTCCGAAGTGCCACAACTCATCAGCACCCTGCTCGGCAAAGCCAGCTTTACCTTATTAGCCGAAGTGGGCCCCTACAAGCTGTGGTTTCCACTGGAAATCTCCCTGAACGAAGCCGGTGAGCCCTTGCCCGTGCTTGGTATTCCGGAGGTCGAAGACCACTCTGGTCAGCAGCGCAGCTGGCGGCTGATGCACCCCAAAGATCTGCAACTCAATGACGCCAGTCTGGCCAATAATGTCAGCATCCAGTCAGTCTCCAGCACCGGGCTGGCACTGCACTGCGACAGTCAGGCAACCGCCAGTCTGTTAGCTGCGCAAAAACAGCTGCACCTGCGCTTACCAGATGGTCAAAAAATTCAGTTACAGATTGAAGCCGTGCGTCAGGACAGACAACTGCTGGCCACCCGTATCCATGCCACTAAAGCCAACAGGGAACGCCTGCGGCAGTATCTTTTTCAAAATCACCGGCAGTATTATCAAGAACTGTATCGGGATTCTGAGTCGTTCGGGCAATAAAAAAATGCCCGGCGTGTTAAGCCGGGCGAGGAACGTGGTCTTTGGATGGGCAAAGACTGAGTTGGCAACAGCACCAGAACCTTGCTGCTGCCCAGGGTCACAACATGTAACACGCGCAGAGACTACATCAGGCGTTGGCTGGGTCAAATCCGTTTGGAGAAGTAGTGCAGACCTCCCACCAACCAAGCAAATGATAACCGTTCGCATTACGTGAGTTATCATAACAGTTATTTTGCCCCGATCAACACCCAAATGAGAATTTATCGCATTTATTTATAAAGCTCTCAGCAACAAGTGCTGATAGCGGCCAAGTGAAGCATAAGGTTCCTGCCGGTTAAACATCAGTTCGACCTGCAATAACTGCTCGTACTCAGTTTCTTGCTCTGAGCGGTCTCTCAGGTAATCGTGAAAACAACGCACGCCGGTTTTTTGCACAATGTCAAAACCGGCCTGCTGGCACCACAGCTCTACCTGTTGAGGTTGCAGTGGGTTCTGCGGGCTTAACCTGACTTTCTTTTTGTAGGTTAAATCACGCAGCACATAGTTAAAGTTGCCATAAATAATATTGCTCAATCGTTTGGCGTCTTTGTTATAGAACATCAGTGACACCAGGCCGCCGGGCTCCACCAGCTGATGCAGTTGAGCAATGGCTTCGGCCGGATCTTCCAGCCATTCCAATACGGCATGGCATAACACCACTGGAAAGGCCGGCCAGCCCTGTGCCGTCAGTTGTTGCAGAGGCAGTTGGTGGCACTGGATCTGCAGCTGTTGCTGTGCTGCCCGCTCTTTAGCGAGCTCCAGCATCTCTGCCGACAGGTCCGTCAGTGTCAGCTGGTGGCCACGACTGGCCAGTTCCAGCGCCAGCTGGCCCTGCCCGGCTCCGACATCCAGGATCCGGCAGTTTGACGCCAGCTCAGGTCGTTCCAGTAAGTCACGCAGTAACACCGCCTGGCGTAATTTGCCTTTGCTGGTTTCATAGATATTTTTCGCAAACTTGACGGCGATGCCATCAAAGCTTTGATCATGGATTTTCTTTGTCACTACGACCTCAAGCCGGATTATCGATATCAATAAACTGACAACTGATGCCGGTTTGCGCGGCGATATAGTCGGCCAAAGCGGCGACACCATAACGTTCCGTCGCGTGATGGCCTGCGGCGATAAAATCGATGCCAAGTTCTCTTGAGCTGTGGATGGTCTGCTCAGACACTTCGCCGCTGATAAACAGATCAGCGCCAGCTTCATACGCGGCATCAATGTACGACTGGCCGCCACCAGTACACCAGGCCAGAGTGCGGACGGGCCTGTCTAGCACAGCATTGTGCAACACGCCGCGCCCCAGCTGCTGCTCCAGACGGTGGGCAATGGCGGCGGCCGGAACGGCGTCGGTCAGCGTCCCTTGCATTAACACACCAGCTGGGCTCACCGCCGCAACCGCAGACCACTGCGTCAGGCCAAGTTTCTGCGCCAGCTGAGCATTGTTGCCAAGCACCGGGTGCACATCCAGCGGTAAATGGTAGGCCAGCAGGTTGATGTCGTGGCGCAGCAGGGTTTGCAGCCGGCGTTTTTTCATGCCGGTGATTTGCGGAGTTTCGTTTTTCCAGAAGTAACCGTGATGCACCAACACGGCATCCGCGCTCAGCTCAACCGCTTTATCCAATAACGCCTGCGACGCGGTGACACCGGCGACAATCCGGCGGATTTCGGCTTTGCCTTCGACTTGTAAGCCGTTTGGGCAATAGTCGCGAATTAGATGACTCTGCAATTGTTGTTCAATTAACGCCAACAACTCAGTACGTCCAATACAACTCATGATGACTTCTCCTGTTGCAGCGCAGCAAGTTTGGTTTTGGCTTCTATCCACTGCGCCATATATTGGGTGCTGCGCTGATGATGCAAATTCAGCATAGCGCCGGTAAAGTTGTGCAGCCGGTGTGCCGGCAAATTCTCCAGCACCTGCATCAGGGCTTGCCAGAACCGCTCGGCCTGCTCAGGCCCAAAACGCTGCTGCGCGACCACCAACCCCAACTGTTGTTTCTGCCGCCACAGCTCCCGCTCCTGATACAAAGCAACCACAGCCTCAATCAGTTGTTGGTCCTGTTCAGCCACTGCACCTGGCCAGTCGTCGGACCCGGCAATCCCCTCAGCCCCCACTGGCGTGGTGATACTGGGGGTGCCTGTCAGCATGGCTTCCACCAGTTTGCCTTTTAACCCAGCACCAAACGGCAGTGGTGCCAGCAACAAGCGCGCATCGCGCAGCACCTGCGCTGAATCATCGGCCCAGCCTTTGATATGAAACCCCTGTTTAGGTGCATGTAACTGGCTGGCTTTTGGCGGCGGATAGGCACCATAGATATGCAGTTCCGCCTGCGGCAGGCGTTGTCGTAATTGCGGCCACAAACGTTTCAGCCATAGCACCGTCTGCCAATTGGGTTCATGACGAAAGTTGCCGATAAACACCAGGTGGCGACGAGAATCAAAGTCAGTCAATTCGGTTGGGAACTGTTCAAACCAAAACGGGCAATAATGCAACAAAGCGGCGGGCAGGCTAAATTGATGCTGCAGCAACTGCAGTTCGGTCTCGGAAATAATCAGGCTAAGGTCACAGCGGTAAATAGCCGCCACCTCCCGCTGCGCAGTTTCGCCCAGTAAATCGGTGGCGGAAACTGGCCGGCCAGCCTTAAATGCCTGATGCCGGGCCTGACGCAAAAAATGCAGATCTTCAGTATCGAGCAACCGCAACGCTTGCGGGCAGACTTTCGCCACCCGCCAGCCAAATTGTTCTTCCAGCATAAAACGGTCAAACATCACCACGGTCGGCTGCCAGTCAGCCAGTTGATGCTCCAGACCACTGTCATTCAGCTGCACCTGCTGCTCTTCAATGCCGAACGAAGGTAAATCGACACGGTGTGGACCTGGCTCTGCCGGACTGGCAAAAATAACCCGCCAGCCTTTTTGCCGGAACAGTTTCAGTAAGGCCAGCATACGCCAGCCCGCTGCCGATGAATTCGGCTCCGGCCAGACATAGCCAAGTACCAGCAGAGTTTGCATCTGTCACCACTGTAAAAAAGCGCACAGTTTACCTTGTCCGGCTCAAAAGCACGACTGCTGTCGCCGATGAAAAGCTCTGGCTGGCACAACCAGTCCGGTGTTAGGATCCACACAGACTTTTTAAGGACAGCACATGCAGCTCACCAGATACAGTAAAGTAGAAGAAATAAGCCACAGCATCAGTCATGGGTTGGGCTTTGCCGCCAGTGTCGCCGGTTTAGTGTTGATGCTGCTGGCCAGTCATGATGGCTGGCAATTGGCCAGCGCTTTGGTGTTTGGCCTGAGTCTGTGCCTGCTGTACGCCAGCTCCACCTGCTACCACGCCTGCCAGACAGACAGCTGGAAACTGACGCTGCGCAAACTCGACCACTGCGCCATCTTTATTCTGATCGCCGGTACTTACACCCCTTTTACGCTGATTAGTCTGCGTGAACACGGCGGCTGGTGGCTGTTTGGTGTGGTCTGGGCCATCGCCCTGCTTGGCGTGATCCTCAAACTCTTTACCACCGGCAAGCTACAAAAATTATCCGTGGCGATGTATCTGCTGATGGGCTGGCTGATATTGGTTAAACTCGACCCAATGCTGGCTCAGGTCAGCAATGCCGGCTTGTGGTGGTTGCTGGCCGGCGGCCTTTGTTACTCACTTGGTGTGCTGTTCTACGTCAGAAAATCCATGTATATGCACCACCTGATCTGGCATCTGTTTGTGCTGGCAGGCAGCCTCTGCCACTTTGTGGCGGTGTACCTCTACGTGCTCTAAGCCGCTTTATTCGGCAGATTCGGCCAGAGCCAGTTCAAACCAAAAGGTGCTGCCCTGGCCTGTCTGGCTGTAAAAACCAATCTGTCCGTGGTGGGCTTCAATAATGGTTTTACAAATAGTCAGGCCTAGGCCTGTGCCTTCAGCCTTGCGGCTGCTGGAACTGTCGGCCTGAGAGAATTTTTCAAACACCCTGCTGCGGAATTCATCGCTGATGCCACAGCCCTCATCCTGCACTTCCAAATGCGCTTTAGTGTCTTTGGCATACAACTCAATCCGGATACCTTGACCTGGCTCAGAAAACTTAATGGCGTTTGACAGTAAGTTGTCCAGTACCTGCGTCAGACGGTTTGGATCGGCGAACACGACGCACGACTGCAGTTTCATGTCGATGCGGATCTGGTATTCATTGGCATAGGGGGTTAATGCAGCCACCGCATCTTCAACCAAACTGGCTAAATCCAACTGCCGCTGATGTAATTGAAAATGACCAGATTCAAATTTCTGCACATCAAGTAAATCATTGATCAAATTAGACAGCCGCTCGGCGTTTCCTAACGCCGTCTGCAACAGTTGCTGATAATGTTCAGACGATGGCAATACCGCACCTGAGGCCACTAAGCCAACAGCACCGCGAATGGAGGTTAGCGGCGTCCGCAACTCATGGCTGACTGTCGAGATAAACTCGTCTTTCAACCGGTTGAGTCGAGTCAACTCATGATTATTTTCGGCCAGCTTCGCCAGGCTATGTTCCAACTGGCGTGACCTTAACGACAGGGTCACTGAACTGTCTTCCAGTTGTTTGGTCCGTTGTGTCACCATTGTTTCCAGTGCGAGTTGGGTATTGGCGCGCTCTTGCACCGATTGCTGCAGCAGCTTATTAATTTGACGGATATGCCGTAATCGGTAGGCATGCACGGCAATGATCAGCAGTACTACCAGCCCAACTGCCAGCGCAATGATCTCAACGCGTTGCCACCAATGCGGTAATACCCGAATATGCACAGCCCTCTCTTCAAGGGTAAACAGGCCATGTTGGTTCGAACCACGAAAGACAAAACGATACTCTCCTGCAGCTAACTGATGGTACAGCACCTTCGTCGGACCCTGACCGTATTGCCATTCGGCGTCCATCCCTTCGAGCCGATAAATGTATTGGTTCCGCGCCGGGTCATGGTAATCCAGACTGGTTAACCTCAGCTCAAGCCCCTGCCCCGGTTCAAGCACAAGGTCTGGCCAGGCTACCTGCATAATGCTGGGTTTCAGCTGCTTAGTGCCTATACGGATCTCACTGATACGGACTTGAGGTGCGTGTTGATTCAATTGCAGCTCAGCGGGTTTGACGACGGCGAGTCCGGTAGAGGTACCGAAGTACAGTTCGCCATCAGGTGACGCAGACAAAACTTTAAACAACATTTCATCATTGTTCAGTCCGTCTGACGGACCGAAAACCACCAATTGATTTTTGTTGATGTTCTTAAGCTTCAGTCCCTTCGATGTCATCAACCAGATATTTTGCAGCTCATCGGTGTAGGCACCGAGCAAGGGGACATCGGCGCTTCCGAACTGAGCGGAAAGGTCCGTCACCAGTTTGTTTTCTGTATCAACCAACAGCAATTGCTCTGAACTGCATAACAGAACCGTTTGACCCGGGCCTTTGGCGATGCACTGGATATCGGTGTATTGTTCACTGTCTGGCAGATTGAGGTACTGCTTCAGGCTCAGCAGCTGCCCGCTGCGGGTATCCAACACAAAAGTGCCAGAATAACGGGTGCCAATCCAAAGCTTCTGGTCAATCATCTCCATACTCTGAACCGCATCACCCAAGATCTGCTCAAGCTCTTTGTTCAGGAATTGTTTCGCCTGGCCATCCGCGGCAATTTGTACGACCCCTCCCTGCCACAAGCCCAACCAAAGGCTGCCATCCAGAGAGCTCTGCACATCCCTGACATTCAGTAAGATTGGAGGGATCTGCCCGGCCTGTGCCTGCCATGGATAGAGGCGGCCCTGTACTTCATCCACCTGCAACAACCCGGTATCCGTTCCAACCCAAAGTCGGCCCTGCTGATCACGCCGTATCGCATTGACACGGCTCTGTAATGGAAAAGCCTGAACCGCCTTGTGCTGGCGATTGATACGATACAAAGCATCTGAGGTTCCTAACCACAGGTCGGATTTTTCTGCCAGCACAGCGGTTGGCACTTTCTGAGCAACCTCCGCCAGTTCAGGCCCCCAGCGTCGCAAACTGCTGAACGCTGACTCAGTGTAACGACCGTAGAACAAGCCTTTTTCCCGACTACCAGCCCACAAGACTCCACTGCGGTCAATGAACAGACTGCGTACATTCACGCCTGGTAATAATACCTCGCCTTGTTCAAACGGCATCAAGCGGAAATCTTTTGTATCAAATCTGTAGATACCGTCAAAGGTGGCCAGCAGTAAGCGCTGGCTGTCAGGTTCATCCATCACGGCATTAATTAGCGGAAAATCATCAGGCAAACGCATTTGCACCGCATGCATAGTGCGGGAGTCCAGCGCGATCAGTCGGTTTCTGGCCACCACCCACAGCAGGTTGCCTTGCCGGTGCAAAGCGCGGATTTCTGTGGCTATTAATTCAGGGATCTGTACGGCAGCACTCAGCCCTGCCGAATCACTGTACCAATGCAGTCCCTGGCTGGTTGCTATCCATACCCGGCCATCCGGACTCTGGCTGAACGCCCAAACACGCTGGGAGACCAACGGAAGTTCTTGTTCCATACCACCGATGGAGTGCAGGCGGCCATCGGGATCCAGCCGCTGTAAGCCATCCCGGGAACCAATCCAGAGGCGTTTTTGTGAGTCCTTATAGAGGGATTGAATAAAGTTACTCTGCAGCGCCAGGGCTGAATCTGTTCCGGTTGAGTAATGCTGTATTGACCCGTTGCTGATGGTCAGCCGGTTTAACCCCATACCCCAGGTGCCAAGCCATAATTCGTCTTCGCTCAGCAGCATGGCGTCAATATCTGGCACAGTCCGAGGGCCAGAGGCAGAAGCCAGCCCAATATCAAAGGCTTCGAATCGGCCACCGTCATACCTTAATAAGCCAGTGTTGGTCGACCCAAACCAGATATACCCTGCGTCATCCTGCAGAATCTGGTAAATACTGGTATTGGGCAAACCATCATCCACAATCAATCGGGTCATTTCAGCCTTGAGGCTAAAGGTGACACTAAACACTATCAGGGGGAGCAGCCATAGGATCCGGAGCAGTTTATTCAATTCTGGCGCCATCCGAACTTGATTCCCTATCAGCAACAAAGAGTAGAAGTCGTAAAGAAACAATACCATAGCAACGCAGATTTCCCAGTCTTGAGGCATAAATTCTGACCATCTGCTTTCACTGAGCATTGCAATCCCCTAGAATCGGCCCCATAAAGCAAGCAAATCCATGAATTGCGGAGTAAAGCATGTCGGAAATTAAACACAGCCGTTTATTAATTTTAGGCTCAGGCCCTGCGGGCTACACAGCGGCCGTGTACGCAGCACGCGCCAATTTGCAACCCGTGTTACTGACAGGCATGCAGGCCGGTGGCCAGCTGACCACCACTACTGAAGTGGAAAACTGGCCGGGCGACCCACACGGTTTGACCGGCCCGGCACTGATGGACCGGATGAAAGCCCATGCCGAAACCTTTAATACGGAAATTCTGTTTGACCATATCCATACCGTAAACCTGCAGCAACGCCCTTTCCTGTTAACAGGCGATAATGGTCAATACAGCTGTGATGCGTTGGTCATAGCCACTGGTGCTTCGGCAAAATACCTGGGGCTTCCGTCTGAGCAGGCCTACAGTGGCCGCGGTGTATCCGCCTGCGCCACCTGTGATGGTTTCTTTTACCGCAATCAGAAAGTTGCCGTTATCGGTGGTGGCAACACAGCGGTGGAAGAAGCGCTGTACCTGTCCAATATCGCCGCAGAGGTTCACCTGGTGCACCGTCGTGACAGCTTTAAAGCCGAAAAAATTCTGATTGACCGCCTGATGGCCAAAGTGGAATCCGGCAACATTAAACTTCACCTGCACCGCGAGCTGGAAGAAGTGCTGGGCGATGATATGGGCGTGAATGGAATGCGGTTAAAATCAACCAACGGCCAGCCTTCAGAAGATGTTGCTGTTGCCGGAGTCTTTATTGCCATTGGCCACAAACCCAACACCGACATTTTTGCCGGTCAGCTCGAAATGAACAACGGCTACCTGAAAGTCCAAAGCGGTACCGAAGGCAATGCAACCCAGACCAGCATTAAGGGCGTTTTTGCTGCAGGCGACGTCGCCGACCATATCTACCGTCAGGCCATTACCTCTGCGGGCAGTGGTTGTATGGCGGCATTGGATGCCGAGCGTTATCTGGATGCATTAAGTAAATAAGGTAGTGGCGGACTCTATGGTGATTTATCTTCCCGAGTTGTCCGCCGATCCCAGTCAGTTCCCATCTCCAGACCGAGCCCTGTCCGAACCGGATGGCTTGCTCGCCATGGGCGGGGACTTGTCAGTCCCCCGTCTGCAACAGGCTTATCAACAAGGCATTTTCCCGTGGTTCAGCGAGGGCGATCCTTTGTTGTGGTGGAGCCCATCCATTCGTGCAACCTTTGAACCTGACACACTAAAAATCAACCGCAGCTTGCGAAAACAACTGAGCAAAAGCCAGTACCGGGTTTTACTTAATCAGCATTTTGCCGCCGTGGTCCAGGGCTGCAGTGAGCCACGCCCCAGCCAGGCTGGCACCTGGATTTTACCGCCGATGCAACAGGCGTACCTGGAGTTGCATCAGGCTGGTCTGGCCCATTCGGTGGAAGTCTGGCGGGATGACGAGCTGGTTGGTGGCTGCTATGGTGTACAGACAGGATTGCTGTTTTGTGGTGAGTCGATGTTTAACCGCGAAGCAAACGCTGCCAAAGTGGCTTTGTGCGCGCTGCAGTACCAATTGCAACGTTTTGGTGGTGGCTGGATAGACTGCCAGTTAATGAACCCTTTTCTACAGCAACTTGGTGCCACGACCATCAGCCGTGCTGACTACCTGCAACGGCTGTCTGACCTCGGCCAAGACTCACTTGCCCCTGGCTGCTGGGCCGCCACAGAATTACCGGAGTCGTGGTGGTATGAGTGACCTGAAACTGGGTGTCAGTTACCCGCAGCAATGCCATTACCTGCTCGATCAGCAAGAACGCTTGCTGTTCACCCTGCCCGACCAACCCATAAGCATGGCGCTTTACCAGCAACTGATCAGTTACAACTTCCGCCGCAGCGGTGACCAGCTGTACACCACCTACTGCGATCAGTGCCGGGCTTGCCAGTCGGTTCGGCTGGATATGCAGGAATTCAGTTTCAGCCGGTCCCAACGTCGTTTGTGGCAACGCGCAAAAGCCGCAGGCTGGTCGTACCGCCTGAGTCAGGCACCAGATGAACAGCGTTATTACCCACTTTACCAGCGCTACATCGAATCCAAACATCGCGACGGCAGCATGTGGCCGCCCAATCAGGAACAGATGCGATACCTCTGGCAAAGCGCGTGGCAACAGGTTGTCTTTCTTGAACAATACCTGCAGCAGGAGCTGGTGGGTGTCACAGTGGTGGATCAGCTCTTTGGCATTTGTTCTGCCGTCTACAGCTTTTATCAGTGGCCCCATAAACTAAGCCTGGGCCAACTGGCGGTACTTGCATTGGCTGACCACTGCCAAAAGGAGGCCATCCAGTACATCTATCTAGGTTACTATGTCGCTGACTGCACCAAAATGAATTACAAGGACAAGTTCCGCCCCCAACAACGTTTTATTGAAGGAAAATGGCAACACTTCGGTTAAATCTGCCTCTGTTGCTTTACTTATGCGGTGGTTTTCGGCAAAATCTGCGGCAGTTTTTTGACCTGACGAATTTTTATAAGAGGCTGGCACGCTTAGATGGCGAAAGAAGACGTAATTGAAATGCAAGGGACCATTCTGGATACCCTGCCAAACACTATGTTCAAAGTAGAGCTGGAAAACGGTCACGTGGTGATCGCACACATTTCTGGCAAAATGCGCAAGAACTACATTCGTATTCTGACCGGTGATAAAGTCACTGTGGAACTGACCCCGTACGATCTGACCAAAGGCCGTATCGTTTTCCGTCAGCGCTAACAGCGTATAACGAAAAAAACCGGCTGAAGGCCGGTTTTTTTCGTGTCATTTCCTGCGGATCAGGCTTTCGCCTCCAGCAAATGGCTTTCAACCAGGTAGTCAAACTCCAGATTGTCGCCTTTCAGGTCAACCCGGACATCCCCTCCCTGCGATAAGCGGCCGAACAGGATCTCATTCGCCAATGGCTTCTTCAGCTGCTCCTGGATCACTCTGGCCATAGGCCGGGCGCCCATGGCTTGGTCATAGCCTTTATCGGCCAGCCATTGCCGCGCAGCGCCACTGAGCTCCAGCGACACCTGTTTTTTATCCAGTTGCACCTGCAATTCGCAGATAAATTTATCGACAATTTGCAGAATGATGTCTTTGGATAAATGCTGGAACCAGATAATGCCGTCCAGCCGGTTACGGAATTCCGGGCTGAAAGTCCTGTTAATTTCCGCCAACGCATCATGGCTATGGTCTTGCTGTTTAAAGCCAATGGTTTTACGCACCGTTTCCTGCACACCTGCATTGGTGGTCATCACCAGCACAACATTGCGGAAATCCACTTTACGGCCGCTGTTGTCGGTTAAAGTGCCATGATCCATCACCTGCAGCAAAATGTTGTAAATATCGCTGTGAGCTTTTTCAATTTCATCCAGCAGCACCACTGAATACGGATGTTTGGAGACTGCATCGGTCAGCAAGCCGCCTTGATCAAAGCCAACATAACCAGGAGGCGCACCAATCAAACGGCTAACGGCATGACGTTCCATATACTCGGACATATCAAAGCGCAGCAGCTCGACGCCCATAATTTTAGCGAGCTGTTTGGTGACTTCAGTTTTGCCAACACCAGTAGGCCCGGCAAACAGGAAATTCCCAATAGGTTTTTCTTCACTGCCAAGGCCAGAACGCGACAAACGAATAGCAGCAGTCAGCACATCAATAGGCGCATCCTGTCCAAACACCACCAGTTTCAGATTGCGATCCAAATTCGCCAGCACATCCCGATCAGACGCCGACACCGACTTCTCAGGGATACGCGCCATTTTGGCAATAATGTGCTCAATTTCCGGCACATTGATCACTTTCTTGCGTTTGGATTCTGGCAATAAACGCTGACTGGCACCGGCTTCATCAATCACATCAATGGCTTTATCCGGCAGATGCCGCTCGTTAATGTACTTGGCCGACAGCTCAGCCGCAGCGCGCAAGGCTTTTTGGGTGTAACGCACATTGTGGTGCGCCTCATAACGTTCTTTTAAGCCCAGCAAAATTTTGGTGGTGTCTTCAACACTGGGTTCAGCCACATCAATTTTCTGAAAACGCCGCACCAGCGCGGTGTCTTTTTCAAAGATGTTCTTAAATTCCTGATAAGTAGTGGAACCTATACAACGTAAACGACCACTGGAGAGCAAGGGCTTGATAAGATTGGACGCGTCCATCACCCCGCCGGAAGCTGCGCCTGCCCCAATCACGGTATGAATTTCATCAATAAACAGCACCGCATCTTTTTCCCGCTCAATTTCTTTCAGCAAGGATTTCAGTCGTTTTTCAAAGTCACCCCGGTATTTGGTGCCAGCCAGTAACGCGCCCATATCCAGCGAATAAATGGTCGCATTGGCAATGACGTCCGGCACTTGCTGATTCACAATACGGTAGGCCAGGCCTTCGGCAATAGCCGTTTTACCAACACCGGCTTCGCCCACCAGCAAGGGGTTATTCTTTTTACGGCGACACAGCACCTGAATTGCCCGCTCCAGCTCCATGTCACGGCCAACCAGCGGGTCAATCTGGCCATTTTTCGCCTGAATATTCAGATTCGCAGTAAAATTTTCCAGGTAACTGCGTTCATCCATTGTGGAATCGCCACCGTCTTCCTGCTGTTCATCCTGCTGCTCAATTTTTTCGGTTTTGATCACACCATGGGAAATGTAATTGACGATATCCAGCCGGCTGATATCGGTCTTTTTCAGCAGATAGACAGCTTGCGATTCTTGTTCGCTGAAAATGGCCACCAATACGTTGGCGCCTGTGACTTCTGACTTACCGGACGACTGCACATGGAACACGGCACGTTGCAGTACGCGTTGAAAACCCAAGGTCGGCTGCGTATCCCGGTCCAGATCACCTTCGGGTAACACCGGGGTTGTGGAGTCAATAAAATGGGCTAAATCCTGACGCAAGCGGTCTATATTGGCACCGCAGGAACGCAAGGCTTCACCAGCCGCCGGATTATCCAGTAAGGCTAATAACAGATGCTCTACCGTCATAAACTCATGACGACGCTCACGGGCAAACCGAAACGCCAGATTTAACGTTAACTCAAGATCTTTATTTAACATACATCACCCCCAAATCCACCTGAGTTATGACTGCCTTCAGCCGTCAGGCCCGCTCCATTGTGCACAACAATGGATGCTCATGCTCTTTCGCGTAATCTGACACTTGTTGCACTTTGGTTTCTGCAACCTCCGCAGTAAATAAACCACACACCGCCAAGCCTTCATAATGCACTTTCAGCATTATTTCGCTGGCTTTTTCATACTGCATATTAAAAAAGCGTGTCAGTACGTCGATGACAAAATCCATCGGTGTGTAGTCATCATTGTGCAGTATGACTTTGTACATCGAGGGTGGTTGCAGCTGCTGCCGCGTTTTTTCCACCACTCCGTAGTCTGTAACGTTGTTTTCTTTTGAACCACTCATAAAACTATAGCTATGCCTGTATCAAGCTTCCAAGGGAAGATGCAGAAATACTGCATGGTTGTTAATGGCGACAAATGTCTGCTTTCTCAAGCATAAACACCGTCAAAAGTGACGCAAGCCTTTCTTTGGCTTTTGGTAAAAAACTTGACTAGATGAACAAATTATCTACAGTATTTGATGGAGTCCAGCGCGGCTCCTTAGGACGCACCGCCAAGAATACAGAATTGAGCTAACTTAGAGAAGGAAGTAGTATGGCTACCGGTAAAGTGAAGTGGTTTAATAATGCCAAAGGATTTGGGTTTATTCGTGAAGATGGCCGTGATGAGGACATCTTTGCTCATTATTCGACCATAAACATGGATGGCTACCGTACGCTGAAAGCTGGTCAGGATGTTGTTTTTGATCTGTCGGAAGGACCTAAAGGTCTGCATGCAGTCAATATTGTACTGCCCGAACAAAAATCCTGATGCGCCAGCCCAAGGCCATGCAGCCAAACTAAAAAGCCGGGTCTAGCCCGGCTTTTTACTGTCTATCCGTCTGCCTTACAGCGCAGCCAGTGCCTGGTTAAAGGTCTGGCTTGGACGCATTGCAGCTGCAGCTTTCACATCATCCGGTTTGTAGTAACCGCCGATATCCACTGCTTTGCCCTGCACTGTATTCAGTTCAGTCACAATAGTGGCTTCGTTGTCAGTTAATGCTGCGGCCAGTGGCGCAAACTTGGCAGCCAGTGCGCTGTCCTTGCTTTGTGCAGCCAGCGCCTGAGCCCAGTACTGCGCCAGGAAGAAATGGCTGCCACGGTTATCCAGCTGACCCAGTTTACGGGTTGGCGATTTGTCGTTGTCAAGGAACTTGGCTGTTGCCTGATCCAGCGTATCCGCCAGCACCTGAGCCTTCGGATTGCCCGCGACCTGGCTTAAATGCTCCAGAGAAGCGGCCAGCGCCAGGAACTCACCTAATGAATCCCAACGCAGGTGGTTTTCTTCCACAAACTGCTCAACATGCTTAGGCGCAGAACCGCCAGCACCCGTTTCAAACAAGCCACCGCCATTCATCAGCGGTACGATAGACAACATCTTGGCGCTGGTGCCCAGCTCCAGGATTGGGAATAAGTCAGTCAGATAGTCACGCAGTACGTTACCAGTGACAGAAATAGTGTCCAGACCGGCTTTCATCCGCACCAGGCTGTGACGGGTTGCCTCTTCCGGTGACAGAATTTGAATATCCAGACCTGCAGTATCGTGCTGCTGTAAATACTGCTCGACTTTGGCAATCAGCTGCGCATCGTGAGCTCGGTTTTTATCCAGCCAGAACACCGCCGGTGTGCCACTCAGACGTGAACGGTTGACGGCCAATTTCACCCAGTCCTGGATTGGTGCGTCTTTCACCTGGCACATACGCCAGATATCGCCCTGCTCCACTTTATGTTCCAGTAGCACTGTGCCTTTTTGATCCATCACACGGACGGTACCGTTTGCTGGGATCAGGAAGGTTTTGTCGTGTGAACCGTATTCTTCGGCTTTTTGCGCCATCAAACCGACGTTGGGTACTGAGCCCATGGTGCGTGGGTCGAATGCGCCATGTTCTTTACAGAAACTGATAGTTTCCTGGTAGACACCAGCGTAGCAGCGGTCTGGGATCACAAACTTGGTGTCCTGCAGTTTACCTGCAGTATTCCACATCTGACCTGAAGTACGGATAGCCGCCGGCATCGAGGCGTCGATGATCACATCGCTTGGTACGTGCAGGTTGGTGATACCTTTGTCGCTGTTGACCATCGCCAGTGCTGGCGCTGTGGCATACACGGCCTGAATATCAGCTTCAATTTCCGCTTTTTTGTCCGCAGGTAAGGCCGCAATTTTGCTGTAGACATCACCCAGACCGTTGTTAGCGTCGATCCCTAACTCTGCGAATGTAGCCGCATGCTTGGCGAAGACCTCAGCAAAGAAGGTGGTCACCACATGACCAAACAAAATGGGGTCTGACACTTTCATCATGGTGGCTTTTAAGTGCACAGAGAACAGCACGCCTTTGGCCTTGGCATCCGCAACCTGCTCAGCTAAAAAGGCTCGCAGTGCGTTTTTGCTCATGGTCGAAGCATCGATAATTTCACCCGCTTGCAGGCTGACTTTATCTTTCAATACTTTGACGTCACCGGCAATGGTAGTCAATTCGATGCGCGCGGCACCGGCTTCTGCCACTGTGACGGATTTCTCGCTACCATAAAAATCACCATGACTCATATGGGATACATGAGATTTTGACTCTTTGCTCCAGGCGCCCATCGAATGTGGGTTTTTACGGGCATAGGCTTTCACTGACGCGGGTGCGCGACGGTCAGAGTTACCTTCACGCAGCACCGGGTTTACCGCACTGCCTTTCACGCGGTCGTAGCGGGCACGGGCGTCTTTTTCTGCGTCAGTTTTGGCTTCTTCCGGGTAATCCGGTAAATCATAGCCTTTGGCTTGTAATTCTTTAATCGCGGCTTTTAATTGCGGAATGGACGCACTGATGTTGGGCAGCTTGATGATATTGGCTTCAGGCTGGGTCGCCAACACGCCTAATTCAGTTAAGGCGTCATTCTGACGCTGCGCATCGGTTAAACGCTCAGGGAACTGAGCCAGCAGGCGGCCAGCCAGAGAAATATCCTGAGTCTCGATGGCAATATCTGCCGCTTTGGCAAAAGCCTGAACAATTGGCAACAGGGAATAAGTCGCTAGCGCCGGTGCTTCGTCCGTAATGGTGTAAATGATTTTTGAAGTGGTCATAGTGCTTCCTGGTGTTACAGCGATATTTTTGTAGCAAGAACCCTGAGATCTGTGCTGTTTTAAACGCGATTAAAGACTTGCGGTGACCGAGTATAACAGCGCAATCTGACAGCGCCTAGTCGTGCCTGCCGAGCTTCGACTGAAGTCGAAGCTGCTTATCTGACTAGGTAAGTCCAGCACAGAAAAAAACCAAGTGCTGACCGGCATTTTTTTCAGTTTGGAAACTTAATGGACAGATCCTCTTTGCATTTAACAGTGGCTGCGGTGCTGTATTACCACGGCAAATTTTTACTGGTGGAAGAGCGTGACAAAAACACCGGTCAGCGGGTGCTGAACCAACCAGCCGGCCATGTCGAACCCGGAGAATCGGTCATTGCAGCGGTTGAGCGCGAGCTGTATGAAGAAACCGGTCTTGCGCTTTCTCCTTGCGCCTGGCTGGGGATCTCTCAACTAAACGCCAGCAATGGTCACTTTTATGTGCGGCTGAATTTTGTCTTTATGCCAACGAAACTGCCAACGCACTTTCAGCCACAAGACAACGACATTCTGGCGCTGCACTGGCTAAGCCCAGAGCAGCTAAAGGCCCCTGCACTGCCGCTTCGCAGCCCTTTGGTGCTGCACGCCACTGAGCAATTTTTTCAGCAAAGCTGGTTGCCTTTATCGGCAATTCAGCTGCCGCTGGCGGCATTATAGGGCTGTGGTCTGACAGAGTTTGATGTTATAATCCGCGCCCGTTTTATCCCGGTACAGAAAAGAGAGTCATGTCGGAAAACAGCAGTAAAAAAGTCATTGTCGGTATGTCAGGTGGCGTTGATTCGTCCGTGTCAGCTTATTTGTTGTTGCAACAGGGCTATCAGGTCGAAGGCCTGTTTATGAAAAACTGGGAAGAAGACGACGACACTGAATACTGCTCAGCAGCCGAAGACTTAAAAGACGCCCAAGCTGTCTGTGACAAACTCGGCATCAAATTGCATAAAGTCAATTTTGCCGCTGAATACTGGGACAATGTATTCGAGTATTTCCTGGCTGAATACAAAGCCGGCCGCACACCAAACCCCGATATTATGTGCAACAAGGAAATCAAATTTAAGGCATTTCTCGAGTTCGCCGCCGAAGCGCTGGGCGCCGACTATATCGCAACAGGGCACTATGTGCAGCGTCGCGAACAGGATGGTCACTGGCAGTTATTGCGTGGGCTAGACACTAACAAAGATCAGAGTTATTTCCTGTACACCATCGGCGAAGAACATGTGGCGCAAACCCTGTTTCCGGTCGGTCATCTGGAAAAACCTGCGGTACGCGCTATTGCTGAACAACAGGGCCTGATCACTCACGACAAAAAAGACAGCACTGGTATCTGCTTTATCGGTGAGCGCAAGTTCAAAGATTTCCTGCAGCGTTACCTGCCAGCGCAGCCGGGCGAGATTTACACTGTGGATGGCCAAAAGATTGGCCAACACGAAGGCCTGATGTACCACACCCTGGGTCAACGTAAAGGCCTGTTGATTGGTGGGCAGAAAGACGGCGGCGACGAACCGTGGTACGTAGTTGGCAAAGACTTAATCAATAACCGCTTGATTGTGGCTCAGGGCCACGACCACCCGGCACTGCAGTCCAAAGGTTTAGTGGCGAATCAGCTGCACTGGGTTGACCGGACAGGCCCGGCAGCGCCGCTACGCTGCACGGTAAAAACCCGCTACCGTCAAACCGATATTCCTTGCAGCCTGACGCCAATGCCAGACGGTACTGTGGTGGTGGTGTTTGATGAACCGCAAAAAGCGGTCACACCAGGGCAATCCGCCGTATTTTACGCCGACGAGGTTTGTCTTGGCGGCGGCATTATTCATTCAGCAATCCAATAACCTATGCAGCACAGTATTCAAAATCAAACATTGGCATTGGCCGGCATTTGTCAGGCACTGCGCCTGTTACAAAAAGTCACCCGCACTTCTGAGCTTTCCAGCACAGATTTACATCACAGTCTGAACACTGTGGCCAACCTGAATCCGCAGGACCCGCTGGATGTGTATGGCGGCAGTTATGCGCATCTGAAAGACGGCTACCAGGCCTTGGTGTCGCAGCTGGGTGACAACAGCAAAAAAGATGTGGAGCTGACCCGCTATGTGGTGTCGGTGATCGCATTGGAACGCAAGTTAAACAAAACACCGGCCAACCTGGAACAACTGGGTAAAAAGCTCAGCCGGCTGGAGCAACAGCTGCAGCATTTCTCTATTACCGATGAGTCGGTGATTGGTTCGCTGGCGGACACTTACGTGGAATGCATCAGCTCGCTGGGCACCCGTATTCAGGTGGCAGGCCAGCCTGAGCTGTTAAAGCAAAACCTGGTGCAGCACAAAGTGCGCGCTTTATTGCTGGCGGCTATCCGTTCGGCGGTGTTATGGCGTCAGGCAGGCGGCAGCCGGTTACATTTTATTTTTAAACGCAAAGCCATTTTGGCCGAAGCCAAAGCAGTCTTACAACAACTTTCGACGATGCACTGATAGGAGCCCCCATGGAATTAACTGCACTGACCGCCATCTCCCCGGTTGATGGCCGCTACGGCGCCAAAGCGGCTGAATTACGCGAGTATTTCTCTGAATTCGGTCTGATTAAATTCCGCGTGCTGGTGGAAGTGCGTTGGCTGCAAAAGCTGGCAGCAACGGCAGGTATTGCTGAAGTGCCGGCGTTGTCAGAAAGTGCCAATGCAGTGCTGAACCAGATTGTCGACAATTTTTCGCTGGCGGATGCTCAACGTGTCAAAGACATTGAGCGCACCACCAACCACGACGTCAAAGCCGTCGAATACCTGCTGAAAGAAAAAGTGGCAGACCACCCGGAACTGGCCGCAGTCAGCGAGTTTATCCACTTCGCCTGTACCTCAGAAGACATCAACAATCTGTCACACGGCCTGATGCTGACTGAAGCCCGCGATAAAGTTTTACTGCCACTTTGCGATCAGTTACTGAAAGAAATTAAACAGTTAGCTCAGCAGTACAAAGCCATTCCTATGATGGCCCGTACCCACGGCCAGCCAGCATCGCCGACCACTTTGGGTAAAGAAATGGCCAACGTTTATATGCGTTTGAAGCGTCAACGCGACCAAATCGCAGCCGTCGAAGTGCTGGGTAAAATCAATGGCGCTGTTGGTAACTACAACGCGCACTTGTCCGCTTACCCACAACTGGACTGGCACCAACTTTCCGAGCAGTTTGTCACCAGCCTGGGTTTAAGCTGGAACCCGTTCACTACCCAGATTGAACCGCATGATTACATCGCCGAGCTGTTTGACGCCATCGCTCGTTTCAACACCATTTTGCTGGACTTCGACCGTGACGTTTGGGGTTATATTGCGCTGGGTCACTTTAAGCAGCGCACCATTGCCGGTGAAATCGGCTCGTCCACCATGCCACACAAAGTCAACCCCATTGATTTTGAAAACTCAGAAGGCAACCTGGGTCTGGCCAACGCCATTTTCCAGCATCTGGCCGCCAAACTGCCGGTGTCACGCTGGCAGCGTGACCTGACCGATTCGACTGTACTTCGCAACCTGGGTGTAGGTTTTGCTTATACCGTGATTGCCTACCATGCCAGCTTAAAAGGCATCAGCAAACTGGAAGTCAACGAAGCCAACCTGCTGTCAGAGCTGGATGGCAACTGGGAATTACTGGCCGAACCTATCCAGACCGTGATGCGTAAATACGGCATTGAAAAACCATACGAAAAATTAAAAGAGCTGACACGTGGCAAGCGGGTGTCGCCTGCCGATCTGGCGGTCTTTATCGACAAGCTGGAAATGCCAGACGCGGTGAAAGCCGAACTGAAACAACTTCGACCAGACAACTATATTGGCGCCGCCATTGCACTGGTCGACAGCCTGAACTAAAAGGCACAGCAGCTAACTACCACAGGGCGATTCAATCGCCCTGTTTTACTTCGGATGACGCTATGTTTGAACTGAACCTCAACGACATCACGCCAGCACAGTTTCTGGCCGAGTACTGGCAAAAAAAACCTTTATTAATTAAAGGCGGCTTTAAAAACTTTCAGGATCCGATCAGTCCGGATGAACTGGCCGGCCTGGCCGGCGAAGAAGACATTGAATCCCGTATCGTCAGCAAGCAGAATGGCGTTTGGGACTTGGAAACCGGTCCTTTTGAAGACTTTGACGAATTTGGCGACCGTGGCTGGACCTTGCTGGTGCAAGCGGTAGACCACTGGCACCCGGATTGCGCGGCGCTAATTGAACCCTTCCGCTTTATTCCCAACTGGCGTATTGACGATCTGATGGTCAGCTTTTCGACTGAAGATGGTGGTGTAGGCCCGCATCTGGACCAATACGACGTGTTTATTATTCAGGGTTTAGGCCGTCGTCACTGGCGGGTCGGCATGCCTGACAGCTCACTGCAGCAACACTGCCCTCACCCACGCTTGCTGCAAGTCACGCCCTTTAAAGACTGCATCGATGTGATCACTGAACCTGGTGACATTCTGTACATTCCGCCAGGCTGCCCGCATGACGGCATTTCGCTCGAACCGTCACTGAACTACTCAGTTGGCTTCCGTGCGCCGGCGCAGAAAGATTTAGTCACAGGCCTGGCCGACCACCTGATTGACCATGAGCTGACTGGTCTGCGCTTTACTGACGCAGGCCGCTCTGTGCCGGAATCTGTAGGCGCCATCAGCGATCAGGATCTGGCTCAGGTGCAGCAGATGCTACGTGCGATGATTGATGACAAAGACTTCACCAGCCAATGGTTTGGCACTTACATCAGCCATGCCAAACATGAGCTGGACAGCACGGAGCCGGACCCACACTACCAGCATGATGAGATTGCAGAGTACCTGGACGAAGGCTCGGTACTGACCAAACTGGGTGGCTTACGGACTTTGTATTACCAAAGCAGCCCAGATGCCGATATTCAGCTGTTTATCAACGGTGAGCGTTACCTGTTGCCGACCACAGAAAAAGCCGCGGTGCTAAAACTGACTGAACAAATCAGCCTGTCGATGGATGACGGGAAATTCTTTGCTGAAGATGAAGGCCGGCTGGCACTGCTGACCAGTCTGATCAACAAAGGCTACTGGTACTTTACCGAATAAGAGTTCGGACATAAAAACAGTGAGGACAAAAAAAGAGGCCACAGGCCTCTTTTTTTATGCTGTACATTCAGCATTACACTGCGACTTTGTTCCACAAGTCTTCACGCTCAAACAGTTCGTACAAAGCCTCGGCTCTGTGCACCAGCAGGTTGGCAAAATCCACTTTGGTTTTATCCAGACCACCGGCATCCATAATTTGCTGAGCTTTCAGCTGCCAATGCAGTGAAAACGCCCGCACTGCTTCGCGGGCATCTTTGGCTGCCGACAGAGCCATATGATCGGTTGGTAAATCGCCACTAATCACCCAGTATTCTTTCCGGTCCTGTGCTTTCATCTTCCAGACGGCCATTAATGGCGGCAAATAACGGGATTCAGAAACAGCCACTGTGTCAGGCAGAATGCCTTTTTCGGCAAGGTGTTGATTGGCTTTTTGAAATTGTTGGCGCACCCAGGCGCTGTTTTGCTCGTCGCGCTGAGCGTCAGACTGATTTGACATGATTTACTTCCTATACTCAAGTGCCGTTACTCTATGCGAGCCGAATCCAGCAATCAAGCCCTGTGACAGATTGTCGACAATCACCTGGTCTTACCAGATTTTGTTTTCGCGAAAACATGGCGTTGCCGCGGCTGAAATGGTACATTCCGCGGCGCAAAAACCGGACGCCAGCCCTACAGAAGCGGCGCCAGACAACCAACGGAGATCTCCACGTGGCAGTATTTAACCATCCTGAATTCGATAACCATGAACAAGTGGTGTTCTGTAGTGATGAAAGCACTGGCTTAAAAGCCATCATCGCCATCCACAACACAGCCCTGGGCCCAGCCACAGGTGGCTGCCGGATGTGGGACTATGCGGCTGACGAAGAAGCACTGGTGGACGTGTTGCGCCTGTCGCGTGGCATGACGTACAAAAACGCTATGGCCGGTTTAGCCTTGGGTGGCGGCAAGTCAGTCATTATCGGTGATGCGAAAAAAATCAAATCCGAAGCGCTGTTCCGTAAATTCGGTCAGTTTGTGCATTCAGTTAGCGGCCGCTACATCAGCGCTGAAGACGTCAACATCACCACAGCTGACATCATGATGATCAGCAAAGAAACGCCGTATGTCGCCGGTAAAGAAGGTGCCAGCGGTAACCCGTCGCCTTTTACCGCGTTGGGCTGCTACAAAGGCATTAAAGCCGCGGTCAAACACAAACTGGGGCTGGACTCTGTTGAAGGTTTGACGGTTGCAGTTCAGGGCTTAGGCAGTGTTGGTTTTTACTTGTGTGAACATCTGCATAACGAAGGCGCCAAACTGATTGTCACTGACATCAACCCGGATTCAGTCGCCCGCGCCGTCGCTCAGTTTGGTGCGACCGCTGTGGGTCTGGATGAAATCTACAGCCAGCAGGCAGATATCTACGCCCCTTGCGCTTTAGGTGCCACCATCAACGACCAGACTATTCCTCAGCTGAAGTGCAAAATTATTGCCGGTTGTGCCAACAACCAGCTGAAAGAAAGCCGTCATGGGGACATTCTGCGTCAGATGGGCATTCTGTACGCACCAGACTACGTCATTAACGCCGGTGGCATTATCAACGTGTCGCTGGAAATTCGCCCTGAAGGCTACAACGCCGACGAATCAACCGCCAAGGTCAACCAGATTTACCATACGCTGCTGAATCTGTTTGAACGGGCTGAACGCGAACAAAAGCCAACCAACGAAGTGGCTGACTTAATTGCTCAGGAAATTATCCGAAACGCCCGCGGTTAATAGCGCCGGGCGCGCAAAGAAAAGGGCGGGATTATTCCCGCCCTTTTGCATTTTCCGGTACTGGCTGATACCAATCTGTCCATCCCTTGGTCAGGTGATACACCAGCATGCTGGCGCCTTCGGCACTGAGTTTGGACCAGAGATCAAAATTGGATAAATTCACCGTCAGCAGACAGTTTAACCCGCAGTTTACTGGTCGAAAGGTGCTGCTGGAGGCCGCAAATACCTGAGCCTGAATACCATGTTGTCTGGCCAGTGCCGCCACCCGCAGCGCGTGGTAGTCACTGCTAATCATCAAGTAGTGCTGAGCCGGGTCCAGCTTCTTTTCCAGCGTCGCCATTTCGTTGTACGTAGTGGGCCCTGCATCAAAGCAGCTGGCTTCGGCATAAGCGCTTTGTTCCTGCAATAACTTTAAATACGGGCCACAGTGCAAGGTGGTCATATACACCTTCGCTGGGCGCTGCTGGGCATTGAGCATACGGGCTAACTGCAGAATACGGTTACGGGCACAATCGGGCAGACTGTGTTCGTTACCACCACAGCCGAGCAGCACATAATCGCCGCTAAAGCCTGCCGGCAGACTGCTTTGGATCTGGCTTTGATACCAGTCACGCAACTGGTTCGCCACCAGAGTATTGCCTGACAGATAAAACCAGAAAAACAGCAACCACAGGCCTTTGCGCCGGTAACAAACACAGGCCAGCAACAAGCCCCATAAAAACAGGTTATGCGGGTACAAAAAAGGTTCCAGTATGTCCTTCACGACAGGTCTCCCGAATTGTCCTGCCGCCATCATACCTGCTCAGGCGCCATTCAGCTAAGTTTGTTATTTTGCTGAAAAATTTTTATCGCCTGGCCCCCTCAGCCCGATTCGGCTTGACCGGCGCTATGCTAAGATGACGCTAACTTTTTCGGTTATATAGCAAGTCAATGGAGAACGCTATGTTTCAAACGGTATCAGTGATTGGTTTGGGTTATATCGGCTTACCAACAGCCGCTATGCTGGCCTCACGCAAATTGCGCGTCATAGGTATTGATGTGAACCAACACGCTGTCGATACCATTAATCAGGGCAAAATCCACATTGTGGAACCTGAACTGGATATGCTGGTGCACGCGGCCGTCACAGGTGGCTATTTATCAGCGCAGACCAACCCAGTACCGGCCGATGCCTTTATGATTGCGGTCCCTACCCCGTTTTTTGATGATCTGTCACCGGATTTAACTTATGTCGAAGCGGCAGTGAAGTCGATTGCGCCAGTACTGCAAAAAGGCAACCTGGTGGTACTGGAATCGACCAGCCCGGTTGGCACCACCGAAAAAATCTGTCAGTGGATCAGCGAAGCCCGTCCTGATCTGACAGTGCCGACAGACTCTGCTCAGCCGGACATTCATGTGGCCTACTGCCCGGAGCGCGTACTGCCAGGCCGCGTGGTGTATGAACTGATCGCCAACGACCGTATTGTCGGTGGCTTAACCCCGGCCTGTTCAGAAAAAGCCAAAGCGCTGTACCAGACCTTTGTTACCGGCGAGTGCCTGATCAGTGACGCCCGCACCGCCGAAATGTCCAAGCTGACCGAAAACGCCTTTCGTGACGTCAACATTGCTTTTGCTAACGAGCTGTCGCTGATTTGTGACGAGCTGAATATCAATGTGTGGGAACTGATTAAAATGGCCAACCGCCATCCGCGGGTCAACATTCTGACGCCGGGGGCTGGTGTCGGTGGTCACTGCATCGCGGTTGACCCTTGGTTTATTGTGCACTCAGCGCCAGAGCAGGCCAAAATTATCCGCACCGCCCGCGAAGTGAACGACTTTAAACCTCAGTGGGTACTGCAAAAAATTCTGTCGACTGTGGCCAACCACAGCCTGCACAAACCGTCAGTCGCCTGCTTTGGTCTGGCCTTTAAGCCGGATATCGATGATTTACGGGAAAGCCCGGCGCTGCATATCGTCAACGATTTAGCCGAAGCCTATCAAGGTAAAATTTATGCGGTCGAGCCGAACGTCGAGAAAACGACGAAGCTGGCGGCTAATGTAGAACTGGTATCGGTCGAACAAGGCTTAAAAGCCGACATCATCGTGATCCTGGTCAATCACAAAGGCTTTGGTGATCTGGACTTCAGCAAAAACACCCTGATTAACGTGGTGGGACCACTGCGTAGCGCAGGTTAAGCCAATTGTTCACTCTGTCAAAAGGGCGCTTGAAAGCGCCCTTTTTTGCTCACACACCTGCATCAAGGCGCTGACTGACGGCGCACTTCCAGCCAACAGGCAATCGCGAGCATCAATGTGATGGTTAAGTTACCCGCCAGGAATAACCAAGACGTCACCGCGACAGTTAAGTCAGTGTTAAACCATAAATACCCCAGAGAAGTCAGTGCGACCGCCAGCGTCACCAGCGAGGCTTTGCGTTTGTTAGCCCCCACAGACGTCAACAGCACTTCGAAGTAGGTTTTGACTAGCGTTAGCCACAAGGTTGCCAACACCAGGTGCAACATCAGCACCACCTCTGCCGCCAGCACTTCATGAAAACACAGCTCATACAGCCACTCAGCCAGCGGCCACATCAGCAGATACGGCAGTGATAACAGAGGTAACGACAGCAGCATTACTTTGCGGAAAAACTGCATTTTAGTGGTCAGCTCTGTGAGTCGGCTCAGCCTGGCTAAAAACACCTGCGAGAAAATAACCGGCAATAAAGTGATGGGCATAAACAGAATAAAGAGTTTTCTGAACTGGCCCAGTTCCAGCAAGGTGCTAAACAGTGCCAGGAAAATAAACGGAATATTCGTCATCACAATGGCAAATAGATCGGCCCAGGCAAAGGGCAAACGCTCCGCCACGGCAGGCCAGCCAAAGACGGTTTTAAACTGCCCCCGGTACAACGGCCAGTGCTGACGTAAATCCGGCCAGACCACCTGCAGTCCCATCGCCACCGGCACCAGCGCACAGGCTAAAATGGCCCACAACACTTCATCCACCGAATTCAGCAGATCAAACATTAACAGCAGCAACACAAGGCCCAGGCATAACGCACTGACAAAGTTGGTTTTGACCTCGACAAAAAACTGCTGGCGGCCTTTGAGGTATGAAAACAGCGCCTGCGCCAGGGCCCAGAGCAAGCCAATGCCTAAGCTCAGTACATAAAGTTCGAACGCTACTTCGCTCTGACCGCTGGCCACCCAAATCGCCGCCCCTGCCAACAGCAACAAAAACACGCCGCAGGACATCAGCAGTGAGTTAAATAACAACGTTGGTTCCTGCCGATGCGCGCTGTGGTGAATAAGGTAAAAGCTGACGCCAAAGGCAATGGCAGGGAAAAACAGATTAGCCAGCATATAAACGTAGCTGAACAGGCCAAAATCGGCGTCCAGCATGTAACGCGCCAGCAGCAGGTTAAGCAGCCAACGCGACCCAAAGTTCAGGCCATGCGCCAGGCTGTTGTTAAAGAGTTTGCGGACAAAATCATTACTCAGCATCGGGAGTCTCTTCTGCAGGCAACAGCAACCAGGCATTGGCTAGCGCCCATAAGGGCCACAACATGCCAGAGCTCAGGACATGGCCGGCCACCACCGCAATACTCAGCAACAACGCATTTAACAGCAGCACAGAGGCGCTCAATACGGAAGGCCGCTTCAGATGACAGACCAGACTGTGCAGCAGAAAGCCGAAAAACAGCCAGCTGGCCCAGAGTGCGCCCGGCACGCCATAAAAAATAAATAAGTCAAACGCATCAGATTCGGCCCAGTACTTCCAGCTATGGTTGCTGACGCCGGCAAGACCAATGCCGAACAGCCGGTGCAGTGCTGAGTAATAATCCGAACTGATCTGCCAAATGGCCAGCGCATACTGATCACGTGACGACAGCAGAACCCCTGCCAGCCCCTGGTTCTGGTATACATACTGCAGCTTTTGCCACAGACCCAGTTTGGCCAGCAGTGCAGGCAGGTTAAAAGCGACCAGCAGCACAGATAACGCCACAGTAGCGAGCAGTACGGCACGTTGTTTTTGACTCAGCTGAGACCACAACCACCAGACCGGCACCAGGGCTGCCAACAGCAGCACACCAGCCAGGCCACTTTTGGTCATCAGCAGACTGGCACAACCACACAAAGCCACAGCAAGCAGCCCAAAGGCTCCCTTCTGGCGCTGCCACAGCAACGGCAGACTCAGCGCAGTTAGCGCCAACAGCACCACAGAGACCTCATTGGCCGCATTAAAAAAACCTTTGCTGCCAAGCGCCTGCGTCGCCAAATGCGGCTGCGGCAAATAGGAACTGTAACCAAACCCAAAAGCGCCCAAGGCAAAATTCAGCAGCACAGTGGCCAGATTAAGACCCAACAGCCAGTAGCTGCTGCGTCGAAATTCATCCGGATTGGTCCGGCACAGTGCGGCAAAATAAGCAAAACAAAGTGCTGGCGCCAGTAGTTTCAGTACCAGCGCAATATCCTCTGTCAACGGCAGCCCATAACGTAACCAGGAATAACCAGGCCCCAACAGCAGCACACAGCCAACCAGCATCAGGCCACTGGCCAGCGCAGGCGCCAGTGTCGTCAAGCGCCAGAAAGTCAGCCCCATCAACGTCAGTTTGTACAAGGCAGACAGGCCAAAGGCCCGTCCCAGTTCATTCAGCAAAAAACCATTGCAGGCATCCACCAGCAAATACGCCGAATACAAACCCAGCAACAGGCGGTCTGCACCGCGCCAAGCCGTCAGGCTTTGCATACAAATAAACGTCTGAACAACAGCAGCTGAAACAACAGCACAAAGGCCGCTGCGCCGCTAAAAAGTGCCCAATAAAACCAAGGGCGGGATAACGGCAACTCAGCTGGGCTCGGTGCCTGCAAAAAGCGCAGCGCAAAAGGCGATAACAGCTTGGCCTGCTGCAATTCGACTGCCATTTGTGTATCGGCAACCTGCTGTAACTGTTGCTCGCGCTGAGCAATAAAGGCTTGTTGCAGACGCTGATCCCACAACTGCACCAACTGCTGCAACAGCTCCGTTGCCTGACCCGCCTGCTCACTGGTCATTCGCAGTTCCAGCACATTGCCACGGCGTTTATGTTCGAAACTAAGTTGCTCAGGTTTAGCCTGCAGCGCTGCCCATAAATCGGCAGATTTGAGCTGCACCAGAGCCCGGCTCATTTCATCGGCAGCTGCGCCGCCAACATTGGCTGGGTTGTTGTCTGTTGGCGCATCACGCCTGGCCAGTCGTTCAGCCTGCCAGTCGGTCAGGGTCAGCACCGCTGTGCTGCGATACAGAGGCGCAAGCAAAGAGGCTAACAGCGCGGCGGCCACTGCACACAACAGTGCACTGGCCAACAGCAGCAGGCCGCGCTCGCGCAACAGCCTCAGGCTTTGCAGCATAAAATCACTGGAGTTGTTCATTTGCCGGAAAAGAGTCCTTTAATGCCTTTGGTCAACAGCTGCTGACGCAGTTTGATCAGCCAGTGTAGCTTTTGTTTCAGGTAGTAACGGATTTTGGTGCCCCACAGGCCATAGCGGCAGAAGAACAGCAACGCAGGGAAACTCAGCTTCTGCTGCTCCATCACCAAACGGTAAAACAACTGGTTTTGTTTGTTGCGCTCATTCATCAGCGGCAGGTGTTTTTCCATAAAGTAACTTTGTGCCGCCAGCCGTTTCGGCGACGTGGTAATACGGCCCAGTTCATGGCCGACATGAACCACATAGGTGGCTTCGGCCAGGCGCAGCGCTTTGCCATAGGCAGCAACTAAACGGATCCACATGTCGTAATCCTGAAAGGCAGCCAGCTGCACGTCAAAACCGCCCTGTGCCAGCATCCGGGCGCGTTTCACCAGCACCTGATTGGACAGCACATGCACGTCGAGCAATTCCGCCAGGCCGATTTGCGCCTGGTCCGGATACAACTGTTTGCGGTGACTGCCATAGTCCCAGAAATAACTGGAGCAGACAAAAGCAAACTGGTCATCGTAGGCCTGGTACAACGAACTCAGCCGGTTGGGCAGAAATTCGTCGTCATCGTCGATGCCGGTGACAAACTCACCTTTGGCCTCGGCAATGGCCAGATTGCGCGCAGCACAGGCGCCCTGCCCGCTGGCCTGCCGGAACAACCGCACCCGCGGGTCGGTTCCATAACGCTGGTTCAACACCGCCCAGGTGTCATCCCTGGACGCATCATCAACCACCAGCAATTCAAGATTCGGATAGTCCTGCGCCAACACAGAGTCAATGGCCCGCTGTGACATCTCGGCCCTGTTGTAGGTTGGCATATACACACTGATTAATGGCAGCTCGGTTTTATTCACTGCAACACCCTGTTGTAATTTTTACCCTTGGTCCCTGAAGCTGCAGCAGCATTTACTGCACTGCGGCTTGCCCCGCAACCTCAGTCGACCAGGTTATCTGCTTCAGACCTTGTGCGTCAGGTAACGCCAGACAAAGGTCACCAGGTTCATCTGACGACCAATACGGGACGGCTGTGACAACAATCGATACGCCCATTCCAGATGCAATTTGCACCACAGTGCCGGCGCCCGTTTTACATGGCCGGTAAATACGTCATAAGTGCCGCCGACGCCCATATAATAGGCGTCAGGCAATTGCTGCTGGCACTTGCCAATAAATTGTTCCTGACGCGGCGATCCCATCGCCACAGTGACCATCTTGGCGCCACTGGCGGCAATGCGCTCTATCAGTGCGTCTTCGTCTTTAAAATAACCGTCCTGCGAATCCATCACCTGCACGCCCATGGCTTGCAGTTTGGCCACAGTTTCCTGCAGCACTTGTGGTTTGGCACCGACTAAAAACACCGGCGTTTTGGTCTGCGCAGCCTTGGCCATCAGTTCCTGCCACAGCTCACAGCCGGGGATACGTTTGACTTTGCGTTTCAGTTTACGGCGCATCACTTTCACCACGCCCATACCATCGGCATAACGGATATCAGCCTGATTCAGCAGTTGCATCAACTGAGGGTTTTTACCGGCGGCAATCACTTTTTCCGGGTTCATCGCAATCGCAGAGCCGGCGAAGACGGTGCCATCATCGTGAACGATGTAATTCACCAACTCCGGCATGTCGGCAAACGCCATCACACCAATCCCCCCCACCTGCACCACCTCGGGTTGCTGCACCATAAAATTCCTCTGCCCGCAGGCGTGTTGTTAATCGTTGTCTTGTAGCAAGCGCAGATAAAGCTGCTGCACCTGCAGTGCAACCTGACTGACCACAGCGGGCATCGCCTGCGCTCGTCCGACCTGTTGCAATGCCTGATAGTTTGAGGCGGATAAACTTAATAGCTGCTGAATTTTTTCCAGCAACACCGCGTCCAGTCTGGCTTCATCCTGTTGTGGCACTATCCATTCGGGCCTGTCCGCCAGTTGCTGCAACGAACCGTCAGTTTGGGTGGCAATCACCGGGGTGTAACAGGCCATGGCTTCGGTCATCACCAGACCAAAAGATTCATTGCGCGACAAACTTAAAAAGCAGCGCGAGCGCTGATACAAGGCTTTTAATTCATCACTGTTTTTCGGCCCAAGTAACTGCACATTCGGGTAGGCCTGAATGGCTTGCTCCAGCCGGGACTGGTAGGGCCCTTTGCCCACCAGCGCCAACCGGTAGCCGGCCAGCGCTGGCAACAGCCGGATCAACCGGTCCATGCCTTTGTTCTGGTCCAAAGAACCGACATAGAGCAGATCAATATCTTTTTGCTCACGGCTTAAAAACTCAGTCTGGGCAAAGGTAGCATCAATGCCAGCGGCAATTACCGGCGCATCATCCGGCGCCTGCCAGGCCCGCGCTTTCAGCGGCCTGCTGCTGTAAACCCATTGATCCACCCAGCGGCTGCACCAGCGGTACAAGGCCGAAAAGGGTTCGTAATAATAGATATCGCTACCGTGGCAGGTCACCATAATTTTTACCTTGGGGTTGCGCAGCACCTTGTAGACAATGGCCAGATAAATGGTCGGATAAAAGAAGTGCACATGCAGCAAATCCAGTTTTTGCCGGCTCAGCACAAAGCGCCAGACAAACTGCAGAAACAACACCGGGTATTTCAGCAGGCGGTTGATACGGGAATCGGAGTGCCAGCTCATATAAAAATACTGCACCGGCAGCAAGGCCGACAGCGCCTGCATTTGGGTGCGGACAAACTGCCCCTGAAAAGGCGCTGACGCTTTGGGTCCCATATTGGTCAGAATTAAAATACGCGGGTCCAACTAAGCCCTCTTTCCTTGTGTTGTTAAATCGTTGATTTCGCCACTAACCAGTTGATAGATAGTAGATATTTTGGCCAGCAGCCCAGGCTTTAGCGCTCGGCCTGCCGAATAGATCGCATTAGAGCATTTTTTTAAACCAAAGTCGTTATGCCGGATAAGATTCTCCGTCAGCGCCGATAGTCAGCCAGAAAAAACTCCCCTATAATCAGGCCAGTTTCGGCTGGATCAGCTGCTCTGCGGACTTTGTATGACCGATCATCTACAGTTATTCATCACCACCTTTGTTATCACCCTGCTAGCCATTTTCCTGATGATCCCCATCGCCAATAAAATCGGCCTGGTGGACAAACCTGCAGGCCGCAAACAACACGTTGGCGCCGTGCCACTGATTGGCGGCATCTGCGTCTTTACCGGTGTGGCCCTGACCTTAAGCTGGTATGGCTTGCCGGAGAATGTGCATTACTACTACCTGCTGTGCGGCGGCATTATTGTGCTGCTTGGGGTCTTTGATGACTTCTACGATTTAAGCGTCAAACTGCGGCTGGTGGTGCAATTGCTGGTCGGTGCCACCATGGTGTATGGCCTTGGGCTTTATGTCAGTAACCTCGGCAATCTGTTTGCACTGGGTGACGTCAGCCTGAGTTACATCGGTATTCCTTTTACTCTGATTGCGGTGATCGCCGCCATTAACGCCTTTAACATGATTGACGGCATCGACGGTCTGGCCGGTATGATGGCGGGCGTCAGCTTTGTGTCCGTGACGCTGATGATGGGCGTCGGCGGCCAGCTGGATCACGCGCTGTTACCGATGATACTGGTGTTTGCACTGATCCCCTACCTGCTGTTTAACCTGGATGTGGTGGGCAAAGGCAAAGGCAAGATTTTTATGGGTGATGCCGGATCAATGCTGATTGGCCTCACCGTGATTTGGTTGCTGATCATCGGCACCCAGAGCGACAGCGCCAGCTTCCGTCCTATTACTGCGCTGTGGGTGATTGCAGTACCACTGATGGATATGGTGGCCATTATGCTGCGCCGGATCCGTAAGGGGCAGTCGCCCTTTAAGGCCGACCGCGAACACCTGCACCATATTTTCCTGCGGCTTGGCCTGAATTCCCGCCAGGCACTGGTGGTGATCACCAGTTTCTCCTGCATGCTCGCCACCATTGGCGTGATTGGCGAGTACCTGATGGTGCCAGACCTGATTATGCTGCTGTTGTTCCTTGCCGTATTCAGTGCTTATTCATACGGCCTGCAACATATTTGGCGCATTATCCGTGCGCTGAGACGTTATCAGAACAAAGGCTCTGGTTAAGACACCCGTGGTTAAATTACTGAAAAAACTGGCACAGGCCAGAGCTGTCGCACTGGTCGGCGAACGCTTAATCCGTTTAGGCGCAGCCGCTGTGGTGACGGTGATCGTGGCACAGATGCTGGGCCCTTCTGCAACCGGCTATTATGCCGTGGTGATGACCTGGAGCGCCTTTCTGGCGCCACTGGCCAACCTCGGCATGAATAACCTGGTGCAAAAACAAGTGCAGGCCGCTCCGAGCCAGAGCGATGGGTCCGCCATTTTATTTACTGCTGTCTGGCTCAGGCTGGGTGCCGGAGTGCTGTTTGGCGCCCTGATGTGGTCAGGCTTCGCCTGGTACCTGCCTGCCGAATTTGACCCTTATTTGCCAAGCGTCGCCGCCCTTTTTGCCGGCCAGCTGTTTATCGCCTTTATTCTGTTTGAATACCACGAAAACTACCAGGGCCGCTTTCGCACCCTGGCTTATGGCCGCCTTGGCATTGCGATGATTTGTCTGGTCGCCAAACTCTGGGTGCTGTTTGCAGGCTACGGCATTGACGCGCTGTTTTGGGTGCTGGGTATTGAGTTCGCCGTCACAGGTCTGTATCAGTACCTGTTATTTTGCCGTCATAATAACGACTTCGGCCGTTTCTCCAAAGTGAAAGCGCGGCTGAAATGGACCAAAGAACTGGTGCAGCGCTCGTCCTGGTTGTGGATGTCCGGCATTTTGTCGGTGGTGTATTTACGCATCGACGTGGTGATGATTGAACGTTTGCTTGGCATTGAACAAACCGGCGTTTACTCAGCCGTCAGTCGATTATCTGAACTCTGGTACGTGATCCCGGCCACACTGGCAGTACGTTATTATCCGGACTTACTTAAACAACATCAGGCCGACTGGAGCAGCTATTTACTGCTGCTGCGCAAGTACTGTGGTTATTTTCTTGGCATGGCGCTCACCATTGCGCTGCTGATGTTTGTACTGGCGCCGCCTTTGGTGCCGCTGGTGTTTGGCGACGCCTTTATCGCCGGGGTGCCAGTGCTGCAAATTCATATCTGGGCCGGTGTGTTTATATTTGTGCGCTACCTCATCAGCCAGCATTTAGTGATCACCGGCCAGGAGCCTTTGTCGCTGGCCAGCCATGGCGTCGGTGCTGTGCTGAACGTGCTGCTGAATTTTTGGCTGATCCCACTGTACGGCCTGCAAGGCGCGGCCTGGGCAACATTGATTTCCTATGCCTACGCCTCGTTCTTTTTTCTGTTTTTCTCGCGCCGCTGCCGTGCTCATTTCTGGCAGTTATGCAAAGTCCGGCTTGGCCAGACGCCAGTCAAGAGTGAACCTGTATGAAGAAACAACTGCAACAATTGCGACAAAAGCTGGACCGGGTTTTATTGCCTTATGCCGCCAAAAGCCGGCTGGCCGCCACCTTGTATTATGCGTTTTTTAACCCGCATTTTCGTCGTGAACAGCATGCCACCGCTGCCGGTCGCCTGCACTATCACCAGCACGAAGAAAGCAGCAGCATTGCCAGCGTCATTTTGCGCCGCAACATTCACCGGCTGGAAAAAGGCCTGAGCATGGTGCCACGCAAAGCCCTGTTTGCGCTGGATTATATTGACGAAACCCTGAACGCGCTGCAGAACCTGCTGCACGACCACCAGGCATTGGATTTGGTGTTGCTGAAATACTGCCACGATGTGCTGGACAGTTATTTTGCAGTCACCCAATGGCCGGATAACGCCAAACAACCTGCGCAGTTTGCTGCCTTACAGCAGCAAATCAAACCGCGTTTAAAGCATGGCCGGCTGGCCGCGCCTGCACCTTATGCAGAGCGGCCACGGGCGCCCATCAGTTATGACGATTTTTACACCTTGTGTCAGCAGCGCTGTTCGGTGCGCACCTTTTTAAAACAGCCGGTGCCGCGTGCTGAGCTGGAAAAAGCCGTCAGTGCTGCCGCCCAGGCGCCCAGTGCCTGCAACCGTCAGCCATTTCGTTATATTGCCGCGACCGAAGGCGATATGCTGAACAAACTGGCCAATCTGCCGATGGGCACTGTCGGCTATGCCAATGGTATTCCTGCACTGCTGGCAGTGGTCGGTGATTTAAGCGCCTACCCTTTTGAGCGCGACCGCCACGTGATTTATATCGATGCCAGTCTGGCCAATATGCAGCTGATGCTGGCACTGGAAACGCAGGGCCTGGCGTCCTGCTCCATCAACTGGCCTGATATTGAAAACTACGAAAAGAAAATTGCCAAACTGCTGAAATTACAGCCGTTTGAACGGGTGGTGATGCTGATAGCTGTCGGGTATCCGGACCCTGCCGCACTGATCCCACATTCCGAAAAGAAAACTGCCACGGAGCTTTTGTCTTATGTCTGAATTACACCAGAACGATGCCGAGCGCTCATCGCGCCCACTGCTGGTCGAAATCAAAGGGGTGCAATTTCGCAACAAAGGCGCCTATTTAATGTTGCTGGCCTGCCTGCAAGGCCTGAAAACATTGAACAACACCGAACTGGTGCTGTCGCCGGGCCCGAACCTGCCATACAAAGAGCGGGCTTTATTGGGTGCCTGGCAGAAACTGTCGTTTCGCCGCAAAGACCTGGACCTGACCGGTGCCTTAGGCAAACTGCCGGGCGCGTTACGCCGGGTATTACGCCGCTACGGCATCGTCACAGAACGCGATGTCGACGTGATCCTCGAAGCCAGTGGTTTTGCCTACGGCGACCAGTGGCCACTGCAGTTTTTGCAAAACACCGCCCGCGAAGTCAAACGTTTCCATCAGGCCGGTAAACCATTTATTTTTATGCCTCAGGCCTTTGGTCCTTTTGCCAGCGCTGAAAGCCAGGCCGCTATGCGCGATATTATTCAGCATGCGGCACTGGTCTATGTGCGCGATCCGGTGTCGCTGGAGCATGTTAAAGGCTGTGTCGACAGCCTGCCCGACACAGTACGGTTAACACCGGACTTTACCATTGGTCTTAAAGGCCACAGCAGCAGCGCCTTTCCACTGATTGACGGGCCTTTTGCTGCGCTTATTCCCAACAGCAAAGTGGTGTCCAAATTCAACCATGCCAATGCCGAAGCGCAGCGCACCAACTATGTGGAAGCCTTTGCCGCCGCCGCCAATCAGTTGGTTGAGCTGGGTTATGCAGTGCTGTTAGTCAACCATGAAGGTGAAGAGGATCAGCGTCTTTGTGAAGAAATTGCCCGGCTGGCCCCTTGTGAAATCATCCGTATTGAAGATCCGCTGGCGGTAAAAGCCTTTATCGGCAATGCAAGCCTGGTGGTCAGTTCACGCTTCCATGGCGCCATTAATGCGCTGAGTCAGGGCGTGCCTTGTATTGCCACCAGCTGGAGCCACAAGTACCACGCCATGATGGCGGATTTTGGCATGGGCGATTATTGTCTGGAGAAACTCTCTGCGGTCAGCCTGACACAAAAAATCAGCCAGCTGATGGCCGAACGCGAGCAGCTGAGCCCGGTGCTGGCCAGCAACGCCGCCTCACTCAAGCATAAAAATCAGACCATGTGGCAAGGATTGTACAAAACGCTGGATAAGTATCTGGCGCGTTAACTGACTGCCAAGGCAATAAAAAAACCGGCATCGCCGGTTTTTTTATTGCTGCATTGTAGTGCTGTTACCAGCTAACCCAACCGAAGTACCAGGTGGCTAAAATCACGCCACCGAACGCAATACGGTACCAGGCAAAGACTTCATAGCTGTGGTTGGAGACAAAACGCACAAAGGTCCGCACGGCCACCAGAGCCGACAGGAAGGCAGTGACAAAACCAACAGCAAACATCGGTAAGTCATCGGTCGACAGCAAGTCGCGGTGCTTGAAAATATCGTAGAAAGTGGCTGCGACCATGGTTGGCACCGCCAGGAAAAACGAAAACTCGGCCGCCACTTTACGGTCGAAGCCAAAAAACAGCCCGCCAATAATGGTAGCGCCTGAGCGGGATGTGCCTGGGATCATCGAAATCACCTGAGCACAGCCCACTTTTAGCGCGTCTTTCCAGCTGATGTCGTCGACGTCATGAATACGAACCTGATGCTCCCGGCGCTCGGCATAGAGGATCACCAGCCCCCCCAACACCAGCATGGTCGCTACGGTAATAGGGTTAAACAGGTACTCTTTAATTTTGCTGATAAACAACAGGCCAATCACAGCGGCCGGCAAAAAGGCGACAAAGAGGTTTAACACGAAATTCTGCGCTTTGCGGTCATGGGTCAGACCGGTCAGCACCGAAGTAAAACGCTGACGGTATTCAAACACAACCGCCAGAATAGCGCCCAGCTGAATGGCGATTTCAAACACCCGTCCATCGTTATGAAAACCAATTAAATCACCAACGACAATTAAATGTCCTGTGCTGGACACAGGCAAAAACTCCGTCAGTCCTTCGACCAAGCCTAAAATAAAGGCCTTAATTAACAACCAGATATCCATTCAACTACCCTTTTATTTATGGTTTATGCGCATCAGCCAACTATTATCCGGCGACACTGCGGTTTTGCAAGCACAAAGACTCCAGCCCTGAGTTAAAGTTCCAGCCGCAATGCACCTGCCCTGCTGGTTTTTGCGCTGACCGCCTGCAGCAGCAAGGCCGGTTGCGGGCACACCAGACTAAATTGCCGTGCTGCGCGGGTAATGGCGGTGTAGACCAGCTCGCGGGTCAATACCGCAGACGGCTCAGCCGGCAGTAACAGTACCGCATGGTCAAACTCCGACCCCTGCGACTTATGCACAGTGATGGCATAGGCCGTTTCATGGGCGGGTAACCGCCCCGGCAACACCCAGCGGATGGCTTGCCCAGGTTCCGTTGAGGCAAAAGCCACCGCCAGCACCGACTTGCCCTGCCAGTCGCGCCGCAGACAAATGCCCACATCGCCGTTCATCAGGCCAAGCCCATAATCGTTTTGGCTGACGAGCACAGGCCGGCCTGGATACCACTGGGTATGCGCATCCACCAGCCCTTTGGCCTGTAACCACTGCTCCACCTGCTGATTCACCTGCTGCACGCCAAATTCGCCCTGCCGCACAGCACAGAGCAACTGAAAACGGCCGAACGCCGCAAGCACTTCCTGTGCCCATTGGTCCTCGTCGGCCCACGGACTGTCTGCTCTCACTTGTTGCCGTACCAGCTGTAAATAACCACTGAAGCCGGATTGGCCCTGACCGTCGGCCTGGCCGCTCAGCACCAGCTGACGCAGACTTAACTGGGACGGCTGCAACAACACCTGCAAGTCGACTTTCGGCTGGCGGCACAGCGCCTGCACCTGAATCAGATCGCCCTGATTGACCGCCTGAGCCAGCGCAAAAATGCCGCTGTCGGCCGAAAAGCGGTAACTTTGGCGCAACATAGCAATTTGCTGATCCAGCGCTTGTGGCACCGCCGCTTCCAGTTCAGCGGGTAACGGCGCGTCACCCAAAGCGCTTAGCCACTGCATGGTCGCGTTGCTGTAACGCCCTTCTGCTGCGAAGGCACACAAAGACCCCAACAAAGCGCCGGCTTCCACCGAAGCCAGTTGGTCTTTGTCTCCCAACAACACCAGCCGGGCCTTGGCCGGTAAGGCACTCAATAAAGCACTGAATAACTCCACATCCAGCATGGAGGCTTCATCCAGCACCAGTAAATCCAGCGCCAATGGCTGCTGCGCATTGTGATAAAAGCTTTTGCTATGAGAGCGGGCGCCAAGCAGTTTATGTACTGTCGACACTTGCGTCGGCACCACAGACTCAATTTCTGGCTCCAGTGCTAACGATGCCAGCGCTTTTTGAATTGAACTACGCAGCCGCACAGCGGCTTTGCCGGTGGGCGCAGCCAGCACCAGACGCAGCGGAGGCTGTTGCTGTTGGCGCTGCCATTGCTGCAGCAGCGCCAGCAATTTCACGACTGTGGTGGTTTTACCTGTACCTGGCCCACCAGTGATCACACTGAACTGGCTGCTGGCGCTTAAGGCACAGGCCAAACGCTGCCAGTCCGCTTCCGCGCTCTTAGCAAAAAGCCCATCTAACAAGGCCTTTAATGCAGGCACACTCATCTGGCTGCGCAGCCATTGGCTCTGCGTGGAGCCTTGTTGCAGATAGGCCTGAATTTGCTGCTGGCAGCTGTAATAACGACGAAAATACAAGGCGCCATTGGCATACACCAGTGGCCGTTCATCCAGTTGCGCCGGCGAAATAAGCACCTGCGCCTCCGCCAGCCTGACGGCCCAGTCCGGCAGCGCCAGGCCGGCCCGTAACAAATAGGCTTCGGCGTCTTGCTGTTCCAGACACAAGTGGCCTTCTGAACTGGCTTTGCTGGTTTCTCCGGCCAGCAGCAACCAGAGTGCGGATAAGCCCGGGCATTGCTGCTGAAAAAACCGCACCAGCGCTTTGTCGATGGCGCGCCAACGGCTGCCCGTCAGCTCCAGTTGCAACTGAGCCTGATAGCTTGGTTCCAAAGTTTGCATGGTCCTGTCCAATTGCGACTCCATCAATGGCCTGTGTTTCGCTGACCGGACAGCAAGGCGTCCAGCTGCAGCAGCACATCCAGTGGAATATCCACCGTCAATACCCCGGCACCGGCGAGTTGAGCTCCCCGAATAAACCAATACAGCGCCGGGCCCAGGTGCTGCGCCGGCTGATAGCCAGGCAAGCGGCTTTTCAGTAAACGATGCAGCGCCAGCTGATACAGACAAGCCTGCACGTCATATCTGTGTTGTAAAAACTGCTGGCTTAGCTGGCCCTGGTCGTACTGGCCACTGGCATCAAAATTCGATTTATAGTCCAGCACCTGATAACGGCCCTGCTGCACCAGGGTCAGATCGATAAAACCCTTGAGCATGCCACCCAGCACCAACTCACTGAGTGCAGGCCTTGGCTGCTGGGGCAAAATCGCAGCGCTGATCAGCTGATCCAGCGCCTTCACCGGCACTTGCTGCACCGGCAGATAAAACTCCAGCTCGGCCTGGTACTGGCCTGGGCTCAGCATGACCAGGCTCTGCCCTTGCAAGGCAGGGGCGCGCAGTAAATCCAGCAACCAGTCCAGCACAGGTGCCAGCAGTTGTTGTTTGGAACCAGCCTCATCCTGCCAGCTGGCCTGCCAGCGTTCGTCCGGCAGCGGCTGCATTAACTGGTAGCGTTGTGCCAGTTGCGACAGTGGCTCCAGCCACAAATCCGGTTTAGCAAGCGCCTGAGCAAAACCTTGTCCGGCCGCCCATTCCAGCGCGTCATGTAAAAAACTGCCGGCCTTGCTGCCTTTGCTGAATTGCTGAGAGAAACGCTCTGGCTGCACTGCAGCTACAGGCGAGTCCGATTCCATGGCCGCAGCTGCGCCCGCGCCTTGCTGTTCCACCGAGAGTTCAGCGTAAAGCTCTGCCGCTTTAGTTTGTTCATCGTGTTTGCTTAACAGAGCACTGTAACTGGCCATCCACCACAGCTCGCGCACCGGTCGCTGCATCTGCCGATACGCCTGCTGGTCGCTCAAAGGCTCTGCCAGCTGAACCTGGCTTTGCTGGCCAGCCAGGAATTCCGCCTGCACTATGGCTTGATGCGCCAACCAGGGACTGAACTGCTCCGCCAGCGCCTGAGGGCTTAAACGGGCATCCTCTGACAGCAGATAGCCAATGGCACTGGCGTCTTTTTGCGCCGCCAGACCAAGCCAGCAATAATGCCGGGCCCTGGTCAGCGCCACATAGAGTTTTCGCATTTCTTCGGCCAGCCGCTCCCGCTCGGCCAGCGCCAGCTCGTCGTCAGAAGCGTCCAGCCGCACCACCAGTTCGGCGGCACTCGGGTGGTAACTGATCGGGCCTTTGTTGGCATCCAGCGTGCGGCTGGCTGCAATAAAAGGCAAAAACACCAAGGGGTATTCCAGACCTTTGGATTTGTGAATAGTGACAATACGGATCAGCTGCTCATCGCTTTCCAGTCGCAGCTTTTGCTCATCGGCACTGCTTTGGCCGGTGCCGGCCAGATGCTCCGCCAGATAACGCACCAGACCAGCCATACCTTCCTGCTCAGCAGATTTTTGCTGCAGCAGTTCCGCCAGATGCAGCAAATCGGTCAGCAGCCGTTCGCCGTCCGGCAATTGCTGTAAAAACTCCGCAACCGCAAAGTCCTGCATCAGCTGCCACAACATCACCAACACGCCCTGACCGGCCCAGCGTTGATGATAACTGTCAAACTGCAGCCGCAATTGCTCCCAGCCGAGCTCGTCGTCGAGCAGTGTCGCCAGCTCAGCGTAAGAGCGCTGCAGACTCCAGCTACCAAGCGCACTGCGGAGCAAAGACTCCCGCTCCGGCTCGGCACAAGCACGCAACCAGAGCAGTACATCCTGCGCCAGCGGGCTGTCAAACACTGTGCCCTTATCGGATAAATAGACCGCAGGTAAGCCACGTTGACGCAGCGCCTGCTTCACCTGCCGCGCTTCTTGCTGGTTATTGACCAGAACCGCAATGTCATTGCTTTGCAGCGCGGTAAACTGCGCCACGCCATTCTGATCAGGTTGCCAGAAACCACAACGCTGCTGCTGCGTCTGGTTCAGACAAAGCGCAATTTGTTCGGCACAGGCCTGGGCCATCTGCGCCAGATACTCCGCTTTGGCCAGCGGTTTGTCCAGAGCTGTCGGGTACAGGCAGAGCGCAAGCGCGGCGGCAGGTTCGCCATCCAGATAAAACTGTTCTTTGCGCCCGGCCGCAGAGACGGCCTGGTAATTCAGCAACTGCTTTTCGGCCAGCACAAAGGTGCCCAGTGGCCGCTGTTCGGCACTGGTAAAGACAAAATTCAGCGCATCAATCAGCGCAGGTGTGGAGCGGTAATTCACCATCAGCTGGTAATGCCGGCCAAGGGTGGCCTGCTTGGCCTGCAGGTAACTGTAGATATCCGCGCCCCGAAAGGCATAGATCGCTTGTTTCGGGTCGCCAATCAGCACCACAGCACAGTCCTGCCGGTTGTCTTCCAGCCGGTAAATGGCGTCGAACAACTGATACTGCACCGGGTCCGTGTCCTGGAATTCGTCAATCAGCGCCACCGGGTAACGCTGACGCAGCCGCTGCGCCAGGCTGCTTTCTGTCCCAGTCAACGCCTGCTGCAACCGGGTTAATAAGGCATCAAAGCCCAGTTCGCTGCGCTGCTGCAGCTGCGCGGAAAACCGTGCAGAGAACCACCAGGCGGCATGCAGCAGCAAAGCGCGCCGCGGCTGTGGCAAGGCCGCCAGCTGAGCGGGCAACTGGCGCATCGCGTCAAACGCCGGGTGCTGCGGGGCCGGGCCTTTAAACACCTCGGCCAATCCTTCCGGCGTCAGCCGGGTAAAGCCGGTCTGTAAATCCAGCTGCTCGGCCACAGGGTCCTGCGCCCAGGCGCGTAATTTATCCAGCCAGCCCCGCAGGTAGTTTTCCCTCAGTTTACGCCCGTCCACCGCCTTGGCGGCAATGGCCTGCAGCAGCAGCTGTTCAATCTCGTCAGCCCAATCAAGCCAGGGAGCTTTGAGCGCTGTTAGCAGCTGCTGTTTCTGCTGCTGCACCGCCTGCAGGGATTCAGCCGGAGCTGCGGGTTGTTCAAAATGCGCCAGATGGGGCCAGATTGGCCGTACTGCCGACAGCAGTTGCTCCGGCTGCTGCCAGAGCTCCAGCACCTGCGATAACTGCGTCTCAGGCAAGGGGTAATACCAGCAGCGCCAGTAATCCCGCATCACTTGCTGCTGCAGCGGGTCGGTGTCGGTCACCAGCTGCAGTTGCTGCACCTGACCAGTCGGCAAGGCAAATTCCGCCAGCACCCGGTTGCACCAGCCATGAATGGTGGAAATAGCTGCTTCATCCAGATACTGCACGGCCAGCTCCAGCCGGTAGGCACAGAGCGGCCACTGGGCTGGCGGGTAGCTGGCCCGCAGTTCAGTCAACACCGGATCGGCCTGCTCGCTCAGTTGCCGGAAGTAACGGGCAGCATCAGCCAGACGCTGCGCGATCCGTTCAGTCAGTTCCCGCGTCGCAGCATCGGTGAAAGTAACCACCAGAATATCCGGCGGTAGTAAAGGTTCGGACCGGCCATGTCCCAGCACCAGTCGCAGGTACAAAGCAGCAATGGTGAAGGTCTTTCCGGTCCCGGCGCTGGCTTCAATCAGCTGGCTGCCCTGCAGCGGGAATTGGGCAATATTCAATGGCAACATCAGGCAGTCTCCCCTTTCCCTAACGACAGCAAGGGGCGGTACAAGGATTCGGCCAGGCCCAGCAGCTGGCCTTGCTGCCAGAGGCTGTCAAAGTCTGGCCAGGCACGCTGTAAATAGCGATCATACTGCAGCACCCCGGCATTAAAACCGTCGCCATGGTAGAGCGTGCTTAACTTTTGCAGTGCTGCTTCGGTCAGTGGTGAGGCTTTGTCCTGCTGCTTCAGTGCTTCCAGCCCCAGTTTCAGCTCCAGCGCCAACGGCATGCACAGGCCCTGCCGTAACCTATGCAGCAGTGCCCTGAGTTGTTGCTCTGCCTGTTGCTGCGGGTAAGGCGGCAGGCATAATTCCCCCTGCCGTGATAACAGATACAGGCTGCACTGCAGGCCTGAAGCCGAACAAAGCAGTTGCGTCAGGTAACCAGGAATAGCAGCTCGCACATTGAGCTCCGCTTTGGCATAAAGACCGACCGGTACCAGTTGCCACAGCGCCAGCCCTGTAGCGCCCCGGCGCAGACCGGACAATAGATGCCGCACACTGGCATCCGGGCTTTGAAAAGCCAGCTCGCACAGGTCCTGCGGCTCTGGGTACAGGCCGCAGAGCTCCTCTAAACGAGCAGCCAGCTCAGCCAGGCCCTGGCTTAAATCCTGCTGCGCCAACGCAGCGGCCGCGCCTATACCAAGCAACCCCTGCCGGCGGAATTTGTCCAGGCAATGGTGGCAAGCCTGTTGCCAGTCCTGTTGCTGTTCGATGCTGCTGCGCAGCTCCGCCAGCAATTGCTGCTGCAGCTGATAGCGCTGCAGTGGCTGCAACACAAAATCTTCATCATCCAGACTGGCCAGATGCTCAATCTCCAGATCCAGTTTCAGCCGCTGACGGAAAAAGAACTTCACCGGGGCACGCAAAAAATCACTGAGCTGTGACAGCCCCCACTCGGCCGGCTCTGGCAACGACAAAGCCTCAGGCGGCGCCGCCTGAGTCGTGCCCGCTTGATGCAAACTCTGCCATTCATGGCGGTAACTGAACAGGCCACTGTCAGGCTGCAGGTAACGACGGCTGTAACTGTGCAGCGGATGTTCAAAGGTAATGCTGTGCAGCAGCCCCTGTTGAGCCGGGTTTTCAGCAGCCGCCAGCTGCCAGCCATTTTGCAGGTGGTCACGCAGCTGCATCACCAGCACGGAGGGCGGTTTGCTGGCATTATCCAGCACATTCTGCCCCACCCAGCTGATATAGAGCTGACTACGCGCCGACAGCAGCGCTTCGAGCAATAGATAACGGTCGTCGTCGCGACGGGAGCGGTCACCGGCCCGATAATCTCGCGCCAGTAAATCAAAGTCTGAACGAGGCTGCCGCCTTGGGTAATCGCCGTCGTTCATACCAAGCAGCGCAATGCATTCAAATGGAATGGCCCGCATCGGCAACAAAGTGGCGAAATTGACCCGACCAGTGATAAAACGTTGCTGTAAACCTGGACCTTGCAGTTCATCCAGCCAGGCCTGCCGCGCCACCTGTAACGGCAACTCCACCTCACATTGGGCTAATTCGGCGCTTTGCTGCCACTGCAGCAGCCCTTGCTGCAGCTGCTGCAGCTCCTGCTCGGTGTCCAGGTCGGTCGGGCTGAAAAATTGCTGCAATAAGGCGGTAAATACCTGCACCCACTGCGCCACTGTGCGTGTTTGATGTAACTGCTGCCAGCAGTGTTCCAGTGCGTCAAAGAGTTCAAACACAGGGCCAAGCTCTGCCGCCTCCAGCCCGGCACTGTCGGTAAAGGGCATAATGCCCTGCCAGCTGTCGCCATTACTGACGTAACCAAGCAACATGCGCTTTAAGCCATACCACCAGCTGTGCTCGGCAAAACTGGGCGAGAGCCCAAGTTCTGCTCTGTGGTGTTCGTTCAAGCCCCAGCGCACACCGGCCTGCTCCAGCCAGACTTTCAGCGTTGGCAGGCTAGCGGCAGACAAACCAAAACGTTGCTGCACCGTGGATAAATCCAACACGTCAAACACCGAACTGGCACTAAGCCGTTGCTGCTCCGGATACAACAGCAATTGCAATGCCTGACGCAGCGGCTGCTGTGCCGCACCGGCCTGATCCGAAATACTAAACGGAATGAAACGGCTGTCCGACGCTGGGATCCGGCCAAACACCGCCTGGATAAAAGGCGCATACACCTGAATATCCGGCACCATCACCATCACATCCCGCGGTTTAAGCTGCGGGTTTTGTGCAAACCGCTGCAATAACTGATCATGCAGAATTTCGACTTCGCGCAGCGCACTGTGCGCCGAATGAAACTCAATGGCCCTGGCCTGTTGCCGCGACAACGCTGGCCACTGCGCCTGGGTTTCCTGTGGCGAACGTAAATTCAGAATGTCACTTTGCAGCTGACCCAATAAATGGCCGACATCCGGCTCAACAAATAAGTCGACCCGCTGCTGGTTGAATAAATGACGGTGCGCAGCGGTTTCATCAAACTGGTCCAGCAACCGGATATAGTCCCGGCCTTGTTTGCCCCAACTGGCCAGCAACGGCTGGGTTTGCATGGCCCCCAGCTCCGCCGGTAAAGCGGCGAAATCCAGTTTCTGCTGCTGACGATGACGGGCCACCCGCACCTGGTCTTTTTCAGCAATGGCGTCCGCCCAGTACAGCTGACAGGGGTTCAGTACCGCCAGCAATACCTGACAATAAGGGGCAATGGCGGCCAGCAGTTCCAGACTTTGTTGTGGCAAGGAGGAAATACCAAACACAATGACCCGGCGCGGTAAAAAGGCCGGTCGCTGCGTCCATTGTCGGGCCCGTTGCAAAAACTGCTGATGGAGCACGGCCCTGCTGTGCTGTTGCTCTTGCGCTGGCAGGGTTTTCATTAACTGCTGCCAAAGACTGGCTTGCCATAACTCGCTGTCCGGCATGGCTTTGACACTGCCGTCCAGTTGACGCAGCACCGCATTGCCCTCTGCCCAGTCGTTCAGCCAATCCGCTCGGTACACCTGGTACTGGTCAAATAAGTCGGCCAGCGTATGGCTTAAGCCCGCCAGCACTTGAGGGTCTTGCCAGTTCAGCTGGCTGAGCTCGCCTAACGGCAGCTGCGCCAATAACTGCGGCAGCAACTGGTACAAACGCCAGCGCAACGCGCCTTTATCAAAGACAGATTGCTGGCTAAGGGCAAACTCGGGTAAGGCCTGTTGGTACATCTGCCAGACAAAACGGCCAGGTAACTGCATCTGCACAGCGGCGGCAATACCCAGCCCGCCGCCCAGCTCGTCAGAATCCGGCTCGGCAGCCAGCGCTAATTTCAGCCATTGTGCGATGCCATTGCTTTGCACCAGCACCTGCTCCAGCTCCAGCGGCTGCAGCGGATAAGCCCGGCAAAACTGCACCACCAGAGCACGAAGTTGCTCCAGTTGATTGGAATGCACCACCAGAAAACCAGGTTCAATAGAAGGGAATGACATTGTAATCACTGCAAGCAACTGTCCTTGTGTTGCCGTTATTCTGCCACACAGACCTGATTGCGGCCATTGGCTTTGGCCTGGTACAGCGCTTTATCTGCCCGGCTGATCAGACTAGTCAGGCTTTCCGCAGGGTCGAGCAGCGCAAGCCCCAGACTGACGCGCACCTGCAGCGCCGGATCAATCAGTTCAAACTGCAGCGACTGCACCGCAAGACGCAAGCGGTTAGCCGCCGCTATACCGTCCTGTAATGCCGTTGCAGGGAACAATAAAAGAAACTCTTCGCCGCCGGTGCGGCCCAGAAAATCGTCTTTGCGCAGCAAATGCTGACAACATTGGGCCACCTGCTGCAGTACCCAATCACCACTGTCGTGGCCATAGCGGTCATTGACTTGTTTGAAATGATCGATGTCCATCAGACAGACGAGTAAGGGCTGTTGGTTTTGCTCGGCTTGTAAACGCAAGGTTTCTGCCTGCTGCAACACCCGGCGGCGGTTAGCCACTTGCGTCAGCTCGTCGGTCATCGCCAAATGATGCAAACGTTTATTACGTTTAAATTGGTTGGACAGCAACCAGACTAATAAACCAAAAGAGACCACCATGAGCGCCAGAGCCGCATATTGCCAGCGCTGCGCCCGCTTCAGCGTTTCCACCTGCTGTTGACTCAGGTTTCGCTCCCGCTCCAGTTGTTCGCTTTGCGCCTGCTGTCGTTCGGTATCAAACTGGTAGCGCAATAAGTCAGCTTGTTGCCTCTGCGCTGCACTGGTGAGCTCGGTGCGTAATCGCAGTACTTCCAGCACATCCTGCAATGCCTGTTGATACAAGCCTAATTGCTGGTACACACCAGCTCTGGCCTGATACAGTAACAACAAATGCCGGGCGCTGTGATCCAGTTTCATAAAGTGTTCAGACTCGGTAAAACTTTTCAGTGCAGTCTCAGGTTGACCCAAGGCTTGCTGTATCTGCCCCAAATACATTTTCAGTAAAGCCCGGTAAATATTGGTGTTGACTTTACTGCCTTCAGCGGCAGCCTGAAGTTGCTTATCGGTTTGCAGCCCAAGTGCAAGCGCTTGCTGGTACTGTCCGGTTTCGTACAAGATCCAGGTCAGATTGGCATTGCTGTACTGCACCCACAAAGGTTCATGCAGCTCTTGATAAATCACTCGTGACGCTTCAAACAACCTTCTGGCTTCAACAAATCGCTTTAATTCAGCCAGAGAATAGGCCTTTTCATGCATTAAAAATGCGATACGAAACCGATCCCCTTTCGGCACATAGTCGCGTTCAGCCTGCTCAATATAAAGCAGCGCTTCTGGATAGTCCCCCATCCTGCGGTAGGCAGTGGCGATATACTCAATGCAGTAGCCCTGCCAATAGGAGTAATCCAAGGCTGCAAATAGCTGGTTGGCTTCGAATAATTGCTGCAGCGACAACGCATATTCACCACGAAATGAATGCAGATCAGCAGTCGACAGCAGCGCCTGGCCCAGTACATAAGGGTCGTTGCCTTGCCGGGCCAAATCGACCGCAGCCAGTGCAGAGTTATCGGCTTTTTCCGCTTCACCCAGCAAATGATAAAGCTCCGTCTGACACTGCAAATAGTGACTTTGATGGACTGGATTTTCGCTTTGTGCCTGCCAGGCCTGTACTTGCTTCAAGCCTGTAGCAGGGTCCTGCTGCCAGGTTAAAGCACAGCTCAGGCGCTGGTACTGACTTTCTCGGTCAGGGTCGCCGGCTGGCAGCAATGCCTTTAACTCAGCGAATAACGCCTCTTGGTCCTGTTGATGCAGTGCATAGCGACTGCCTGAGCGTATTTGTTCCGCCAATTCATCAAAGGCTTGCGGCGTCGCCAGAACAGGTAAAGTCGCGGCGACGCTCAAGAAACAACAAAGTGCAAACCAAAACCGCATAGACCGGACACTTCACGTCAGAATGGAATGGATCTGTTATAGCAAACAACTGAAAAAATTGAAATTTTTTGGCCTCTCCCGAGGCCAATTGATGCCGTGTTCACCGGCTCAGGCGGCAGGAAGCACTTTCTTAAATGGCTTGACGACCGAGCGCTGATAGACACCAGCGGCAATATAAGGGTCCGCTGCCGCCCAATCTTGCGCCGCCTGCAAACTGTCAAAATGCGCTACGACCAGCGAGCCGGTAAAGCCCGCTTCCCCCGGCTCTTCACTGTCCACTGCGGGTAAAGGGCCAGCTAACAGCAACAGACCTTTTTCGTTTAATTCACGCAAACGCGCCAGATGCTGTTCACGCACCGCTTTGCGTTTCTCCAGGCTGTTTGGTACATCCTCGGAACAAATCATATACCACATAGGGCTTCTCCTTTGGCTGAAGCTGGCAGTCTATCAGCAAACTGGAGTTTCCGGGCATTGTAAAAATCGACCATTTGTTGCATCACCTCATGGTTGTAAGGCTGCAGGTTGCTAAGGATCATGCGCTTTTCGCCGCGACCAATGTATTGACCGTCGGCAATCAGTTCAAACCCGAGAATCGCCAGCCCACGTTTGCCTTCCACCTGCAACTGACAGTCCGCCAATTGCAGACTGGGCGCGGACGGCCCAAAGCGGTCAAACTGCAACGACATCCGCTCATAGATCACCAATGGTCGCTGTGGGTTGATCATCACTTGGTGCTGTTGCATCAGTGGCTGCAAAATATGTGGGAAGTTTTGCCCAGAAAAGCGGACATAGTCCTTTACCAAGGCTTCTATATATGCGGCGTCATGGACTAACTCGCCTTGCTGGCGCAGGATCAGGTAGTTTTTATCCGCCGCGTCTTTGAGCAACCACTGATCATCCTGCTGTACTGAACGCAGCGGGACATCTGCACTGACCATACCGGCAAAGCTGCATTCCAGCTGAGCAGCCAGACCATGTTGAGCCACCATATGAGCAAACAGCAAATCGCCTGGAACGCAAAATCGTTTACTGTAAGCATCATGGATAGGGTTAAAGTCTGTCGCCACTTCTTTGGCAAAACGGCAGGCTTGTTCGCGGCTGAACTGCACCGTTTCGCCCTGAAGATTAATAAACTGCTGTAAAAACATCGGACTCTTCTCACTAATCATATCGGCGGCAGTGTACCCCAGTCTTGCTTTTTAATTGGTCCAGCCAGTGGTTGACCTGACAGAGCAGCTTAGGTCTAATAGCGCCGAATTTTATCGCGGAGCCATTCATGCCACACAGTCACCTGCCCCACAATAACCAGTTTCAGACCATGGATGAACTGACGCTCCATGAAGTTCAGCGGAAATTGTTGGAGATACAGCAGTTTATCCAACAGCTGGCCGGACAACCTGAGCTGGTGATGGCGCTGCAGCCCGCACAAGCCGATTCGGTGCCGACGACAGCGGCAGACCCGCTTTTACAACACGCCAAGCAAGGCAATGCCCAAGCCCAATACCAGCTGGGTTTAGCCTATCTGAAAGGACAAGACCGTCCGTTATCCTTATGCCACGCCACCTGCTGGTTCCAGCTGGCCGCTTTAAAGCACCATGCAGATGCAGAGCGGGCACTGACCGCATTGCAGCTCCGATTAAACGCTGCCCAGTGGCAGCAGGCACAATACCTGGCGGCAGAACGTTTGGAACAAAACACAAAATAACTGAAAAAAAGAGCTTGCTTTTTAAACAGCGCAAAACTACTGCATATGCATACACTGTATAAATACACAGCTTGAGGTTTGCCATTATGTTGAATTCAGGTTCTGCTTTTTCATTTGCTCCCGCTTTTGTTCGCCGTAGCAAAAGCCCGTTGTACTACCGCAAGTTACAAGTGCAGGCGGATCAATCCGCCTTGGCTGAATTGGTGTTTATTTTGCGTCAGCACCAACATCAGACGGGCTGGGTCCTGCTGGTCGCACCGAATCAGTTGCCCGATAAAAGTCGCCTGGCCGCCTGTGGTGTTGATTTATCCCGGGTACTGCTGATCCAGCAAAAACAAATCAGCAATATTGATACTGTATTAGCTTATGCGCTGGCCAGTAGCACCTGCGCTGCGGTGGTGGTGTGGCAGGACCAATTCAGTGAACAGTCTTTGTACCGCTACCAGGATTTAGCGGAACTGCACCAGACTTGTTTTTACCAGCTGAGCACCCTGGACGAGCAGCCAGTCTTTCAAAACACCACCCATTAATTCAAATTCATCAGGCCGGCCGCACTAATGCGGCCGCTGGAATGACACTGGCTGTTGTTTTACACTCTGCGTTTTTCGGAGTTCATTAATGACAAGCCACGCTTCTCACGCTCAGACGCCTTTGCTTTGCCCTTGTGGCTCTGGCAGCCTTTATTCGGCATGTTGTGAACCGCTGATTTTAAATAGACAAAGTGCCAACACTGCAGAACAGCTGATGAGGTCGCGTTACAGTGCCTATTGCCTTGGCCACTACCTCTATATTCAGCAAACCTATGTGCCCGACTTACAAGCCAGTCATCCGGTTGCAGCACTGGCAGAATTCGGTGACGCGGTCAGCTTTATTGGCCTGCGTATCCTTGCAGATACCCAAGCGGCCGACCAGGTGCACTTTATCGCCAGTTACCTGCAACAAGACCGGCTGGAGCAATTGGAAGAAGTGTCGTCATTTGAACAGCTAGACGGACGCTGGTATTACCGCAACGGCAAACTGATTGCTCATCCAGCTGTGAAAATTGGCCGTAATGACAACTGCCCCTGCGGCAGCGGTATCAAGTTTAAAAAGTGCCAGCACCAGCCGCTTTCACAGTAAAGCGGCTCATTCAGGCAGCAAGTTCCGGCTGATGCAGTTCATTCAGGATCTCATACAAGCCGGTGGCATCCGCTTCAGTTTTGGCCGGGGCCTCAACTTGTTGCAACAAGCGCAGGCAATGCAAAGGTAAGTTTCGTCTGACTTCATCCGACAACTTTTTCGCGTCGTGCTGCATCACCCACGGATCGGGTTGCAGCAGTTGCTGTAAGTGACAACTGGCAGCACCCCCCAGTTGCAGAGCCTGAGTCTGACTATTTAAGCGCAGCTCGTCCCCAGGTATCCAGCCGTAATCACGCTGTGAAGTCACACCTAACTGCTGATACAAATCCAGGGTGACGGGCGTCTCCATTGATTCCGGCGTATGAAACTGAGCAAAATCCCTCACGTCGGGTGAATACATCGCCAGCACCAACGCAAAGTCAGCCAGACGCTGCTGTTGCACAGCCTGATTCAGCCGTTGTCCGGTTTGCCATTCGTTAACTAACATTGAAAATCGCATCTTTGCAGCAGTGTTGATTGCTTTATCGGCAGTCAGTAAAAAAAGTGAAGTAAAATTCTTTACATCAAAGCTCGTTTTGGTAAGATGCGTCGCACTCGTGGAGGGGTTCCCGAGTGGCCAAAGGGATCAGACTGTAAATCTGCCGGCACTGCCTTCGAAGGTTCGAATCCTTCCCCCTCCACCATCTCTCCTCTTGTTGTTTCCTTGCATGTTATCCCGTTGTTTAAAAACTGACTCTTTGCACTGTGTTTCTGAATTATTGCTTGCCAAACGCTTACATATTATCAACACTTGCCATAATTCTTTGTCTGGGTTTTTCTGAATGCCGTATAAAACTCTGGAAAATCTTCGGGTTCTGATTGTTGATGACCAACGCCCTTTCCAGCTGTTGCTCAAAGGTATTTTGTATTCGATGGGCGCAACCAATATTGCATTTGTCCAGACCGGAGAGCAGGCGCTAAGCAAATGCAGCCACATCCCTTTTGATGTGCTTTTTGTCGATTACAACCTTGGCTCAGGCAAGAATGGCCGCCAATTGCTGGAAGACCTGCGCGAGAAAAAACTGCTGCACCCTGCCGCTATTTATATGATTGTCACTGGCGAAAACCATGTACCTATGGTGATTGGTGCCGTTGAAATTGAACCTGACGATTACATTATCAAACCTTTTTCTCAAAGCGTGCTGCGTACCCGACTGCAAAAAATTCAGAACCGCAAAGCCCAGCTCGCGCCTATCTATCAGGCGATGCATGATGATCAGCCCGAGCTGGTAATTGAAGCCTGTAAGCAAGAGCGGGCAACCAGCAGCCGCTATCAAAACCTGTGCACCCGCATTCAGGCAGAAACCCATCTGAAATTGCAGCAGTATGCCGATGCTGAATCCTTGTTATCCGAAGTGCTGGCCTTTAACCGGGTGAACTGGGCGCTGTTACTGCAGGCACGGTTGTGCTTTGAACAAAAACGCTTTGATGAAAGCATGGAATTCTGTAATGAAGCGATCGACACCAACCGCCTTTTTGCCGAGGCAATGGACTTAAAAGCCCGCAACCTGATCGCTCAGGGGCAACTCGAAGAAGCCATGGCGATAGTGACTCACGCGGTGACTATTTCTCCTTTTTCGGTCAGCCGGCAAAACCTTTTAATGGATATTGCCCGCGAACTGAGCGACCTGCCCAGCCTGGTGATGGCCAGCAAGCAGATTTATGAAATTACCCGTCGGGCAGCCCGGCAGGAAGTGATCCATCTGCTGAACTATATCCGCACTGTGATAGACGCCGCCAGCCGCAGTGAAGAAACGGCTCAGCGTAACAAATACCAGCAGGAAGCTTTGCTGGCTCTGCACAGAGCCAAACGTGAAGACACTGTGATCCGCGACTTTGACTTTGAGTTGTTCGAAAGCCTGTGCCAGGCCCGGCTGGAATCACTCAGCGGACAGCAATACCTGGCGAAAAAAACCTATGCCGAAGTGGCTGAGCGGGTTGAAGCACAACTGACAGCGGAAGCAGACCCAGAAACACCAGATGACGTACCACCACCGCCACATAGCACGGCAGACGCCATTTTGTTGCTGAACCAGATCGGCGAATACGAACAGGCGGTTGCCCTGGCGGACCGCCTGCAAAGCTTCAGTGGTGTGGTTGATCCTGTACTACAAAAGCTGTTTGATGAGCAGCAACAGCGGGTTGAACAACGTAGGGTTCAGTTCCAGGAGCTGAATAAACGCGGTATTCAGAGTTATAAAGAAGGCAATTATTCCCAGGCATTACAACTGTTTGAGCAGGCATTGGATGTGGCGCCGATGAATACCGGTAGCGCGCTTAACTTAATTCAAACCGCTATTCAGATGATGGCTGATCCTAAGTTGAAAAAGCCTGTGGATCTGGTGGAAAAGTGCCGCAAAACCTTTCGGGTCGTCGACAATATGCCACTGCCCGAACATCACAAAGAGCGTTATAAAGAGCTGCTCAACCAGTTTAATAAACTGAAAGAAGAAAAGCGCAGCTTCCGCTAAACCACTGCGCTTAGTCAGGCTGCTAATAATCCAGCGCCTGCTGAATATCCTGCAATAAACCGCTGGCACCAATGCGCATCGTCTGCGCAGTCGCCAATTGTCCGGTCAGTTCTTCGTACAACCCCAGCAAACGCTCAGCAAATTCAATACTGCGAACGCCACCAGACGCTTTAAAACCAACGGAACGATCGGCCGCAGCAATCGCAGTGAGCATAATTCTGGCCGCATCTTCGGTCACGCCAACAGGCACCTTGCCTGTGGACGATTTCACAAAATCAGCACCGCAGTCTATCACCAACTCAGTCGCTTTGCAGACTTGCTGCGCCGTAGCTAATTCGCCGCTTTCGATAATGACTTTCAGCAACTGCTGGCCACAAGCGGTACGCACCCGACCAAGAAAAGTACGAACCTCATCCAACTGGCCTTTGACCAGTTGCTGGTAAGGCAATACACAGTCGATTTCGTCGGCGCCGGCAGCAAGAGCGGTCGCTATCTCCCGCTCCACCTGCTCTATGGGCTGATTGCCGGCAGGGAAATTTACCACTGTTGCCAAACGGCAGTGGATGCCGCGCTGCTGCAGCCAATGCTGCACCAGAGGAAGATAAGCCGGATACACACAAATGGCCGCTGGTGGCACGGCTGCTGGCGTTGACAATTGCTGCTCCAGCCACTGCTCCACAGCCACTTCGTTGTCCTGGTCATTCAGTCGGGTTAAGTCCACCAGCTTGACCAACTGCTGCAGACGTAATGGGTGTGTCATATACCTTGATCCACTGTTGATGAGGGCGCTGTACGCCTCTGTATTCGTCATAAAACGCTGGATTAAAACAGAAAAGCCTAAACTCGGAAAGATGCAAATTTAGTGAGAAATAGCCAATTGCCAATATTTCTTGTCAGCCGCGGAATTTTTTCGATACAGCGTAGTCAGAGCAGTATCTGGATTTTATTTCTCCCTAAGCAGTATTTTTAGCCGGCATGATGCCGGCTTTCTTTTTTAGTCCAGTTGCATCCAGTGCTGATTTTGCCGCAGCCAGGCGCGGGCTGGTTTGGCGTCTGCGTTAAACTGGCTGACTAACTGCCAGAAGTCTGCACTGTGATTCATATGCCTCAGGTGTGCCAGTTCATGCACCAGCACATAAGTGCAAATCCATTCCGGGGCCATCATCAGCCGCCAGTTAAATTGCAAATCGCCCTTACTGCTGCAGCTGCCCCATTTACGCTTAAAGTCACCGCTGCGAATGCGTTGATACTGGACCCCCATAGCATTGGCGAACCTGGCAGCACTGTGACCAAACCACAGTTCGGCTTCGTTGGCATAAAACTGCTGCACCAACTGTTGCATCCAACGTCGTTGATTCTCCGCTTTGTTGCGGCTGCTTAACTGCAACCACAAGGTATCGCCTTCCAAAGTCCAGGCATTGAGCGTATCTGTCACTATTTTGAGCTGCAAGTGGCGCCCCAGATAAGGCAGTTGCTGCTGAGTCAACCAGTCTGGCACCAACGGCTCAGGCACAGACAAATGCCGCTCAATCCAACCGGCTTTTTCGCGGATAAAGTCTTCTATCTGGCGCAACGACAAACCAACAGGAGCCGCGACCCGAAGTTGACCTGCTTTGATCTGCAGCTGCAAGGTCCGGCGCTTGCTGGAATAACGTAATTGATATGGAGGTAACGACACGCTGCTATTTGCCCTGAATTCGAAGCGCAGAGCTTAAAAGCTCGCCGGCTGCAGCGCAACTGCAGTTTTCGCCGTCGCTGACAAAATGCTAGTATGGGCCAACACATACCTCGGTTCTTATTGGGTTGATCTTATTATGAAAATAATCTCTTTTAACATTAATGGTCTGCGCGCCCGTCCGCATCAAATTGAAGCGTTGCTGGCCAAGCACCAGCCCGATTTCGTCGGGTTACAGGAAATAAAAGTTCACGACGATGAATTTCCACTGGCAGAAATGCAGAAGTTTGGGTACCAGCTGTATTACTTCGGGCAAAAAGGCCACTACGGTGTCGCCATTTTCAGTAAGCTGCCAGCCGAATCGATGCTGTATGGCTTTCCGACCGACCAGCCAGACGCACAGCGCCGGATGCTGATAGGCAAATTCAAGCTGGCCAATGGCAAAACTCTGACCCTGCTTAATGGTTATTTTCCGCAAGGGGAAAACCGCAGCCATGAAACAAAATTCCCGGCCAAACAGAAGTTTTATGCCGATCTGATGCAGTACCTGGAAACCCATCACAGCCCGGATGAATGGATTGCGGTGATTGGTGACATCAATATTTCCCCGCTGGATTTAGACATCGGCATCGGCGACAACAACGCTAAACGCTGGTTAAAAGACGGCAAATGTTCCTTCCTGCCGGAAGAGCGCGACATGCTGGGCAAACTAAAAGCCTGGGGCCTGATTGACACCTTCCGGGCTTTGCACCCGGACGCCACAGAGCAATACAGCTGGTTCGACTACCGCTCCAAAGGCTTTGATGACAACAGAGGGCTGCGTATTGATGTGGTAATGGCAACAGCTCCACTGGCTGCTTTATGTGTGGAAGCTGGCATCGATTATGAAATCCGTGGCTCTGACCGCCCTTCTGACCATGCTCCGGTCTGGTCGAGCTTTAAGCTGGACTAATGCTGCTACTCACTGCCCTGACCTTGCTGGCCGGAGTTTTACTCTGGCTGGACAAGGCATTTTGGGCAGAGCTGAAACAAACCAATGCCCCCTGGTCTGTGTACGGTGCTAGCTGCTGCGTACTGGCACTGCTCTGGCAAACCGATGCTGAGGTGCTGGCGCCGCTGTCGGTTCATTTTCTTGGCTTAACCACAGTATTGCTGTTGTTTGGGCTGCGGCTGGCCAGCCTGTTAGCCGCGCTGGTCTGTGCTTTAGGGTATTGGCAATCAGGCTGGAACCTGGAACACAGCCTGTGGCTGCTGTGCTGTGCCTTTTGGACCTTGTGGCTGAATTCGCTGGTGGTCTGGCTGGTGTATCTGTATTTACCCAGGCACTTGTTTGTCTATGTGTTTGTTGCTGCTTTTCTTAACAGTGCACTCGCGCTGTGCGTTTTTCTGCTGCTCAAAGCCTTACCTTTCTGGCAAAACTACAGCAGCCTGCAATTGACAGAGAGTTATCTGATTTTTATTCCGCTGGCCGCCTTACCCGAAGCCCTGCTCAATGGCATGGCGATGACGCTGTTGGTGGTGTACAAACCGCAGTGGGTGAAAACCTTCTCACAGCGCCAGTACCTGGATCCGAATTAAAGCCATTGCCGGATAAACGTGCTGTCCAGCTGAGCAAAGGCTTGTTTCAACAAGCGGGCTAAATCCAGATAGCGGGGTTGCCGCTGCAGGGTTTTGGGCTCAAGCCCTGATTCCTGCATTTTTTGCAGCACCTGGTGATACCAGCTGGACAACGAAGGAGGAAGTTGCGTCTCGGCGCGTTTCCCCAGCCAATAAAAGCCTTGTAATGGCATCGAAAGGATCGCCAGCATCAGGGTAAAGATCATTGGTAAGTGGGCTGCGCCTAGTTGACTGTATTGCACCCAGGCGCCACACACAGCGACCACAGGACAAGCTTTTTGAGCGAACAAAGTCAGTTTAATCACTTTGTTTTCGACAAAGACGGCGTTCAGCTCGGCAATTTGCGGCCATTCCTTGCTGTATAAGTAACCATTTTTGCAGGTCATTAACCAGAACGACATGGCAAGTTCTCCGCTTAAGGCTGGGACTGGAAACGGCGTGCCGCTCCATGAATTGGTATCTACCTTATCTATATCGGTGAAAACCCAGCAAAACTCAATGCTTTTGCGTTGATTTTTTTACTTTTCCTGGTCTCCAGCTCATTTATAACATAATTGAAACATTCATTAGCTCTATCTGGAAGCGATTTCATTTCCTATCAGGGTAAAAAACATGCTTTTCTTCGAGCTTTCATTTAATTTACTTACAACTGTCATTAAACAAAATTTGTGCCATCGATTTATATCCTTTAAAATCAACAAAATAACCAAAATAAACAGAGTAACGCACAAAGTTATCCACAGAATCTGTGGACAACCCAAAATCAGTAAACTAATGCATCCGCATAATTTGGTGCCAAAAATAACATTAAATTTTACAGGGTTAACGGCATTTAACAGGTAAAACGGCCATTTTCATCACTTTACTCTGTGACAGTCTTTTAGCTTCTGTGTATTTCACCCAAGGGTATTTTTCGATACTATCTGAAACCATGTTCAGCTTTGTTGGCCGGGTCAGCTTTTGTTCAGTCGGATCCAATGGGTATCAGCCCTCAACTCCACCTTATCCCTGCGTCTGAAAAGTCCGGTGCACGGCCATGCAGGGCCATGCAACGAACGGGCACCAGCATTGTTTTCCAGCGGTCTGGCCGGTGACGGTATCTGGCTGGAGCTGCGGGAAAATCAAATCCTTGCTCCTTTCTCTGGCCAGTTCAGCCGCAGCAATGCCACAGGCCAACAGCTATGCTGGCGCCATAGCAGCGGCCTGGTGATGCAACTCGACTTTCCTGATTTCACCAAAGAGCGAATGGGCCAGGGTTTTGTCTGGTCGGTGCCGCAGCAGACCAGCGTTGTGGCCGGGCAACAAATGGCGCTGTTTGACCTTGGCCTGCTGACGCTCGGACCAAACCCACTAGGCGTGATGCTCAAACTGCACCCTCACCCCAAAATCAACCGGATTTATTGCCGGGCCGGTTATCATCAGGCCTACAGTGATGATTTGCTGGCGCTGCAACTCAGTAGTTAAAAGGATACCTTCGCATGACTTTGCTTTATGGCATAAAAAATTGTGACACCATGAAAAAAGCCCGCGCTTATCTGGAGCAACAGAATCAGCCTTATCAGTTCTGGGATTACCGTGTCGACGGCCTGACCGCTGAATTACTGGCCAGCTTTTGTCAGCAGTTAGGCTGGCAGGCACTGCTCAATACCAGAGGTACCACCTACAGAGCCTTGTCTGACGCCGATAAAGCCGATATGACCGAACAAAAAGCCAGACAACTGATGCTGGCGCAACCGGCCTTGATTAAACGGCCGGTATTGGTGCATCAACAACGCTATCTGGTAGGTTTCTCTACCAGCGCTTATCAGGAATTTTTTGCCGCGACGCCGACGGCTTGATGAGGGTTTTATGTACAACGACGTTTTGGCTTTGACCGAAGAATTAATCCGCCGCCAGTCAGTTACTCCGGAAGATGCCGGTTGCCAGCAACTGATGGCTGAACGCCTGCAGGCGGTGGGTTTTACTACTGAATCGATGTTTTTTGAAGACACCCTGAATTTGTGGGCCCGCCGTGGCACAGGCAAACCGCTGTTTTGTTTTGCCGGCCACACCGACGTGGTACCAACGGGCCCGTTAGACCAATGGACCAGCCCGCCATTCGAGCCACAAATCCGTGATGGTTACCTGTACGGCCGCGGCGCAGCCGATATGAAAGGCAGTCTGGCCGCGATGATTGTGGCCACGGAGCGCTTTTTAAGCAAGCACCCACAGCTCAACGCTGACATCGCTTTTTTGATCACCAGCGATGAAGAAGGCCCTTTTATCAACGGCACCAAACGGGTGATTGAAGTGTTGGAAGCGCGGCAGGAAAAAATTACCTGGTGCCTGGTCGGTGAACCATCCAGCACCAAGGCCATTGGTGATGTGATCAAAAATGGTCGCCGTGGCTCTTTGACTGGTTACCTGACGGTCAAAGGCATCCAGGGGCATGTTGCCTACCCACACCTGGTCGACAATCCCATCCACAAAGCAGCACCAGCACTGGCGGAACTGGCCAGTACCGAGTGGGACCAGGGCAACGCCTTTTTCCCGGCGACCAGTTTTCAAATCTCCAATATCCATGCCGGCACCGGCGCCACCAACGTGGTTCCGGGCGATGTCACGCTGACCTTTAACTTCCGCTACAGCACCGAAGTGACAGCAGAGCAGCTGCAACAACGGGTGCTGGCGATTCTGGACAAACACCAGCTGAAGTACGAGCTGAACTGGGTACTGAATGGCCTGCCGTTTTTAACCGACTCAGGGGCATTGGTGGCTGCTGCTGTGCATGCAGTGGATAAAGTGCAGGGCTTTGCCACCTCACTGGAGACCACAGGCGGTACCTCGGATGGCCGCTTTATTGCGCCTACCGGTGCCCAGGTACTGGAACTTGGCCCGTGCAACGGCACCATTCACAAGATTGACGAGTGCGTCAAAGTAGCCGACCTGGAGTTGCTGGTGCAGATGTACGAGCTGATACTGGAACAACTGGTGGCGGCATGAGTCAGCACAGGCCTGCCTCCCTGGTTTTTGACACGCCGGACCAGTTGTCGCGCTGGCTGACCGGGCGTGATGACGGCCATTTGCAGCAGTTCGATGAAAAACATCGGCTGACGGCTGCCACGGCGCAGGCCTTTGTTCTGATGCAGCAACAAGCGCGTTTAGATGGCATCGAGTTGGCGCTGGTGTCGTCTTACCGCTCTTTTGCTCAGCAACAACGAATTTGGCTGGCGAAATACCAGGGCCAACGGCCAGTGTACGACCAACAGCAGCAGCTGGTGGCTATGCACAGTCTGGACGCCGAAGCCAAAATCCGCGCCATTTTGCTGTACTCCGCCTTGCCAGGAGCCAGCCGGCATCATTGGGGAACGGACTTTGATCTGTATGACAAGGCCGCGGTCGCTGCGGATTATCAGGTGCAACTGCTCGACAGCGAATACAACAGCGGCGGCCCGTTTTACCCACTGCATTTATGGCTGGAACAGCATGCGGCTGACTTTGGCTTTTTCCGGCCTTACCGGCAGGATACTGGCGGAGTAGCGCAAGAGCTCTGGCATCTGAGCTACGCCCCGGAAGCAAGCCCGCTGCTCGATGCCTTTGAACTCTGGATGCTGCAAGACGCCATCCGGCAAAGTGAGCTGCCAGAGCAGGAACTGCTGCTTGCATTATTGCCCGAACTGATGCAGCGTTATGTCAAAAGCATCTGTCAGGAGTCATGATGACGGCGACATTTTGGTGGGTATTGCTGTTGGTGTTTGGCATTATTCTGGGCAACCTGTGGCTGCTGCGTCACAACAAAGCGCAGGACGCTAAATGGCGTGAACAGCAGGCCAGCAGGGAGAAAAGTCAGGATGGGGCCACTACCAGCACAGCATTGGGTGCTGGCAGCGCAGTGGATGTTAGTCACAGCAAACACTCAGACCCCTCGTCATCCACAGATGCCTCAGATGGAGGCGCTGATTAAACCGCCTCAGCGCCCAGAATCGCGTTAGCCGCCTTTGTGATCAAAACTTGAAAAACCTTTCAGAAAGCGCTGCAGCTGATCTTTCAGATTCGGCGGCACACCCTGAATAATCAGCAAATCACGGTCCATATCGTATTTCACCCGTTCGCCTAAATGCTTCTGTTCAAAACTGATGCTGACACCACCACCTGCACCTGCGAATTTCACTAATGTTTTCAGCTCTTTTACATCCACAGGAAATTGCTCAGGCACGGCAATATTCTGCTCGGCACAATAATGGCTGAATGCGCGGGCGTCATTGCTGTCGATGGTGCTGGACAGCTCTTCCAGATGCACATCAAGGCCTGCTTTGGCCTGTTCTTCGCAGTATTGGTACACCTGCTTGCGCACATCGGTTTTTTCGCTGGCGTCATAGTCACTGGCGGCCAGGTACTCTTCTACCGACGCCAACACCATTTTGCTTTGATCTTTGGCAACAATGCCTTCTTCACAGCCTAAAAAGTCGAGGAAGAAGTCGGCCACTTTGCGACCGGCGCGGCCACGGATAAAAGAAATGTATTTCTGCTGCTCCGGGTTACTTTTGTACTCGGTCAGATCCAGCCGGGCGGCCAGTTGCATACGGGCAATATCCAGGTGACGGTCAGTCGACAGTTGTAGATCAGCAGTGACACTGAAATGGTCTTTGCTGCCCAGCAAGGTCACCAGCAGGTACTCACTGGCCAAATACCGGTAATGACAGAACACAAAATAGCCCGACTCCGGAATTTGGTGCTGCACCAGCTGCAACACCAGCTCCTGCGTTGCATGTTCAGCCAGTTGCAGATAGGACAGCTCCTGTTGCTGCCAGCGCTCCAGCGGTTCCGCCAAGCGGCTTTGCTGCTCCTCATGGAAACTGGCATAACCTTTGGCCGGTTTGCCGTTGTAGGCCAGGTGCAGTTGCTCAATTAGATGGGCAACTTCTGCCGAAACCGGCACCAGTTCCTGACGAAAATGCGCCTTGAGCTGGTCATTTTCCTGACTTTGAATAAAATTGATAGCCAAATGAAGGACATCGACAGACATAAGTTTTCCTGTTCAGCGGTAATTCTGCTAGTATTCCCGGCTGTTAACCGGTGTTTTAAGCAAGAGATAGTCATGCCGATTGTATCAAAGTATTCCACAGACCAGATTGAAAAAATCGTGAACGCATTACTGGATGAGTTACGTCAGCAACAGGCCACCACAGAATTGAGCCTGATGTGTCTGGGAAACAGCATTAGCCATATCATTAATACCCATGTGCCTGAAGCACAACGTGCCGACGTTGCCCGTCAGTTTGGCCAGGCACTGATTGACGCCGTTTCAGGTCCGAAGTCGTCTTAAGATGGTATTAGAACAGAACCTGTCACTGGTCAGTAAAGTCAACCGGCTGCTGAATTGGGGCCATTGGTTTACGTTTTTCAATACCTTGCTGGCACTGGCGGTGACCAGTGCCTTCTGGCTGGCGGAGCCTTTACCTGTGAGCCTGCCCGGTTGGTTGTATTTACTCAGCAACTGGCTGGGCCACACCGCGTTTTTGTGTTTCCTGTTTTTTATTCTGACCATCTTTCCGATCAGCCTGGTGTTTCCTTATCAGCGCCATGTGCGTGGCATTGCCGCAGTGCTGGCCACCGGCGGTCTGGTCGCGCTGATTTTTGACGCTTATGTCTATCAAAGCCTGGGCTACCACGCCGGCAGCGCGTCCAGCGAACAGACCATCGAGCTGTTGCGCCAGCAGGTGGTGACCAATTTACGTAATTTTGTACTGATCACCGCTGCGGTGGCGGCACTGCTGTTGGTCATTCAGCTGACGCTGTCGAATTTTTGCTGGAAGAAAGTGCAGCGCCTGCAACACTCTGGGTTTGGTCGCCCCTTACTGGCACTGTTTTTGGGCAGTTTTGTGTTCAGCCACAGCCTGCATATCTGGGCTGACGCCCAGCTGAAATTTGATGTCACCAAACAAGACAATGTGCTGCCGCTGACCTACCCGGCCACCGCCAACACCTTTTTGGCTCGCTATGACTTACTGGATTTAAAGCAGCTCAAACACGACAGAGCGGAACGATTGCAGCGACAAACCAGCTGGCAGTCGGTGCAGCCATTAAGCTGCAGCGCTCAGACTGCACCGGCATTCCGTATCTACGTGGTACAAGAGCTCAACCAAGCGGTTCAGCAGCAGTTAGTGCAACAGGGCTTTGCCGTCAGCGAACAGCACTTTGCCCCCGTCAGCAGCGAACTGGCGCTGCTGAACCTGGTATATGGCCAACTGGAACTGACCGACAGCAGCGCTGTGTTGCAGCAGGCGCCAGCCTGGCTTGCACAACAGCAGCAAGTTCGCGTTGGCAAAACCTCCGACTGGCCAGCCGAACTTGGCTGGCTGCAAACCTCCACCCAGGACAGTCAGGCCCAGTTACTCTTTGTCGGCCAGGCCGAACAATTGCAACAGCTGCTGCAACCGGATGAAGCTGCGTTGGTCATTGCGCTGACCGCGTCACACCCACAACTGCTGCTCGCCCCTGCCCCAATGCTGGTGCGTTGGTCTGGCTGGCCGGATCGCAAACAACAACCGGTTACCCAGCACCTGGACCTGTTGCCTAGCCTGCTGTATAGCAGCGGCTGTCAAAGCAACTGGCCAGGTGACGCATTGCAGGTACCTTCAGCCCTGCCCAAGCTGAACCTGACCAAGCATCAGCTGATCAGCTTTAAAAAAGACAAAATGACCGTAGTGCGTGACGATGGCAGTTACGGTGTCTGGTCCGCTGGTACCTTGGTACCACTGAATGAAAAAATGGATTTGCCTGTGCTGACCGACGCACTGAAACGGATTAAAGCGCCCTAGGGCGTTTTTTTATCGCTAGTTAATACTGCGTGGGGCTGCCAGCAAGCTGCTGCGTTTACCTTGCAGCTCCAGCTCCGCCAGGTGAAATAAATTGGTGTACGCCAGCGCCGGCGCCTGTTTGCCAAATGTTTCCAGAAAGGCCACTGCAGCCTCCTGCATCAAACGAGTGGCCAGTTGGTCATAGGTCGAATAACCATCATAGCTGAGTGGTTCGTCCAGAAATGCCAAACCGGTGTCACGTTGGCGCCGGATAAAATAATTCAGTAAAAACTCATACTCTTTGACGTCCAGCCAGTCCCGACAATCCAGCCCCATCCCACTCTCCTGCTTTGCTTTATCTGCTGACCTGCACTTGATGCCATTAAAGCACAGCTTTTGCGACAACTGCTGAATTGTGCGGGCAAAGCAGGTACACTGGCGGCCATTTTTGACAGCAGAGCCGTTTTTATGGCGCTTAAAGCAACAATACACAAAGCCCAATTACAGGTATCGGATTTAAGCCGGCACCATTACCAGGAGTATCAGCTGACGCTGGCCCGCCACCCGTCAGAAACTGAAGAACGCCTGATGTTACGTCTGCTGGCTTTTGCGCTGTGCGCCGATGAGCAGTTACAGTTTGGTAAAGGCATTTCGGACGACGATGAAGCCGCGTTGGCCATTACCGGCCTGGACGGCCAGTGCCAGCTGTGGATTGAACTAGGATTACCAGAAGAACGCCGCTTGCGCAAAGCCAGCCACAAAGCCAAACAGGTATTGTTATTGGCGTACGGCGGCAGTGCCGTCAGCAAATGGTATCAAAGTGAGCAGAAAGCGCTGCGTGCGCTGGACAACCTGAGTATTTTTGCGATAAGCCCGGAGCATCTGAGCCTGTTGCAGAGTTTTTGCGACCGCAGTATGCAGCTGCAATGCACCATTAACGAAGGGCAGATCTGGTTTGGCACCAGCGATCGCACCGAACAACTGGCGCTGACACGGGTACAAAGTGCCAGCACTGAACTTTTTCTTTGGGAGGCCGAATGTTAGCCCTGGGCACGTTAAACCGATTAAAGGTGAAAAAACTGGTCGATTTCGGCCTCTATCTGGATGGTCTGAGCTGGGGGGACATTTTATTACCCAAGCGGTACGTACCTCAAGACACCGCCATTGGCGACGAGCTTGAAGTCTTTTTGTACCTGGATTCCGAAGATCAGCTGATCGCCACCACAGAAAAACCTCTGGTAATGGTCGGTCAGGTGGCGCAATTAAAAGTAGTCGCCAGCACCAAAGTTGGCGCCTTTTTGCATTGGGGTCTGAAAAAAGATTTGCTGGTGCCATTCAGCGAGCAAAACCTGCCACTGCAAACCGATAAATGGGCCCTGGTGTACTGCTATGTTGACCGCAGTAATCGTATTGTCGCCTCCACCAAACTGGATAAATTTATCGGTAAAGAACCTGCCCGGTACCAGGCAGGTCAAGCCGTCAGTTTTATCGTGGCCGCCCGCACCGACCTGGGGTACAAAGTGGTGGTGGATCATCAACACTGGGGTTTGCTGTACAACAACCAGGTGTTTAAACCGCTGCGTATAGGGTACAAAGGCACAGCTTATGTACAGAAATTGCGTGACGACGGCAAAATCGATTTACTGCTGGATAAACCAGGTTATGAAAAAACCCAGGCATTGACCGACGTGATCCTGGCCAAGTTAGCCAAAGCTGGCGGCAGTTTGCCTCTGTCAGACAAAAGCAGTCCTGAGCAAATAGCTGCTGAGTTTGGTGTCAGTAAAAAGGTATTCAAGCAAGCCATTGGCGCTTTATATAAAGCTGGCTCCATCCGGATTGAATCCGACCATATTGCGTTAGCTTAACCAGCAAACTGCATCTGCAGCAGGTACTGGGCGAGAGAACCAATAGCCCTGACCTGCGTCGCAGCCCAATGACTTTAACAGTTCACACTGGCATTGGTTTTCAATGCCTTCAGCCACTACCAGCAAGTCGAGTGTTTTCGCCAATGCAATCACGGTATTGATCACCGGGTTGTCCTGAATTTTCGGTTTCATGCTGGCGATAAATGAACGGTCAATTTTCAGCACGTCCAGTTTAAACTCGTTCAGATAACTTAAGCTTGAATAGCCGGTGCCAAAATCATCCAGCAGGACTTTTACGCCCGCCAACCGCAGCTCTTTTAACGCGGTTCTGGCCTGTGCGATGTTTTCAATCAGCGCACGTTCGGTAATTTCAATGGCTAACCAGGCGGGTTTAATACCGGCGTCAGCAATCAGCTCAAGCAATTGTGTGGCGAAATTCGCTTCCGAAAAAGCCAGACCCGACACATTCACACTGATATAGCAGTGCTCTGGCCAGTGTGCTTGCCAGGCCACTAACTGAGCCACCGCCTGCTGTAACACATAACGGTCAATCCGACTGATCAGGCCATGCTGCTCCGCAAACGGAATAAACTGGTCGGGCGCTATCCAGCCTTTTTGCGGGTGAGGCCAACGAATTAACGCTTCAAAGCCAAGTAAACGCGGGCTGCCCAGTGCAAAAATAGGTTGGTAATGCAGCTGAAACTGCTGCTGAGTCAAGGCGGCTTTAATATCCTGGTCCAGCTGAAACTCTTCGCTGTCCTGCCGGCCCATATGCTCCTGATACAAGCGGAACAAACCACGGCCATCCTGTTTCGCCTGATACATCGCAATATCGGCGCGGCGGATCAGCTCATCAGCCCCGGTCAACCCTTCCCTGGCGTTGGTCAGCGCGATGCCAATACTGCAGGAGCTTTGCAATAAATGCCCGGCCACCAGGATAGGTTGCTGCAAACTGTCGCAGATACGCTGAGCCACTTCGGTGACGTCCTGCACTGAACCAATATCTTCCAGCACCACCGCAAATTCGTCTCCTCCCAGCCTGGCCAGCGTGTCGGACTGACGCATACAGTTCTTCAGCAGCCGGCCCACTTCGACTAAAAAGGCATCGCCCACCGGGTGGCCCAGACTGTCATTGACGGCTTTAAATCTGTCTAAATCCAGATACATAACCGCCAGCTGATTGGCCGGGAAACGTTGCATCCGCTTAAAGGCCTGCTCAATCCTGTCCAGCAATAAACTGCGGTTCGGTAACCCTGTTAAGGCATCATGCAACGCCTGATGCTGCAACCTTTTCTCAGAGAAAACCCGTTCCAGCGCATTGGAAATATGTTGGGAGACAAAAGTCAGCAGCTCCAGATCCCGCTCAGAATAATGGATATGTGGCATATAACTTTGCACCACCACCACACCACGGATGGTGTCACTGCCGACAAAAGGCACCCCCAGCCAGCACTCTGGTACTGAACCGTAAATACGGATCTGATGCGCGCGGTCAAACGCCAGCATTTGAGCTTTATCGATCAAAAGCGCCTGGTTGGTTCTAAATACATAACCGGTCAGACTGTGCTCAAGCACATCTTTACCAAAAGCCTGGTTCGGGTCAATTTCGTCGTCTTCAGTGTCCGCAAAATAAGGGAAATGCAGCAACTCCGTCGCATCGTCATACAAGGCAATGTAAAAGTTCGGCGCATAGATCAACGAGTTGACAATCTGGTGCAGACGCTGATAAAAGCCGGAAAACTCGTCGGCAAAACTGGAAAATGCAGCAATCTGATACAGTGCTTTTTGCAGACGTTCAGCATATTCCAGCTGACTGACCGACTGCTCCAGCCGCTGTAGCATTTGTGCCTTGCGTAATTTGCTGGCGAGAATGGACGCCACTTTTTCCAGCACCAACTGATGTGCGCTCTGGAAAAAACCCAGCTGCGAATGTTCGCAATCGATCACACCAAGCAGTTCGCCCTGGTCCAGAATTGGCACCACCAGCTCAGACAAACTGGGGAAATAATCCGGCACATAATAGGGATCCTGCCGGGTGTCATTCACCAGTACGGATTGTTTCTGCCGGGCGGCATAACCGACCAGGCCTTGTTCCAGACTGAGCTCTGCCACCCCAAGATGGACAGGTAAATCCCGGGTGCCACTGCCCGCTTTGCGTTTTAACAGCTGTGTTTTCGCATCAAAAATGAAAATAGCGCAGTCGACAAAACCCAGACCAGCCACCACTTGCTTGGCAGCATAATCCAGCACTTCATCCGGATTGGATAAATCATGCAGTTCAATCGCAAACTGATTAATCAGCCGCAAATGGTGGTTTTCCTGCTGCAGCCGCACCAACTCGGCGGTGAGCGGATCAGGGGTTTGGATCTCAGGCTTCTGGCTGGCCACGGTCGTCATGGACTCTTCTACTACTCAGACAGCTCTGTTATAGACGAGGCGAAAACTGAACGCAATCAAAAAATTTTACACTGTGATGACAGCCTGCCGCCTTAATCTGGCCCAGTAGAAACCGTCAAAACCTGTGGCAGCCGGGCTGATAGTCTGTTCCTGCTCCAGCACAAAGTCAGGTCTTTGCTGTAAAAACCACTGCACCTGGTGCTGATTCTCTGACGGGAAAATGGAACAGGTGGCATAAAGCAACTCACCTCCTATGGCCAGCATTTTGCTGTAGCGGATTAAAATATCCTGTTGCAACGCCTTGAGTTCAGCCAGACGCATCGGTGCCTGCCATTTGGCATCCGGATTACGCCGCAACACACCACTGCCACTGCACGGCACATCCAACAACAGAAAATCTGCTTTGTCAGCCAGTCGTTTAATGGTTTTGCTGGAGCTGATCAGCCTTGTTTCGATGTTACCGGCACCGGCTCTGCGAGAGCGTTGTTGCAGTGCCGCCAGCTTCCACTCTTCAATATCCATTGCCAGTAAGCGGCCTTTGCCCGCCATTTTGGCCGCCAGTGCCAGACTTTTGCCGCCAGCACCAGCACAGGCATCGATGACCCGACTGCCGGGTTTGACCTGCAAAGCGTCCGCAACCCACTGTGAGCCAGCATCCTGTTGTTCAAACCAGCCTTGTTTAAATGCCTGGCTTTGAAATAAAGCACAGTCGGATACAATTTCCAGCGCCGTCGGCACCCCAGGTACCAGGCGGCTTTCAATCCCTTCCTGCAGCAATGCCTGCTGCAGCGCTGCGGTCGTGGTTTTAAGTAAGTTGGCACGAACGTAACGCGGTGCCCGCAGGAACAAGGCGGCGCGTTCTAACGCCCATCGCTCACCCAGTTCCTGCTGGCCCAGCCGCTCCAGCCAATCCGGGCAGCCCTGCTGTATATGAGCAGGTAAGGTAGAGGCTATAGCTTGCAGCTCAGCCTGATCAGGCAACAACTGGCCATAGATGGAATAGCCATGCCAACTGGCGAGCACTGCCCAGATCTCGGCCGGGTTATCGACAAACAGACAATCCGCCAGAGCCTGATACAGACTTAAGCCACGCATCAGCTGATGCGCCAGCTGCACCGCGCTGGCCTGCTCACTGACCGAGTATTTCTCTTTGGCAAACAAGGCTGACAAGGCTTTATCCAAAGGCTGTTCTTCGCTCAGCACTGGCAACAGCAGCTGAGTCAGACGGTCGGTCATTAAAGCGTGGATCACTGGTTTCATTTTGGCTCCCGGCAAACTGGAGCGCGATCTTAGGCGCCGCCTGTCAAGTCAGCAAGCAAAACTTCAATGACCAACCGAGTCAGCTATGTTTCACTGCTTTAAACAGCTGCAGAGTGATGAGTCGCGCCTGACTGTGATCCACCACAGGTGCCACATAATCCGACCACATGGGTAAAGGATGGGGCCAGTGAATTTGCGCGGCGGGCAGGTCAGCCAGCTCCGGGACCATACGGCGGATAAAATCGCCTTTGGGGTCAAAACGTTCACTTTGCGTCACCGGGTTAAAAATGCGGAAATAGGGTGCAGCGTCAGTGCCGGTCGAAGCGGCCCACTGCCAGCCTCCGTTGTTGGCAGCAAAGTCACCGTCGATCAGCTTCGACATAAAATAGCGTTCGCCCCAGCGCCAGTCGATATGCAAATCCTTCACCAGAAAACTGGCGACAATCATCCTCAGCCTGTTATGCATCCAGCCGGTTTGATTCAGCTGACGCATCGCTGCATCGACAATGGGGTAGCCGGTTTTGCCGTCACACCAGGCCTGAAACAGCTGTGGGTCATTCGGCCAGACAATCTGATCGGTCTCAGCCTGAAAAGCTTTGTGCTTAATCAGCTGCGGAAACGCCACCAGAATATGTATATAGAAATCGCGCCAAATCAGCTCGGACAACCAGACCGCCGGGCCGGAATCGCCTTGGTTCAGGGTCTGGCCATGCTCCAGCTGCAGCCTGGCCACCGCCTGATGCACCGAGATCACTCCAATGGCCAGATAAGCCGATAAGCCAGAAGTGGCATCCAGCGCCGGAAAATCGCGCTTTTGCTGGTAGTCCTGCACCTGCACCTGGCAATAACGGCGCATTTGCTCCAGCACCTGCTGTTCGCCGACCTCGTAGGCCAACGAGCTTTGGTCACCCGGTTGCATCGCAGGCATATCCAATGTGAGCACAGGCGCCACCAGCTGCGGTGCCGGCCTTTTATGCACCTGCACACCGCGGCCCGCCAGTTGCTGCAGCCAGGCTTTCTTAAAGGGCGTAAAGACCTGATACATCTCGCTGCTTTTATTCAGCACTGAACCCGGCGGCATCAAAGCACGTCTGTCACTGAAATACACTGCCTTGCCACTATTCTGGAACAACGCAGTCGCCTTTGCATCACGCTGCTGCTCGCGCAGTTCATATTCGGTTTCAGCATAAAGCGCCTGCGCACCAGCCTGAATTAAGGCTGCCAGCACCGCCAGGCAACTCTGGTAATCCTCGGCTTCCACCGCCAGTAATGGAATATTCAGTTCGCTCAGCTCTTGCTCCAGCGCGCGAACCCGGCGCCGGATCAAATCCTGTTTAATTGGCGCCATATGGTGTTGTTGCCAGCTACCCGGCGTTGCGATAAACAGCGCCAGCACCGGTAAACCGGACTGGCAGGCAGACACTAAAGGAAGATGATCATAAGTGCGCAAGTCATTGCGGTACCAGACCAGGGCAAATTCAGCAGCAGTCATCAGGCACGTAACCCCAATTCGTCCGGAAACGGCTGAAAATACACCTGAGCCTGCAGATAAGCGTGCGGCTGCTGGCTCAGATGATGCTTCAGCAGAGTTAACGGCGCCAACAGCGGCAAATGCCCCAATCGGTAATGCTCAATCAAACGCAGTAACTCCTGTTTGGCGGAAGCCGCCAGACTGTGTTTAAAAAAGCCGAGCAAATGCTGCAAAACATTGGCCTGCTGTTTACGGCTGGCGGTTTGCTTTAATGCCTGCATCAGGTCGGTCAAATAGCGAAGCGCCAGCTCATCTGGTGAAAACAACTTCGCCTGCGCCACCAGCCGGCCAAGCTCTCGGTACGCGACCGGGCTGTGCGCCATCACCAGAAACTTATAACGGCTGTGAAACGCCACCAGTTTGCCGACCGTAAAGCCGGATTGCAGCAGCTGCTGGTATTGATAACAAGCCCAAACCCGGGTGACGAAGTTTTCCCGTAAATTGGCGTCATGCAAGCGGCCGTCTTCCTCCACTGGTAACCAGGGATACTGCTGCATCAACTGCTGAGTGAAAACGCCGACGCCAAGTTTGCCAACGGGAAAGCCAGTAATGTCTGTCACCTTCACCCGCTCCATACCACAACTGGGTGATTTGGCGCAGACGATATAACCCGACAGCGCTGCCATAGCTGGCAACGCCTTGGCCGTGCTGCTGCGCATCGCCTCGGTGTGATCGATGGCGGCGTCGGTACTGCTCACCAGACGGATTTGCTGATGAGTATCCAGTTGCAGACGAATGGTTTCCCTTGGTGTCCCCATCCCCATTGCAACCTCAGGACAATAAGGCACAAAATCAACAAAACGACTTAATTGATCCGTCGCAAAAGGCAGCGCTTTATGGCCGCCATTAAACCTGACTTTTTGGCCCAATACACAGGCACTGATCCCAACCTGGATGCGCATACACTACCTCGCACTGTTTTAAGCTGCTACGGCCAGAACCCAGCAATGGATCACCACTGGCGGCATGAAAACTGACGTGACTGTAAAGCTGGCGAAATGGCGGGTAAAAAAAAGCAGGCTTTCGCCTGCTTTTTTTATTTGGACTGATGCGCCTTCTTGGCGGTGCCCACTTCAACCCGGCTTTTTAATTTCTGGCCTGGTCTGAAGGTCACCACACAACGGGCGGAGATAGGAATGTCTTCGCCTGTTTTCGGGTTACGGCCTGGTCGTTGGTTTTTCACCCGTAAGTCGAAGTTACCAAAACCGGACAGTTTTACCTGGTCGCCGGACTCGAGCGCGAGCCGGATTTCTTCAAAAAATGATTCGACGATCAATTTGGAATCGCGCTTGCTGATGCCAAACTTGGTAAATAAACGCTCTGCTAAATCGGCTTTGGTAAGCGCCATTCTTAATCCCTCAACGTTGCGTTGAACTCTGTTTTTAACACGTCAACTACAGCTGTGATCACCTGTTGAATGTCTTTATCTTCCAGGGTGCGGGTTTTGTCTTGCAGCGTCAAAGCCACCGCCAATGACTTGTGGCCCTCTGCCACGCCCTGCCCTGTGTAGACGTCAAACAATCTTAGGTCAACTAATTGATTTCCGCTAACTTTTCTAATAGTAGCAAGGATATCTGAAAAACGCACATCGGATTTAACAACTATCGCCAAATCGCGACGATTGGCCGGATATTTTGATAATTCTTCAGCTAAAACAATATGTTTATCGCCAAAGGCTGTCAATTCCAGCTCAAACAGGTAGGCTTTGCCTTTAATGCCCAATTTGTTCTGTGCTTCAGGGTGCAAAGCACCGATATAACCAACTGGCTGACCGTTCCGGCTGACCAGAGCGGTCTGGCCCGGATGCAAGGCACTGTGTTCCCCTTTGCTGAAACTAAACTCGCCCGGTGCTGACGTTAAGCTCAGTAAGGCTTCGACATCGCCTTTGGCGTCATAGAAGTCCACAGCACGTTCAGCAATAGCCCAGTGCTCGTTGCCATAGCTGCCAACCACCAGACCACCAATGACTTCCACCTGGCGTACGCCATTTTCCGCGGTCGCGTCCGGAATGAATTTCAGGCCGTATTCAAATAAACGAATGCGGTTTTGCTGACGGTTCTGGTTATACAGCGCCGCCTGCAACAAGCCAGGCCACAGGTTCAGTCGCATGGCGGACATGTCGGCAGAAATTGGATTTGGCAACACCAGCGCCTGCTGCGCCGGGAACAGCACCTGCTGCACTTTCGGGTCCACAAAACTGTAGGTAATGGCTTCCTGGTAGCCACGGCCGACCAGTAAATCACGCAGGCTGTGCACATCGATGCGGGCTTCACGGTGCTGGCTCATTGCCAGAGCCGCCTGAGGCGCTACGTTTGGAATATTGTTGTAGCCATAGACCCGAGCCACTTCTTCGACTAAGTCTTCAGCAATCTGCATATCGAAACGGTAACCTGGCGCAATGGCCTGCCAACCGTCCGCAGTGCTGGTTACTTTCAGGCCCAGACGCTGGAAAATATCCAGTACTGTGGCGTCGGCAATATGGATCCCAATCAGCTTGTCGAGCTTGGCGCGAGTCAGGGTAATTTGCGCAGCTTTGGGTAAATGGCTTTCAGACACAGCTTCCACTACAGGGCCGGCTTCACCACCAACAATTTGCAGCAACAAGGCTGTGGCACGTTCCATCGCGGTGCGCTGCAGCTCTGGGTCCACACCACGCTCATAGCGGTGTGACGCGTCAGTGTGCAGACCATATTGACGGGCTTTACCGGCCATTTTTACCGGGCTGAAAAAGGCACTTTCCAGGAAAATATGCTGGCTTTGTGCCGTCACACCACTGTGCAGGCCACCAAAGACACCGGCCATCGCCAGTGCTTTTTGGCTGTCCGCAATCAGCAGGGTGTCAGGCTTCAGCGCCACTTCGTTGCCGTCCAGCAGCGTCAGCGTTTCGCCTTCTTTGGCCAGACGCACATCAATATCACCGTCGATTTTATCCAAATCAAAGGCGTGCATTGGGTGGCCTAATTCCAGCAACACGAAGTTGGTCACGTCGACCACTGGGTCGATAGAACGGATGCCACTGCGACGCAGTTTTTCCACCATCCACAGCGGCGTCACCGCGCCTGGATTGATATTACGGATCACCCGGCCCAAGTACCGTGGGCAATACTCAGGTGCCGACAGCACAATGGCTTTTTGCTCAGCGATAGTAGCGGCCACAGCCTCAATCACCGGCGCTGTCACGTCCAGCTGGTTTAACACACCCACTTCGCGGGCCAGGCCCAACAGGCCTAAACAATCGGCGCGGTTTGGTGTCAGGTCAACCTCGATGGTCACATCATCCAGCTTCAGATAGTCGCGGATGTCGCTGCCAAGCGGCGCATCAGCCGGCAGTTCGATAATGCCGTCTGAACTGTCGGCCATGCCCAGTTCCTGCAGCGAGCACAACATACCGTTGGATGGCTGGCCACGCAATTTGGCGGCTTTAATTTTGAAATCACCCGGCAGTACAGCGCCGACAGTGGCCACAGCGACTTTCAGGCCCTGACGGCAATTGGCTGCGCCACAGACGATGTCCAGCAGCTCGCCGGTGCCGACATCGACTTTGGTGACTTGTAATTTATCGGCTTCCGGGTGACGGCCACATTCGACCACGTGGCCGACCACCACACCAGTGAACTGGCCAGCAACGGCATCAATGCCGTCCACTTCCAGACCGGCCATGGAAATTTGTTCTGCCAGTTCGTTGGTGGATAACGCTGGGTTCACCCACTCTCTTAACCAGGATTCGCTGAATTTCATTGGTATTGCTCCTGCTTATCTGAACTGCTTTAAGAAGCGCAAATCGTTTTCGAAGAAAGACCGTAAATCGGTCACGCCATAACGCAGCATGGTCAGACGCTCGACGCCCATCCCAAACGCAAAGCCGCTGTACACTTCCGGGTCTATGCCCACTGAACGCAGCACGTTCGGGTGCACCATACCGCAGCCCAGCACTTCCAGCCATTTGCCGTTTTTACCCATCACATCCACTTCGGCTGACGGTTCTGTGAACGGGAAAAATGAAGGACGAAAGCGGATCTGCAAATCTTCTTCAAAAAAGTTATTCAGGAAGTCGTGCAGAATGCCTTTGAGTTCGGTAAAGTTGACATGCTTGTCCACCATCAGGCCTTCGACCTGGTGGAACATTGGCGTGTGCGTCATGTCGTAATCGTTACGGTAGACGCGGCCTGGCGAAATAATGCGCAGCGGCGGCTGTTCAGTTTCCATAGTACGAATTTGTACGCCGGAGGTCTGAGTACGCAGCATCAGCTTCGGGTTGAAATAAAAGGTGTCGTGATCAGCACGGGCCGGGTGATGCTCTGGAATATTCAGTGCGTCAAAGTTATGGAAATCATCTTCGATTTCCGGGCCTTTTTTCACTTCAAAGCCCAGCTCACCAAAAAAGCTTTCAATACGGCGGATGGTGCGGGTGACCGGGTGCAAACCACCGGTTTCCAGGCTACGGCCTGGCAGGGTCACATCAATTTGCTCTTTGGCCAGTTTTTCAGCCAGTTCAGCCGACTGCATCGCATCACGCTTTTGGTTCAGCGCGTCTTGCACCTGCTGTTTTAATTCATTGATCTGCTGACCTGCAGCTTTACGCTGCTCGGCATCCATTGCGCCTAAGGATTTCAGCAGCTCGGTAATGGAACCTTTTTTGCCCATAAATGCAACACGCACGTCTTCCAGCGCGTTGATATCCTGAGCGGCAGTGACAGCCTGAAGGGCTTCGGCCAAGATGGCGTTTAAGTTCATGGTAATCCTCGGATCTGAGGTGAATCATTGCTGTAAAAAAGGCGCTTATAATACACCAGATTTTCTGGCGCTTCTAAGCCAAAACTGTGATTTTTTAAGCATTTGCCGCAATGGGCAATGGGTCGGTCAGAATTTCTTTGACAAAAGGAATGGTCAGGCGGCGCTGATGCACGATGGAGGCTTTGTCCAGCAAGTCCAGAATACGCACTAAATCGCGGATATCCCTCTGCTGGCGGTTGAGTAGAAAACGCGCCACTTCATCCGGCAGTTCCATGCCGCGTAAATGCGCTTTTTGCTGCAGCAATTTTTGCTTGTCGTCGTCCATCAGCAAACGCAGCTGAAAACTGGTGCAGGCTTGTAAGCGCGACACCAAATCAGGCAGCTTTAAACCCAGGTCAGTCGGTGCGGCATCGGCGACAATAATCAGCACTTTGCCTTGTTCCAGCATGCGGTTGTACAAATCAAACACCGCCACCTGCCAGGTTAAATCGGCATGAATGGCCTGAATATTGTCCAGGCAGACCAGGTCCAGCTCTTCCAGGCCGTCCAGAATTCGCGGGCTCCAGGCCTTGTAGTCATCCAGCGACAGCAGCTGGCTGGTTAAACCGAGTTCCTGCGCTTTGACACAGGAGGCATAGAGCAAATGCGATTTACCGCTGCCGCTGGCACCAAAAAGGTAAAGCGGATGACGGGGTGCTTTTCCTGTCAACACGGCTTTGATAGCAGCAACGGCCGGGCTTTGTTCAGCGCCGTAAAAACTATCGAGTGTTTCATCCTCTGGCAAAGTGACCGCTAGAGTGTACTGCACCGGCATCATCACTGGGGCACAAACCGGAAACGTAATGGCCCGCTGGCCATGACAGCCGGGGCGGCGGCCGACTGCTGTTGCTCTGCGGCCATTTCAGCCTCCAGTTCAGCAAACAACTGGTCTGTACTTTCTTCGGCAACCGGACTTTGCAGCGGTTCTGTTACCAATGCGCTATTGTTATCGGATTGTTCTGCCTGAAAGCGTCGGTCCAGACGCAGCGCATTCAGAAAGGTCTGGGCGTCGGACTCCAGCTGCAATTTCAGCGACAGGCTGTCGGCCTGCCGTGCCTGCACCTGAACGCGCTGTACCGACAACATGGCAGCCAGCACCTTTTGCACCTGCACCATTTGCACAAAGTTGGTCACGCCATCAATTTGCAATTCCAGCTCTGTGGCATTGGCGCCCAAACGCACGGCGTATTGTGACGCCTGGGCATTGACCTGCTGCTCGATAAACTGGCGGACCGCTTCTATCTGATCATCCGCCACCAGCTGCTGGCTGACCAATTGCCCTTGCTCAAAGCTTTGCCAGGTCAGGCGAACCTGAGGCGCCAATTCGGCCGGTTGGTCAAACAACAAAATCATGGTCTGATCAGGCTGGAATGCCAGACTGGCCTGGTCAATTTGCAACCAGTTACCGGCCCAGACATCATCCTGGCTTAAACTGGTGGCAAAGTTAGCGTCGGCAGAGGGCAATAACCAAGGCAAAGCGCGCTGCTCAGCCTGTTGTTTTAACAGCTGCAACACCGGCTGATCAGGTCCTTGCAGAAACTGACGGCTGTCGGCGGTCTGCTCCACCGGCCAAAATAAAATAGCAGGGCGACGGCTGCCCCAGACCGGCACCTGCAAGGAGGTCAGAAACTGCTGAACCTTTTGCTCATCCAGCGTCACCTTTAACAGCGGCGCAGGGCCCGCGACAGGCTCAAATTTTTTCAGATAATTAGCGGCATTGCCGAGTTCAGCTTTCACTGCCCCCTGCTCCAGCACGTCCGGATTGGCACTGACTTTAACCAGCACTTGTTGCAGCGCTGACTGCTGCCATTGACTCTGGCTAACGTTAGCCGGCACCTGTGCTTCATAAAGCCCGGTGACTTCTTTGGCTTGCAGTGCAAATGCCAGAACCCCGATCATCAGAATTGCCACAATCGAACGCATGCTTGTCCTCAATCCGTTTACCGCATGGAAAAACAAAACCACCCGCAGGTGGTTTTGTCGCCTTCAACCAGTTTAATCCAGTTTTACACCGAGGCGATTTGCCACTTCTTCGTAGGCTTCGACCACACCGCCCAGGCCCTGGCGGAAACGGTCTTTATCCAGTTTGTTGCGGGTGGCTTTGTCCCACAAACGGCAACCATCCGGAGAAAATTCGTCACCCAACACGATTTCGCCGTTGAACACACCAAATTCCAGTTTGAAGTCCACCAGGATCATGCCGGCGTCGTCAAACAATTTATTCAGCACAGCGTTCACCTGGAAGGTCAGCTCTTTCATGCGGGCCAGTTGTTCTTCTGTTGCCCAGCCAAAAGAGCGAACATGGTATTCATTCACCATTGGGTCGTGCAACGCATCGTTTTTCAGAAACATTTCGAAAGTTGGCGGGTTCAGCTCCAGGCCGTCCTGCACACCTAAGCGACGAACCAGTGAACCACTGGCGACGTTACGAACCACACACTCCACTGGGATCATGGTCAGGCGTTTCACCAGCACTTCCGTATCAGACAGCAGTTCAACCGCCTGCGTCGGGATGCCGGCTTCTTCCAGTTTTTGCATGATAAAGAAGTTGAACTTGTTATTGACCATGCCTTTGCGGTCTAACTGTTCAATACGCTGACCGTCGAAGGCAGACGTATCGTTGCGAAAATGCAGAACCAGTAAATCAGGATTGCTGGTGGCATACACAGTTTTGGCTTTACCACGGTACAACTCAGTTGTCTTCTCGACCATTTTAAACTCCGGCGGCAGGGGCTAAAAAAAACAGGCGCAAGTATAATAACCTTTCGCCTGTTCGCATATCACTTTTTCTGCAGGACTAACCGCTTTTTACAGCTCCAGCCCGGCTTTCTTAATCATCGGCAATAAGGCCTGATGCAAGCTGTTCACCAGCTCAGCACTCAGCACTTTGCCTTCGCTGTCGCGCCAGCTTAATGCCGTGCCCAGTTCATGTTTTTTCAGTACCAGTTGATAATCCGCTTCGGCCAGTGGCAGTTGCATCGCCTCTTCAGCACCCCACAGGCTATCCCAGAACCCGGTTTCAGGCTGTTTGTAGCTCAGGTAGTAGGTGTAGCTGGTGCGGTTTAAATCGGTCACGGCAAAACCATTTTGTTCAAACAGCATTTCCAGCTGTGACCAGGTCTGGTCGATGTTTTGTGATGTCAGCATCACCGCATTGCCATCGGCGTCAAACCCAGTGGTCAGGTTCACTTTGGCTAACTGAGATTTCTTCAGCTTGATTTGCGCCAGCTCAATGGTGGCGACCTGATCAATGTAGCGGTTCAGGAAATACACTTCCTCGCGTTTTTGCGCAATAGGCGTCAGTTGGCGCGATTCATCATCCAGGTAACGGTGTTCCAGCAGTTGACTGCGCACACCAATACTGCGGCCATGACTTTTCGGCTCCAACACGAGCAAAAAACGGCTTTGCTCTTTTTCTACCATCTGCTTCCACCACCACCAGCCTTCTTCTTCGCTGCGGGTGACCCAGCCAGATTCAAACACCAACCCCTGGTCGTCTTTTTGTTTGATATCGATATTTTTTTCAGTGGCAAAGGTTTGAATGCTTTTTTGCAGGTACGGTAACAATTCGCCGGTAAATTCTGAACGCTCAAACCAAATCCGTGCTTCTTTCTCTTCTTCTTCCACCCGGCTGTTGGTAGCCAGTGCCAACACCTGCATCGGCGATTTCAGTTCGGCGTCCGACACTGGTGCATTCGGCACTGCAGGAATGTCATATTGAGACGGTTTTTTCGCTACGCTCAGTCCTGCAGGCACTTTTAATTCTGTCACTGATTGTGCCTGTGACGCTGAGCTGTTTTGTGCTGACCAGTCCGGTAACAGCGAACAGCCTGTCAACAGCAATGAGGCAAGTACACTTGCCGGTATCCCATACTGCACTCTTCTTACTCCTGGATTGTGATCTGTGCTTGTTTCAGCGCTTGTTCGATTACGCTGTGATAAATTGGTTCCAATCGTGTCAGTGGCAATCTTGCCATATCATCGGCAATCAGGCCCATTTGCAATAAAGCCCATTTGGCCGGAATTGGGTTGGACTCAACAAATAAATCGCGGTGAAGTGCCTGCAGCGCCTGGTCAGTCTGATGCGCAGCGACCTGTTCTTTGGCCAGCGCCTGAGCACACATTTGTGCCATCAGCGCCGGAGCAATGTTGGATGTGACCGAAATCACCCCTTTGCCACCTTGTAAAATAAAATCGCAGCAGGTGGCATCATCGCCGGATAACAACACAAAATCGGCCGGGCACAAGGCTTTTAACTGTTCCAGTCGTTCAAACGAGCCTGTCGCTTCTTTAATACCGACAATGTTTGGCACTTTGGCTAGTTCAGCCACAGTTTCCGCCTGCAAATCAACGCCGGTGCGACCTGGTACGTTGTAAAGCCAAACGGGTTTGTCGGTCGCAGCAGCCACCGCCTGAAAGTGCGCCAGCATGCCTTTTTGTGTTGGCTTGTTGTAATACGGGGTGACGGTCAAAAAACCGGCAACTGGCAATTCGGAGAATTTTTGCGTTTTGGCAATAGCTTCCGCCGTTGAGTTGGAGCCATTGCCGGCTATCACCGGAATACGACCTGCGACTTGCTCAAGTACCGCATTCAGTACCTGCCACTGCTCATCAAAGGTCAGTGTGGCTGACTCTGCCGTAGTGCCCATAATGACCAGGCCAGAAGTCTTATTGGCCAGATGAAACTCCACTAAACGTTTGAGGCTGGCAAAATCGACCGAACCGTCAGAGTGCATAGGAGTGATCAAGGCAACAATACTTCCGCTTAACATAAAAAGGCTCCAAAATTTTCAGGCTGCCTATGGTAATGACGACGTCACACAAGCACAAGCCGAAAGCAGTGAAAAATAGGCGCACTATGCTACACTTGCGCCATTTTTTGACCCGGAATGAATACCTTATGCCACAACATCTGGTCGTTACCGCTATCGGGGCGGACCGTACAGGAATTGTCAGTAAACTGGCCCGGCTGGTCACAGACTGTAATTGCAACATTGTCGACAGTCGTATGGCCATTCTGGGCAACGAGTTCACCTTTATTATGCTGTTGGCGGGTGACTTAAGTGCGATCAGCCGGATTGAACACCTGCTGCCTGGGCTCGGTCTGGAGCTGGATTTGCTGACAATGACCAAACGCACCTCAGGCCACCGGATGCAGCCAGTGTCAGCCCACTATGTACTTGAATACAAAGGACCAGATAAAGTAGGTACCCTTGGTGCCATCTCCAGCCTGCTGGCGCATCATCAGGTGTATATAGGTGCACTGCGCACCCAGACGGCGACAGACCCGCAATCGGGTCTGGCGCAACATCTTTGTGAAATGACGGTCGAGCTGCCCGAAGGCGCTGAACCCGACCTCATTCGCCAGCAAGTGATGGCCCTGTTGAACCAGTTGCAATTAACCGGACGCTTTGAGGCCCAGATTTAAGGAGTTTTTATGCCGTTAGCTGAACACCAACAAGCCCCTGACTTTTCGTTACCTGATGCCCAGGGCGAACTGCGCAGCCTGAGCAGCCTGCTAAAGCAAGGCCGCGTCTTACTGTATTTCTACCCAAAAGCCATGACACCGGGCTGCACAGTTCAGGCCTGTGGCCTGCGGGACAGCAATGCGGACCTGGCAGCACTTGGCGTGCAGGTGGTTGGCGTCAGTATTGATGCCCCCAAACGACTGGCGAAATTTATCGAAAAAGAGCAACTGAATTTCCTGCTGCTGGGCGATGAAGATCATCAGGTGGCCGACGCTTATGCAGTCTGGGGACCGAAGAAGTTTATGGGCAAAGAGTACGATGGTTTACACCGTATCAGCTTCCTGATTGAACAGGATGGCAAAATCAGCAAGGTGTTTGACCAGTTTAAAACCAGTAATCACCATCAGGTGGTGCTGGATCATCTGCGCCAAAGTTAAACGTCCCGGCCGGACGTCTGTTAATCGCATCAGCGTCAACCGGACTCTGAGTAATTATTATGCTGGTAGACACTTCACTAAAAGGAAATTCCAGATGAAATCCACCTTCACTACTCTTGCTGTCGGCCTGATGCTGCTCAGCGGCACCACCCAGGCAGCACCTCTGGTCACCGAAAAAGCCAAGCTGGATCTGACCGAGTTCAGTCAGGGGTACAATCACCCATGGTCACTGGCCTTTTTGCCAGACGGCCGTATGTTGGTCACTGAACGTGCCGGGACCTTGCGTATTGTCAGCAGCACAGGTGAAAAGTCAGAACCTGTGACTGGTGTACCTGCGGTAAAAGCGGTTGGCCAGGGTGGATTATTGGGTGTGATCCTCGACCCGGACTTTGCCAAAAACCAGCAGATTTATTTGAGTTTTTCAGAACCCGCTGACAACGACACCAGTCGTACTGCGGTGGCAAAAGCCAAACTGAACGGCAACGCACTGTCAGACGTGAAAGTGATCTTCCGCCAGGCTGAAGCCATTAACAGCCAGTACCATTATGGCGGCCGCCTGGTGTTCAGCCCGAAAGGCGAACTCTTTATTACCACAGGTGATCGTGGCTCACGCCGCGACGATGCGCAAAAGCTGGATGGCCACTTTGGTAAAGTGATTCGGGTCAACAGCGACGGTTCTGTGCCAAAAGACAATCCCTATACTGGCGATGCCAGTGCCAAGCCTGAGATTTGGTCCTATGGCCACCGCAATCTGCAAGGCGTGGCAATTCACCCAGAAACCGGAGCCACCTGGACCCATGAACACGGCCCACAGGGCGGCGATGAAATTAACGTTGCCCAGCCAGGTAAAAACTACGGCTGGCCGCTGATCACCTACGGCGAAGAATACGGCGGTGGCGTCATTGGTCAGAAGAGTAAAGCCGGTCTGGAGCAGCCTCTGCATTATTGGGTACCTTCTATCGCGCCAAGTGGCATGACGTTCTACACCCAACCAGCTATTGCCGGCTGGCAAAACAACCTGCTGGTGGGTTCACTGAAGTTTGGCCAGTTGGTCCGCCTTGAACTGACCGGAGAAAAAGTCAGCCACGAAGAGCGTATCCGCATTGGGGCCCGTATCCGTGACGTACAAGTGGCTCCGGATGGTGCGGTCTACCTGCTGACCGACGAAGACAACGGCAAAATTCTGAAACTTAGCCCGGCTAACTGATGAACAACCTTGTGCTGGCCGGTTGTCTGCCGGCCCTGCTGGCCCCTGCTCTGTGCGCACAGGAACAGGCCGTTGAGCGTATCCATGTCACAGCCCAAAGCCAGTCACAGCAATGGCTGACTGACCCGTCCAATGCGCAGCACGTGCAACTGAACTCAACGTCAGCCTGGTACGACGCCGCCAGCCTGTTTAATGGCGTCGCCGGTTTTCAGGCGGACAGCAGAGCCAACTATGCACAAGACTCCCGCCTGTCGAGCCGCGGCTTTGGCAGCCGCAGCGCCTTTGGCATTCGCGGTTTACGCCTGTTGCAGGACGGTATTCCGCTGTCCGCTCCGGATGGCCAGGGCCAGTTAAGCTCAGTGCTGCTCGACCAGCTGGACCACCTTGAAGTACTTACCGGGCCGATGGCGGCCCTCTACGGCAATGCCGCAGGTGGTGTGGTGTCTTTACACAGCCGCAAACCAGAGCAGGACGAAGCGTCTGTGCTATTGTCGCAAAGCCGCTTTGCCGGTCAACAATCGCTGTCGGTACAACAACGTTATGGCGACAGCAGCAGCCGGCTTAGCCTGAAACGGGCAGAGCTGCAGAGCCAGCGCCCGCACAGTGAGGCCGAAAAACAACAGGGCCAGTGGATCTGGTTCAGCCCGCTGGAATTTGCCGATCTGATGCTGCGCTATGACTGGTCGCGCGATCCTTTATTGCAAGACCCCTTGGGGCTGACTGAAGCCGAATGGCGGGCAGACCCCAATCAAACTGCCGCCAATGCAGAACGCTTTGACACTAAAAAAAGCAGCCGCCAGCGCCAACTCAGCCTGACGCTAAGCCAGCAACAGGCAGAACAGTTCTGGCAACTGGGGCTTTGGACAGGCCAACGTCAGGTCAGCCAGAACCTTGGCTTTGATGGGCTAAGCCCCACATCGGCTGGTGGCGTGGTGGATCTCAACCGGCCTTTTGCCGGAGCAACTGCATTGCAGCAATGGCAATTCGGCACGTTGAGCCTGAGCCTGGGCGCCTCCTATGAGCAAAGCACTGACGAACGTAAGGGCTACGTCAACCAGCAAGGCCAGGCGGCAGATTTACGACGCGACGAAAAAGGCAAATTCAGCAGTACCGACTGGTTCAGCCGCTTTAGTTACCAGTTGCAGCCAGACTGGTTGCTCAGTGGCGGTGTGCGGCACAGCGAAAGCCGGGTCCGGGTCGAAGATTTTTATATCAACGACAGCAATCCGGATGACAGCGGCCGTACAACCTTTAACGAACAAAGTGCAGCCATCAGTCTGAGCCATCACTACACTGCCAACAGCAGTTGGTTTGTCAGCGCCGGACAGGGCTTTGAAACCCCAACTCTGACAGAAATGGCCTATCAGAACGAGGGCTCCGGCCTGAACCTTGCGTTAAAGCCAAGCCAGTCGGATTCAGTGGAACTGGGCCATAAATGGCAATTTGCGCAGTGGCGCAGCAGTCTGGTGCTGTTTCGTACCGACACCAACGATGAACTGCTGGCCGATCAGTCCAGCGGCGGTCGCACCACCTACAAAAATGGTGGCAAGACAGAACGCGAAGGTCTGGAATGGTTGTGGCTCTGGCAGGCATCGCCACACTGGCAACAACAGCTGAGCCTGACCTTACTGAATGCACGTTTTGCCGATGGCGGGCTGCAAGGCAAGCAGCTGCCAGGCGTGGCCAGGCAACAACTTTATTGGGCTCTGAGTTACCTGCCGGATCAGACTCCGGATGCGAAACTGCTCCTCAGCACCACGCTGCGTAGCAAAATAGCCAGTACCGATCAGAATCAAAGCTTCGCTCCGGGTTATGCCCGCGTGGATCTGCGCTGGCAAGCCGAACTGCCGCTGGCCAGTTACCGGCTGAGTTATGAACTGGCCGCAGAGAACCTGACGGACACCGACTATGTCGGCGCTGTGGTGGTCAATCAGACCAATGGCCGTGCTTTTGAACCGGCATTGCCACGCCAGTTCAGTGCGTCGCTGCGTCTGTCGTTCTGAGTGGTCGCGAAACCGCAAAAAAATGAAAAAAACATTGTGGGCGGCGCAGAACAGTGCTTTTCGGCCGGGCTTTGTCCGTTATAATTCGATAAAACCAGTACCGAAGAGCTATCGCTATGTCGACATCACATTCCAGAGCCCATTTACCAGACAATCCAACGTTAAAAGAGATTAACTGGTACAAAAAGCAAATTAACTGGGGTGAACTGCCGCCTTTTTATCATATGGTGGCGCAATCGCTAGGCGAGTCTGAAGGGGTGCTGACCCATGGCTTTGATAATGCCATTCGACGCATCAGCGACAAGCGCAACTGGAATTTACAGGCCTTGGGCGGCTTTATCGACAACAGCAATATTATTCATTGCGAGAATAAACCCAGAATTGCACTGCATCAGGTATTTACTGACCGAGGATTTGAACTTCAGGCCTGTTGTTATGCCAAAGAGACACAAATCGATCAGTATGTGAAAGGTAACAAGCTACTGGACTTTTATGTCTGGGACCCGCACACCATGAAAATAATTCTGCGGATCAATCAGATGCATAAGTTTGTCGATTATTACTTTGAGTATGGCGATGATGCGGACCGGGCATTAATCATTCACGCCCATAAAACGGTGATGGATCTGATCCAGCATTTAAAAACTGTGGTCGATGTGGTGAAAGTGGATGGCACCTCTATTCAGCAGTATTACGAAATCCAGCAGCGCAAATTAGGCAGCGCGGATCCGGATGAGCTGAAACTGGCGGCTATCAAAGCAGGAATGACAGAGTTCAGGAAATAAATGATTCAAGTGGCAGTATCTTCGTTGAAAAAACCGGCATTCTGGGCCGGTCTGGCGTTGAGTGTACTCAGTTCAGTGACAGCTCAGGCCAATACTACGTTACCGGACATTGGCGGCAGCGCGTTTTCTACCCTGACGCCAGACACCGAAAAGCAGCTGGGCGACGTGATGATGCGTCAGACCAAAAGCCAGTTGCCAATGGTGTATGATCCCTTACTGGATGAATACCTGAATTCGCTCGGCAACCAGATGGTGGCCAAAGCGCAGGACGTCAAGTTCCCGTTCCGCTTTTATTGGGTCAACGACAAAAACATCAACGCCTTTGCCACCCTGGGTGGCAACATAGTCTCTCACACCGGCACTCTGGCAGTGTCGGACACCGAAAGTGAATTTGCCTCGGTGATAGCGCACGAAATTTCCCACGTCACGCAGCGCCATATCGCCCGTTCGGTGGAAGCCCGCTCACAAAATGCGCCGCTGACGCTGGCTGCGCTATTGGGATCGATTATTTTGGCCACCGTCAACCCGGAAGCCGGTATGGCTGGGATTATGGCTACACAGGGCGCAGCCCAACAAAGTGCAATTAACTTCACCCGCGCCAATGAACAGGAAGCGGATCGCATTGGCATTCAGTTAATGGCAGACAGCGGCTATGACCCTTATGCAGTACCGGAATTTTTTAACAAGCTGGCAGAACGTTCCCGCTTTGCCAATGCGCAGCTGGCATTTTTGTATACACACCCCTTGTCGCAAGCCCGGGTCGCCGACTCCCGTCTGCGCGCCGAACAATTCCAGAAACGTTTTGTCGCCGACAGCCCGGATTATGCGCTGACCAAAGCCCGTGTGCTGGCACGTTACCACTATGGCATCAAAGATGCCGAAGCCATTTTTCTAAAACGACTGTCCAGCCCGGGCGGTAATACCAAAGCCAACCAATATGGTCTGGCATTGGCTTACTTTGATGGCAAAAAGGTGAAAGAAGCTGAGCAAATAGTACTGAAACTACGCCAGCAAGAACCGGATAACCTGTACTACATCGATTTATACAGCGACATCCTGATCGCCAAAGGCCAATACGACGACGCCATGACGATGCTGGAGCAGCAGTACCAGTTAAAGCCGAATAATCAGGTGATTACGCTGAACTACGCCAATGCAGCCATTCAGGGTAAGTCCTACCGGCTGGCACTGCATTTACTGCGTAATTTGCTGTACTACCGCAGCGACATTTTTCCGGCTTATGAAATGATTGCCGACACCTACAAAGCGATGGAAGACTACCCGCGTTATTACGAAGCCAGAGCCGATATGTACTATCAACTGGCGATTTACCCGAAAGCCATTGATGATCTGAATGAAGCATTAAATCATCTGGCGCCGGAAAACCAACTGGAAAACCGCCGGCTCGAAGCGAAAAAGAAACAATGGCAAACCGAGCTGAACCGGTTAAAACGCCTGTAAGGACTTGTTATGTATACGCTGTACCACAACAATCGCTGCTCCAAAAGCCGGGAAGCTCTGGCTTTACTGGAACAAAAACAACTGCCTTTTCAGATCCGTTATTACCTGGATCAGCCGCTGAGCGCAGAGGAACTCAGTGCTCTGCTGGCAGCACTTGGTCTTCCTGCCCGTCAGCTGCTGCGCAGCAAAGAAGCTGAATACAAAGACTTAGGGCTGGATAACCCGGCACTCACCGAGCAGCAACTGATTGCCGCTATGGTCAGCACACCAAAACTGATTGAACGACCGATACTGCAGCGTGATGACAAAGCCGTCATTGGCCGTCCGGTTGAAAATCTGCTCGCGTTGCTGCCATGACGCGCATTTTGGTGCTGTATTATTCGCGCCATGGCGCTGTGGCTGAGCTTGCCGACCAGATCGCGCTTGGCATTGTAAAGGCCGGCGCTGAAGCCACCATTCGCGCGTTGCCCGCAGCAGATGGTAGTCAATCGACCCGCCATCCTTTATTCCAGCCTGATGAACTGCAGCTGGCCGATGGCTTTGCCTTTGGCAGCCCAGTCCGCTTTGGTCTGATGGCAGCGCCGTTAAAACAATTCTGGGACAGTACGGGTACTGAATGGATCAAAGGCAGCCTGATCAATAAACCTGCTGCTGTATTCAGCTCGTCCGGCAGTTTACATGGCGGCAATGAAGCCACCTTGCTTGGTATGTTGCTGCCGCTTTTGCATCACGGCATGTTGCCTGTTGGCTTGCCGTATTCCGAACCGGCTTTGCATCAAACTCAGGGTGGTGGCAGCCCTTATGGCGCCAGCCAGGTGTCGGGCCTGAGCGGCGACCGGCCTTTGGCAAAAGAGGCAGCCGAATTGGCAGTTGCATTAGGAAAACGTCTGGCTACAATGGCGCAGATTTTAAAACAAGCCGGAAATGTGTTGCCATGACAGTTGCGATGTCCGCCCTCACCCGCCGTTACCTTTGGTTAGGCCGTAGTGGCTTTTTTGGTCTTTTTGTCTTGATGCCATTGTGGGTACTTTATTTAGTGCCACCACAAATGGGCAGCAGCACCACCTTATTGGCATTACTGTGGGGCCCGCTGTTTTTGCCACTCTGGGGCATAGTGCAAGGCAAAGCCTATACCTTTGCCTGGGCTAACTTTATTGTGATGTGGTACTTCATTCACAGCCTGACCCATTTATGGATAAGCTCAGGCCTGGTGTTCTGGTTGGCTGTGCTGGAGCTACTACTGAGCAGTCTGATGTTTGTCGGCTGCACCTACTATGCAAAACACCGCGGTAAAGAGCTGGGGCTGAAAATCCCCAAGCTGAAAGACGATCCAATAGGCCCTACCCGCTAAACCAGAAAAAGCCGCGAAAGCGGCTGTTTTGGTCCCTGTTAGCTGATACCCAAATACTTGTGCACCTGCACACTCAGGCGCCAGTTGCGCTCTGTGCAGGTTGCAATCGCCAGCTCTGTAGCCCGACGGCCCTGACTGATAGGCTGCAGGTACACCAGCTTGCCCGACAGGTCTAAACCGGCCAGCAACGCATCCAGTTCTTCAATATGCTTTTCCATCGCCACAGGGTGTTTAATTTCGTTGGCGCGCTCTAAAGCACTTTGCAGTACCTGATAACCGCCTTTCATATTGACCTTGGGCGATACGGTGACCCAGCTTGCCGACGGCACCAGCACCTCAAAGGTACCACTGGTTTCGATTTGCGTCTGATAGCCATGTTGATGCAGCAGTTCACACAAAGGGTTTAAATCGTAAATGCAGGGTTCGCCACCGGTGATCACCACATGTTTGGCCTGGTAGCCCTGCTCAGCAAACAATGTCAGCAGCTGCTGCGGCGTCTGGCTACACCACTGCTCAGTCTCTTCGGTTTTTGCCAGCACCTGTGCCGGGCCGACCTCCAGATCAGCAGGGATAGCCCAGGTATGTTTGGTATCACACCAGGCACATCCGACCGGGCAACCCTGCAAGCGGACAAAAATGGAGGGGGTGCCGGTAAAGCTGCCTTCGCCCTGGATCGTCTGGAAAATTTCGTTGACTTTATACACCTGCGGGGGTTTTCCTTTAGCTTGGCGGCAGATTCAAGTACAATGCGCGCCCGAAAAAAGTTGCTTATTATAGCTGGAGCCCTGTTCTGATGCCGCAAAAAGTTGTTGTGATCTATTCCGGCGGTATGGATTCGTTTACCGTATTGCATAAAGCCATAGCTGACGGTCATGAAGTCCATGCCTTGTCATTTAACTATGGTCAGCGCCACGTCAAGGAATTGGATTGCGCACGCCAGGTGTGTCAGGAGCTGGGGGTGTCGCACAAAGTGGTGGATATTTCCGCCATCAATCAGCTGCTGGCGGGTTCCAGTCTGACCGACAATATCGATGTGCCTGAAGGCCATTATGCCGCTGACAACATGAAATCAACCGTGGTGCCCAACCGCAATATGATTTTGTTGTCGCTGGCAGTTGGTTATGCGGTGTCGCTCAATGCGCGGGCAGTTTATTACGGCGCCCATTCAGGCGACCACTTTATTTACCCGGATTGCCGTCCGGAATTCGTGTTGAAAATGCATGAGGTTTGCCAGATCGCCAACTACGAGCCGGTGGACATTGTCAGCCCGTACCTGAACGGCAATAAAATCGAAATCCTGCGCGACGGCCTGGCAATGGGCCTGGACTACAGCAAAACCTGGACTTGTTACAATGGCCGGGCCAAAGCCTGCGGTAAATGTGGTTCTTGCCAGGAGCGACTGGAAGCCTTTGAACTGAATAAGGCCACAGACCCTCTGCCCTACGAAGCCTGACTGGCACTCAAGCCCAGAAAAGGCAGCGGCCTTTTCTGGATCTGCACACTATCCCCCGCGCTTTACTTCACAGGTAATTCGAAGCGGGAAAACATCCGGTCAATTTCTTCCTGACTACGCATCATATTGGCCCGTTCTACCACTTCGCGGGTTAAATGCGGCGCAAAACGTTCAATAAAGTCATACATATAGGTACGCAAGAACGAGCCTTTGCGGAAACCGATTTTGGTAGTGGACGCCGCAAATAAATGGCTGGCATCCAGTGCGACTAGGTCTTTGTCCAGATCTTTGTCCATCGCCATCGACGCAATCACCCCCACGCCCAAGCCTAACCGGACATAGGTTTTAATCACGTCGGCATCGGTTGCGGTAAACACAATTTTTGGCTCCAGACCTTTTTCGCCAAAAGCACGGTCCAGCTCAGAGCGGCCGGTAAACCCAAACACATAAGTCACAATAGGGTGTTCGGCCACATCTTCGACCGTCAGCTTGCGGTTGATGGTGGCCAGTGGATGGTCATGGCGCACAATCACCGAACGGTTCCAGTGATAACAAGGCAGCATAATCAGGTCGTTAAATAAATGCATCGCTTCGGTCGCGATGGCAAAATCTGCATCCCCGCGGGAAGCGGCTTCGGCAATTTGCGACGGTGTGCCCTGATGCATATGCAACGACACTTTTGGGAATTTCTTCATAAAACCACTGATCACCGGTGGCAGTGCATACCGAGCCTGCGTGTGGGTGGTGGCAATATTCAACTTGCCCTGATCCGGCAAGGTATGTTCTTTGGCAACAGCTTTGATACTTTCGACTTTCGCCAGAATTTGCTGCGCAATATCAATCACGTCACGGCCAGCCGGAGTGACATGCGTTAAATGTTTACCCGAACGGCCAAACACCTGAATACCCAATTCGTCTTCCAGCATCCGGACTTGTTTACTGATCCCCGGCTGCGAGGTATACAGACTTTCAGCCGTCGCAGACACATTGAGATTGTGGTTAAGTACCTCAACGATATAACGAAGTTGTTGTAATTTCATGTGTCAGCTATCCATTCTTGGCATATGATATCCACACTATACGCTATCGTTTAGATATTCCAACTTATTTCGTTTTGATGTTGGACTATAACGATTAGTAACTAAAATCAGCTTTTGCACCAAGGTGGACTGAGTATGGCAGACAGCGTTCCGGAAATAGATTTTGCCACTGTGCTGGCCAGCGCGGCGCACGACATGAAAAACTCTCTTTGTCTGCTCATTCAGTCGCTGGACACCTTGCGGCAGGAAGAAAGCCAACTGAAGCCGGCGGCGCGTGAAGAACTGTCCCGCATTCATTATGAAGCGAACCGGCTCAATATCAATCTGCTGCAGCTGTTGTCATTGTATCGCTTAGAAAAAGACCAGCTGCCACTGCAGATTGACCAGTACCCGGTCGCCGATCTGTTTGAAGAAATTCAGCTGAATAATGAGATCTACAGTGAACAGCTGCAGATTCAGGTCGAGGTCAATGCAGACCCGGACCTGATGGGTTATTTCGATCAGGACCTGGTCCGAAGCCTGCTCAATGATATTTTTATTAACGCGCTGCGTTACACCAAAAGCAAATTGCTGCTAACGGCTGAGCAAAACGCCAAAGGCTTGTTAATCGAAATTCATGACGACGGCCCGGGCTACCCTGGTTTTATGCTGGAACAGGCCGATACACTGATGAAAGAATTAAATCTGAGCTCAGGCCGCACAGGTTTAGGCCTGTTTTTTGCAGGGCTTATCGCTAAAGCACACCGAAATCATGGCCAAACCGGTGCTATCCGCCTGAAAAATGGCGGTCAATTCGGTGGTGCTGTATTCAGCTTGTCACTGCCCTGACCGGGTCATAGCATTTTGTTTGGCTTGGGTTTAACATTGAGCAGATAACAATTGAGCCCTGAAGTCTTCAGGACACATTGGAGTTGGGATATTGTTTGCCATTATTATTGTTTTAGTCATTACGCTGGTGGTGGTTGCGGTGATTGTCAGCGCTATCCAGCAACACAAAGAGCGCCTCGCTGCGCTCAAGCGCGCTGAATTTTCGAAATTACGGAACGCGCTGGAAGATACCGAAGACATTTTGCTGAACGCAGCGAATGTTCCGCTGACCCGCGGCATCATTACCATGTTATTAAAACGCATTCTGCTGACCTTACGAGCCATGTTGGAGCTGGAACCTAATTCCAAAGATCTGAAACAGCGCGTTGCCGAAACCGAAAAACGCCTGAATGATGGTAATGATGGTATGGGCAGCGAAGGCCTGACCATGCCCGATAACGACAAACAAATCATCAGCATGATCCAGGGTATCAAAAAACTACGCACCATTTTGCGGGCTGAACATGCCCGCGGCAATATTGATACCCAAAGTGTGGTGCAGGAAGACAGGCGCCTGGAGATGCTGCAACTGCGCATCAATGTGGAAAGCCAGATTAAACGCGGTAATCAGGCGCGCGCCAGCGCCATGTTAGGTTCGGCCCGCCAATGCTATGAAAAAGCCCTGGCGACCCTGAGCAACTGTGCGCACGCCGACGACTATGTGACCAACCGCAAGTCCGAAGTCAGCATGATCCTGGAAGATATTGCCACTGAGCTGAAGGAAGGCAACCTGCGTGACCGGCAAAAACGCGCCGAACAAGAGAGCAACGATCTGGATGTGCTGTTTGCGCCCAAGCGCAAATGGTGATTTGCTGAGCTGGTCTGCAGATACAAAAAAGGCGGGTTTCCCCGCCTTTTTTAGTCTGTTAAAACCGCTTATTTTTCTTTACTGACCACCCAGCGGCCATCCTGATACCAGGCCGACCAACCGGTGGCTTTGCCATCTTTTTCCGTCATTACGTACTGCTGTTTGGTCTTACGCGACCAACGCAGTATAGCCGGGTTGCCAGCGCTATCCTGAGCCGGCGCTTCAGTCAGGTAATGGAACTTCGGCATCAGCCGCTCTTTAAAGCGAACCAGTTCAGCCACCAGCGGTGCGCGTGTTTCCCTTGACTTAGGGAAAGTGGCAGCTGCCAGGAACAAACCTGCCGCGCCATCACGTAACACAAAGTAAGTGTCCGACTTTTCACACTTCAGTTCAGGCAAATGCACCGGATCTTCTTTTGGCGGTGCCGCTTCGCCATTTTTCAGCAGCTTACGGGTATTTTTACAGGCGTCATTGGTACAACCAAAGTACTTACCAAAGCGGCCTGACTTCAGTTGCATCTGACTGCCACATTTTTCACAGTCGATGCTCGGGCCGTCATAGCCTTTCAGTTTAAAGGCGCCGCTTTCCACCAGATAACCGTCACAGCCCGGGTTATTACCACAGACGTACAGCTTGCGCTGCTCATCAATCAGGTAATGATCCATCGCCGTACCGCACTTGGTGCAGCGCTTTTTGTGGCGCAGTACTTCGGTTTCCAGCTCATCGTCATCAGCCACCTGCACCACTTCGTCGCCTGGCGTAAGGTTCATCGTGGTGGTGCAGCGCTCTTTCGGTGGCAGGTTGTAGCCTGAACAGCCTAAAAACACGCCGGTACTGGCGGTACGAATGCCCATCTTGCGGCCACAAGTTGGGCAGGCAATGTCGGTCAATACAAACTGGTTGGTGCGCATGCCACCTTGTTCAGGATCGGCTTCGGCCTGTTTTAGCTTGCCGGAAAAATCGCCATAGAACTGGTCCAGCACGTCACGCCATTTCAGCTCACCTTCGGCAATATCGTCCAGCCGCACTTCCATATTGGCAGTAAAGTCATAGCTCAGCAGATCGCTGAAATTTTCCACCAAACGGTCTGTGACAATTTCCCCCATCTTCTCAGCATAGAAACGACGGTTTTCGACTTTGACGTAACCCCGCTCCTGAATGGTCGAGATAATGGCAGCATAGGTCGAAGGACGGCCAATACCTCGTTTTTCCAGCTCTTTGACCAGACTGGCTTCGCTAAAGCGCGCCGGTGGTTTGGTGAAGTGCTGTACCGGGTAAAGTTGTTGCAGGCTCAGGCTCTGACCCGGCTTCACATCCGGCAGCTCCAGTTCTTCTTCATCTTTGCGTTTTTGCGCCGGCTGTACCCGGGTCCAGCCATCAAATTTAAGCACCCGGCCTTTGGCTTTTAATTCAAAGTCACCAGCCTGCACCGTAATGGTGGTCACGTCGTACAAGGCTGCTGGCATCTGGCAAGCAACAAACTGACGCCAAATCAGCTCGTACAGCTTACGCGCATCGGCTTCCATGTCACCCAGACTGGACGCCAGCACGTTGACCTCAGATGGGCGAATGGCTTCGTGAGCTTCCTGCGCATTGGCTTTGCTGCCATAAGACATCGGCTGCTCTGGCAGGTACTTCTTACCAAAATTCTGTTCAATGTAAGCGCGACAGGCTTGCACCGCATCCTGACTCAGGTTGGTCGAGTCGGTACGCATATAGGTGATGTGACCGGCTTCGTACAAGCGCTGCGCCAACATCATGGTTTTCTTCACGCCATAGCCCAGACGGGTGCTGGCCGCCTGCTGCAAGGTGGAGGTGATAAAAGGTGCAGAAGCTTTGCTGCTGGACGCTTTGTCTTCGCGCTCAAGCACAGTGAAGCTGGCTTTGCTTAACGCGGCTACGGCTAAATCGGCCTGCGCCTGATTCAGTGGCCGGAAGGCTTTGCCGCCCTCTTTGCTCACTTCCAGCCGCAACGCTTGCTTTAATGCGGTTTGGGTGTCGGCATCGACTGTCCAGTATTCTTCTGGCACAAAGGCTTTGATTTCACGCTCACGCTCAACCACCAAACGCACCGCGACCGACTGAACCCGGCCAGCGGATAAACCACGCGCCACCTTTTTCCACAGCAGTGGTGACACCATAAAACCGACCACACGGTCGAGAAAACGCCGAGCCTGCTGCGCGTTCACCCGGTCGGTATTGACCAGACCAGGCTCTTTAAACGCATTTTGAATGGCGTTTTTGGTAATTTCGTTAAACACCACCCGTTTAAATTTTTCCGGTTCACCGCCAATAATCTCCTGCAGGTGCCAGGCAATGGCCTCCCCTTCGCGGTCCAAGTCCGTTGCCAGATAAACAGTGTCTGCTTTTTCTGCCAGCATTTTCAGTTCTTTGACCACTTTCTCTTTGCCGGGCAGAATTTCGTAGCGGGCCTGCCAGTTTTTTGGGTCCACGCCCATCCGATCGACCAGCGCCTGATACTCCTTCTGTTCTTTACTCAGCTTGGAGGCAGAATCTTTGCTTTTATCTTTACTGCTGCTGGTAGGCAGGTCGCGAATATGGCCAACACTGGACTTAACGACGAAGTCGTTACCCAGGTATTTGTTGATCGTTTTGGCTTTTGCAGGTGATTCGACTATGACTAGAGATTTCGCCATTTTGTGATTTAGATCCCGACCCTGAGAGCGTGTTAGAAGACAGTTCTTTTTTAACGTATATCCGTAAACTCAAGTTGTGACAAGAGTATAAGTTCATTATTATGCCCAAAGACCGTGAATTCACGGCCTTTCGCTGAATAAAACAGCGACCTCCAATGAAGCAAACTTAAAGTGGCCTCGCAAAAAATAACAACAGAGCCACATCACCTTTTCGAAGGAATAAAGCAAAAATGAACTTTTATGAAGCTAACTTTGACGGGCTGGTCGGCCCGACGCATAACTATGCCGGCTTGTCTGTCGGCAACGTCGCCTCGCTGAATAATGCCAAATCGTTATCCAGCCCAAAACAAGCGGCTAAACAAGGGCTGCAGAAAATGCAGGCCTTATCAAAGCTAGGTCTGGTACAAGGGGTGCTGGCTCCGCAAGAGCGGCCCGATGTCTACACCCTGCGGCGTCTGGGCTTTAGTGGCAATGATGCTCAGGTGATTCAACAGGCAGCGAAACAAGCGCCTGAAGTGTTGCGGGCAGTGTGTTCAGCCTCCAGCATGTGGACAGCTAACGCAGCTACTATCTCCCCCAGTGCCGACACTCTGGATGGCAAAGTGCATTTTACGCCGGCCAACCTGACCAATAAGTTTCACCGTTCGCTGGAGCCCGAAACCACAGGCCGCATTTTAAAAGCCATGTTCAGTGATGAGCGGCATTTTGCCCATCACAGCCACCTGCCGGATAACGACCATTTTGGTGATGAAGGCGCCGCCAACCATACCCGGTTATGCCGCGGTTATGGCGACAAAGGGGTGGAGCTTTTTGTCTATGGCCGCACCGCCTTTGACCAGCAGCAACCGGCCCCGCAAAAGTACCCGGCCCGCCATACCAAAGAAGCCTGTGAAGCAGTGGCCCGCCTGCATGGTCTGACGGACGAGACCTTGGTGCTGATGCAACAAAACCCGGACGTGATTGACCAGGGCGTATTCCACAATGACGTGATTGCCGTCGGCAATCAGAACGTGTTGTTTTATCACCAGCAGGCGTTTTTACATACCGAACAAAAGCTCGCTGAAATTCAGCGCAAGTTTGGCACCCATGCACTGCACTTTATTGAAGTGAAAACCAGTGAAGTCAGTGTCGAAGAAGCAGTGAAAACCTACCTGTTTAACACTCAGCTGGTGACGCTGGCGAACGGTGACATGGCGATTATCGCCCCCACCGAATGCCGCGACAGTGCGACAGTGTCCGCCTATCTGGAACAACTGACAGGCCGCGGTACGCCGGTGCGCCAGGTGCACTATATGGACGTGAAACAAAGCATGCAAAATGGTGGAGGCCCGGCTTGTTTACGGTTGCGCGTGGCCTTGGGGGAACAGGAGCTGGCCGCCGTCAACCCAGCCGTGCTTATGAACGATGCGTTGTTTGGCCGCTTGAATCAGTGGGTAGACCAGCACTACCGCGACCAGCTGACTGAAGCAGATCTGGCCGATCCACAACTGCTGATTGAAAGCCGTCAGGCCTTGGATGAGTTGACGCAGATCCTGAAATTAGGCTCTGTATACCAGTTCCAACGTTAATCAGCTGCCAAGCGAAACCGCTCTATGGGTAACAAGGCCTGGTCTCACCAGGCCTTGTTTTTTGCCTCACAGGGTATCTGCACAGCTGGAGCTTCGGCCAAAGGGGTTGCTGGCCGGCGCGGCAGTCTGTTCCGAAACATAGACACCAGGCACGTTCAGCTGGAAACTTCGGCTGCTGATATTTTCTGTTCCGGCAGCACTGCCTGATACCTTCAACTCAACCACTGTCCAGGGCGCATGGTCAGCCGGATACGACAGATTAAAAGTGGCCACACCATTGCTGTCTGCCTGAACTGTTCTGGGCACAGAAGCGACATTGCCAGGTGTTAATTGCCCATCGCCGTTCCAGTCCTCTCCGGCATCCAGAATGCCGTTAAAATTCACATCTTCAGAAGCACAACCTGCAATGGTGGCTACAGGGACCCACAGCTTGAAATTCGACGCATCGGGCGATTCTACCCAATAGCCTTTATCGTACGACAGAGGCAACACCGCGACACTCAGGGTTTGCCCGACCACAGGGTTACCGGACGAGTCCGTCACAAACACCGAAAACTGCTGACTAAAGGCCGACTGGCTTGGAATTTCAATGCTGTTGCCGGTGCCGAAACGGAAGAACAAGGTACGGCCGCCAACCGCCAAAGCGACATCGGAACTCACGGCCGGAGCAGTATCCAGCACCACGGCAGAGACATTCAGGTTATGAGTTGTCGCCGCACCGGTCAGACTGTCGGCGGTAAATACGGTGCTGGCCAGGCCCTGCGAATCCGTGACAGCGGTCGCCGGATCCAATTGACCGCCCGGCGCTCCATTGAGGTTAAAGGCCACAGTGCGGTTTTTCACCGGATTGTTATTGATATCACGCACCACAGCCCGGATCACCGACTGTTCACCTGACCCAACCTGAGCCGGATTGGCCTGAACTTCGACCTGCGCAGGCACAGTGGCGACAAATTCAACACTAGCCCGGGTGGACAACAAGTCCGTTGCCCCAGTGCGAATTTCTGTGGCCGCAATATTGGCTATACCGGCAAAATCAGAGCCCACCAGCACCTGGGCCTGCCCGGTATCATTGGTTTGGCTGTCGACCGACACCGAATTCAGTGCACCGCTGATTAAGCCAAGCCGGCCGCGGGTGGTGCTGAAATTCACCGCTTTGCCGGCGTTGGCCATGCCGTTGATAAGCCAACTCAAGGTCAACGTCTGCTCCGTGCCAAGCGGCACTTCGAGCACTGCAGGAGTGATTGGCACAAAACTGAAGCTGTCGGTCTGAATAGCGATAGCCTGCACAGCAACAGCGCCAAGACCCACAACCCGTAGTTCGTCTTGTCCGCCTGTTTGGGCCCGGTAACTAAAGCTGATACGGCCACTGTTGCCAGCCGTGACAAAGCTCGCTGCACTGACAGGATTGCCGAGCGAAGAACTGACGGTGAGCAGCTCCCCCTGGATCCCTGTACCTGCCGAGTCGGTCAGGTCTGCAGTCATGGTCACCGCATCACCCAGCACCACAGAACGCGGGGCTGATAACAAAATACCAGTGCCCACCACATCCACCTTCACAGTCGACGTTTTGTTGCCAACAGCTGCGGTCACGTCAATGGTCCGCAGGCTTTTGTCTGAGGTACTGCTTAGCTTTGCTTTGGCCACACCATCGGCTTCGGTCAGTGAAGAGACAATTTCCAACTCCCCTGAGCTGGCACTGAACTGCACGGAAACGCCGGACTGCAACACATTGTTGGCATCCAGTACCAGGGCTGACAAATCCACTTTTTCACTGGCACCTGAGCCTAACTGCAAGTTTTGCGCAACCAGCCGCACTGAACCCACAGGGGACGACGGCTGTTCGTCATCTGCATCACCAGCTGAGTTAAAACTGATTTGCGCGCTGACGGTGTCCGACAGACGGGCCGTGACCACACCGGCGCCACTTTTACTGCCGGCCACTAAACCAATGCTGGCGATGCCATTGCCGTTGGTCTGGGCGGTACCGGCATCGTTATTGAATCTAGCCAATTCAGCATCAGACAAGCTAAAGGTCAGCAACTGCCCTGTCATAGACCGGCCTGTGGACGAAGTTAACTGCGCCTGCAGCGTCAGCGGCTGCACCACACTGAGCTCGGAGCTGCTTTGACCCGACGCGGAGCTCAGACTCAGGTTGATGCTGATCACTTCCTGCTGTCCCGGGTTGGGATTTTCGATGGTGCCACCACCGCCTCCACAGCCATGGATCAGCAACAAGAGTCCGAGCAAACCATAACGACAGATCGTCATCATCCATTCTCCCTGAATGACTAACTTATTGTATTGGTTCAAGCTTAGCCCTGAATTTCGGCGCAGGTTAGCTTTCTCCACAACTAACTTCAATAAACCGAATTTCGCCGGAAGCAAATGCACATTAACCTGCAATGGTCCCTTGCGAAGCGCGTGTGAAGCCGACACTTCGGTATATTAAGCATTTGCTGTTTTTCTTTTAGTGGCCAAACTGCTAGTCTAGGCGGCGTTTTTTGGACTGTACTGGACTCTACACTTAATGAATAACTCAAAAAAACTCAGTCTGACGGCCCGCATTCTGATTGCAATGGCCCTGGGGGTTCTGGTTGGCGCCGGCTTTAAAAGCCTGTTGGCCGGTGCAGACGAGCGGGTCATTTCCCTGCTCGGACTGGATATTGGCCTCAAAGCATTTTTTGTCGACGGTCTGTTCCATATCGGTGGCCAAATTTTTATGGCCAGCCTGAAAATGCTGGTCGTGCCATTGGTGTTTATCTCTTTGGTCTGCGGTACCAGCTCACTGAGCGACGGCGGAACTTTAGGCCGTTTAGGCGGCAAAGCACTTGGCTTGTACACGCTGACCACCGCCATCGCCATCGCACTGGCTATCTTTTTTGCGGTGTTGGTTTCCCCTGGCGCTGGTGTCGAAATGACCTCAGAGGCCAGTTTCAGCGTGGCTCAGGCCCCTTCACTGGTACAGGTGCTGATCAATATCTTCCCCAGCAACCCAGTGGAAGCCATGGCCAAAGGCGAAATGCTGCAAATTATTGTGTTTGCCGTGTTGATGGGTCTGGCCATTGCGCTTAGTGGTGACGCCGGTGTCCGGGTGCGTAACTTGTTTAATGATTTAAACGAAGTGGTGATGAAGCTGGTAGGTTTTATGATGGCGCTGGCGCCATACGGCGTGTTTTTCCTGATGGCCAAGCTGTTTACCACCCTTGATTTATCCGACTTAAGCAGCCTGGCCTGGTACTTTGGCACCGTGCTTTTTGTGCTGTTGCTCCATGCGTTTATCATCTACGGCAGTTTCCTGAAACTGGCTGGTCAGTTAAACCCACTCATGTTTTTCCGCAAAATGAAAGATGTAGCGCTGTTTGCTTTTAGCATGTCGAGCAGCAATGCCACCATTCCGGTGAACCTGGATGCCACCACCAAACGCCTTGGTGTCAGCAACAACATTGCCTCTTTCACAATTCCTTTAGGCGCTACCGTCAATATGGATGGTACCGCCATTATGCAGGGTGTGGCCACCGTCTTTATTGCCCAGGTGTTCCAGATTGACCTGACCTTTACAGACTATCTGATGGTGATCCTGACAGCCACCCTCGCCTCCATCGGCACCGCAGGGGTGCCGGGCGTTGGCTTGATTATGCTGGCGATGGTACTGCAGCAGGTTGGCCTGCCGGTGGAAGGTATAGCGCTGATTATTGGCGTTGACCGTCTACTGGATATGACCCGGACAGCGGTCAATATTACTGGCGATGCGATGGTGTCCTGCCTGATTGGCAAAAGCGAAAAGCAGTTTGATCAAAGCATTTACGACGACCCGAATGCAGGCAAATCGCTCTGACGTCGGGTTGCAGCAAGCTGCTGCAACGACAACAAAAAAGCCGGAGTTGTTCACTCCGGCTTTTTTGTTTACCAGCGGATCAGGTAAGCCCGCTCAATCAGTCGGCTGACTTTAAACTGGCGCTGAGCAAAAGGCCGTCCCGTCAAATCCCGCACCGCCAATAGCTCAACCGACTGAGCAAAGCGAAACAAAGCATGCACGTCGTGATCAGGTATCGCAAAAGGTGGACCTTGCATTTCGGCAGCAGGATAGTCCAGCGTCAGCAATAACAAGGACGCAGCAGGACACAACTGCTTCAGCTTTTCGACATAGAGGGTACGCATCGCATCTGGCAATGCAATCAAGGCCGCTCTGTCGTAAATCAAGCCAACAGGGCCTAACTGCGACGATTCTAAGGCAAAATAATCGCCTTGCCACAGGCTGATCTGCTCCGCGCTATAGAGCTGGTGAGCACCTTGCGACTGACAGGACGCTGCGAAACCAGCTTCGAGGAAAAACTGCTGGCAGGCCAATTCCGACAACTCTGCACCGACGACAGAGCCAAACTGTCGCCACCACAGCATATCCAGGCTTTTTCCACACAAAGGCACAAAGGTGCTGACGGACGACGACAGTTGCAATTGCTGCGTCAGCACCGGCAACAGCGGATGTACCTCGGTTTGATGAAAGCCAATGCGTTGCTGTTGCCAGCATTGCTGCCAAAACTCAGCCTGCATCAGTGCCAGCCCGTCTGCTGTGCCAACTTTAGCCAGGCTTTATGTACGGCTGCAGCTGCTGCCAGCCCCAGACGCTCGGCCAGTTTGGCTTTCGTCTGAAAACTCACCTGCACTACATGTTTTTCGGCGTAATTCGCCAGCAAGTAGTCATCGCTGGTCTGCAACTTGTCGACCAGCTTCAGCTCTTTGGCCTGATAACCAAACCAGTGCTCGCCTGTTGCTACTTGATCGATATCCAGAACTGGTCTGTGCCGGGCAACAAACTCTTTAAACAGCAGGTGTGTTTGTTCCAGCTCCTGCTGAAACTTTTGCCGGCCTTTGTCGGTGTTTTCTGCAAAGACTGTCACAGTGCGTTTAAACTCACCAGCAGTGAACTGCTCCACATCGATATGGTTTTTCTTCAGCAGTTTGTGAAAATTGGGCAATTGCGCCACCACGCCAATCGAACCCACAATAGCAAAAGGTGCAGCAATAATGGTGTTGGCAATGCACGCCATCATATAACCGCCACTGGCCGCCACCTTATCGACGGCGACTGTCAGTGGGATCTCACGTTGGCGAAGCCGCTCCAGTTGTGAGGCCGCCAGGCCATAGCCGTGCACGACGCCGCCAGGGCTTTCCAGCCGGACCAGCACTTCGTCGCTCGGCTTAGCAACCGCCAGCACCGCCGTCACCTCTTCACGCAGCGCTCCAACTTCATGCGCGTCCATACTGCCATTAAAGTTGATCACAAAAAGTCGCTGTTTATCCGCCCCGTTTGATTTGTCTTCCGGCTGACTTTTCTTCCATTGCTTAAAGGCCTTTTTGTCCAGCAATTGGTGCTGAAGTTCGAGTTGCTGATCCTTGTAGTCGGCGGATAAGTCAGTAAATTCCAGGCCAGCTTTCTGGCCCTTTTGTCGGCTGCTCACCACCAGGATCAGAATGAACGCGACACAAAGCACAATAGTCACGGCCTTGGCCAGAAACAGGCCATAGTGATACAAAAATTCCACGGGATTTCCTTAAGGCAAAAAGGGCATTCTAGCCTGCCGCTGCTGAGTTCAGCAAAAGAAAAGGCCCGGCGAAAGCCGGGCCTTGGTCAGTACAGAAGTTTAGTTGGCCGGAGCCATCACAGCACCGTTGGCCACACTCAGGCCAGCGCCGCGGCTTAACAAGAAACTGACGGTTTGAGTTTGCATCTCGGTGGTCACGGCCGGTACAGTAGGACGCAACAGTGAACCGTGCTCACCGGCAATAAAGCGGCTCAGCGAAGTACCGGTGACAGGGTAAGTGCCTGCCACATTATTCACTGCAGTTGCGCCTAACAGGCGAGCCAGTGGCTCAGTACCTGCTAATGGCATCTCAGCCTTATTCGGGATCACCTGATCCGACAGGCTGTCAGCGCCATTGCCAACCACTTCGTTGATATAAGCCGGAGTGGCCGTTGCAACAAAGGTTGAAGCGAAGTTGTTTGGATCACCAGAATCAGTCACCGTCTGCGCCGCAAAGGCAAACTGGGTAAAGGCAGCATTCAAAGCAGCGACTGCGGCAGTATTGCCAGTGCTGGTCAGGTACTGCACGAATGGCTTGAAGCAAGCTGCATAAGGTGCCGTCTGAGCCCCACCACAGCCTGCTTGAGCTGTGGCGAAGTCAATGTAACCCTGTGCTGTCGTACCACCGGCACCCAACAAGATGCTGGCTTTAATGGTTGGCGCGAAAGCAGCAGATTCCAACAGGAAGTTCGCTACAGCACCGCCAGGTACTGATAAGGCGGCCGAACGCATTTTGTAGAAGGCATCCAGCTGAGCATTGCCAGTGCTGCTATTGGCCATAGCCACTGCAGAAACACCGCTGATAGAACCTAATGAAATACCCAGGAATTGCACATCCTGCGTATTCAGCAAACCAGGTTGGTTATTAAAGTTCATGCCCAAACGCAAACCAAGAATATCGGCAATGCTCTGACGCAGATTATCGCGGGTCACCAGCAGATTCGACAGGTTCATATAGACTGTCGCGTCCACAGTGGTGGCGTTCATCTGACCAAAACCACGGGCGCCGTGCAGCGGATGGTCGATGGCAATAGTCGCAAAACCGCGGGCAGACAGCGCACCTGTAATCGCCAGCATGTCTTCTTTACGTGATGTAATACCGTGTTGCAGGATCACCACAGGCCAACCGGCCGCAGGCTTGGTGACGCCAAGGCTGGCCACCAGAGTTTCGTCCGGTACTGTGACCTGTACAGGCACGTTTTGCACAGAGTTTACTTTAGGAATAACGTTAAACTTGGTCAGGTGACGGAATGTATCCAAGCCAAAATCACGCAGCTGGCCTTTAGACGCAACATCGCAAAATGCATCATTGGCTGCTTGCGCTGGATCCGTGATCTTTGCTGCAGCATCGGTCTTTTGTGCATCGGACATCATTCCAATAATGGCACCAGAATCACAACGGGCCGACCAACGCACATTGAGTGGCGCAGTTGGGTTGGCTTCTGTTGGTGTGCCCAGGTAATAAGGCAGGTTCACTGTGCCGGTATAGAGTCTGGCCATCTGGAATAAAGGACTGGCTGCGGCTAGCTGAGGTGATGCCTGAGCGACTGTTAAGCCAGTATTGGTCAGACTCAATACAGGCGACGCAGCAGTGCCGACCGTTTGTCCCATCAAGCCTTTGATGGTGGCAAATACTGGTTGCACCGATTGGGTCGTGATAGCCGCGGTATAAATAATGCTGTCTTTATTGATGCTTTGCGTCGAAACCACATTTTCGAAGCTATTGATCACGCCTTGCAGCGCCAGCTGTGCAGCTGAACCCAGTGGCTTGGTCGCGATGTCCTGGCGCACCAGTTCATAAGTAACTGAGCCAGCAATAGAACGGCCATCGGAGTCTTTTAACTGGTCAGTCAGCACCAGAATATAGGTGGTGTTCGATTTCAGTGGTTTTAACGGGATCACCGCCACACTGTTGCCACTGGCTTTGCTGATGTAATCCACACCAAAGGTCAGCTTCTTTACCGGTTTACAGGCCACACCTCGGGGTACAGCACGGCAGTCCGCGTCGCTTGACATCGGGTCGCCCATCACGGCTTCAACCAGCATCACCGAACCCGGCATAGAGGCTGTGGCAGCGTCCAATGAAACCCCGCTGGCAAAACTTAAACTGATGGAAAATGGGTTTTGGGTTGACCAGCCGTCCAGAGCCCCTAAAGCCGTTGAAGGGTCTGCATAATTCGGCGCTGCCAGCGCTGCGCCTGTGACCGGGCTTTTTTCGCCTGGCATATATAAGGTGCCGTCATTGGTGCCCTGCAACAACAAATCATTGGGTACAGACAAAGTTCCGGCTGAAGGGTCAAATACCACGCGGGACAGAGGAACCTGTACCTGCCCTCCGGTTTCTGTGTCGTCTTTAATATCATCCAGTGATTCACCGCCACCACAACCAGTGAGGCCCAACGCACTGGCAACGGCAAAGCTAAGCAAAAGCTTCTTCATATGATCTCCCCGTGTCCTGTATTTTTTTGTTTCCGCACCGATCTGGTGCGTTTTTTGTTTTTGTGATCCGAGCTTTAACAGCTACGACCAGTTAAACTTAACCCAAACCAAAAAAATTCGCTAGCGCAAAATAGGGGCACCCAAAGAAAGGTGCAAAAATCTGTTGAAGCAGGTATGCTGCCGCCATTTTTTAAGGTCTGAGATAGTATTATGTTTGTTTATCAAGCTGCCCCAAATGCCTTGGCAGGCAAAGTGATTCTGGTCACCGGCGCAGGTGATGGCATCGGCAAAGCAGCCGCAAAAACCTACGCCGCTTTTGGCGCCACTGTGATACTGCTGGGCAAAACCACCAAAAAGCTGGAAGCCGTCTACGATGAGATTGTCGCCGCAGGTCATCCTGAGCCCGCCATTGTTCCTTTGGATTTAAAAGGTGCCACAGCCAAACATTACAAAGATATGGCCGCAACCATCACGGCTGAATTTGGCAAGCTGGATGGCGTGCTGCATAACGCCGGTATCTTAGGGGTATTGAGTCCCTTTGAGCATATCGACCTGGAAACCTGGAATGACATTATGCAGGTCAATCTGACCTCAGCTATGTTGCTGAGCCAGGCGTTGATCCCTGTGCTGAAGAAAGCTCCGCATGCGTCTATCGTGTTCACTTCATCTGGAGTGGGTCGGCAAGGCCGTGCCTATTGGGGGCCTTATGCGGTCTCTAAGTTCGCCACTGAAGGTTTAATGCAGCTGATGGCTGACGAATACGAAGGCTCGGTGATCCGGGTGAATGCCATTAATCCTGGCGCCACCCGCACTAAAATGCGTAACAGAGCCTATCCAGGTGAAGACCAGTTAAGTTTGCCAACCGCAGACAGCATTATGCCGGTCTATTTGTACCTGATGAGCGATGACAGCCTGAGCGTGAATGGCCAGTCGCTGGATGCTCAACAAAAATAAATGCAGTCTCTGCTAAAACGACCAAGGCCCCTACTTAGGGGCCTTGGTCGTTTTATCCATAACGGACGGCTGCATTATTTCTTCTGCAACAACTCTTCACCGTTGGCCTGAGCCCACAGGTTCCATACATCCACTTTGGTGTTGTAGTTTTCACCCGCTTGCACTACAGCGTCTGCTAACAATGCTTCCACATCTTTCGCATACTTTGCTTCCACTTTATGAAATGGAACCACCTTGATACCACGGTCCAGCAAACCTTGTTTCATGGTGTGGGTTTTTAACAGATGCAACTTGCCACCATCTATATAGAAAAACTGGCTTTCTTTATTGATGGTTTTGAATTTTGGCTTCACAGGACGTTTGCCGACTGGTTCGGCAGATTCAGTCGCCACAACGGCAGCTTCTGCATCCAGTTTGTAACCCAGTTGCTCCAGGGTAAAGCCCTGTGACTTGGCTAAAGCACGGATCTGTTCCAATACTTCCGTTTCTTTCTGACGCTCAACCAGTACAGAATTTAAGGTATCAATTACTTCCTGTAATTTGATGGTCGTGATTTCTTTCGCCGCTTTTTTCAGCTCTTTTTTATCTAATAACAAAGACATTTAAACCTCCGACAATAAAATTAGCCGCAGAATACTACGAAATTGTGCTCTGCAGCTAATATATTTTGCTTATATAAACAGATGGTCAGCAAGAATCTGATGATTTTGCTGATACTGCTTAAAAAGCTAGATGAGATTTATATGTTGTCCAGTAAATGATGTACGAAATTACACCGGACTTTGTTTCAAAAATGCAGCAAAGTCTTTTTTCAGAACTGGATCTTGTAAGCCGTATTCAACAATAGCTTTCAAGTACCCTATCTTGCTACCACAATCATGTGATTTGCCCTGAATATGGTACGCCTCAATCGTTTCCTTCGCGAGCAAAGAATGCAATGCATCAGTCAGCTGTATTTCTCCGCCAGCACCGGGGGCGGTTCGGCGCAATAAGTCCCAAATGTTGGCAGATAACACATAACGGCCTGTAATAGCCAGGTTCGAAGGCGCGTCTTCCAAATCCGGCTTTTCGACCATGTCTTTGATCGATACCGATTGACCCGCCTCTAATACGGCACCATTTAGATCGACAATGCCGTATTTGTCCGCTTCAGCCTGAGGAACAGGTTCCACCATGATCTGGCTGGCGCCCGTTTGTTCAAATCGTTCAATCATGGCTTTCAAATTATGCTTACGCGGGTCGGCCTGATATTTATCAATCAGTACATCCGGCAATATCACCGCAAAAGGTTCGTTTCCGACTACAGGTGCAGCACACAACACGGCATGACCCAACCCCAGTGCGACAGGCTGGCGCACTGAAATCACTGTCACATGTTTTGGGTTGATGGAGCGAACTTCGTCCAGCAATGAACGTTTAACCCGCTTTTCCAGCTGAGTTTCCAATTCAAAGCTGGTATCAAAATGGTTTTCTATCGAGTTTTTACTGGAATGAGTCACCAACACAATTTCAGTAATACCTGCGGCTGCCGCTTCTTCGACCACATATTGAATTAAGGGTTTATCAACTACAGGTAACATTTCTTTCGGAATGGCTTTGGTTGCCGGTAACATCCGGGTTCCCAGGCCTGCGACTGGAATCACCGCTTTTTTTAATTTCATCATCGCAACAATCCTTGCTCTACAGCAATAAACAAGAGTTTTCTCTTCCTATGATACATGCAGGGACTATAATGCGACCAGCTTTCTGTATCCCGACCGAATCCGAAAGCTGGTCGGGGTTCTTCCCCGAGACGGATCAGGTATCGTAGCGCAGTTTTTTCTAAGGTGAGCCTATGTCAGATATCAAACAATTATTTGCTAACAATAAAGAATGGGCAGACCGGATTGAGCAGGAAGCTCCGGGCTTTTTTAAACAATTATCTGAACAACAAGCGCCCGAATATTTGTGGATTGGCTGTTCAGACAGCCGGGTTCCGGCCAATGAAATCGTCGGTTTGTTACCTGGTGAGCTGTTTGTACACCGTAATGTGGCGAATCTGGTGGTGCATTCCGATATCAACTGCCTTTCTGTGTTGCAGTTCGCCATTGATGTGCTGAAAGTGAAACACATTATGGTGGTGGGTCACTACGGTTGTGGGGGCATTGCGTCCGCCATGAACAAGCAGCGTATTGGTTTTGTCGACAACTGGCTGCGCAATATTAAAGATGTGTATGCACTGCATCGTGATGAATTGGATGGCATTGCCGATGAAGCGACACGGCTGAACCGTCTTTGTGAGCTGAATGTGGTCGAACAGGCGCGCAATGTCTGTCACACCAGCTTTGTACAGGACGCCTGGGAGCGTGGCCAGGAACTGACGGTACATGGTTGGGTTTACAGTCTGCGCAATGGCCGGGTGAAAGACTTAAAAGTCAGTCACTCCAACCCATCGCAAATCGACAATATTTATCAGCTGGAGCCGATGGACGAATCCCTCAGCGAAAAATAATCTCTGTGGGTGCAGTGCGCTGATACACCGCACTGTGCCCTTTCACCCAGTCGCCGTTTTTCAGGTACTCAGATTCCACCACCAGCTTTTCTCCTTGCATCACTGAGCGCGAGCGCACCTGAGTAATGCCCTGGGCATTATTTTCTACCTGCTCCAGTGCCACAATAGCGCCAGTAACCTCATCAACCTGCATGGTGCCATGGGTATAAAATCCTGCGGTGGTGAAGTAGTAATAGGCCAGGCTTTGCTGTTTTTCGTCCCAGAAGATCATGCTTTCGCCGCCATATGCCCCCTCATTGATCGAATGAATGGTTTTAATGGCCTGCCCATTGAGCACCCGCAGCCAGCTGGATTTATCGATCATGGTTTCTGTTTTGCCTGGTTCAGTTAAATCACCCTGCCAGAAGCTATTCAGCAGAGGCCTGAACACTTCCAGTTTCGGATGCAGTACCGGCTCAGCAGCCTGAGCCAGCCAGACAACACTCACTAACAACACAGCAATGCATTTCATCAGGGACTCTCCTTATAGAAATCCAGCATGTCCTGCTCAACCTCCTGCGAAAAAGCTTTGGTCTTGCGGGCATAAGCTTCTAAAAAACGATCTTCATCTGTTTGCGGTACCCAGGCCGGCACGGCGGCGGGCTGGCCTTCGGCGTCCAGCGCGACAAAGCTGATAATGCAATGATTGGTTTCCTGTTTGGCGCCGCCTTTGCTGTCAAAGGAGCTGACCTGCACCAGCACCTGCATGCTGGTGGTGCCGGTCTGGACAATACGGGCGACCAGCTCAACCTGATGCCCCACCAGGATCGGATGACGAAAGCGGATAGTCCCTACCGACACTGTGACACAATACAAACCACTCCAGCCGGCGGCACAAGCGTAAGCCACCTGGTCAATCCATTTCATCACCATGCCGCCGTGCACCTTACCGCCAAAATTCACATGGGTGGGTTCTGCCAGAAAACGAAATTCAACCTGTCGTCGCAATGCCATACAGACTCCTTTTTTCGCTAAGCATAGCTGGCTTAAAGAATGACGGTTTTATTGCCACAGACAAAAACCCGGTCTTCCAGCACCAGCTGCAGCGCTTTACTCAGCACATTTTTTTCCACATCACGGCCGGCTTTCACCATATCGGACGCGCTGTAGGTGTGATCCACCGGGGTCACCAGTTGCTTGATAATCGGGCCTTCGTCGAGGTCGTCCGTGACAAAATGCGCCGTAGCACCAATGATTTTCACCCCACGTTTATGTGCCTGATGATAAGGGTTGGCGCCAATAAAGGCAGGCAGAAAACTATGATGGATATTGATGATGCGCCCTTTATAGGCCGCCACAAAAGCCGGGCTTAACACCCGCATAAACTTAGCCAGCACCAGATAATCCGGCTGGTAGCTGTCAATCACCTGTTGCAGCTCCGCCTCATGCTGTTCGCGGCTTTTATGCAAATGACTGACCCAATGATAGGGCAATTCAAATTTTTCGCTTAAGCTTTGCAGTTCAGGATGGTTGCCCACCACAGCAGCAATATCCAGCGGCAAAGAGCCGTCATACACCTTCATCAGAATATCGCCCAGGCAATGGGCCTCTTTGGTCACCAGAATCACCACCCGTTTTTTGCCTTGGGCAATCAGTTGGCGTTTACTGCCGTTGGGCAACGCATGGTCAAGGTCCCATAACAGCGTCTGGTCATTGAAAATGCCTTCAAGCTGCGTGCGCATAAAAAACACGCCGGAGTCCGGGTCTACAAATTCGGTGTTGCGGATAATATTCAGCTGGTGCTTGTAACAAATATTGGTAATTTGCGCGATCAGCCCTTTGGAATCCGGGCATTCCACTAACAGTACTTTCTTTTCCATGGTTCACTATTCTCGTCAAAATCTTCAGGCACAACATGCAGAGCGGAATTTACGTGGAAGGCAACACGGGTTGATTGGCTGCAGGCTCTCTGGCTTGCTTATTTGCTAATGTATCCTGTATATCCGGCGGATTGTAAAGCACTTTTTCTTCTAGCTTAGGCTTTGCAGCAACGAACTTGTCCTCTGCAGAAAGGAACTGCCATAATACCGCCTTGTTATTAGTTGCTTATTAGTGTCAGGCACCCGTTGCCCTGAGGATCGAATGCCCTCTTATCAACTGCAGGTCGTGGGTTACGTCCGCTCCCCATACAAACAAAAATTTGCCATTCCCCGTCAGCCGGGATTGATTGCCGAAGCCAAAGCCGAGCTGGTATTGGAAAAAGGCTATGACGACGATGCGATGGTGCGTGGCATTGAAGCCTTCAGTCATTTATGGCTGGTGTTTGTGTTTCATGAAACTGCCGACAAAGGCTGGTCACCGCTGGTGCGGCCGCCCCGCCTGGGCGGCAATGCCAAAAAAGGCGTGTTTGCCACCCGGGCTACTTTCAGGCCCAACCCTGTGGGTTTATCTGTGGTGAAACTGGAAGGCGTGCTGCGCCGTCAGGGCCGTCTGGTATTGCAATTATCCGGCGTGGACTTGCTCGACGGCACCCCCATTCTTGATATCAAACCTTACCTGCCTTACGCCGATGCATTGCCGGACGCCAGCGGCGGCTTTGCCGACAGTGCGCCAGAAACCGATATGACGGTCAGCTTTTCTGAACAGGCCGACGCCTTTTGTCAGCGCCAACAGCAAGTCCCGGAATTGCGCCTGCTGATCGAAAAAGTCTTGAAGCAAGACCCCAGACCCCAGTACAAAAAACAACGAAGTGACACACAAAGCTATGGCATGACCCTGTATCACTTTAATATCAAATGGACAGTGAACGGAGGCCACAACCATGTTACCGAAATTTCCCTGCAACCGGATAACAGCCGCGAGCCTGCTGACGCTGCTACTGAGCCCGACAACACAGGCGACTGATCTGCCCGCCCTGCCGGAACCGGTCAGTAACCAGGTGGTGCTGGCGACCAGTGTGGGTGGTAAAACCTATGTCAGCAGTTTTATGGGGCTTGGCAGCGGCAAAACAGCCAAGGATGTGCACAACAGAGCCTGGCAATGGACGCAGGGCGAGCCGGTCTGGCAAAACGTCAGCCCTGTACCCAGTCGCGCCCGGTTAAGCGGCCGGCTGGCCGCCAGCGGCGTTACACTGCAAAATCATTTTTTCCTGTTTGGTGGCTACACAGTGGCGGCCGATGGCAGCGAAACCACCAGCGCTGAGAGTTATCGCTACAGTCCGGTCACCCGCACTTACAACAAATTGCCGGATATGCCAGTGGCGGTCGACGACGCCGTCGCGCTGAGTTATCAGAACAGATACATTTACCTCGCCAGCGGCTGGTCGCAGGACGGCAATGTCAATCTGATACAACGCTTTGACAACTTCACGCAAAAATGGAGTCAGGCCACCCCATTTCCGGGCACGCCCAGCTTTGGCCTGGCCGGCGCCATCACTGGCTCAGTGTTGGTGTTGTGTGACGGTGTCGCCGTCAGCTACCAACCTCCACCACGGCAGTATCAAGCGCTGGCGCAGTGCTGGCGCGGCGACATTGACAACAGAGACCCGGCCAAAATTAGCTGGCAAGTGCTGCCCCACCCTGACGGCAAATCCCGCTACCGGATGGCCGCGAGCCCCGTCACACTGGATGGCAAGGTTTATCTGGCCTTTATAGGCGGCAGCGAAACAGCGTATAACTTTAATGGCATGGGCTACAACGGCCAGCCGGCCGAACCCAGCACGGCCATTTGGTTGTTCGACCCGGCCAGTAACCAATGGCAACAAGCCGAACCAGGCCAGGGCGTGATGGACCTGCGAACCCTGATCAGCCTGAATGGCGAATTATATAGCCTGGGCGGTATGCTCAAAGGCCAGCAAGTCACAAACCAGTGGACCCAACATCAGATTAAACTTCAGCCCTGAGCTGCACCTTGGTAGAATGGCTGTAATTATTAAGAAGAAAACAACACGGAATTCAGTATGCGGACAAGTCAGTATTTAATTTCTACATTAAAAGAAACCCCTGCAGACGCCGAGATTATCAGCCATCAGCTGATGATGCGTGCAGGTATGGTACGTCGCCTCGCCTCAGGCCTTTATACCTGGTTGCCGTCAGGCCTGCGGGTGTTACGCAAGGTGGAACAGATTGTCCGCGAAGAAATGAACAAAGCCGGTGCCATTGAAGTGCTGATGCCTGTGGTGCAGCACGCCGAGCTGTGGCAGGAATCTGGCCGCTGGGACAAAATGGACGCCGAACTGCTGCGTTTTAAAGACCGCCACCAGCGCGACTTCGTGTTAGGCCCGACTCACGAAGAAGTGATCACCGACCTGGTACGTAAAGAGATCACCAGCTACAAACAGCTGCCAATCAATCTGTATCAAATTCAGACTAAATTCCGTGACGAGCGTCGTCCACGTTTTGGTGTGATGCGCGCCCGTGAGTTTTTAATGAAAGATGCCTATTCCTTTCATTTAAGCCAGGAAAGCCTGCAACAAACCTACGACGCCATGTACCAGGCCTACTGCAATATTTTCACCCGTCTGGGCCTGGATTTCCGCCCAGTACTGGCCGACACCGGCGCCATTGGTGGCAGCATGTCGCATGAGTTCCATGTACTGGCGGCATCCGGTGAAGATGCCATTGTGTTCTCCGATGGCAGCGACTACGCCGCTAATATCGAAAAAGCTGAAGCGCTGGCGCCAACCGGTGCCCGTCCTGCCGCAAGTCAGGCCAAAGCCGAAGTCGCCACGCCTGATGCCAAAACCATCGACCAAGTGTCTGCCTTGTTGCAGGTCGCGGCAGCTCAAATTGCCAAAACCCTGATTGTGCGTGCCCACTCGGACGACGAAAAAGCACCAGTCAGCTTCGTCGCGCTTATTCTGCGTGGCGACCATGAACTGAATGAAATCAAAGCAGAAAAACACCCGCTTATTGCCAGCCCGCTGCAATTTGCCACCGAAGACGAAGTGAAAACCGTCTGTGGTGCAGCTCCGGGTTCTGTCGGTCCTGTTGGCCTGAGCATTCCGGTCATTGTTGACCACAGCGCCGCGCATCTGGCGGATTTTGTCTGTGGCGCCAATAAAGATGGCTTCCACCTGACTGGCGTGAATTTCGACCGCGATATTCAAAACTACCAAAGCTACGACTTACGCAACGTGGTTGAAGGTGACCCAAGCCCATGCGGCAACGGCACGCTGGTGATCCGTCGTGGTATTGAAGTGGGCCATATTTTCCAGTTAGGCGACCGCTATTCATCCGCGATGAAAGCCGGCGTGCTGAACGAAGAAGGCAAACACCAAATCATGACCATGGGTTGTTACGGGGTCGGCGTCAGCCGTATTGTTGCAGCCGCCATAGAGCAAAACCATGACGAGTTTGGCATTAAGTGGCCTGTCGCTATTGCCCCCTTTACTGTGGCGCTGGTGCCGATGAATATGCACAAATCTGTGCGTATCCAGGAAGCGGCTGAGGCGCTGTACAGCGAACTGACTGCCGCCGGTTTTGAAGTGCTGTTTGACGATCGGAAAGAGCGTCCTGGAGTGATGTTTGCCGATATGGAACTGCTGGGTGTGCCTTTCCATATTATCGTGGGTGAACGCAATCTGGATGAACAGAAAGTCGAACTGAAAAACCGTCTGACCGGTGAAAAACAACTGCTTGAACTGAACCAGGTGCAAGCGGTCCTGAAGTCTCTGGTCTAACCGGCAATTGCGGGCTCATCCTGGGGTGAGCCTGCTTCGGAGCTGTTATGCACTTTTCCAGTCATACCATCGATGAATTGCAGGGGCTGAACTTTGCAGAGCGCATGCAAGTGGTGCGCAAAGCCACCGATCAGTTGCCTACCCCGAAAAAGCTGGTGCTGAATCTGCTGAAACTGGCCATTCTGGTGCCATTGTTTATGCTGATCGCCCGCTACCAGAACGCGGCTGATTTGTTATGGATAGCGGTGTTATTGGTCGCCTACCCGCTGCTCACCAGACCGCTGACCTTTAAACTCTGTCGGCCTTATCTGCGCCAGAGCAGAAGCCAGCTAAAGTTAGACCCGCAGGACTAAGCATGCTGAAGTTCTTGTGTGAGTTGGCCAGCAAAGATCCGGTGTACCCGCTGCAAAACCGGATCAGCCGTAAGCAACAGGCCATCGCTGACCGCGAACAAGAGCTGCTGGGTATCGCCTTTGAGCTGGTGAAACAAGAAGGCTTTGCCAACCTGACCATGGAGCGGCTGACCAAACTCAGCCCGTATTCCAAAGGCACCTTGTACAACCATTTTTGCAGCAAAGAAGACGTGATTGTCGCGCTCTGTAACGCCGCCATGCGCGAAGAGCTGGTGCTGTACCGCAAAGCCCGCGATTTTCAGGGCAACAGCCGGGAAAAAGCACTGGCGATGCACTTTGCCTATTTGCTGGCTTCTGAGCGCAACCCCGTATTATTTAATTGTGTGCTGACCGCCAAAAGCCCTTTTGTGCAGGAAAAAGCCTCTCAAGCCCGCACGCTGATGCAGCAGGATTTAGAAAAGGAAATCACCCTGCTGATCGACAGCCTGCTGGCTCAGGCAGTGGAGCAACAGGAATTGCGCTGCGACACCGAGTCGTCAATGGAGCTGATGGCCTTTGCCAACTGGGCGATGGCCTTTGGTGGCATCGCCTTGTTACTCAATGCCAGAGCCAGCCACAGTATAAGCAGGCTGGGCGGAATGAACCCTTTTTTGTTTAACCTCAATACCTTGCTCGATGGCATGCAATGGCAACCACTCAGCGCAGACTTTGATTATCAGGCCAGCTGGCAACGGGTGGCTCACGAAGTGTTCGCTGCTGAAATGGCTGAACTTCCGGCGTCGCTGCAGCTCTGAGTTTTGTTACAAATTCGAACTGTTCGCATTGGAAAATGCAGATGTTTCCGGCGGGCATTTCGCTTTATAATGCCCGCCACCCTGGAATGATCAATCAAAGGAATTTCTTTAATGAAATTAAGCATGATGCGTTTGGTTCTGCCTCTGCTTGCCATCACACTGGCCAGCGGCTGCGCCAGTACCGGCAACACGGAACAACAGGCAAAAAATTCTTACGCAGACCCAAGAGACCCAATTGAGTCCTTTAACCGTGGCGTCTGGGATTTAAATTACGACGTGCTGGACGCTTATATCCTGCGTCCAACCACTGTGGGCTATATGACCGTTGTGCCCAAACCTGCCCGCCAGGGTATCGCCAATCTGGTGAATAACCTGGACGAGCCGGTCAATGTGGTCAACGCCTTACTGCAATTCAAACCCAAAAGTGCCGCCGTCGGTACAGGTCGTTTTGTCATCAACAGCACACTGGGTTTACTGGGCTTGTTTGATGTGGCCACCGCACTGGATTTAAAAGAGCAGGATGAAGACTTTGGCCAGACACTGGCCGTTTGGGGCATGCCGCAAGGCCCGTACCTGATGATCCCGGCCATGGGGCCAAGCACGGCCAGCGATGCAGCAGGCCGCGTGGTGGACAACCTGTATTTCCCGGCCACCTGGCTGAATACGCCGCTGGCGCTGACCAAAGCAGGCCTGAATATTCTGGGCGCCCGCGAGCAGCTGATGTCCAGTGAGCAACTGCTGAAAGAATCGGTCGACCCGTACAGCTTTGTCAAAGAAGCCTACTTCCAGCGCCGCGACTACGAAGTTCATGACGGCAGCCCGCCGCAAAAAGAAGAAGACGAATCCTACCTCGACGACTATCTGGATAACTAAATCCACTGGGGGTCAGGTCTTGTATTTTGCATTGCAATGCAAAATACAAGACCTGACCCCTTTCTCAGACCCCTTTCAGAACAGATGAAAAGCCAGCCGTTTGCCGACTGGCTTTTTTTATGCGGCTGCGCCAGCGACAAGACCAGAAGATTTGCTGGCAGTTTTCCGGCTTTGCACTAGGATTGAACCGCTCAGCTCACCCACAACAAGGAGGATGTGATGACTCAACTTGATCTCTATTACGCCACCAACCGCTGCCATCTGGGCAAAGACCGTTGGCAACCTTCAGGTTATGGCAAAAAATTCAGTGACGACGGCATGGAGAACCTTAGGTTCGGCCGGGTCAGTCTGGAGCTGGATGACAGCAAAGTGCAAAAGCATTTGGTCGCACAGGTAGGCGAGCTCGGTGCTGGCGACGGCCTGAAGCTGATGGATTATCTGAGCAGCAAGGTGGCTAAAGCCAGGATCCAGGCCTACGAAGAGAAGTTGCAAAACGACATTCACCAGGACAGTCAGGATGCCCGGTTGGGGTCCGCCGCCCTGTTTCAGGATGTGCAACAAGCCATGCTGCAAAGCTCGGACGTGCTGGTGTTTATTCATGGCTTTAATGTGTCCTGGCAAGATGCAGTCGCCAATGCGGCAGCTCTGCAGCTGATGCTGAATCGTCCTGGTTATGGAGACCCCAAACAAAAGGTGCTGGTGTTGTTATTCACCTGGCCCTCTGACGGCCAGGCGCTGCCCTTTACCTCTTACCGCAGTGACCGCGCCGAAGCTGAAGGCTCTGGCGCGGCCTTTGGTCGTGGTTTACTGAAACTGCGCGACTTTCTGGCGAACTTGCGCGACCGCAGCACCCAGGGCCAAGCGTTGTGCGGCCAGAATATTCATTTACTCTGCCATTCGATGGGCAACTACCTGTTGCAGCACACCTTAAAACGCATTGATGATTTCACGCCTGGCAATGCATTGCCCCGGCTGTTCGAACAGGTATTTTTATGTGCACCTGATGTCGACGACACGGCGCTGGAGGATCCGGCCAAACTTGGCCGCTTGCATGAACTGGCACGGCAAGTCACGGTTTATCACAACAAAGGCGACAATGCGCTGGTGATCTCTGATTACACAAAAGGCAATCCAGACCGTTTAGGTTCAGCAGGCGCTGCCCGCCCAGCTGCACTGCATCAAAAAATTCAGCAACTCGACTGCAGTGCCGTAGTACAGGGCCTGGTTGAACACAGTTATTACCTGATGGGCGATATCAATCTCGACCTGCGCCACAGCATGGATGGAGTCAGTCCGGCCGACCCAATGCTACGCCGGCTTCGCCACCCCTTGTATGCCAATGTCTGGCTATTTGGCTAAGCCAGAAGGAGCACCCATGAATCAAGCAGGCTCCATTCAAATCAAATCCGGCCAGCTGATGCTGCGCCAGGCGCCAGACAGCCAAAGCCCTGTCCTGGCTCGCCTGAGCAAAAACAGGCCAGTGCAAGTGCTGGCCGAAGCCGGTAACTGGTATCGCATCCGCGCCGGCAATCAGCAAGGCTACGCAGCCAAAGCCTATATCGCCCTGTCATCCCCGTTACCAGAGCCGGCCGCCTCAGGGCCGATACCGTCAGACCACAACCAGAATGATTTTCAGGTGGCCGCAGGTCAGCTTACCTTTGATGCGGAAGGCATGGAACAACCTGGCCGCTACTTTAGCCGCCAGCCGCATGTGCCCACTGACAGCTCTGGCGTCACGTTAGGCCGAGGTTACGATATGCGTGACAAAACCCCGGCGAGCATTAAAGCCGATTTAACCAGCTGCGGACTTAGCAGCGACAGTGCCAGCCAATTTAGCCGTGCCGCCGGTTTAAGTGGCGCAACCGCCAGGCGCTTTTTGCTTCAACAACAACTTGGCAGTTTTGAAATCAACCCGGCTCAGCAAAAACAACTTTTTACCCTGACTTATCAGCAGATGCTAAGCGATGTGATGCGAATTTGCCGCAAACCAGATCTGGTGGCACGTTATGGTCCAACCGACTGGGCGCAGCTTCCGGCCAAAGTACAGGATCTGGTGGTCGATTTACGCTATCGGGGTGACTACACCCCATCGAGCAGGCTGAAATTGCAACCACTGCTGGTCCGCTATAACAGCGGCGCCATGGCACAACTTATGGCAGATGAAACCTATTGGTGTAGCGACGAAAAAGTACCAAGAGACAGGTTCGTGCGCCGCAGAGATTACCTGACAAGCTAAAGCGGCATAGCTATGGCCATCAGGCATGCCGACAGCAGAGAAGGCGGCAAGAAAAAAGCCAGTTCGTCATGAACTGGCTTTTTTAGTGCTCAATGGCGCGGGCTGGGCTGAGCGGCCTGCGCCTGAAGCAACTTAAGCTTGTAAGCGTTCGGCGCCGTGCATCCAGCGCACTAAGGTACCGGACAGTAACCAGAGCGCAGCGGCAAACACCACCAGCGCGACAGCGATACCACCGAACACCACCAGCAAGCCGGCATCAGCCTGACGTACGCCCAGAGACGCAGCAAACTCGACCATCGCAGGGTTATCGCCAGCAGAGTCTGAGTAAGCGCCAACGAAACCTGCCAGGTACTGAGCCACAGCAGGCATCAGGAACCAAATACCCATCACCAGAGAGGCCAGCTTCACCGGCGCCAGTTTGGTCATCAGCGACAAACCGACCGGAGAAATACATAACTCACCAAAGGTATGGAACAGGAAAGCCAGGGTCAACCACAGCATGCTAGCTTTGGAGCCAGGGCTGGTTTGCATCTCAAACACACCCATGATCAGGAAACCAAAACCAATAGCGGTCAGCAGCATACCGAACAGGATCTTAATAGGTGCATCGGCCTGAATTTTCCTTGAGCTTAACGTCACCCATAACCAGGCAAAGAAAGGCGCAAATATTATAATAAATAACGAGTTCAGTGACTGGAACCAACCGGCAGGCACTTCAAAAGTACCAATAAAACGGTCGGTATGCGACAAGGCAAACAGGCTCATCAAACCACCAGCCTGCTCAAAGGCCAGCCAGAACATAGTCACAAAAATAAACAGGAATAACACCACACGCAGACGATCAAATTCCACTTTGGTCAGTGGCGCCGCCGTGCCGGCTTCAGTATGAGATAAGATACGGCCCGGAACCCGGCCTAAATCGCCCAGGTACTTTTGCGCGAACAACAGCTGGATGACGACTGACAAGGTCATACCAACACCAGCGGCTAAGTAACCATAGCGCCAGCCAAAGGCATCACTTTCACCTAACGAGGACGTGATTAACGGGGCCAGGAAGCCACCGATATTGATACCCATATAGAAAATACTAAAACCACCATCACGGCGGGCATCACCTGGCTGATACAAATCACCCACGATCGCCGAGATATTTGGTTTGAACAGACCGTTACCACAGATAATAAAACCTAAACCGACGTAAAACAGATCCAGGCTATGTGGTGTGGCCGCAAACAAAGTGAACTGGCCGATGGCCATCAAAATGCCGCCAATAATGATCGAGCGGCGTTGGCCTAACCAATTGTCGGCAATCAGACCACCAAACAAGGTGGTGGCGTAGACCAGACCTGTGTAGTACCCGTAGGTTAATAAGGCATCGCCATTACTCATGCCAAAACCAGGGTTGGTGGATTCAGTGGCTGCGACCAAGGTCAGGATCAGCAGCGCACGCATACCGTAGTAAGAGAAACGTTCCCACATTTCCGTGGAGAACAATAAAAATAGTCCTTTCGGGTGCCCGAACAGGGTGCCCGAAGCTGGAGGTTGATTCATAACGTGTTCCTAGAGTTCTGTTGTTTTAGTTATGTTGCGGGTCACAACCAGAGCGCTATACAGCAACTCAAGCCTGCCTGAACAGCAGGCAAACTGCCGTGTTATAGCCGATTGGGCTGCAAATGAAAAGTAAAAACCAGCCACAGCGGGCTGGCTTTGGGATAACAGGGGCTGTTTGCTCAAAAATCAATCAACCCGCAGAGCATCAGGGCTGCAGGGTCAGACTCAGCTGCAGCGGCGAATTGGCCAAGTCCAACACGTCACTCCGCACTTCAGGGCCTTTTTCATCATTCAGCACCTGGCCGGACAACGACAAGCGCGCACTGATCTGCACTTGTTTGGCATTGCTTAACGCCCAGCCTTGTTGCATGGCATCCTGATCGGTCAGCCGGATGCGCTGCTCACCTTTAAACGCCGGTAAGCGTTTGACGGCCAGTGGCAATGGCGGGCCATCGGTTGCCTTCACAAATACAAACAAGGTGGCATTCTGGTAAGCCTGATACAACAGATCCGGAATGGTCAGCTGCAGTTCAATAACAGGACCTGAAGCCAGGGTATCCTGCTGCGCCAGTTTTTGCTGGATCAGCGCATAGCGCGGGTCCTCCTGGCTCAACTTGGGCAGTAATAAAGTCCAGGCCTGGCGGGCTTGTTCCAGATCACCGCGCTCTTCGGCCACCATGCCCAGCATCGACAAGGCATCGGTATTGTCCGGTTCCTGTTGCAGCACCCTGGCTAAAGCCCGTCCTGCTTTACCAAGGCTTTCTTCGCCGCCCTGCACCAGCAACGCCTGACTGTAACTGACCAGCAAATTCACACGGTTCGGCGTCAGCTGCAGTGCTTTTTCAAAAGCATCGATGGCATCCGCGGCCATGCCTTTAGACAAGGCAATACGGCCAATCACAAACCAAGCCACCGCATCGTCGCCTTCAGCCGCTATTTTGCTGCGCAGCGCTAACGAAAACAGCTGCACTTCCTGTTCGGTCAGCGGTTCGCCTTTATTCAACAGCGCGCGTTCACCATAAGACGGCAAATTGTCTTTGGCCTGTTGCCATTGTTGCAGCTGACTGTAATGGCCGGTCAGGCTGTACAAAGCCACAGAGGCTATCAACACCGACAGCACTGTGCCCCATAACCACCCCTGATTGGTTTTGTGCTGCACCGCCTGCAACTGCTCACGCTGCAGGTACTCAGTTTTCAAATCAGCGGCGGCCTGCTCGAAATCAGGTTCAGCCAGCTCGCCCTGACTGCGCGCCTGCGCCAGCAACTGCAGTTTCTGCTCAAATACCAGCAATGGGTTTTGCACTCTGTCCTGCCTGCGGCGGGCCAGCAGTAAAAATGCCAGGATCAGCAGGACCATACCGGCAAATGCCAGTAACAACGAACTCCAAATCATGGTTTTCTCCTGTACTGCGCAATCAGCTGATCCAGCTGCTGTTCCGCCGCATCCGGCGTTTGCGCTGCACTGTCGTTAGTCCGGCCGCGACGTCGCCAGAACACCGACAACAACAACACCAGCAACATCACCACCGGCACCGCCCACAGCACCAGGGTGCTGCGATTCACCGGCGGCTGGTAATGCACAAAATCACCGTAGCGGCTTTTCATATACGCCAGCACGTCGTCTTTGTTTTTGCCTTGTTTGAGCAACTCCAGCGTTTTATTGCGCATATCCACCGCCACCACGGCATGGGAGTCAGCAATATTCTGGTTCTGGCATTTGGGGCAACGCAGCTCATGCGTCAACTCTTTGTACAGCGCCTGCTGAGTGGCAGAATCAAACTCCGTCATCGCCTGCGGCGTATCCGCCGAGTTGGCAGCCAGCAACGACGGCGCCAGCAGCAGTGCAGGCAGCAACATCAGGGCAGTCATCCACTTGTTCATGTGTTACTCCTGCAGTGCCTGCCACTCTGACGCCAGCTTTTGCTGCCAGAGCTGCGGGTTAATATCGCCGATATGGTGGTAACGCACCACGCCGTTTTTATCGATCAGAAAGGTTTCCGGTGCGCCAGTGACCCCTAAATCAAAAATCAGCGAGCGCTCTTTATCCAGAATGTTCCACTGGTACGGGTTGCCGTTCTGGCTCAGTTTTAACGCCACATCCTGCTGCAGGCGGGCCAGGTCAAATACCTCGCCAAAAGCCGCATCGGCTGGCTGCTCGTAATAAAGCCCGACAATGGTCACGCCCTGCTCGCGCAGTTCTGACAAATACGCCAGTTCCGCATTGCAGGTTGGGCACCAGACGCCCCAGACATTCAGCAGCAGCGGTTTGCCTTTAAGGCTGTCCGCTGTCCACTGTTTTGTCGGGTCGTTTAAATCTGGCAGGCTGAACACAGGTAAGGGTTTATTCAGTACCGACGACTCACGTTCCATCGGGTTGGAAAACAGCCCGCTGAATAAAAACACTGCCAGGCCGAGAAATAGGGCCAATGGCAGAAAAAACGCCAGTTTACGCATCAGCAAGCTCCTTCTCTTTCACTGGGCGGCGGTAACGGCGGTCCAGCAAGGCAATCAGTCCACCCAGCGCCATTAATAAACCACCCAGCCAAATCCAGCGCACAAAGGGCTTCACATAGAGGCTCAGCGCCCAAGCGTTATCGCCCAGTGATTCACCCAAAGCCACATAGAGGTCGCGGCTTAAACGGGCATCCACGGCCGCTTCGGTCATCACAGTGCGCTGCACCGGATAAAAACGTTTTTCCGCATGCAGATGGGTAACGTAATTGCCTTGATAAGACACATCAATTTCAGCCGCTTCGCCACCGTAATTCGGCCCGTTCAGCTCGTACACTTCAACCAGCCGGAACTGATAACCAGCCAGCTCTGCTGTTTGGCCCGGCTGCATCCGCACCTGAATATCTTCACTGTAGGTTTTGGTCATGGCGACACCGACCACCAGCACTGCAAAGCCAATATGGGCCAGCGTCATGCCATAGTGGCTGGCGCTTAATTTGCCAAGACCAACGCCGACAGAACCAAACTGTTGCAGGCGTTTAAGCAGTTCAAACAGCGCAGAAGCGCCCACCCAAGCCCCCAACAACAGGCCCATCAATGCCAGATTGGCCTGAACCGACTGCAAGGCCGCCATAGTGCCAAGCGCCAGCACCAGCGCCGCAATCAGCACCAGGCTTAATGGCTTGATTAAGGTTGCGGCCTGCTGCTGTTTCCAGCGCACCCAAGGGCCCAACCCCAACAGCAAGGCAAAGGGGATCACCAGGTAATAAAACAGCTGGTTAAAGAACGGCTCGCCAATGGAGATGGAGCCCAGCCCCAGCTCTTTATGCACCAGCGGGAACAGGGTGCCGAGAAACACCACCACCATAGCCGTCAGCAAAAATACGTTGTTGCCCCACAGCATCACTTCACGGGAAAACAGCTCGTAGCGTGCCTGACTGCGTACCGACTGCATCCGCAGGCCATACAGCAACAAGGAACCACCGACGATCACCAGTAAAAACGCCAGCAGGTACAGACCACGGCTCGGGTCTGAGGCAAAGGAATGCACCGACACCAACACGCCGGAGCGCACTAAAAAAGCGCCTAATAGGCTTAGGGAGAAAGCGGCAATCGCCAGCAGCACAGTCCAGGATTTAAAGGTGCCGCGTTTTTCAGTCACCGCCAGTGAGTGAATAAGCGCAGTGCCGACCAGCCATGGCATAAAGGAAGCATTTTCTACCGGGTCCCAGAACCACCAGCCGCCCCAGCCCAATTCGTTGTAAGCCCACCAGCTGCCGAGCATGATGCCAAGCGTCAGGAACATCCAGGCGGCTAAAGTCCAGGGCCGGGCCCAACGGGCCCAGGTACTGTCAAAACGGCCGCCAATCAGCGCCGATATCGCAAAGGCAAAGGACACCGCAAACCCGACATAGCCCATGTACAGCATAGGCGGGTGAATAATCATGCCAAAGTCCTGCAGCAGTGGGTTCAGGTCGCGGCCATCGGCCGGGTAATAAGGCAAGGTGCTGGCGAACGGGTTAGACATCATCAGCACAAAGACATAAAAGCCTAAGGCAATCCAGCCCATCACGCCGAGAATTCGGCCTTGCAGCACCAGTGGCAGGCTGCGTGAAAACAGCGCCACTGCGGCAATCCAGCCAGACAGGATCAGCACCCACAATAACATCGAACCTTCATGGCCGCCCCAGACGGCGGTCAGCTTGTAGTACCAGGGCAACAGGCTGTTGGAATTGGCCGCCACATAGGCGATGGTGAAATCATCCTGATAAAACGAATAGGACAAGGCCCAGAACGAAAAGGCCGTCAGCACGAACATCGCATAAGCCAAAGGGTGTCCCAGCTGCAATGCGCTGCTGTGTTGTTTGATACTGCCATACAAAGGCAGCACGGCCAGCGCCAGTGACAGCACCAACGCCACTGTCAGCGCCAGTTGACCATACTCTGCAATCATGGGGTCTGGCCCTTATCCTGAGCTTGCGACGGCGGTACATGCTTAATGCCTTTCATCGCTTCGGCAACTTCAGGCGGCATATACTCTTCATCGTGTTTGGCCAGCACTTCTGACGCTTTGATGGTACGCGCGTCCAGCAATATGCCTGTAGCCACAATGCCCTGCCCTTCACGAAATAAATCCGGCAGCATGCCTTCGTATTCCACCGTCACCAGCGGGCCTGTATCGACTAAATCGAAACTGACTTTTAACGAGTTTGGATCGCGCCGGACTGAACCTTTCACCACCATACCGCCGATACGCAGGCGCTGGCCAATTTCAGGTTTGGTTTTGTCTTTGCCTATCCCGTCCACCAACTGGCTTGGGGTATAAAACAAATCAATGTTTTGTTGCAGCGCATAGAGCATGGCACCTACGGCCCCACCCACCAGCACAATGACGGCGGTGATGGCCACTAAGCGTTGTTTACGACGTGGATTCATTCGTTGAGAGTCTCCTGATGTTGCCGCACCCGTTGCTCCCGCGCTGCTTTGGCGCGGATTAGTTGTTTTAATTGACGATGTTCACGCAGGCTGAACCAGCCAAGGCCCAGCAGTAACAAATAGGTCACACCAAATGACAGCCAGACATAAAAGGCGTAACCGCCCATAGCCCAGAAGTCAGCCCAGGATGTAAAAGCCATCAGTTGTTCTCCACCAGCTGTCGGACCCAGGGTCTGTGTTGTTCAAATTTCAAAATCTGGCTGCGTAACCGCAGGCAGGTTAATGCCGCCAATAACAAAGCAAACCCCAGTAAACTGATTAGCAGTGGCCATAACATCGAGGCATCAATCGACGGTTTGGCAAACTTGGTAATGGTGGCCCCCTGATGCAGGGTGTTCCACCACTCCACTGAATAGTGAATGATCGGCAAATTCACCACACCGACGATGGCCAGCAAAGACGCCACTTTAATACCGCGTTGCTGATCCGAAAAAGCGCCGGCCAGCGCCAGCACGCCTAAATACAAAAACAACAGCACCAGCTCAGAGGTCAGCCGCGCATCCCACACCCACCAGGTGCCCCACATCGGCTTGCCCCAGGCGGCCCCTGTGACCAGCGCAATAGCAGTAAAGACTGCGCCAACTGGTGCAATCGCCAACACAGACCACTGCGCCACCCGAATTTGCCAGACCAGGCCAACAAAAGCCGCGACTGCCATGCTGCTGTAAGCACCCATAGACCAGATGGCCGCTGGCACATGAATATGAATAATGCGGTAGGAATCCCCTTGCTGATAATCCGCTGGGGTAAAGGCCAGGCCCCAAACGCCGCCAAGCAGCAAGGTCAGCACAGCGCTTATCAGCAACCAGGGCAACAAACGGCCACAGAAGTGATACAAGGTTTCAGGTTTTGCATAAGGATCCAGCCAGCGGAACATATCACCCCACATTCATTTTCAACGCCTGTCGCACAGCCAGAGGCACCAGCGCCAGACTCAACAATAAAAACGCCAACAACACAGCCAACTGACCACTGTAATCCAGGCCAGTCGCGGCCGCATCCATCGCACTGCTGGCGAAGATCAGCAGCGGAATATACAAAGGTAAAATAATCAGTGCCTGCAGCAAACCACCTTTATCTGCCGCCGTGGTCAGCGCCGCACCCAGCACACTGAGTAAACTCAGCACCGGCGTGCCCAGCACTAAAGTCAGCAGCAAGGCCTGATAGCTGGCCCTATCCAACCCTAGCAATAAAGCAATCAGCGGTGACACCAGCAACAGTGGCACGCCGGTGGACAACCAGTGGCAGGCAATTTTAGCCAGCACATAGCGGCTAAGGCCAGTCTGAATCGCGACAAGCTGCTCAATCACGCCAAAACGATGGTCTTCTTTAAATAAACGTTCAGCCGACAATAACACCGACAGCAGTGCGGCAATCCAGACTACCCCGGGCGCGATTTGGCGCAGCATATTGGGCTCAGGCCCAATACCAAGCGGGAATAAACTAAGCACCAGCAGGAAAAACACCAGTGGGTTCAGCCAGTCGGCTTTTTGCCGGGCCAGCAATGCCAGCTCGCGGCGGAATAACACCTGGCTTACCATCTGTACTGCAACTCCAGTTGGGCCAGTGCCTGATAATCAGCAGACAGGGCTTGATGGCTGGTCAGCACCACAGCGCCGCCCCGGCTGCAATGCAGCTGAAGTTGTTGCTCCAATCGGCTAATCAGTTGTTTATCCAGCGAGGTAAAGGGTTCATCCAAAATCCACAGCGGCCGCTCGGTCAGCCACAGGCGCGCCAGCGACACCCGGCGCTGCTGGCCAGCACTCAGCATATAACAGGGAATATCTTCCAGACCGGCCAACCCCAGCTGGCCCAGCAGCTGATAAGGCTCGTACTGGCTGCAACCTAATAAGGCCGCCCAAAACTCCAGGTTTTGCAGTGCGTTTAATTGACTGTGGATCCCGGCCTGATGGCCGATAAAAAGCAGATGCTGGGAAAACCCGGCCGCAGAGCTGGTGATCGGCAAGCCGCGAAACCGGACCTGACCGGTTTCAGCGTCAGCCAGCCCCGCCAAAATACGTAACAAGGAACTTTTGCCAGCGCCGTTTTTGCCCTGAATATGCAACACCTGCCCTGCAGGCAGGTCAAAGCTCAGCTGGTCAAATAACACTCTGTCCTGACGGACACAGCTCAGTTGTTCGGCGCTTAACAGAATCGACAAAACGCAGGCTCCGGAAAAAAGTGGCGGCATCTTAGCATATTGGTAATAGAATACGAATGCGCTGCGCGCTTTAACCGCGCCGACACAGGACAAAACTATGAACCAGATCAACCTAGATAGCCTTTTTCAGCCCCAGGCCAAATCAGCACAAGCGCTGGTGACACTGGTGCAGGAACAAAGTTATCAGGCGCTGCTCAGTGTCGGCAAATCCGAAGGCAATCTGACAGTCCAAACACCAGGCGGCCCGTTAAAGCTCAGCTCAAGCGCGCTGAACCTGCCGCAACTGCAAGGCCAATTAACGGTACAATTCAGTCCGGCACCGGCCGGTCAGCTGCAACTGCAGCTCAGCCAGCAGTTTGCCAGCCCGCAAAGCATTCAGCTGAATCAGGCGCAGTGGCAACAACTGTTGACCAGCCTGAGTCAGCAGCTCCCGCAAACCACCGTCAGCCTGCAGATCCAATTGCGGCCGCAGGGGCTGGAGTTGCTATTGAAGTTACCGTCCCAGCAAACACCTGTGCGCTTGCCTCTGCCGGCTGCCCTGCAGCCCTTGCAGGCGGTGTTTCAGCAACAACCAGCCTCACAATGGCTGAATGCCCGGTTGGAGTTCAGCCATGGTGAACTCAAGCTGCAGTTACAGCCGGAGGCGAAATGGCTGGCCAGTCAGACCGACGCTGTCCGGACCACCCTGACGCAACTGTCCAGCAAAGCCCTGCTGCTCAATCCGTCCCCGACCGTGCAGGCGCAGCTGTTACCAGCGCTCAGCCACAAACTCAATCAGCAATTGGGCCAATCGGCCCTGCCGTTGTTGCAGTTGCAGCAACTGGCACTGCCTGCGGCGGTACGGCAACAACTGGCGGCACCAGCTTATCAGCTGCAGCTCAGCCAGACCGGTCAGCTGCAATTAAAAGCGCCTGCGCTGCAACAGGCTGTGACTGTTGAGATGCCGGGCAAATCGGTGCAGCTGCAAGCCGCCGCTGAACCCACGGCAGTGCAGCTGACGTCCGCGTCGCGCACTGCACTCTCTACCCCTGCCACCACCGCAATTACCACAGAGCAGGGTGCCATCGCCGCCAAACTTCAGTCGCCACTGACAGAGGTCAGCAACAGCAGCAAAACGCCGCTGGTGGAAAGCACCAAGCCGCAGCCTGCTTCGGTGTTGCAAGCGGCGCAGCCGCTGCCCGGCGCCGGTCAGGCAGAGGCTATGCCTGTAAAGCTGGAAACCACCACTGTGAATCAGGCATGGCGTCAGCTGCTGCCGCTAGTGCCTGAGCAATGGCAGGAACTGGCTGACAGCCCGGACTTGCCACCTGCAGTGCGTGAGCTGTTAAACCAGGTACGCCAGCTGCAACCCGACCCACTCAGGCCGCAATTGGCCAAAGAACTGCCCGAACAATTGCAGGCCTTGTTACAGTTCAGTCCGGCGATGGCACTGCCAGGCACTGCCGCGCCAACCACAGCCGCATCAGGCCTGGCGCTGGCGCTGCAGCTATTGCTGGGACGGGTCAGTTCATCGGCACAAGATAAGACCCCGGTCAAAGAAGGCAAACTGAAAGAACTGGTGCAGCAACTGGACACACAGCAAAGCCTGGATTTATTAAAAAAGCTGGCTTCACATAGCGCATCGATGCAACAAGCGCAGCTGGCGACAGTGGAGCAACAAAATAAAGAACCGTTGCAGCAACTGTATTTCGCATTGCCACTCAATGGCCAGCAACAAAGTGATTTGTGCCAGATCGCCATTACCGAGCGGGAGCCAGATCCGGAGCAGCGCCAGGCCGGAGGCTCCGGCTGGCAATTGACCATGAAGTTTGATTTAAAAATTCTCGGCAATTTATTGGTGATCAGCCAGTTGGCAGGCCCCAACCTGAACCTGCAGCTCTACACCGACAACAATACCGCTTTGTTGCTGGCCGAAAAGTTTTTGCCTTTGCTGCGCGACCGGCTGAAAGCACAAGGCCTGCAACTTGGCGAAACCCGCTGTCAACTCGGTAAAATTCCGGACAGCCTGCTGCCAAAAACCACCAGTTTATTAGCGATACGGGTCTGAGATGACACAACCAATCAATGAACAGCAATCGGCCGTTGCGCTGGCTTATGACGGCGAACAGGCGCCGAAAATTGTCGCCAAAGGCCATGGCGAGCTGGCGGCTGAAATACTGCAAACCGCCAAAGAACATGGCGTGTTGGTGCACGAAGACGAAGAGCTGGTCAAAGTATTGCAGCGCATTGAGCTTGGCGATTCGATCCCGAAGGAACTCTTTATTATTATCGCCGAGCTGATTGCGTTTTCTTATGTGTTACAGGGGAAATTTCCGGATGAATGGCACAATATTCACCAGCGTATTGATTTAAAAAGCTAAAAGGGTTCGGCCTGTACCTGCAACACTCTGGCTGCCGATACCGCCGGATGGGAAATACTCAAGGTTAACTGAGTCAACAAATGGAAGTTGTCCGCCCCATCATCCACCTCAAGTAAAAACTCCAGACAAGGTTCACCGTGCCATTCGAGTGCACGCTGCAAATGCCAGTCATTTAACTGAGCATGGCTTAAGGTATGGCCACAATCGCGCGCAACTTCTTCTACATCTGCGTCATCGTCAGATAATTCCAGACCCACACAGGCATACAATTGCATAAAGATCTCACATTCTTTTTCGGCTCAGAGCTGCGAGTCTACCAGAGCGGGCAAAAAAAAAGCCGCATCATGCGGCATAAAGTTCATGAAATTTAGAGAGGGTAAAGTCTAGTAGTAAATGTCTCCTTTTTGATGCAGCTGAGGTTCATCCAGCAATTCATCAAAAGACACCGCCATATGACGTTCCTTATCATCCAGATCAGACAAATACACAGCTCTGTCTTGTGCATCAATCCAACTGACCACACCAACCCCTTTTTTGGTCTGGCAGACCATGCCCAACTTCAGCTCAAGTACATTCATCAGTCACCTCCGGCAAACAAAGACAAAAAATTAGACCGTCTGGCGACGCTTTATGACATCCGACCAGTGACTTTAGATACTAAGCCCATGAACTCAAACTGAATTTATTTTCATTTTTTTTCTGTTGAACTCCTGCCCTTGAATAGAGCCAGAACTAACGCCAAATCTGGTAGATTATGGTTTTGTATTGCAATTCAAGCCTTTAAACTTAAGTTTGTGTGTCACTCGACCGCATTAAGACTAAAACAACTTTTGACCAGCAGAATTCATCAAGGCAAACGCCGGCACAAAGCGGCGAGTTGTCAGGCAGACAAGGAGACTTATGCCGCAGATCATCAGTAATACCGCCATTAGCCAAGTGCTGCTGGTGCTTATTCTTGCCGCCGGGGTGTTCTTTTTTATTGGTTTTCTGGTGCCTGTGCTGGCGGCGTTGATCATTTGTTTTGCCAGCTGGCCGCTGTACCGGCGTTTACTTGCTTTCTGCCACCACAACACCGCGCTGGCCGCCAGCCTGGCCATCAGCGCCATTCTGCTGGGGCTGGTGGTGCCGCTCTCCCTGGTATTTTCTTACGCGGCCGATGAAATTCGCGGCTGGGTGCAATGGCTGGTCGATGCCAACCAGCATGGCGCACCGGTGCCGCAATGGGTGCGTGACTTGCCGATGGTGGGCGCCTCTCTGGCCGACGAGTGGACCCACTACCTGTCCGAACCCCATCAATTAGGCCAGCTGGTCAGCTTATTCAGCGGCGAACAACTGGGGGGCTTATCCAAACTGGTGCTGAGCTTTGGTTTAAATTCGGCGGGGTTATTGCTGACCTTGCTCTTTATGCTGATCACGCTGTTTTTCCTGTACAAAGACGGCGAAAAACTGGCGGTGCAACTGGACACTGTTGGTGAACGCATTTTGCCGGAGCGCTGGAACCGCTTTTCCCGTGTGGTGCCTGCCACCGTCAGCTCAACTGTGATCGGCATGACACTGATAGCGATAGGCGAAGGCGTGGTGCTGGGGGTGGCGTACTGGATTGCCGGCGTGCCCTCACCGGTAGCTTTTGGGGTACTGACTGGCTTTATGGCGCTGATCCCTGGAGGCGCCCCGCTGTCCTTTACGCTGATCTCACTCTATCTGGTCGGCAGCGGCGACCTGACCGCGGGAGTTGGTTTGTTTCTTTGGGGCAGTATTGAGCTGTTTATTGTCGATAAAACCATCCGGCCAACCCTGGTCGGTGGCCCGGTCAAACTGCCATTTTTACCCACCTTCTTTGGTCTGGTTGGCGGCGTGAAAACCATGGGCATGGTTGGCTTGTTTGTTGGCCCTGTATTGATGGCGCTGTTGGTGGCCATTTGGCGTGAATGGCTGCATGAAGAGCCGAAGAAAATGCCGCTGATGTAGCTGTTGTAGCCTGTTAAACCATAGAAAAAGCCAGAGCATTGCTCTGGCTTTTTCTATGTTGCGTTCCGTTAGATCCGGGTGCGTTTTTTCGGCGCCGGTCCTTTAGCTTTCGGCTTGGGGCTGCGCTGCTCAGCCGGTTTGGCTTTTGGCGCTTTTTCTTCTTTCGCTGGTTTTTCACCGCTTTTCACCGCGATTTGGTGCTTACGCACCGCGCGTTTAATAGACGCCATCCGGCGACGACGCTCGTCGCGGTCTTCCGGTTTAGCCAGACTTTCGGTTTCCGCCGTCAGGTTCACCAGCTTACGCAGGTAGTTCACTTCAGACAGCGGGTACTCGCTGTAACCACCGGCCGGTAAATGCTTCGGCAGTACCAGGTCGCCGTAGCGTACCCGCATCAGGCGGCTCACCACCACGCCTTGCGATTCCCACATGCGGCGTACTTCACGGTTGCGGCCTTCAGTCAGCACCACATGGTACCAACGGTTAATACCTTCACCGCCCATGGCTTTGATTTTTTTGAAGTTGGCTTTGCCGTCTTCCAGCTCGACGCCCATCCGCAGTTTTTGGATCATCGCGTCTGTGACGTCACCGAAAATCCGCACCGCGTACTCACGTTCTACTTCAAATTTCGGATGCATTAAGCGGTTGGCCAGCTCACCGTCAGTAGTGAACAGCAATAAACCACTGGTGTTGATATCCAGACGACCAATGGCAATCCAGCGGGCGCCCTGAATTTTTGGCAACCGCTCAAACACCGTTGGTCGCCCTTCCGGATCGGTACGGGAACAAATTTCGCCTTCCGGTTTGTGGTAGGCAATCACACGGCAGATTTGCTCGGTTTCAGCGGCAATTTTCACCGGATGACCGTCCACCCGCACCTGTTGGGTTGCCGTGACCCGGTCGCCGAGATGGGCCACTTTGCCATCTACTGTGACACGTCCAGCACTGATGTACTCTTCCATCTCACGGCGGGATCCGACACCGGAACGCGCCAGCACTTTCTGTAGTTTTTCACTCATTGATTGTGTTCTCTTCAGTCATCACGACTGGGTTAAAAAAATCGGGCTTGTCGGAAAACTCCGTCAAGGCCGGTAACTGGCTTAAATCCTTTAAACCAAAATAGTCTAAAAATTGCGCTGTGGTGGCGTACAAGCCAGGCCGACCCGGAACTTCTTTGTGCCCCACCACTTTGACCCAATTGCGGTCCAGCAGGGTTCGCATAATCTGTGTCGACACCGTCACACCACGCACTTCTTCGATTTCGCCGCGGGTAATTGGCTGACGGTAGGCAATCAGCGCCAGTGTTTCCAGCACAGCCCTCGAATAACGCGGGCTGCGCTCGGGCCATAACAGCGCCAGGTAGTCGCTGAGATCAGCACGGGTCTGAAAGCGGTAACCACTGGCTGTTTCCGTCAGTTGAATACCGCGACCGGCGTAATCCTGCTGCAAACTGCTTAGGGCGGTCTGAATACGCTTTTTACTCAGCTCAAAGGCCTGCAGTACTGAGTCCTGCAATTCAGCAATAGACAATGGTTTTTCCGACGCAAAAATAGCGGCTTCCAGTAACTGCAGCAGCTGCTGTTCATTAATGCGTCTGGCCATTGAGGTCCCTGCCTGTGCTAAAACGGCGGCTATTATGCCAATTTGACGTGGATCTGACCATAAACTTCCACCTGGATCACCTGCACCAGTTTTTCTTTCACCAGCTCCAGCACCGCCAGAAAGGTCACCACCACACCAGCGCGCCCTTCAGCCAGCTCAAAGCAGTCTTCAAAATTGAGGTAACCGCTCTGGTTACGTAATAGCTCCAGAATACGGCTCATCCGCTCGCGGGTCGACAGCGCTTCTTTTTTAATCTGATGGTGCTGAAAGTCTTTGGCGCGTTTGGCAATGTCGGTCAGCGCCGACAGCAGCTCCTGCATCGACACTTCGGGCAGTATCACAAAGGGGCTGAAGTTGTCGGCAAGTTCCGCCTGTCCGGTAAAATGGTCGCGCTCCAGCCGTGGCAAGACATCCATATCGGACGCGGCCTGGCGGATAATTTCGTATTCCTGCAGGCGGCGGATTAAATCGGCTCTGGGGTCCGCTTCGTCATCGTTGCCGTGGCTATGTTGCGGTAACAGCAAGCGGGATTTAATTTCGGCCAGCATCGCCGCCATCAGTAAATATTCGGCCGCGAGCTCAAAATTCATCTCCTGCATCAGGTTGATGTATTCCATGTACTGCAGCGTAATTTCGTTGACTGGCAAGTCGACAATGTCGAATTTATGCTTGCGGATGATATAGAGCAGAAAATCCAGCGGGCCTTCGAAGCTGTCGAGCAGCACTTCCAGCGCCTGCGGCGGAATATACAAATCCTCGGGTTTTTCCAGTACCGCCTCGCCGCGGACAAAAGCCAGCGGCAGCTGATGCTGTACCGTTAAGGATTCAAATTCGGCCTGCAGCTCGCTCATCAGTGCAGTTCAGGCTCAGACAAAAGCCGAAGCGTCGCCCTGGCCCTGACGGACTAGCACCGGGTAGTCTTCGGACAAATCAATCACTGTGGTTGGCGCTTCGGCAATCACGCCGCCGTGGATAATCAAATCCACCTGACGTTCCAGCTGATGACGCATATCGTCCGGATCGGACTCGGCGAAATCCTGGCCAGGCAACACCAGGGAGCTCGACATCAGCGGCTCGCCCAGCTCTTCCAGCAGCGCCAGCGCAATTTTGTTTTGCGGAATACGCAGGCCCACGGTCTTTTTCTTTTCGTTCAGCAGCCGGCGCGGTACTTCTTTGGTGCCTTTCAAAATAAAGGTGAATGGACCTGGAGTATGGTTTTTAATCAGCCGGAATGCGGTGTTTTCCACCTTGGCATACACCGACAGCTCCGATAAATCGCGGCACATCAGGGTAAAGTGGTGTTCGGTGTTCATCTGACGAATTTGCAGGATGCGATCCAGCGCGTCCTTATCGCCCATATGGCAGCCAAGCGCATAACCCGAATCTGTCGGGTACACAATGACGCCGCCTTGCTGAATAATTTGCACCGCTTGTTTTAACAGGCGCTGCTGGGGGGTCTCCGGATGGACATAGAAAAACTGGCTCATAAGTGCTTCTTTTTACTCAAACTTTATATAGAAATAGCAAGGCTTGCCGCTAAACTCAAGCCTGCGTGGCCCGGAATACCGGCCACTGCTGCCACACCGGGACAATGTCGTCGGTAAAATACAGGTGCTTCCCCAGCTCATTCCAGGGCGTGGGCTGGTGGAAATCAGAACCGGCCGACGCAGTCAGGCCAAACTTTTTCGCCAGATCCCAGACCTGACGTTTTTGCACCGGCGTGATTTGCGCCGACGCCACTTCAATGGCCCGGCCACCGGCCGCGGCAAAGGCCTCAGTCAAGCGGGTCAGATAACGGCCATTCAGGTTGTATTTCAGCGGGTGTGCCAGCACCGGCACGCCGCCTGCGTCTAAAATCCACTGCACAGCGTCGGCCAGCGCCACCCAGTTATTAGGCACATAACCGGTTTTGCCACGGCCTAAATACTTTTTAAACACGCCATTCAGATTGGGGGCTTTGCCAATTTCCACCAGATAACGGGCAAAATGCGTGCGGGTCAGCGCAGCACCATCGGCAATACGCAGCACGTTACTCAGCACATCAGGAATTTTGTTTTTTTCCAGCCGGCGCGCCATCTCTTCAGCCCGTTCATACCGGCGCTGCTGCTGCGACGCCAGTCGCTCCAGAAAAACCGGACACTCAGGGTTGATATTCAAGCCGACAATATGAATTTCAAATTCCAGCCAGGCGGTGGAAATTTCCACCCCATTCACCAGCTGCAATGCCAGTTGCTGGGCGGTAATAGCACGTTGGGCGTCGGCAAGACCGGCCACAGTGTCGTGGTCGGTAATAGCCAGCACATCCACGCCTTTTTCAGCGGCGCGGGCCACCAGTTGTGCCGGGGTCAGCACACCGTCAGAACAGGTGGTATGGCTGTGTAAATCAAATCGCATTGGGGCTACTCTTCAGAAAACAGCCGCCATTGTGCCACGCCGCACGGGGTCAGGTCTTGAATTTTGCATATTTTGCTGCGTTGCAGCTGGGGTCAGGTCTGGTGCAGCTGGGGTCAGGTCTTGAATTTTGCATTGAAACGCAAAATTCAAGACCTGACCCCAAGAGTGACTCCAAGAGGAGCACCATAAAAGTTAGTTAGTGGCGGGCAGGATCAGGCTCAGCACCGACTGCGCAGGCACCGAGACGGCGTAAGGCAGTAGCTGCTGATCCAGGCGCAGGTTAACGGACTGAGCTTTCTGAGCCCGGTTTAACAGCAGCAGCGCAATCTGGCCATCCGGGCGCTGGTAAGCAATCTGATGCATATCGGTCAAGATCAGGCTGGAGCCTATCCGCACTGAACCCGGCGGCACCACTTTGCTGGCCTGGCCGATAATGTAATACGCCACATTACGGCTGACTCTATCGCCGTCAATGGTCAGCGCGCCTTTACACAAACTGCAGCCACCCGGCGTGTAAGGCTTAAATTCGCTGTCGGCCGCCAGGTTCCATTCCAGCACGTTGCGGGCCCAATTGGCCGGAGCGCCAATAATCAAATGCTCGGTATGCCACAGCAGATTGTCGGCAAACTCCGACTTTCCGCCCACCCACTGCTCGGTAAAATAAATATGCTTATCCGGATGCGCCGCTTTCAGCTCGGCCAGATTGCCAATCTCCCCGCCGTACAGATGAAAGGCCGAACCGTCAATGTAAGGCTTGGCGACTGGGTCGTTCAGCACCGTAATGGCGTACTCCACATGGTCGGTGTTGTGGTCGTAAATAATAATTTTGGTGTCCAGTTTGGCGGCTTTAAACGCAGGCCCCAGGTGGCGACCAACAAACTTGGCCTGATCCCAGGCGTGCATCAGTAAACTTGGGTTGTTGCCATCATGCAGCGGCTCGTTCTGCACCGTCACTGCGTCAATGCGCACCCCATGCGCCGCCATCGCCTGCAGATACTTGACGAAATAGTTGGCGTAGGCTGGAAAATACTGTTCCAGCAACTCGCCGCCCACAGTGGCCTGATTGCTCTTCATCCAGGCCGGCGGCGACCAGGGACTGGCCAGCAATTTAATCGTCGGGTTAATCGTCAGAATTTGTTTTAACACTGGCAGCAGGTACTGCTCATCGGCGCGAATGGAAAACTGCTTCAGTTCAGGGTCCGTCTGACCAGCAGGTAAATCGTTGTAGCTAAACGGCTGCGGGTCCAAATCCGAGGCGCCAAGGCTCAGACGTAAATAGCTGACGGCCAGCCCATCTGACCCAAATAGCTCCTGCAATAATGCCGCGCGGCGTTCGGCACTCAGTTGCATCAGATGCATGGCACTGCCACCAGTCAGGGTATAGCCAAAGCCTTCCATCGACTGAAAACGCTCGTTGGTGTTCAGGCTAAGCTCCGGCTGGCCCGCCTTGGTTGGCTGCTGCCATGGCCAGGCCGGACTGAGCAGATACTGCTGATCGGCGCTGGTCAGGTACGAAGTAGCAGGAGCAGCCTGCGCGGGCAATAACATAGCGCAGCCCAGAGCCAACAGGCTGAGGAAACGGGAAAACAGGGTCATAAACAAACCTCTAGGTTGATGCCATCAATCGGGCAATAAAATCTTGGTGTGTGGGCATTTGCGCCACACAGCTTTGGATCACCGCTGCGGTCGACGCGGCAAAATCCCGCAGTTGAGCTTCAGGTTTTAAATCCACCAGCGGGTCATACTGGTTGGGCGATAAACCCTGGCCCAGCAGCACCTGCACCCAACTGTCTTCGCGAAACAGTTCGTCGGCAACCCGGTGCACCCGGCCATAAGCAAGGAAGATCGCCAGCTTTTGCGCCAGCGGCTCCGGCACCTGCATGCGGCGGCAGTAGCGCCAAAACTCACTGTCATCGCGCTCCGTCACTTTGTAATGCGCCACAATAAAGTCACGGATTTGCTCCATTTCGGTGGCCGCCAGCAGGTTGTAATGGTCGATATTGGCCTGGGCAAAGCTTTTGTCCGGAAACAGGTTCACCAGCCGGGTAATGGCGGTTTGCACCAAATGCAGACTGGTGGATTCCAGCGGCTCCAGAAAACCGCTCGACAAACCTATTGCCACACAATTGCCCCACCACATTTGTTTGCGTTTGCCTGTGGTAAAACGCAGCAGTCGTGGGTCATCCAGTGGCGGCGTAGTTAAGCCCGCCAGTAACTGGCTTCGAGCCTCATCATCCGAGCAAAACTCAGAACTGAACACCAGGCCATTGCCGGTGCGGTGCTGCAGCGGTATACGCCACTGCCAGCCGGCGCTATGCGCGGTCGAGCGGGTGTAAGGCGGCACATCGGTCAAGGCTTCCGTGGGCACAGCCCAGGCACTGTCATTCGGTAACCAGTGACTCCAGTCGTCGTAGCCCACTCCCAGGGCCTGGCCCAGCAGCAAAGCGCGGCTGCCGGAGCAGTCGATAAATAAATCACCATGCAGCTGGCGGCCATCGTCCAGCAGCAACTGACGGATATGGCCTGTCACTTCATCACGGGCCACATGCGAAACCAGACCTTGTAGCCGCACCACGCCACGTTGCTCTGACAACTCGCGCAGGTAACGGGCATAAAGCCCTGCGTCGAAATGGTAGGCATAGGCAATTTCACTGACCGGGGATTGCGGCCGGTTCGCATCAGCAGGCATAAATTTATGCTGCTGCGCCATACAGCTTGCAATGCAGTAGTGCTCAAACGGCAGGGCTTGCCCCAACTGCTGTAGCTTCAACCAGTACTGGTAAAAGCTCAGCCATTCCCACTGCCGGCCCAAAGCACCAAAGGCATGAAAATAGCTGTGACCCACTGTTTTCCAGTTAACAAACTCAATGCCCAGCTTAAAGGTGGCGCCGGTCGCTTTGATAAAGTCAGCTTCGGCAATACCCGCCAGATGATTAAACAGTTTGATCGCCGGGATGGTCGCTTCCCCCACCCCGACGGTCCCAATCTGTTCTGACTCCACCAGTGTAATCGCAACCCGGCCCTGCAGTAACTTCGACAGCAAGGCCGCGCTCATCCAGCCGGATGAGCCGCCGCCGACAATCACAATGTGCTTGATCGGTTCAGACATGCTGTGGTCTCTCTTACAGTTTGTAGCTGACACCAAACAAGAACTGACGACCGTACTCTTCGTACACCTCAGGGAAGTGGCCGCCATTTTCCTGCAGCGTACTCAGCCGTGTGGTGTATGGCGAATTGGTCAGGTTGTTCACCTGGAACAGCACCGTCAGGCCATACAAATCGCCTTCCTGAAAGCTGTAGCTCAGCTGAGCATCCACTTGTTTATCCGCCAGGACCTCGGTGTAACCCCGGGTGGCAAACAGCTGCACCACTTCGCCACGGAACTCCGAGCGGTAGCGCGAGTTCAACCGGGCAGAGAAGCCGTCTTTTTCGTAGTAGAAGGTTAAATCACGTACCCGGTCGGACAGACCAGGCAGCTTATTGCCACTGGACGGGCCGTCAGGACGAATGTCCGAATCCGCCCAGGACTGGCTGCCAATAAAACCAAAGCCATCCAGCGGCTGGTAAAACTGGCCTAAATCCAGCGACATACTCAGCTCCAGGCCGCGGATATTGCCGCCCTGACCATTGGCTGGCCGGCTCATATTGCCAATAGGGCTAACCGGCTCAATGTTGGAATTGTTCGGCGCGTTGCTAAAGTCGAAATCAAAGTTCTGGGTGTAAATATAACTGTCGAGTTTCTTGTAAAAAGCGCCCAGCGCAACATAGCTGGTGCCTTCCAGATACACCTCGTACGTTAAATCCACAGCTTTGGCGCGCCATGGTTCCAGCTGCGGGTTACCACTGCTGCCACTCCAGCGGCGGCTGTCCACCGACACCCCGGCGGTAATATTGGCGCGCATTTCGTCCATCCGCGGCCGGGCCATGGTTTTGCCCAGGCCCAAACGAATAAACTGATCATCCAGCACTTCCAGCCCCAGGTTCAGTGCCGGCAGCACATCGTTATAGGAAGCCCCACTTTCGACCTGCGTCAGGGTCGCCGGATCGTCCGGGTTGTAATCGCTGGCCAGGAAGCCACTCGACAGTTGGTCCGTCTGCACAAACTGGGTGCCGATATTGCCTTTTAATGGCCGGCCAAACAGCTCGGTATCCAGGTTCAACCGGACAAAACTGGTCAGCACTTCTTCGTCGACAGACCAGGCTTTGTTCCATCTGTTAGTGTCCAGAATAGGTTCAATGTCGTAATAGCGGTCGACCGTTTTCAGAATGTCGTAAGAAATTACCCCTGGAATACCGGCAAAGGCCAGCGAGGTAGGGCTGACCAGTAACGACGGGTCAATGCTGACTGGCGTGCGGTCATTTTTCAGGAATAAATCGTTGTCATCCACCAGCTTGTTTTTGCTGCGTTCGGTGTAATTCGCGCCGATATCAAATGAGCTGAAGTGTTTGCCCAGCATGCCGTCGGTTAAATCGTAGCGGCCGCTCAGCTCCACGGCTTTGACGCTTTCTTTCACATGAGGGTAACGGATAGAGCCGTCGTGGCCCCAGCCGCCCCAAGGCGCAGGATCGCTCAGCTGCACCTTGCTGACATCTGTGTAGTCGGTGGCCGGTGTATAGGTTGGGAAGCCATAAGGCTGCAGATTAAATTGAATAGAATCAAAGCTGCCACTTGGTGCCAGGCCTGCATAGGTTTCCAGCACCATCTCATCACGCTCCGAGCCCGAATACGACAAGTCCGCTTCCAGTGTCCAGCGGTCCAGCTTGAACTGAGTATTCCAACCCAGCGCTTTTAATTCGTCGTCTCTGCGATTGTTGTCGTTGCGCAGTACCGGGCGCAGATTAGTCGCGGTGCCACTTTGCACCACCTCAGTACCACCAAAATTAGCAAAGGTCGGGTTTAAAAACTCCATGCCATCGCCTGTCCATTGGTTGGTAAACCACATAGCGCCACGCATCACTTCGTCTTGCTCAAACTTGGAATAGTAGGCGTCGATAATGCTGTGCACCTGATCGTTTGGCTTGTACTCCAGCACCGCCATCAGGCCATCCCGCACCTGACTGCGCGCCACGGCGGTCACTTCCTGCCCCACTAACCCCAGCGCCTCGTCGTTTTCGGTGCCGGCCAGCGCCTGGTCCACCGTATTCCACTCCCAGGCTTTGTAATGTTTTACCTGAGTGGGTGTATCCATATGGGCAAAGCCAATGGCCAGGCCAACAGTATCGTCGGCAAACTGGTCAATATAAGACGCGCTGCCACGCCAGCCATCGGCCGACACTTCCGGGTGCATCTGGTCAAACGAGCTTTTCTCGCCACGCAGGTTAAACACCACGGCTTGTTCGCCATAGGCCAAAGGGCGGATGGTGCGTAAATCGACGGTGCCGGATAAGCCCATGCCAGCAATGGCCACGTCAGAGGTTTTGTACACCACGGCGCCGTTAATCAGCTCGGACGGGTACTGGTCGTATTCCACCGCCCTGTTGTCACCGGCGCTGGCCTGCTGGCGGCCGTTTAAGGTGGTGGTGGAGAAATCCGGTGCCAGACCCCGGATCGAGATCACCTGCACCCGGCCATTCACCCGTTGCCCAGCCAGACCTGGCAGGCGGGTTAATGACTCAGCAATACTTTGGTCCGGTAACTTGCCAATGTCTTCGGCAGACACGGCTTCGACCACACCAATTTCATTCTTTTTAATGTCGATGGTGGTTTCCATACTGCGGCGAATGCCCTGCACAGAAATCACTTCCACCTGCTCTTCGGCCTTCGGCGCTGCTTGCTGCGCCATCGCCGCTGACGGCAACAGACCTACCCCGACAGCTACCCCTAAAACCTGTGAAATTGCCACACCCAATTTGCTTTTATTCATCTTGTTATCTTCCTTCTCCCGTTGATGAGCGCCTGCATGTTCTGTGCATACTCTGGCGTTCAGCTGACACTAGCGCTGCCCCTGAATTTTGTCGTTTGAACTAGGTCATACCTGAATATTTTTGTATTATCCGCAGGTTCGAATAAAGTCGAACCTACACAAACAATTGATTCAAAACAATAAAATCCAACACCTTTGGCTTTAACATAGATGCATTATTTTTATGCATAGCCGGTTCAGCTCCAAGCATCAGCGGCTTTGCGTTTCGGTTTCGACCACAAGCAGCCAGGCTATGCAGTGGGTTAATGAAAGCCAAAAGAGCCTGACCGACAAAGCGCTTGCTCTGGGTCGGTGCCAAAGGCATAGTGGCTGGTAATTGCATCATCAGAATGCGATGTTTTGCTAAAAACCGGCCTTCAGCCCGGTCAGACAACAGGTTGTTTTGGGATATGGATACCATTCTGTTTAACTTCCATGACTTGCTCATGGTGGTCACTGCCTTCGAATGTTTGCTGCTCGCCACGCTGCTGGCAGCCTCAGCCCGCACGCCCTCACTGAGCAACGCACTGCTGGTCGCTTTTTTGTTATGCCACTTTCTGATCCCGCTGCACGAACTGATGTTTTGGGGCAAACTATTCCGCATCTGGCTGCTGGATATCTCGCCAGACCTGTTTTTTATCTTCAGCTTTGCCTATTACCTGGACGGGCCTTTGTTGTATTTCTTCGTGCGCGCCCTGCTGTACAAAGATATTCAGCTCAAACCCAAACACAGCTGGCATTTACTGCCCTTAGCACTCTATGTGCTGCATATGCTGGTCAGTTTTTACCTGCAGCCAGACGCCGTGCAGCGTCAGCTGATTGAAACTCAGCATATTGCCTATTCGTCGCCGCACCTCTATGTCGAAACGCTGGGCCGCTTTGTCCGCATGGGCTATGTGCTTTGGTGTTTTATGCTGGTATGGAACTACCGCCAGCAACTGCGGCATGAACAGGCCGATTTAAAAACCTCGGACGTGGCCTGGCTGAAAATTATGCTGCTGTCGTTTTTGCTGATCTTCGCGCTGGACACCGTACTGGTCTGTCTCAAGCTGTACGGCTTTTTGGCGGACGATTTTGACATGGACTTGCTGAATGTGGTGGGGCTCAGCAGCTACTACCTGAACTTTGTTGCGCTGAATATTCTTATTTTTCTGCGCTTTACCTCCTTCGTGACCGTAGCGCCGGTCAGCGAACAGCCACTGTTTGAAGCCAAAGATGAAAGCGCGGCAGTGTTTGATCAGCAAATTGCCCTGCGACTGGAACAGCTGATGCGTGAACAGAAGTTTTATGCCAATCCGGACATCACGCTGGACAAACTGGCAGCCGCCGCTGGCTACCCGGCGAAAAAGGTGTCACTGACCATTAAACAATGCCACCAGCAAAATTTTTACGAGTACGTCAACAGCTACCGTATCGCACAGGCCAAGCTATTACTGGCCGAGCAAGGGCCAGAGGCGCAGACCATTACCGACATCTACTTTGCGGTCGGTTTTAACAGCAAGTCGGTATTCAACACCTTCTTCAAACGGCTGGAGGGCGTCACCCCCAGCCAATACCGCGACCAACAAAACCCCTAAGGGGTCAGGTCTTGCAAGGGGTCAGGTCTTGTATTTTGCGTTTCAGTGCAAAATACAAGACCTGCCCCCCAAAAGAAAAGAAAGTTAGCGTGCGATGCAAAATTCAAGACCTGACCCCAGCGGAGCCTAGCACCGGCGACAAAGGCAGCCGCTCAATTTCACGTTGACTGAAGTTAGTGGTGGTCATTGCCAATGCAACCAGCACCAACAGCAAACACAAAGCGCCATGCAGCCCATACCACTTGGCCAGCTCTGGTTGCTGGCGTCTGGTGCGTAGCCGGTGCAGCCAGAGCCCACTTGCGACCAGAAACGTCAGCGCCAGGCCAAACAGCAAATACAGCAATTTGACACCCAAACCAGCAAAACTGCCAAAGTGCAGCGGGTCGGCAATATCCACCAGGGTGCCGACCAGGCCTAAATCCCCCTGCCGCTGCGTTTGGATAATCTCGCCACTATTGGGGTGCAAATAAACGCGATTGGCCCGGTTCCGGTAGAGCGGATTACCGTCCTGGCCGGACAGCATCACAGCCGCTTTGGCCTGCACAGGAAAATTAACAGCACGGACCTCCAGCCATGGCGCGGCCTGCTGAGCTTTTTGCACCAGCTCCGCCAATGGCAGTACCGCCGCAGAGTCTGCCGGCTGGCTCAGTTTAGGCACCGAGGGGTAATGCTCTACTTTAAGCCGCAGTAACCAGAACTCAGTGAAATACCAGAGCCCGGTTAAGGTGATGATCAGAATAAAAGGCCAGCTGCAGGCGCCGAGCCATTTATGCCAGTCGGACCAATGAGTACGCTTTTGCAGCGTCAAGCGGCCCGGCCACTTCAGTAGCCCCTTCCACCACTGCTTGTAGACGTAAAAACTGCTCACCAGCAGCGCCGCCAGCAAAAAACTCAGCGCGGTCACCAGCACTTTGCCGACATCGCCCATCGACAGGTACATATGCAGGTTGCGCAGGTAACGCGACAACCTTCCCCACTCGCCTTCCCCGGTCAGCTGGCCACTGGCTGGGTCGAAATAGACAAACAAAAACTCGTGTTGCCGCACCAGGCTGATTTCGCCCGCCAGATAGGGCTGATCAGGCAATTCAAGCGCCAGGATCTGATACCCAGCGTACTGACGGTCAAGCTCAGCCTGCAGCTGAGCCCAGGGTACAGGCCCGGATGCACCACTGGCGCGAAACTTAGCGTCGCTCAGGTATTCAATTTCGTGACTGACCACAGCCAGGGTGCCGCTCAGGCAAACCAACAGCATCAGCCAGCCAAAATAAAAACCGGCAAAACTATGCACCGCAAACCACTTTTTCGGGCTCATCAATCCATTATCCTGTAAAAACAAAGGCTGCCCGACAGGACAGCCTCAAGTAAAACAGAGCCCTTACTCAGAACTCATAACCCAGTTGCAGCATCAGGCGGCGCGGCTCACCGGGGAAATGTCCGGTGCGGGCAATAAAGCCAGAGGTTGCATAGGTTTTATCAAACAGGTTTTTCACGTTGGCCTGCACAGTCCACTGCTGCCAGTGCGTTTGCCAGCTTAAGTCAAACACTGTGTAAGGTTTCACTTTCTGGCCGTCGATACTCAGTTGCTCAGCCACATAATCCATGCCGGCAGAAATGGCTGAATTTAGCGCAGGCAAGTCGTAGCGCGTCCACAGCCCCAGCTGATGCAGCGGCGCATTGGCAAACTTGGTGCCAACCGCATTGGTGATGGCGCTGGTGCTTTGCTCCACCCTGGTGTCGTTGTATGCGTAGTTCAGGTTCAGCACCCAATTGGCCGACAAGTCGCCGAGCAAATCCGCCTCAAAGCCTTTGGCCCGCACTTCACCCAGTGCAATTAAATCATCACGGCCGTCGCCCGCCACATCACCCCGCGGATCGGACTGCAGAATGTTATTGCGCACCATGTCATACACAGCCAAATTCAACCGAACCGCATCGTCCAGCAAAGAGAAGCGTACACCCAGTTCATCAATGGACGACTGCTCCGCATCAAAAGGACCGCCGACGGCTTCCACCTGAGAGCTGGCCGACTGCGGGCTAAAGCCGGTGCCACGCAGCGCGTACAAACGGGTGCTGTCGTTCAGCTGATAGGTGGTGCCAATACGCCATGACATATCGTGTCCGGCCACTTCTGAGCCATCCACCAGATTGCGGTCACTGAAGCTGTCCCAGCGCAGGCCTGCCAGCAGGTTCCAGTGTTCAGTCAGGTCGACCATATCCTGCAGGTACATGCCCTTGCGGGTGGCTTTGGTGTCGGTGGAGCTAATCACCGCCAGGCTCATGTCATAAAAATCACGGCCTGCCAGGCCATACACCGGGTCTTTCAGGCTCAAGCCAGGCACCTGGCCACGCTGCTCTTCAGGCTGAATATTGCGGCCAATAAAAAATGAGTCCTGACTGAAATAATCCGTGCCAACCAACACCTGATGGGTAAAACCTGCGGTGTTCAATGAAATCACATTGTTCAGCGTAAAGCTGTTGGCGGTGTTGTCCCGCTGCTGGTCGCGGAATTGACGGCGACAGTAATCAATCACGCCATCGTTATCGGTGTCATAGCTGCAGTACGGCTCGTGGTAGTTTTGCAGCTCGGTGTTGTCATAACGGCGCCAGGTCAGGTCAAAGGACCAGTCACTGCTGAATTCATGATCCAGCCGTGCCTGCCAGACGTCCGCTTCCAGTGTCTGAAAGTCAGAGGCTTCATTGTGGTTCCAGTCACGGCTGGTCAGGAAATTGCCGTCCGCATCTGTTGGCACTCCCCGTAAACGCGCGCCCTGATAATTCTGCTCCAGCTGCTGATACTGCACCAACAGGCTGGTTTTGTCGGTCAGCAACCACTGATAACCCAGGTCCAGAATGTCATTTTCCACTTCAGTATTTTGCCGGAATGGCTGCTCGCTGTCGCGGTAATAACCAACACGGTACAGGTGCTCATCATTCAGCGGGCCGCTCAACTCCAGCGAACCTTGCCAGTAGTTGTAGTTACCAAGCCCCAGTTCCAGCCGGTTTTTCTGCACCGCTGTTGGCTTTTTCGTCACGTAATTAATCAGGCCACCAGGTGCGCTGCTGCCATACAAAGCACCGCTGGTACCTTTAAGCAGTTGAACTTCTTGAATATTAAATAGTTGCGGTACAGCGAAGCCGTTGAAAGGGTCGCCACGCACGCCATCGTACAGAATTTCGTCCTGGCGGAAACCACGGAAGGTCACGCCTGAATAACTGAAGGCACTGACACCGCTCATGCTTCGGTACAAATCGGTAATTTGCCGGGCCGCCTGGTCCTGAATCAGGGCTTCAGGTAATACCTGAATGTTCTGTGGTACCAGCGCAATATTCTGATCGGTCCGGGTAGCCACGCTGGAGTTAGAGGCACGATATAAGGTTTGGGCCCGGCCTTTTACTTCAATCACTTCCAACTCATCGTCTTGCTTTTCAACCGCTTGCTGCGCCTGCGCAGACAAGGACAACAACAACGCACTTAATACACTTAACCGAAACTCCGCTCGCACCTGGCACCCCAAAAATACAAATGATAACAATTATCATCTTACATGATTTAATCCCCAGCCGTAAACCACCAGGGTCAGGTCTTGCATGGGGTCAGGTCTTGTATTTTGCATTGAAACGCAAAATACAAGACCTGACCCCAGCAGAGGCGGTACTAAATCCATCGCGCCATTTTAGCCATCTATCCGTTTATATGGTTTTATTTGGGCTTATAACAAAAAAGGTGCTTGACGCTTTTGTTAATTCAGGGTTTTATAGTGCGCAGTGGATCAGATGGAAAACAGCTCAATGAACAGTCAACGCAATTCAATCACAGTGTGGTGGTGGCATACTCCTTAACGGGCGTGTGTTGGCGTTGTCGTAGCTATCCATCCAGGCCCGTTTCGAAAGAAGCGGGTTTTTTTGTTTTAAGCGGTCAAAAAATTTACAAAGGGGTCAGGTCTTGTATTTTGCGTTTCGATACAAAATACAAGACCTGACCCCAAACGATGAGAGATAAAAAATGACACAGATACAAACAGTACGTTGGCACTGGTGGCGCATTTCCTGACTCAGCGGGCCGGACTGTTATTGTCTGAAATTTAGCACCACAAGCCCGCGATAAGCGGGTTTGTTGTTTCTGGCTTATCGCAGGGTGTAACCCCCAAGTCACTGCAGGCTGCGGCTTCAGGTACGACGGGTAGAAAACTTAAGGAACAGGATGAACTTACAACACATCACCCACATTCAGGGCCAGGTCGCCAGCTTTAGCCAGCCACTGCCCTATTTGCCGGATCCACTGCAAAGCTTTAGCCAGCTGTGCGGCCAGAGCCAGGGCAGCCTGCTGCTGGAATCTGCTGAAATTGACAGCAAAGACAACTTAAAAAGTCTGATGCTGATTGACGCCGCGCTGCGTATTGAATGCCATGGCCTGCAGGTGACTATTCAGGCATTAACCAGTAATGGTGCCACCCTGCTGCCGTATCTGCACCACAAACTGCAATCAGCAGCTACGCAAACCGAACTCAGCAACAGCACACTGCAGGTGCAGTTTGCTCAGCCAGACCCACTGCTGGACGAACACAGCAAGCTGCAGGTGCCGAACAGCCTGACCGTACTGCGGGTGTTGCAGCAGCAACTGACCAGCAACAGCAACGAGCCCTTCGCCGTCTTTTTGGGTGGGGTGATTGGCTATGATCTGGTGGCGATGACCGAAGCACTGCCACAAGTGCCCACCACCGCCAACCAGTGCCCCGACTACTTGTTTTACCTGGCCGAGACTTTATTGGTGATCGATCACCAGAATCCGCACAGCACCCTGATTGGCAACGTGTTCTGCGGCGAACAGGCGCAGCAGCAGTATTTTGTCATTGGCAACCGCCTGCAGCAGCTGGCGCAGCAATTGGCAGAGCCGCAAGCCCAGCCTGCCAGCACACCAGTCAACGTGGCCGAAGTGCAGGTCGATATCAGCGACGCCGACTTTGTCCGTCAGGTCGAACAACTGAAAGAAAACATCGTCGCTGGCGACGTGTTCCAGGTGGTGCCGTCGCGTTGCTTCAGCCTGCCCTGCCCGGCACCACTGAACGCCTACGCCAAACTGAAACAACAAAACCCCAGCCCTTACATGTTCTACCTGCAAGACAAAAACTTCAGCCTGTTTGGCGCCTCGCCAGAATCTGCACTGAAGTACAGCGCCGACAACCGCCAGGTCGAAATTTACCCTATCGCCGGCACCCGTCGTCGTGGCTTTAATGCCGCCGGTGAACTGGACCGCGATTTAGACAGCCGTATTGAACTCGAACTGCGCCAGGACGAAAAAGAAAAAGCCGAACACCTGATGCTGGTCGACTTAGCCCGCAACGACGTGGCACGTATCAGCGTGCCGGGCAGCCGGTATGTCAAAGAGCTGCTGAAAGTCGACCGTTATTCCTACGTCATGCATTTAGTGTCCCGCGTGGTCGGCACCTTAAAACCTGAGCTGGATGCTTTGCATGCCTACCAGGCCTGCATGAATATGGGCACCTTAGTCGGTGCCCCTAAAGTAAAAGCCGCCGAACTGATCCGTCAGGTGGAGCAACAACGGCGCGGCAGCTACGGCGGCGCCGTCGGTTACCTGTCGACCAATGGCGACTTCGACAGCTGCATCGTCATCCGCTCGGCCTATGTACAAAACGGCATGGCTTACATTCAGGCCGGCGCTGGTGTGGTGTACGACAGCGTGGCGCAAGCCGAAGCCGACGAAACCCGCAGCAAGGCGCAAGCCGTGATCAACGCCATTCGCGCCGCAGGAGGTGCCGTATGAGTATCGTGTATCTGCTCGATAACCTGGATTCCTTCAGCTACAACCTGGTGGACGAAGTGGCCCAGCTGGGTTTTACCCTGAAGTTGTACCGCAACACAGTGCCAGCCGCTTATATCTTCGACAAAATGCTGGCCGAAACTGAGCCAGTGGTGCTGTTGTTGTCCCCTGGCCCGGGCGCACCGGCAGACGCAGGCTACATGCCAGAGCTGATTAAACTCGCCGCCGGCCGTTTCCCAATGCTGGGTATTTGTTTGGGTCATCAGGCGCTGGTCGAACACTACGGCGGTGAAGTGGGCCGTGCTGGCGAAACCGTGCATGGCAAAACCTCTATTATTGCGCTGTCAGACCATCCGGTATTTGGCGAGCTGCCTAAGCAGTTTTCTGTGGCACGTTACCACTCGCTGATGGCAACCCAAGTGCCGCCAGCCTTAAAGGTCATCGCCAATTACCAGCATATTCCAATGGCCATTGCCAACGATGCCGACAAAGTGCTGGGCTATCAGTTCCATCCCGAATCCATTTTAACCACCCTGGGCAAACCGCTGTTGCAGCAAAGCCTGAACTACCTGCTGCATGGCACCGCCTTGGCGCAGAAACAAGGAGCGGCCCATGTCTGAGTTATTACCGCTGGTGCAACAAAGCCTGCGCGGCGAAGCGCTTAGCAGCGACCAAGCCGAACAGTTTTTTGCCGCCGTAGTGCAAGGGCAAGCCGACCCGGTGCTGCTCACCGCTTTATTGGTCGCACTGAAAATGCGCGGCGAAACGGCCGGTGAAATTGCCGGCGCTGCCCGCGCGCTGCGCAGTGCCGCCACGCCGTTTGAACGCACAGTGCCAAACAGCATCGACTGCTGCGGTACTGGCGGTGATGGCTCCAACACCATCAATATTTCCAGCACCGCCGCTTTGGTCGGCGCCAGCATGGGTTTGCCTGTGGTCAAACACGGCAACCGCAGCGTGTCTTCGCGCTCTGGTTCGGCCGATTTACTTGAGCAGCTCGGCGTCAATATTCAAATGAGCCCGGCCACCGCCGCCAAAGCACTGGCGCAAAGCAATGCCAGCTTTTTATTTGCGCCGCTGTACCATGCCGGTATCCGTCATGCCATGCCGGTGCGCAACGCGCTGAAAAGCCGCACTCTGTTTAACCTGTTAGGGCCGCTGGTCAACCCGGCTAAACCAGATTTACAGCTGCTTGGCGTGTATGATCCAGCGCTGACCCGGCTGATGGCAGAGGCGCTGCAGCAACTTGGCACCAAAGCCGCCTGGGTGGTGCATGGCAGTGGCTGCGACGAAATCGCACTGCACGGCCCAACCAAAGTCAGTGCACTGAGTCGCACTGGTATTGAAGAATTTGAACTGACACCGGCCGACTTTGGCTTAAACAACCGCGCACTCAGTGAGTTAGCCGGTGGCGAGCCTCAGCAAAACGCCGCAGCAACACTGGCCATTTTGCAAGGCCAGGGCCAGAGCGCGCACAATGAGGCGGTGGCAGTAAATGTAGCGGCCATGCTGAAAATCAGCGGCAAGCAAGCCTCACTGCCGCAGCTGACCACTCAGGTGCTGAACCACCTCGCCAGCGGCAATGCATTTTCGACCTTAGCGCAGTTAAAAGAGATCAGTCATGGCTAACGTGTTAGAGACCATTATCACCCACAAACGCAGCGAGCTGATTGAGCGCAAACAGCAGCTGCCACTCACCCAGTTTATAGATCAGGTGCAGCCCACCACCCGCAGTTTTTTAAAGGCGCTGCAGCAAAAGGGCCCGCGTTTTATTCTGGAATGCAAAAAAGCATCGCCGTCCAAGGGACTGATCCGCAGCCCGTTTAATCTGGACGAAATTACCGCCGCTTATGCGCAATACGCCGACTGCATTTCGGTGCTGACCGACGAAAAGTTTTTTCAGGGCAGCTACGACTACCTGGCCAAAGTGCGTGGCAAAGTGCAGCAACCACTGCTGCATAAAGACTTTATTATTGACCCTTACCAGATTTACCTCGGCCGCCTGCAAGGTGCCGACGCCGTGCTGCTGATGCTGTCGGTATTAAACGACCTGGAGTACCTGGAGCTGGCCAAAGTAGCGAAAAGCCTGAATATGGGCATTTTGACGGAAGTAAGTAACGAGCAGGAAACCCTGCGCGCAGTGGCTTTAGGCGCCGAGCTGATTGGCATTAATAACCGCGATTTACGCGATTTAAGCACCAACCTCGACACCAGTTTCCGCTTGGCCAAATTGATCCCGGCTGGTATCAGCGTGGTGTCCGAATCCGGCATCTACAGCAATCAGCAGGTACGGCATTTAAGCAAAGTGGCGGACGCCTTTCTGGTTGGCAGCTCACTGATGGCACAGGACGATTTAGCTGACGCCTGCCGCGCACTGATTATTGGCGAGCACAAAGTCTGTGGCCTCACCAAAGCCGAAGACGCCGCCGCTGTGTACGCGGCCGGGGCTTATTACGGCGGACTGATTTTCTACCCGAAATCGGCGCGCGCTGTCAGTATTGAGCAAGCCAAAGCCGTGCAACAAGGCGCGCCAGCACTGCATTATGTTGGCGTGTTCGTCAACGAACAGGTAGAACAGGTGGCCGCTATTGCTCAGCAATTAACACTGGCGGCCGTGCAGTTGCATGGCGAAGAAAGTGACCTGTACCTGCAAAAGTTAAAACCTCTACTGCCAGCTGGCTGCGCTATCTGGAAGGCGTACCGGGTGAAAGACCAGTTGCCGGAACTCAGCCGCCACGCCGACCGCTACCTGCTGGACGCCTTCAGTGACAAGGCCCATGGCGGTACTGGCCAGCAATTTGACTGGGATTTACTGGACCAACGGCTGCTGGATAAAAAAGTTCAGCTGGCAGGTGGCTTGAGCCCCGACAACGTGGTTGGCGCCCTAAAGCATCAAATACTGGCACTGGACCTGAATTCAGGTGTAGAAACGGCTCCAGGCCAAAAAGACCCAAACAAAGTTCAACAGGCATTTTTACAGATCAGAGAATTCAGCCATGAGTAAATTAAAGTTAAACCCTTATTTTGGTGACTACGGCGGCATGTTTGTGCCTGAACTGCTGGTTCCGGCCTTAACCCAGCTGGAGCATGCATTTGTTGAAGCCCAGCAAGACCCGGCCTTTCTGGCCGAGTTTCAATCGCTGTTAACCGACTACGCCGGCCGGCCAACACCGCTGACCTTATGCCGTAATTTATCGCCCAACCCACTGGCGAAAATTTACTTAAAACGCGAAGACTTATTGCACGGCGGCGCGCATAAAACCAACCAGGTGCTGGGTCAGGCCTTGCTGGCCAAACGCATGGGCAAAAAAGATATCATCGCCGAAACCGGCGCCGGTCAGCACGGTGTGGCCACGGCGCTTGCCTGTGCCCTGCTTGGCCTGAACTGCAAAATCTATATGGGTGCCAAAGACATCGAACGTCAGCAGCCCAACGTATTCCGGATGAAGCTGATGGGCGCGACAGTGATCCCGGTCACCAGCGGCTCAGGTACCTTAAAAGACGCGGTCAACGAAGCGATGCGCGACTGGTCCGCCAGCTACGCCACCAGCCACTATTTATTAGGTACAGCAGCGGGCCCGCATCCGTTCCCAACCATAGTGCGCGAATTCCAGAAAATGATTGGTGAAGAAGCCAAACAACAAATTCTGGCCGCCGAAGGCAAATTGCCAGACGCGGTGCTGGCCTGTGTCGGCGGTGGTTCAAACGCTATCGGCATGTTTGCCGACTTTATCAAAGAAGACGGCGTAAGGCTGATTGGCGTAGAGCCTGGCGGTAAAGGCATCGACACTCACGAGCATGGGGCGGCATTGTCCACCGGCAGCTACGGCATTTTGCACGGAGCTTACACCGCTATTATGCAAACCGCCGATGGCCAGATTGAAGAATCCTATTCGGTGTCCGCAGGCCTGGATTACCCGGCAGTCGGCCCGCAGCATACCTATCTGCAGTCGATTGGTCGTGCTGAGTATGTGGCTATTAATGACGACGAAGCCTTAGCCGCCTTCCAGCAGCTGGCCAGGTCAGAAGGCATTATTCCGGCGCTGGAAAGCTCGCATGCCTTGGCGCATGCACTGAAAATGGCGGCCGCAGCCACAGAACCACTGGTGTTGCTGGTGAATCTGTCTGGGCGAGGCGACAAAGATTTAAACCATGTGTATTCAATTTTGGGCATGGCACGCTAACCGCGGCTCGAACTAAGGAATTTGTGATGCAACGTTATTCAGAGTTATTCAGCCGCTTAGCTGCCAACAAGCAAGGTGCTTTTGTGCCATTCGTCACCATTGGCGACCCGAACCTTGAGCTGTCCGAGCAAATAATCCGCGCCATGATTGCAGGCGGTGCGGACGCTCTGGAGCTGGGAATTCCGTTCTCAGACCCAATTGCCGACGGCCCGACCATTCAGGGGGCCAACATTCGCGCTTTAGAGGCTGGAGTGACGCCTGACCAGTGCTTTGCGCTGATCAGCCGTATTCGCGCCGACTACCCTCAGCTGCCCATTGGCCTGCTGCTGTACAGCAACCTGGTGATGGCCAAAGGCATTGACGCCTTCTACGCCAGCGCCAAAGCGGCCGGGGTGGATTCAGTGCTGATTGCCGACGTGCCGATGCTGGAAAGCAAACCCTTCCGCCAGGCTGGGATGAAACACGAGGTAGCGCCTATTTTTATCGCGCCGCCAAACATCGATGACGACGGCCTGCGTGAACTGGCGTCTTATGGCCGTGGTTACACCTATTTATTGTCGCGCGCTGGGGTGACAGGCACTGAAACTCAGGCCACCATGCCAGCCACCACTCTGGTCGATACCCTGAAAAGCTACCACGCCGCTCCAGCCTTACTGGGCTTTGGCATCTCCACACCAGAGCACGTGAAAGCCGCCATTGCCGCAGGAGCAGCAGGCGCAATCTCGGGATCCGCCATAGTGCAGCGCATCGAAAAACTGCAGGCTCAGCCACAGCAACTGCTGGCCGAACTCCAGACCTTCGTCCAAAGCATGAAAGCCGCCACCCAGCTCTAACCCCCCCTTGGGGTCAGGTCTTGTATTTTGTATCGCGCACTAACTTTTGGGGTCAGGTCTTGTATTTTGCATTGAAAATGCAAAATACAAGACCTGACCCCAAAGTCACTTATTGGAGATAATTCTGCTGATAGTTGCGTAATGCAGCTTAAAATGACTGCTGAGCTCAGCCAAGGTGTAGCCTCCACTGCCATATGCCGCGCGAATCGCAGCATTTCGACAATCCGCATGCTGCGTCGTATACCACTCTAATGGCTGCACATCCCGGCTTTTTTGCGCGAAGGGGACTTCAGCCAATAACTCTTCATCAGGCATCTGTTCTTGCATTTGGCGAACAAATTCATCCGACCCCAGATACAACTGATGCTTCAGTTGCGACCACAAATTCACGCCGACACCTTGGGCGACAAACTCCTGGTAACGCCAAATGGCAGTGATCAAATCAGCGGAAAACAACCTTAGCATCGCATCCACCGCCAGCCACTCAGGCGCCAAATGCGGCGCGCAACTAACCCCATAACTGCTCCAACGCCACTGCTGACAATGCGCAACCATTGCAGCGCGAACTGGGTTCAGCACGATATAGCGACAAACCTCCAGCAAATGGCTGTCTTTCTGCACCAGAACTGCATTAAAGCGTCCCTGCAGCAGATGCCCCACCCGCTGATGGCGTCGGTTAAAAGCTTGCGTGTATACGCCATTGAGCTGCCGCATCCCTATGCTCAGGTTGGCTTCAGGCGTTTCAACCAGAATGTGGTAGTGGTTTGTCATCAGACAATAGGCATGGATCAGCCAGTTATAACGCTGGCAAACCTGTTCGAGAACTTTAAGAAACTTTTTGTAATCAGACTCTTGCAGATAGATAGCTTTGTGTTCATTGCCGCGTGACGTGACATGATACAAAGCACCTGCATACTCCAGTCGCAGTGGCCGGCTCATCCTTGACCCCCTCACTGAACTTTCATCCATCCAACTATAGTCCTTCACCACCAAACCAGCAGCAAATCACTGGGGTCAGGTCTTGTATTTTGCGCACCAATACAAAATACAAGACCTGACCCCCAAAGAGGATAAAGACCAGCCCCATAAGAAAAGAAAGTTAGCGCGCGATACAAAATACAAGACCTGACCCCAAAGGGGGGGGGTGACTCCAAAGGGAGGTTATGGAATGTATTTTTTCATCTGAGCAAAGGTTTAAATTTATCGTTGTTCTCACAATAGAAAAATTGCTAAGAAAAATCGTATAAAAATCAACCTCCAAACAAAACCGCCCCTTCACCACTGAAAAATTCGATAAAATCGCAAATAGTTTAGAAATTTTCACCTATTTGATTTTTAAGCGTTTTTAATCAAACCTGCGTAAAGACGGTGTCATATTTACCAGTTACCGTTATAAGGCACGGGTAAAAATTAATCGAATTACTAATTGTATTAAATTTTTCACAGTGTAAAATCTAACTCCTCTGCGCACCCAAATGGCGCAGAATTGTAGTTAATAGGACGTAACTATGAACACTCAAACCGGTTTTAAGGCAGAAGATAGCGGTTCTGGCTTCCTAAACAGATTTTTCGACATCGCTTCCATTAGCGTTGCGTTATATATCAGCCTCAAGCTGCAAGATCAGGTCACTACCACCAACTACATCGTGTTGCTGCTGATGGTGCTGGTTGCCTATTTGTATACGGCAGAATCTCTGCAGCTTTACCGCTCCTGGCGTGTTAACCGCCTGAGCACCAGCATTTGGCTGATTGCTACCTGCTTATTCGTCGCATTCAGCTCCATGCTGGTGCTGACCTGGGCTTTTAAAGTCACCGCCGACTTTTCCCGCCTGGTTGTGGGTGGTTGGGGCTGCCTCGCATTTTGTCAGTTAACCATCTGGCGCCTCTGCGGCCGTCTTATTAAAAACGCATTACACAAAAAAGGCATCAGCACACGCCGCGTCGCAATCGTCGGTTGTACAGAAAATGCTGAGCGTCTGATCAATGAAATTAACCAGCACCCGGAGATGGGCTTAGTGTTTTGCGGCATTTATGACGACAGAACGGCCGACCGTGTATTCAGTTGCTCAGAGCAATTGCTTGGCAAAGTGGAAGACTGCGTCGACGCCGCTCGCCGTGGCACCATCGACAAGCTGTACCTCACCCTGCCAATGTCTGCCGACAAACGCATTGCCGACATTATTCAGCGCCTGGGCGACACCACAGTAGACGTGCACTTAGTGCCTGACTTCCTGTTGTCTAACCTGATGCATGCCCGTTTTGGCAGCGTAGGTAACGTTGAAACCCTGAGCGTGTTTGAATCCCCTTACTTTGGTGCCCGTGACTGGCTGAAACGCAGCTTCGACATTGTGGTCAGCTCCATTGCGCTGATGATCCTCGCCGTTCCTATGCTGTTGATTTCGTTAGCAATTAAATTAACCAGCCGTGGCCCTGTGTTCTTTAAACAAGACAGGTACGGGTTGGACGGCAAACCAATCAAGGTCTATAAATTCCGCAGCATGTCAGTGCAGGAAAACGGTGCCAAGGTTGTGCAGGCTACCAAAGGTGACTCGCGCATTACCCCGTTAGGTGGTTTCTTACGTCGCACCTCACTGGACGAACTGCCGCAGTTTATTAACGTATTGAAAGGCGACATGTCGGTAGTCGGGCCCCGCCCTCACGCCGTAGCGCACAACGAAGAGTATCGTAAGCTGGTGGCGTTTTACATGCTGCGGCACAAAGTGAAACCTGGCATTACTGGCTGGGCCCAAATCAACGGCTGGCGTGGCGAAACAGACTCACTGGAAAAGATGGAAAAACGGGTGGAGTTTGATCTGGCTTACATCAAAAACTGGTCGTTGTGGTGGGATGCAAAAATTGTATTTTTAACCTTTTTCCGAGGCTTTACTGGAAAAAATGTTTACTAAAAAAGGACTATCTATGAAATCCAAGTTGGCGATTATGGTGGCTCTGGCCTGTGCCAGCAGTCAGGTGTTGGCTGTAGACCCACAAACCATTCAAACTGAATCTGGCTTCGACATCACGCCATTATTAACAACTGGCCTGAAGTACGACGACAACGTCACCAGTACCGCCACTGACGAAATCGACAGCTGGGTACTGACTGTTGTGCCTTCTTTAAAGGCCCGTGCTGACGATGGCGTGACCGTGTATGAATTCAATGCCGGCGTGTTCAGTGGTACTTATTTTGACAGCAGCGATGACAACTTTATTGACACCAACATTGGTGGTTTGTTTGACACCCGCCTGTCAGAGCAAAGCAAAGTTAACCTGAAAGCCGACCTGGTATGGGGCCATGAAGACCGTGGTACCGGTATTACCGAAGGCCTGAACAACGATCAGGACGAACCTACCCGCTTAAACAACCAAACGGTGTCTGGTTACTACGAATACGGCGCAAAGGCAGCCCCTGCCCGCATTCGTTTTGGCGCCAAATATTTCAACAAGGAATACATGAACCAGCGTGAAGTTACGCAGTTCCGTGATTACGATTCCTTATTAGGTGGCGTGAATTTCTATTACGACACTCAGTCTGGCACTACCGCAGTGTTTCAAGCCAGTTCTGAAGACATCAGCTACGACATTGTTGACCCGACAGCTCCGCGTGACAGCACCGACACCAACTACAAAGTGGGTGCCGAGTGGCAAATCAGCGCGCTGACGTCTGGTGAAGCCAAAATTGGTTACCAGAAAAAAGACTTTGACGACGCAGGCCGTGAAGATTTCAGCGGTGTCGCCTGGACAGTTAACGCCAACTGGTCACCTCTGTCGTACACCAGCTTTAACGTAGGCACTGGCCGCAAAGCCAAAGATCCACTGCAGGGCGGTGACTACATTAAAGAAACCACCTACCTGGTAGGCTGGACGCATAACTGGAGCGAAAGTATTCAAACCAACCTGTCTTACAACCGCATGGAAGAAGACTACGTAGGTTTAGTGCGTGAAGACACCAACGATTCGTACACAGCCGGTGTCAAGTACGCGTTCCGTCGCTTTATGGATATCAGCCTGTATGGCACGGTAACGGATAAAACATCCACAGTAGAAGGCATTGAGTTCGACCGTAACATTATCGGTATTAACTTCGACTTCTCGCTGTAATTAGTGGTTACACAAGGACATCAGGCGTTTATGCAACAACTCGTAGTACTTATTGTTGCCCTGTGTTTTAGCTGGTCTTCCTGGGTTTCAGCCCAGGAAGACGCCAGTTATTTATTAGGGCCAGGCGACAAAATCACTATTCAGGTGATAGGTGAGCCTGAACTGACCATCGAAACCCAACTTACCGACAGCGGCAAAATTAACTACCCCTTTCTTGGCGAAATTACCGCCAAAGGCTTAACCATTAAAAAGCTTGAAGACGTGGTGTATAACGGCCTGAAGGGCGACTATTTTGTTGAGCCTAACGTGTTTGTTGGTATTGTTGAGTACCGGCCATTTTTTATTCATGGCGAAGTAAAACAACCGGGCGGTTACCCTTACAAACCTGGTATGACAGTCAACCAGGCGGTAGCACTGGCGGGCGGCATGACTGAACGGGCGTCACGTGAAAAAATATTCATTACCCGCGAAGCCAGCAAGAACAAGCAGGAGACCGCCAACCTGAATACCAGTGTAAAACCAGGCGACACAGTGACAATTGAGCAGAGATTCTTCTAACTATGGCAGTAATGGACACAGCGGCCGTGCCGCAACAGCAGGATGTAATAGATCTACGCAAATACATCAGCATTATCAATATTCATAAATGGCGCATTCTGTCACTGGCGGTGCTGGTTACCGTACTGACTGTGCTGGTGGTGCTGAATATTCAAAGCAAATATGCCTCAACGGCCACTTTGCTGATAGAAAGCCAACAGGCCAAAGCTGTGTCTATTGAAGAGGTGTATGGCATTAACTCCAGCCAACAAGAGTACTACCTCACTCAATTTGAAATTTTGAAATCGCGCTCTATTGCCGAAAAGGTGGTAGACAAGCTGAATTTAAAAGACCACCCGGATTTTGAAGTAAAACCCGGCCTGGTAACCCGGTTGCGCGATTTAGTGCCTTTTATTCCAGACCCAAGTGCCGCATTAACCCCAGAGCAAATTGCCTACAAAGAGCGCGAAAGCCTGGTAAACGAATTTTTAGAGCGCTTAAGCATTAGCCCAATCCGTAAAACCCAGCTGGTGCAAATTAGCTTTACTACCTACAGCGCAGACTTAGCCGCACAAGTGGCCAATGCCGTGGGTGACGAATACATTAACAGCCAGCTGGAAGCCAAACTGGGCATTACCCAACAAGCTGCCAACTGGTTAGGTGGCCGTTTAGGCGAGCTGCGCCAGCAACTGGACGACTCTGAAGCCCGCCTGCAACAATACCGCGAAAAAGAAGGCCTGATTGACGTAGCCGGCGTGCGCGGTTTAGGTGCCAAAGAGTTAGAGCGCATGTCCGACGAACTGACCGAAGCCCGTTCACGCAAAGCACAGGTGGACGGTTTTATCCGGGTGATCCGCCAATACGGCATTAACAATATGGAGCAGCTGGAAAGCCTGCCAGAAATTACTGCCCATAAAGGCGTGCAGGACATTAAAACACTGCAGGCAACCACAGAACAGAAAGTATCTGAACTTTCCAAAATTTATGGCCCCAGGCACCCAAAACTGATGGCCGCCAAAAGCGAGCTGACAGCAGTCACCGACAACCTGCGTGGCCAGATTAAAAAGCTGGTGTCGGGTATAGAAAACGAAGCCCGCTCGGTGCAGGAAAACGTAACCTCGCTGGAAGCAGAACTGGCCAAAGCCAAGGTGCAGTACCAGGACACCAGCATTAAAGAAACCACCTACCAACGCTTGGAGCGTGAAGTAGCCACCAACCGCCAGTTATTTGAAACCTTTTTGGCACGGCAAAAAGAAACTGAAGTTACCAGCGACTTTAACTCGGCTATTGCCCGCTTTACTGACCACGCCGTACCAGGCACAGAACCTGTAGCCCCCAAACGCAAACTTATTGTGGTGCTGGCCTTTGTCGCCACCATTGGCTTGGGCATTATGCTGGCCTTTGTGCTGGACGCCTTAAACGACACTATTAAGTCACCAAATGAAGTAGAAAACCTGCTGGGCCAGCGCACCTTAGGTTTTATGCCCGACTTACCACATAAAAAACATGAAGACCTGCCGCTTTACAGCTTTTTTGACGATGACCATAAGCAATACGCCGAAGCAGTGCGCAGCATACGCACCAGCCTGACCTTACTTGCGCTGGACAAGCAGTTAAAACTTATTGAATTAACGTCGTCAGTGCCTTCCGAGGGGAAATCGACCTCTGCGGTTAACCTGGCCTTTGCTTTTGGCCAAATGGAAAAAGTACTGATTATAGACGCCGACATGCGCCGCCCTACCTTGGCCAAACGTTTTGGTTTACCGGCTTACCAGCCGGGCCTGGCTAACTTAATTGCTGGCCGCGAACAACTGGACGACTGCATTGTGGTGGACGAAAAATCGGGCGTTAGCCTGCTGCCTGCCGGTAACGTGCCACCAAACCCGCTGGAATTATTAAGTTCACCGCGTTTTACCGAGCTGCTGCAACAACTGGCACAGCGTTTTGACCGGGTGATTATTGACACCCCTCCAGTGCAGGCTGTAAGCGACGCGCTGGTCATTGCCAAAGCAGCTGACGCCGTGCTTTATGTGGTTGCCGCCGACCAAACCCGTGGTGGCGCCGTGAAAAGCGGCATTCACAAGCTATTGCAGACCGAAAACAACTTGTATGGCGTAATCCTGAACAAAGTAAATATGAAGAAAGTGGCGCAAAGTTATGGTGACTATAGCCACTACGGCTATTACCACTATTACAGCAGCGAGCAAAGCTGATGTACGACCTGCATTGCCATTTTATACCGGGCATTGACGACGGTGCCCGCACCATGGAAGAGGCACTGCAGCTGCTGCGGCTGGCCGAACAAAACGGCATTAGCCATATTGTGGCTACGCCGCATATTAACCCGGGCCATTTCGACAACACTCAGGCCATTATTCAACAAGGCCTGAGTGAACTGAAACAGCAGGTAAAAGCCGAAGGACTGGCCATTCAGCTGGCGGCAGCGGCCGAAGTAAGGCTATGTGCCGAGCTACCGCATTGGGCCGAAAGCGGCATGTTGCCGTTTTTGGGTGAATACCAGGGCTACAATGTGTTGTTACTGGAATTTCCGCACAGCCATGTGCCGGCAGGCGCAGACCGCTTAGTGAAGTGGTTGCTGACCAAACAAATACTGCCAATGATTGCTCACCCGGAACGTAACCGGGACATTCAAAACGATATTAAAAAACTGCTGCCGTTCCGGCGTACCGGTTGCTTATTCCAACTGACTGCAAGCTCGGTATTGGGTGACATGGGCGAAAGCAGCCAGCACACAGCGCTGCAGCTGCTGGAAGAGAAAGCTTTTGACATAGTAGCCACCGACAGCCATAACCTGCTGCGCCGCCCACCCAAGCTGGCAGAAGCGCGAGACTTTATAGCGGGTTTATGCGGTGACGATTACGCCGCATTGCTAACGCATGGCAAACCTGCCCAAATCAGCCGTTCGCATTTTAGCTAGGGGCTTGCCATGCCTGCAGAACCAACGTCAAGACGCAGACGCCACCACAGTAAAACCGCCCAACCCGCTTCAGCCTTATATGGCAACAGCAGCAGCCGCTTATTGGCCATTCCAGCCTTAGTGCTGGCAGGGTTGTTGTGCTGGCATGTATTTAATGTAGGTATGGCCAGCGCCTGGTACTTTAAAGCCAGCAATTATGTCGACTTATGGATTAAAAACGAAAAACTGTTTACTGAACACAGCTGGCAAGACGCCACCACCGCCATAGATAAAGCGATAGAACTACACCCTACCCACCCGCACTATTTATTGGTAAAAGCCAAAATAAACGAATGGGGTTGGTATGGCGGCTTAATGACCAGCCAACAGTTAGAGCAAACGGAAAACTATTACCGCCAGGCAATAGCCATGCGACCTACGTGGCCCAATGCCTATGCAGATTACGCTTATTACCTCGGGGTGACGCAGTTTAGAATAAGCGAATCATTTGAAATATTGGAAAAAGCCAGGAAATTTGGTCCATACATGCAAGAAACATCGCTGAGAACTACTTCGATAGGATTCTCACGCTGGATTTACCTTAATACTCAGCAAAAATTACAGACCCTTCATGCCCTGAGTCTGTCTGTGGCAAACAGTCACTCTTATGCAAAAGCATTGGATATTGTTAAGGTAACAGGCAAAAGTAAGTTGGCTTGCACGTATCTGAAGGCAAGTAACGATTCAATCATAAAAAGTAATTCCCGAGATTTCTGCAAATAAAAAATAATTCATAAAATCTCCCGATCAGACCACGGACAAAAATGTAATCTATAGAGGTTTAATTATGAAAATGGTAAAGATTTATTTCCTTGCCTGCCTATTCTCTATTCCTGCATCGGCTAAAGAAATACATGTGTCATTATCGGGAAGCGATTCAAATGAGGGGAGCTTGCTGAAACCGCTTAAAACTATCGCAGCAGCAAAGAATAAGGTGCGCAAATTAAACAAGAACATGACCGAAGATTTAAATGTATACATCCATGAGGGTATATACCACCTAAATGAACCACTAGTATTCGACAGCCAAGACTCAGGCACTGAAGGACACTCAATCTCATATCAAGCTTTTGGCAATGACATAGTTTCAATCCGAAGCGCAATCTATTTAAATAAATGGAAAAAAACAGAATTAGGTGATGAAATATATAAAAGCAACCCACCAAAATTTAATTATCGACACTTAATTATCAATCAATCTTTTGCCACAAGAGCAAGGGCACCAAACAAAAAATCTGACGGCACGTTTGGCCCCTACTTTAAAGCACAGGTACTTAACAACACCACTATAGAACTTGAACCAGAGAAGCTACTGACTGAGTCAAGCTACCAAGGCGATATTAAAAGTGATATTGAGCTCATAAAAATAGATCATTGGTATCACAACAGAATAAAATTGAGCTCAATCAAAAAAATAGACAATAAAATAATAGTGAAAACTCCGAATGAGAAACCTCTGCACAAACCCCTAGATTTCTACAAAAATACAATTTACTACTTAGAAAACAGTATCGGTTTTTTAGATGACAACAATGAATGGTTCTATGACAAGAAAGATTCGGTCACCTACCTTAAAGAATCCCCAAAAACTATCCAAAAGAAAAATAACATTTGGCATCCTACCTTGGAGAACTTAATAACCATAAGTGGTTCCCCAACCAATCCCGTAGAAAATATAGAATTTAAGAATTTGACAATTGAAGGCACAACGTGGCTTGCCCCTCAGGACAAGAGTATTAATTTTACTCAACTTGCACAACCGCTCAAAGGTTACGAAGCAACCGTGCCGGCTACTATAGCTTTAAAACACACCAAACGTATCAAAATCAAAAACAACACTATTAGGCTATCTGGGGGGAACGCCATTAATCTATTTGATTCAGATGAGTCAGAAATTGAAGGGAATAAAATCTACAACATATCCGCGAATGGAATTCAAGTCGATAGCGACATACAAACACCTGATGACTCAGAACGCAGCACTGATGTATTAATTTGGAACAATGAAATATTCAATACTGGACAAGAGTTCACCAATGGAGGAGCAATTCTAGTAGGTAATACCAAAAACACTGTCATTGAGCATAATTTAATTTACAACCTACCATACACGGGAATACAGCTTTGTAACCAACCAGGAAATAAAAGACACATAGGATGTGAAAACAATAGAATCTGCTACAACCACATCCATAATGCAATGCGTTTGCATGACGATGGCGGAGCAATTTATACGCTAGGTGGCCACCATAAAAATACAGTTATTGCTGAGAACTTCATACACGATGTAAAAGCAGGTCTTTGGGCAGGAAACTATCCTGTAAGCGCTATATATTTAGATAATTTCACATCAAATGTTACAGTTAGAGATAATGTCATCGTTGGCGGAAAGGCAGAAGAGCGGAACGGATCTAAAAATAATTTCCTAATTGGAAACGATACCAACGATGAAACAATAAAGGCCAAATCTGGTATTGCGCGTGGCTACAATCCTAAATTGAGCAGCTGCTCAGCAGCCGCTCATTAATTAATGAATTTTTAGCTAGGAGTATAAAGGCCGGACACTTTCTTCAATGTTTCTTGCACCAGCTCTTTTGCCGCGAATTCACTTGAGGATTCTGCATAACAACGTAGTTCAGGCGCGTTGCCGGATGGGCGCAAATGCACAATCTCGTTATTTGCCAGCGTTAGCCGCAGACCATCCGTGGTATCGACAGACACAACTGGAGAATGCAGCTGCAACCGGGCAGCAAAGTCAGCGATATTGTCTTGTGCTGCGGCAAGTAACGCTTTGCTTTTATCGGTTGCAAAATTAGTAATGCGGTCACTGGCAGTGAAGCACTGCGGCAGCTGATTAAGCAGTAATGACAACGGTTTACCTTGTGCCAGCTGCACTATAGCGAGGAAAGGCAACAAAGCGTCACGGGTTGGCAGCGCCTTTAAGCAATGCTGATCATGCTGTAAATCCGTTGCCAGTAAAAAGCCGCCATTGGCTTCAAAACCAGCAACTTTTTTATAGCTAGACAGCGGTTCAAAACCAGCAATCACATAAGGCGAGCCAATTTTAGTGCGGGTAACTTTGCTAAAGGCGCCACAAGCCTCAATGGCCGTATTGCAGCTGACCGGCACAGCAAGCGCATCAATTTCAAGCGCTTTGGCGGCCAGCAAACACAGAATGTCACCACGAAACCAGCGGCCGCGCTCGTCAGCAACCAAAGGCCGGTCACCGTCACCATCCGTAGAGAAAATCATGTCCAGCTGATGTTGCTGCGCCCACTGCTGTGCCCTGGCTTCATCTTCTGCGGAAACCGCTTCTGTGTCGATAGGCACAAAAGTGTCGGAACGCCCCAAAGGGATCACGGTAGCGCCCAACTTTTGCAGCAGCGCAGAGTAAATGTCACGCCCGGCACTGGAATGCTCGTACACACCAACCCGCAGCTTGTCTGCCAGCCCTGCACCAAACCACTGTAAATATCGTTGCTGATAAGCTGTGGCAGCAGAGTCAGATACAACCAGTGAAACAGGCTGCAGCGGCCAGCTAAATTCAGCAGCCTGCCTTAACATGGCCTGTTCATCCTGCTTGGTGATCTCACCCTCTGCGCGGTAAAACTTCAGGCCATTGCGATCAAAAGGAATATGGCTGCCAGTGACCATAATGGCGGGTATGCCCTGCTGCATAGCGGCATAAGCTAACGCCGGAGTAGGTAATACACCGTAGTACTCCACTTGAATCCCCTGCTGTTGCAACAATGCGGCACAGTGCGCAGCAATTTCCGGGCTGCTTGGCCTGTTGTCTATCGCCAGCGCCATGCGCTCGACAGAAGAACCCTGTTGCACTGAGCCACGGCTATGCTGTACCACACGCAAAAATGCCAGAGTAAAAGCTGCACAAACTTCTGGCGTAAAATCCACCACCAGACCACGGGCGCCGCTGGTACCAAACTGAATACCACTGTCAGCAATCACTTGGTTGCAAAGCAGAGTTGTCATGCTGTTCGTCCTTTAACTGCGGCCATAGCGGTCTTCAAACCGCACAATATCGTCTTCACCTAAATAACTGCCGGACTGCACTTCTATCAGTTCCAATGGCACTTTGCCCGGATTTTCTAATGCATGCACGGCGGTCACAGGAATATAAACCGATTGATTCTCGGTGACTAATTGCTCTTTGCCGTCAATAGTGACGCAAGCGGTGCCCGACACCACAATCCAGTGCTCGGCGCGGTGGTGGTGCATTTGCACAGACAATTTAGCCCCCGGTTTTACCGTAATACGTTTAACCTGAAAACGTTGACCATTGTCGACCGAGTCGTATTTACCCCAGGGCCGGTACACTTCGCGATGGAAAGTGACTTCAGAGCGGTTGGCCTGCTTAAGCTGGTCGACGATTTTTTTAACGTCCTGGGTTTTGTCTTTGTGGGCCACTAATACCGCATCTTTGGTATTCACCACCACCAGATCCGACACCCCAACCACCGCAACTAACTTGTCTTCTGTGTGAGCATACAGGTTGGATGCCTGGTGAACTAACACGTCCCCTTTAAGTACGTTGCCTTCGGTATTTTTGCTGGCGACATCCCATAACGCAGAGAAACCGCCAACGTCGTTCCAGCCAGCGTCTAACGGCAGTACAACTGCGTCTGCAGTTTTTTCCATCACGGCGTAATCGATAGAGTCGTCCGGGCAAGCGGTAAATTCAGCTTTACCTACCCGAATAAAATCAAGGTCGGTGGTTTTTACCGCCATAGCGGCCTGACAAGCAGCCAGAATGTCTGGCCTGTGAACTGCCAGTTCGGCCAGGTAACGACCCGCTTTGAACATAAACATACCGCTGTTCCAGTAGTACTGGCCTGACTCTAAATAAGCCTGAGCGGTTGCAGCGTCTGGCTTTTCGACAAAAGCCTGTACCTGATAGGCGTGGTCACTGTTTACCGTTTCACCGCGGCGAATATAGCCATAGCCGGTCTCGGCATGGGTAGGCACTATGCCAAAAGTAACCAGCTTACCCTGCAATGCCAGTTGCTCACCGGCAGCTATCACCTTGTGGAATGCGTCGGTGTTTTTAATAACATGGTCGGCTGCCAGCACTAACAACACAGTGTCTTCACCATAATGGGCAACTGCCTCCAGCGCTGCCAACGCAATGGCAGGCGCCGTGTTGCGCCCGACAGGCTCCAGCATCACCTGGCTAGGTTTGGCTAATTGGCGCAACTGTTCCGCCGCAAGAAAACGGTTATCGTCATTACAAATCACTAATGCAGGTTTGTGATCCAGACCATTCAGGCGCAACAAGGTTTGCTGCAGCATGCTGTGGTCGCCACACAGCGGAATAAACTGCTTAGGGTAATTGCCCCGCGATAAAGGCCACAAACGGGTACCGGAACCTCCGGCCATAATGACTGGAACAAACATATCATCTCTCCTTTTTCTTCCTCAGCGCAGCGTTATCGTTCACTGCAACCCGTCAGGCCCTGACAGAAAATACAATTTAGTATGCCGGTGTACGTCTGGCCGGCTTAATAACTCTTCTACGCTCATCCATTGGTAAGCGTTGTGTTGCTCCAGCGGAAGGTCAGCAACCTGCTCCAGAAGCACCTCGTGCCCTAAGGCCACATAATGAGTAGAGGGGGTGCTGCCAAATACACTGTCATCATAAAAATGATCAAAGGCACCAATTAAACGGGCCTGTGTATAGTCCAGCTCTTGCCCCAGCTCAGCCAGGGTAAGGCGTTTAAATGCGTCGGCAAGGGCCTCACCTTTGCAAATGCGGCCTCCGGGCACAAACCAATACCCCTGAGCAGGCCGGTTTAACCTTTTACCCAGCAATACCAAGCCCGAGCTATTTCGCACGATCAGATCGACAGACACCAGCGGTGTAGCGGCAACAACCTGCTGAAACAGCTCTTTTTCCAGAAACACTGTTAGCCCCTGAAATTATGCTGGTTAGCCAAAAACCACTGGTAAGTGGTGGCTAAGCCTTGTTCCAGGCTGACGCTGGCTTGCCAACCCAACGCCTTCAACCGGCTGACGTCCATTAACTTGCGTGGAGTGCCGTCAGGTTTACTGCTGTCAAACACAATAGCGCCCTGATAACCCACTACCTTAGCAACAGTTTCAACCAGTTCCCGAATGGTACAGTCGATACCAGTACCTACATTGATATGGCTGAGCATAGGCTCTGTGTGCTGTTGGTAAATGGCACTGTCCAGTTCCATGACATACACACTGGCTGCTGCCATTTCGTCAACGTATAAAAATTCGCGCATAGGCTTGCCCGTTCCCCAGGCAACAACCTCGGCAGAGCCCGCAAGTTTTGCTTCGTGAAACCGCCGCAACAGCGCTGGGATAACATGGCTATTTTGTGGGTGAAAATTATCGTTCATGCCATACAGGTTCGTCGGCATGACGGAACGATAATCGCGACCATATTGGCGGTTGTAACTTTCGCACAACTTAATACCGGCAATTTTGGCAATGGCATAAGGCTCGTTAGTCGGCTCCAGCACTCCGGTTAACAATGCCTGCTCCGTCATTGGCTGTTCGGCATGCTTAGGGTAAATACAGCTGGACCCCAAAAACAGCAGCTTTTGAACTCCAGCCATATGGGCAGAATGGATAATATTGCTTTCGATCATCAGGTTTTCATAGATGAATTCGGCCGGGTAGCTGTTATTGGCAACAATGCCCCCCACCCTGGCAGCAGCCAGATAAACTTCATCTATTTGCTCAGCCTGAAAAAAAGCCTGCACGTCGGCCTGACTGAGCAGATTCAGTTGCTGTCTTGAGCGCGTAATCAGCTCAATATCTGGCCTGGCGCTTAACTGCCGTACCAAAGCGGACCCGACCATGCCGTTATGGCCTGCAATAAATACCCTTTTCATGCCTTACTCCACTGACACAGAAACGTCGTAACCATGTTTCTTCAACAAAGCATGTTGTTTAGCTTTGCTAAGATCGGCCGCTACCATTTCGGCGCACATGTCTTCCACAGTAATCTCTGGTTCCCAGCCCAATTTTTGCTTAGCTTTTGACGGGTCGCCTAACAGAGTTTCTACCTCGGCAGGGCGGAAATAACGTGGGTCAACTTTTACAATAACGTCACCCACATTAACGGCCGGTGCGTAGCTGTGATCGACCGCTGTGACTGTGGCAATTTCATTCACGCCTTCGCCGCTGAACTCCAGGCTGATACCGGCAATTTTTGCCGACATACGTACGAATTCCCGTACCGAAATTTGTTTGCCTGTGGCAATCACAAAGTCTTCTGGCTTGTCCTGCTGCAGCATCATCCATTGCATACGCACGTAGTCTTTGGCATGGCCCCAATCACGCAGCGCATCCATGTTACCCAGGAACAGACATGGCTCTAAACCATGGGCAATATTAGCAATGGCACGGGTAATTTTACGGGTAACAAAAGTTTCACCCCGGCGTGGCGACTCGTGGTTAAACAAAATGCCGTTACAGGCATACATACCGTAGGCTTCACGGTAGTTAACCGTAATCCAGTAAGCGTACATTTTGGCCACCGCATAAGGGGACCGCGGGTAAAATGGTGTAGTTTCTTTTTGCGGAATTTCCTGCACTAAACCGTACAACTCGGACGTAGACGCCTGGTAAAAACGGGTTTTCTTTTCCAGCCCTAAAAAGCGGATAGCTTCGAGTAAACGTAGCGTACCCATAGCGTCAACATCGGCGGTGTATTCAGGGGACTCAAACGACACAGCCACATGAGACTGAGCACCTAAGTTATACACTTCGTCTGGCTGAACCTGCTGGATAATGCGGGTTAAGTTTGAGGTGTCGGTTAAATCACCGTAATGCAGAATAAAGTTTTTATTGCTGACATAAGGCGCCTGGTAAATATGGTCTACCCGCTGCGTGTTAAATAACGAAGCACGGCGTTTAATACCATGCACTTCATACCCTTTTTCCAATAAAAACTCGGCCAGATAAGAACCATCCTGCCCAGTGACACCAGTGATTAACGCTACTTTCTTTGACATCTTAGGTCCCTCTTTAGTGAAATCTTTTTTTAAACAGTAATTGCTGTAAGAAGTAAAAAATAAATCGTGGATTTTGCTTCAAATAACGCTTCCATAAACGCTTAGGCTCACTGAGCAATCTGAATAACCATTCCAATCCAATTTTTTGCATCCATATAGGTGCATGCATTTTACTGCCAGAAATGAAATCATATGCAGCACCAACGCCCAACATTACACAGCCGACATGCGGCTTTGCATTAGACATCCAGATTTCCTGTTTTGGACAGCCGATTCCAACAAACAGAATATCAACTCGACTAGAATTGATTTCTTTAAAAACAGCCGACTCTTCGTCATTAGTTAACGCGCGGAATGGCGGTGAATAGGCATAACTAATTACAATATCTGGATACATCTGTTTTAAGCTATCTTTGACGCGCTCTAATACCTCATCTGAAGAACCACCATACAATCCTACATGGAGACCTTTAGTCGCCGCTTCTTGACATAGTAGCTTCATGACATATTCGCCGCGAGTTTGCTGAGCGTCAGTGCGCCCTAACATTCTCTGAGCCATTGATATAGGCAGACCATCTGGCAACACCAGATCTGCACCATTAACAATGTTTTTAAAATGGTCGTTATCAAATGTTTCCATACACATATGTACATTTGACAAACAAACATATGAACCAGAATCAGCCGATAACAACAACTTAAGCTGTTCCATCAATTTGATTCTACTGCCCGTAGAAACGCTCATTTTAAGAACGTCTACTCTGTCATTATTATTGGCCATTTATATATCCTTTTGAATTTATATATCTTTCAGAAATCGCCATAAAAGCGAATGGTAGTGCAAAGGATGATGACGAATAAATAACCACATTAGAAAAAGACATCCAAACAAAATAACCAAAAATTAATCCACTACCAACACCAAACATTAGAAAGGCATCAGACTCAAAAACCAACCGCCTAACTTTATGAAACGCCCTTACTTTAAAAAAAATAAAACACAGCATAATTACAGAAATTATAAATCCTCCTAGACCAGTATCAACAGCCAAAACCAATAGGTCATTATGAGGCTCTTTACCTTCAAAGAAGGTATAGTCATTATTTATTAAGCTTTTTGCTGTACCAAGCCCGCTAGGAAAAAAACCAAACTGATGTTGATCGAGAATAGATTCCATTAACACACCACGCTCACGGTCTCTAATGAATTCAACATCAAAACGCCCTTTTAGAGTTTCCGAGATGATATAGTCTGGTCCCATTCCTTCATAAAACGAATACTCGACAAACTTCTCATTAGTAAAAAGGGCAAAAATCGCGAGGGATATAGCCAAAAAAGATACAAAAAGTCTCCACCCCTCTAGGTATCCTCTAAGAAATAAAATTACAAAACACGCAATTGATACCGAAATGAATGCACCGCGCTGCATCACAATCAAAATAGATGCTAAAGAGACCAAAAGTCCAACAAACTGATAAATACCGTAACCATTCTTTGCGAATACAGCGAAACTTAATACAAAAAGAAAAGCGGCGTTAAACTTAAAAAAATGTCTATCAGTAACCCCTGCATAGACGCCGTCCTGTTCTCCACCGAGAACCAAACTTACCACACAAAACAATATGTACACGCACAAAACATTATTTATCACTTCCGACAGAGAAACATCCCTAAATGAACCATACTTGATTGCGTAGTATACTAAAAAAGGAAATGTTATTTTTATAAAGTACTGAACTCCAGACATAATTGCGGGCGAAACAATTAATGACAAAGTAATAAAAAAAGAAAAAACTATAAAAGCATAGAAGAAGACACCATCTACCGGGTATCTTAATCTATAGACATCAAATATATACCACAAAAGAAACACATAGATAAAAACATCCTTTAAAGAATTCAATGAAATTGGTCCAACCTCGATGCCACCTATAAAAGGAATTTGCAAAGCCGACACGCAAGTCAGGATGTAGAACACATGTAAAAAGCTAAGCTTATTCACCTTTTTTTACCATATATAAAGTTTTCGCTATTGTTTCATGTACAACAATATGACTCATATTATTCTTATATGAATCCAGCGCAGAGCAGCTCATCTTAAAATACTTGTCTTTGTCCTCGAACACACTAATGATTGATTGAGCATATTCCTGCGGATCATCATAATGGACAAACCCGTTTCGGCCATCAGAAATAATTTCAGGAATTGCAGCTATCCCTCTTGAAATGACTGGAACTCCACATGAAAACGCCTCCATGATTACCCCAGGGAAACATTCCTTATCATATTTAGTAGGAAAGACCATCAAAGAACTTTCGTCTAGCATCTTGAATTTTTCGTCCCCATAAATGGGGCCTTCCAAAACGACGTTGTCAATTTTTTTTGAATTCATATGTTGATTGAATCGCAATCTTTCCGACTCAGAAAAAAACGGTCCATAGACATGAAACGAAAAGTCAATTGCCAGCCCTTTAGAGAAGCACATATCGTTAAAGGACTTAACAATATCCAGAAACAGCAATGCTCCTTTTGATTCAGCTATATTAGATATATAGATAATTTTCTTCGAATCAAATCTTCTACAAATTTTTTCCTCATCAATTTCACTAGCAGGTTTTGTTAAGCAATTGGATATGATATAAGGATTCGGACTTACTAAATTAACATCGTTTGCTAAGTTGTTTGACATACAAATAAATTTACATTTCTGCAAAATACTCGTTAAAAAGAACCGCCCACCAAGGCTCGCACTTGAAATGCTTCGGCTCAATCCACGATTTCTCATATGGCAAACAACTTTTGCTCCAAATAATTGGGCAAAAAGAATCAAAATTACATCTTTATAAAGGGCGAAACCTGTAGCACTAAGAGTTATGTAGGCTATATCTATTTTTTCCTTAGTGACGACCCTAATAGTCTTATAGATTAGATCGAATACATTGATTATCTTCTTAAATCTAAATGCACCAACATCACCAATATTGTCAGCAGTCTGTATCGGTATTACAGTGACATCGCAAGCGCTACAAAAAATATCAGAATTAACTAAATCCTGATTCCTCAGCGCTGCACCATGTATTGGTGGAGGGAGTTGCACAAGCATCAAGACGTTCAGCTTCTCTCGCATAAGAACTCCTCTACAGTTGTCTTATACGAGCCATAGCTAATCCCTAAACTATCCTTTTCATCAGTAGAATTGATGAAACCATTAAGTACATCTTTATTATTAAAGAAACTTCTGAGATAGAAGTAATCGTGGGACGGCAGTTGGCCAATTGACGCGTAGAATCTTCGAGACTTAGGCGTATCAGATAAACAAAGAACCTTTTTACCCATACTTATAGCGCTAACACCCACGTGCAGCTTAGTTGTTATTATGTGGGAGGATTCATTTATAGCACAGAGCACATCTGTCAAAGATTTAAACCGGACAATAGTTTTATCTCTGTTTATTCCAGCTGATAGAATGTCGAATGCTCCATCCAAATTAGTAGTCTCTTCATTATCAGAAAATATAACAACATTTTTAATTCCATCATTAGAGTTGACTACTTTAATAAGATCCGTAACAAATCTTCTTTTGAAGAAATTACTGCAGTCAAATTTATCTGTGACATGCACCCCCAGAGTAATCGCTCCATCATTAGAAAACTTGTCTTGCAATACACCTGACAACTTCATTTTTTCAACGATTGGAAGAAGCTCAGTAAGAACCAAATCTTGGGAATGGACAATATTCGCCGAATCGGTAACTTTGCTCTGGACAAAACTGAGAGATTCTTTATTTCTGACAATAACAAACTCAGCATTATCAAAAATTTTCTTTACAATACGTTTCATTTCATCCGAATAGATCGGACCAACTTCAACACTAATAAAACAATATGGAATTTCGTTTTTTATAAGGTAATTACTAGCATTAATAAAATATGCATCTGAGATCCATTTTTTGCACCACTTCTTTCCATTGAAAAAATTGTGAGCCAAATACCCACCTCCGGTGAATATACATTTGTATACTTCATAATCGGCGAGTTCTTCAAATGCTACATTGGTTATTTTTAACCCAATTTCAGAAAGCTGTTCAACTAAGAAATTTCCCGTATCAAGAACTAAAACCTCGTAGTTTAAATCGATGCAGTACTGCGCAACGATCGCAACCATCAGCGTATCGCCATAGTTATTATGATTGACTCTTCCCGCAATCAGTATTTTTTTTCTTTCCATAAAAATAAACTCTTATACCAGCGCTAATGATGAAAAATTAAGCTTTCTCTTTACATACAAAAAAGAAATAAACCCCTGAACCATTAATGGTACGTTTACTGCAGCCACCATTAAATAGATATTATTTAAAGCTATAGAAAAACCGCAAAGAACAAAAAAAGAAAACACTCCAAAGTAAACAGATCTACGTGTATATGTTTCGTTACCTGTCATATTAAGAACCTGCAATGAATTACTGAAAACGCAGAAAATCAATTGACATATAGAAGTTAAAACAATAACCCAAGAATACTCTAAGGACACGTTAAAAGATTTCACTATAAAATCAGAAAACAAAATTATAATCATCGCACAAGCAGAGCAAGACAATACAACGAATAGATTGCACTTTCGCACTAAGCCAGATAATTCATCTAACCTGCCCTCTTCGTGCATTGATGATATTCTAGGGGACAAATAGATACTCGAGGCAATTGATATTAATCCCATAGCAGCACTCAGTCTTTGGGCGAGCGCAATTGCTTCAACATGTTCCTTTTGCAGGGCGTACCCGGAAGCGACTTGGCCGCCCCAATACATAATCAAGTTCAACACACCTGATACAAAAAACACTCTGCTAGAGATGACTACGTTGAAGCAATTTCTAACATTAAACTTTTTCAAAGCACTGTAAGGCATACAAACAAGAGCTGCCAGCATCAAAGATACGCACCACATCCACAAGAAAATATCTTTGTATTCGATATCAAAAACAAAATATTCAAGAAAGAAAAAGACTGACAAGATCATTAAAGATACCGCATTCATTACGAATGCAGACTTTATTCCTTTAAGATCGCGTGCATAGCACCTAGCACTAATCTGCAACAAGGTAAAAAAGGTGTTGCATAAGAAAAATAAGAAAACGAAGATATAGTCAAAAAACAACACCAAAACAAAAGAAAAAACAAATGACACAACTATTGAAACAAAATATATTGCAGATAATTGACCACCAAAATCATCTTGTTTGGCGCTTTTTAAAATATAATTATCAGAACCAAACCTTGATATATATGAGATTATATTTACGGCACTGAATGCCACAAAAAAATTTGCAGCATCGCTAGGATAGTAGTTCATCACCACATACGTAATGAATATAGAAAATATAGCACCAGATGATTTAGAGATTAATATAAAAAGAAGGTGCCTCATATTGGAAAGTTGAACCATCATTTATAGTAAGACCTAAACCATTTGCAAAACATATCCATTCCCATGCTTAACTTAGTAGACGGTTTGAAACCGCAAATTATTTCAAGCTTCTCTGTATCTGCATAAGTTTGATATACATCTCCAGCCTGCATTGGTAGATAATTCTTAATGGCCTTCTTAGCCGTTGCTATTTCTATAGCCTCAATGAAGTCTTCTAATGCGACAGGTTGATTATTACCAATATTTAAAATTGCGTACGATGACGACGGACTGCAGTCTTGGATTCGGACTATACCTTCAACAATGTCGTCTATATAGGTGAAGTCCCGCTGTAGCTTGCCATAGTTGTAAACGTCAATGGTACGTCCTTCCAAAATGGCCTTGGTAAATTTAAAAGGCGCCATATCAGGCCTCCCCCAAGGGCCATACACGGTAAAGAACCGCAAACCAGTGGTAGGCAGCTTATAGAGATGGCTATAGGTATGGGCCATTAACTCGTTGGCTTTTTTGGTAGCGGCATACAGCGAGATGGGGTGGTCTACCCTGTCGTCTTCTGAAAAAGGTACCTTTTCCTGGTTACCGTACACAGAGCTGCTGGACGCGTACACCAAATGCTCAACCTTATTATGGCGGCAACCTTCTAAAATGGTCATCATGCCCACCAGGTTAGAGTCGACATAGGCCATTGGGTTGTCGATGGAATAACGTACTCCAGCCTGCGCCGCCAGGTGAATAACCCGCTGAAACTGCTCTGTAGCAAACAGTTCCGCAATGCCTTCGCGGTCGGCTAAATCCATCTTAATAAAACGGAAATTGCTGGTGGCATTGTGTTGCGCCAGCAGGTTCTGAATGCGGTCTAACCTGGCCAGTTTTAAGTTTGGGTCGTAGTAGTCGTTCAGGTTGTCCAGCCCAACCACTTCGTGCCCTTGCAGCGCCAGCTCTTCGGCCACACGGCTGCCAATAAAGCCAGCCGCGCCTGTCACCAGAAATTTCATAACGTTTATGCCTGTTTAATAGAATCGGCACGGCCAATGGCGTAATAAGCCAGGCCATTACGGTACACCTGTGCTGGGTCGAACAGGTTTCTGCCGTCAAACAACACCTGGTCTGCAACGCTTTCTTTGATCACGGTGAAGTCTGGAGCACGGAAGTTTTTCCACTCTGTACAAATAATTAAGGCGTCGGCAGCATTTAATGCAGCCTCTTTTGTGCCACATAACACCAGGTCGGCTCTGTTGCCGTAAATGCGCTGGGTTTCGTCCATCGCTTCCGGGTCGTAAGCTTTTACAGTGGCGCCGGCAGCCCATAAAGCTTCCATCAGCACACGGCTTGGCGCTTCGCGCATATCGTCTGTATTAGGTTTAAAAGCCAGGCCCCATAAAGCAAAGGTTTTGCCTTTTAACGCGGAAGTGTCTGTGCCTGTAATGCCATAGTGCTTGCAAATAAGCTCAAACAGCTTGGTTTTTTGTTTGTCATTTACGGCTTCTACCGCATTCAGAATTTTAGAGTCGTAACCATACTGGCCGGCCGTACGGGCCAGCGCCTGCACGTCTTTTGGGAAGCAACTTCCGCCGTAACCACAGCCTGCGTAAATAAAGTGGTAACCAATACGAGGGTCGGAACCTATACCGCGGCGCACGTTTTCAATGTCGGCCCCTACCCGCTCAGCAATATTGGCCATTTCGTTCATAAAGCTGATTTTGGTAGCCAGCATGCAGTTGGCGGCGTATTTGGTCAGCTCGCTGCTGCGAACGTCCATCACAATAATTTTTTCGTGGTTGCGGTTAAATGGCGCATACACTTCGCGCATTACGCCTTCAGCAAAGGCCGAACTGGTACCAATAACAATGCGGTCTGGCCGCATAAAGTCGGCTACAGCGGCGCCTTCTTTTAAAAACTCCGGGTTAGACACTACGTCAAACTCAGCATTAAAACCACGGCCTTCTAAAGCCTGGCTAATCACCGCAGTTACTTTGTCGGCTGTGCCTACAGGTACTGTGCTTTTATTCACCACTACTTTGTAGCTTTGCATCAGCTCGCCAATGGTTTTGCCTACGGCCATTACGTACTGCAAGTCGGCAGAGCCGTCTTCGTCTGGTGGTGTGCCTACCGCAATAAAGATAACCTCACCGTGCTGCACCGCTTCTTGTGCGCTGGTGGTAAAACGCAGGTTGCCCTGGGCTACATTGCTTTTTACGACGCTGTCTAAGCCCGGTTCATAAATAGGAATAATGCCTTGTTTTAACCCGTCAATTTTGGCCTGATTAATATCTACACAAATAACGTCGTGGCCTACATCTGCCAAACAAGAGCCTGTAACCAACCCGACATAACCTGTACCAAAAATACTAATCTTCATTCCTTTACCTCTTTTAATACCGCTGTGGGCAGCTGAACAGCCGCCGTTACAAATTGAATTTTATGCCGTTTGTTTTGGCATTCAACGGGCGGGGTAAACCCCGCCCCTACGAAATTCTTTGTTATCTTAGGTTTGAGACTAACCACAGCCCCTACGACCTTTGATTACTGCGTTGGTTTCGGGCGGGGTAAACCCCGCCCCTACGAAACTCTTTATTATCTTAGGTTTGAGGCTGACCACAGCCCCTACGACCTTTGATTACTGCGTTGGTTTCGGGCGGGGTAAACCCCGCACCTACGAAATTCTTTATTACCTTAGGTTTGAGGGTAAACCCCGCCCCTACATCTGTGTCTAACCCACCCCTAAGGATTTACCCAAAGAGCATCAGGGTTGCCTATACATCAGGCAATTAAACTGAATTTTTTACCGGTAACAACAGATTTTAAAAAATCGCCGAATTCGGCACCCAGGTTAGGGTCTTTCAGTGCGTAGGTCACTATGGCTTCCAGGTAGCCTAGTTTACTGCCGCAGTCGTGGCTGCGGCCTACAATGCGGTAAGCTTCTACTTCTTCTTCCCGTACTAACTGCGCTAAGGCGTCAGTTAACTGAATTTCATTGCCAGCACCCGGGCCAGTAAAACCTAACAGTTCCATTACGTTTGGCGACAACACATAACGGCCGGTGATCGCCATATTGGACGGCGCGTCTTCTACGCTTGGCTTTTCTACCATGGCGTACAGTTTTTCTGACTGGCCTTCAGCCAGCGCTGCACCTTGCAGGTCGACCACGCCGTAAGAACTAACAGCGGCCTGCGGCACGGCTTCTACCATAATCTGGCTGGCGCCGGTTTCTTCGTAGCGCTGCAGCATGGCTTTCAGGTTGTCTTTCTTTAAATCGCTTTCGTATTTGCTGATTAATACGTCTGGCAGCAGCACGGCAAATGGTTCGTTACCAATAACTGGCGCGGCACACAAAATGGCGTGGCCCAGGCCAAGCGCTACTGGCTGGCGTACTGAAATAACAGTCACGTTTTTTGGGTTGATAGAACGCACTTCATCCAGCAAGGAACGCTTAACCCGCTTTTCCAGCTGAGTTTCCAGCTCAAAGCTGGTGTCGAAGTGGTTTTCAATGGAGTTTTTACTGCTGTGCGTTACCAGCACAATTTCAGTAATACCTGCGGCAGCCGCCTCTTCCACCACATATTGGATCAGTGGCTTGTCCACCACTGGCAGCATTTCTTTTGGAATGGCCTTGGTAGCGGGCAGCATTCGGGTGCCTAAGCCAGCAACGGGGATAACGGCTTTGGTCACTTTTTTTGGTGGGGTATTTTGCATAAAAACTCCGTTTTAACTTGCTGGTTATAGGTTTCAGAAACGCTTTATACAACGCTCAACAACTCAGCTTTGGCGATTCCGTGCCAGCCCTTGCGGGGCAAACAATGCATTTAAGTCTAATCAAATCTCTGTGACATTGCGGTGACAGCGCATCAGCTAACCTTGGTGCAAAATATTGCTTAAGGCTCGAATTTAAGTTTCTAAGCATAGTTTGTGCCAGCTTAGAAATTCACCGCAAATTCTGGTGTCACCGTCGTAATTTGATAAATATATAACCAAAAAATGCAAAAAAGTGCAACTTTAGTTCTTTTTTGGTGCAAAGGCGCTGCATTATGCAGCATTTTTCGCCGCAAACAATTAAATTTTTCATTTTGGCTTGGCAAAATTGGGCTGAAATGGCAAAGTGTCGGTGATTTTTCCACCATGTTTTATTTTTCCGAAGAAGATCTGAGGCTTGGTTTCCCGTACAGTGATTTCTGGGTTACTCTGGAATTGTCTTTTAAGTTAATTGGCGAGGCCCTGGTGGCAAGTCCGGTTGGCATTCTGCATGGATGGGAGAACTATGCTGGTCAGGTACATAGGCATCTTACTGCTGTCTTTTTCAGTATCTTTATTAGGTAATGCCAGCTACCTGAGCGCTGTATTTGAACCAGAACTGTTAAACATGATTCGGGACAAATACGGAGACAACGCTTTAAAGCGGGTAAACCAGTGGCAGGTGTTGCTAGAGCAAGGCCGTAATGAAGCCGACTGGATACGAATTAATAAGGTGAATCAGTTTTTCAACGAGCGTATCGAGTACAAGTCGGATCAGGCGCATTGGGGAAAACTGGATTACTGGGCCACCCCCATTGAAACCCTGGGTACTGCGGCCGGCGATTGTGAAGACTATGCTATAGCCAAGTATGTGTCGTTAAGAGCTATGGGCGTTCCCGACAGCAAGCTGCGCATTATGTACGTGCGGGCCTTGTCGGTAAACGAACCTCACATGGTGTTGTTGTATTTAGAGAATGAAAATTCAATACCGCTGGTGTTGGATAATCTGATCAAGAGAGTACAGCCAGCAACCCGCCGTCCAGACTTAAAACCAATTTATGGGTTTAATGCTGAAGGGTTATGGCTGGCTAAAGCGCAAGGTCTCGGCCGCAAAGTTGAAGGCAAAACAGGCGGTTCGAACTGGCAGGATTTGCTTAGCAGAATAGAAAAGGGAATGTAACTGTTATGGCGTTTGTATTAAAGGGTAAGTTCCCAGGCATTTCTCTACGGCTTCAGCTGCATCTATTAATAGTGCTGGTTGCCCTTTTTACCTTTGCGTCCAGCCTGTACCTGTCAGTGCAAAGCACTCAGCAGTACCTGAACACTCAAATGAAATCACACGCTCAGGACGCTGCCACCAGCCTGGGTTTGTCTATTTCGGCTTATATGGATGACCCGGATTTAGTGATAGCCCAAACCATGGTAAGCGCTATTTTTGATTCAGGTTATTACGAAGAGCTCACCTTCACCAATACTGCGGGTGAAGTGAAAATTCACCGGCAAAACCCGGTGGAGTTTGATGAAGTGCCGATGTGGTTTGTGTCGATGTTTCCGCTGACACCGCCAATGGAGCAGTCGGAAGTGAATAGTGGTTGGATGGTTGCCGGTGTACTGGCCATTAAGTCTAACCCCGGCATTGCCTACAAAACCTTATGGCACCAGGCCAAACAGAGCTTTTTTAGCATTGCGGCTATTACGGTATTCAGCATTCTGGTGATTCAGCTGATTGCCTTTGCCGTGTTACGCCCGCTGCGCCAGATTGAAAGCCAGGCGTTGGAAGTAGGCAAAAAGAACTTTATGTTGCTGGACAAACTGCCCTTCACCACCGACCTGCGTTCTGTGGTAAAGGCCATGAACGCCATGGTCAGCAATATTCAGCGCAGTTTTACCTCGTTAAGCAAACAAGCTGATGAGCTGAAAGTAAAAGTATTTACCGACCATTTAACTGGTTTGGGCAACCGCCGTTTACTGGAACAGCATTTTGCTGCCGAGCAAAAAAATATGCAGAACCATGAAAGTCATCTGCATATTGGTATGTTAAGCCTGCATTCGCTGGCCGAGGTTAACCATCTGAATGGCTATGAAGCGGCTGACCAATACATTTTGCGCGCGGTAAACGAATTTAAAGAGTTGGTGGACAAAGGCATTGAGGTGGAACTGTTCCGCATCAGCGGCAGCGACATTGTGTTTTTAAGCCATGAGCACGGTTCTGTGCTGGAACGTTTGCTCAATATGCTGAACAGCCGGCTGAAACTGCTCGACAGTGACTTTTACACTGAAGGTTTTGGTTCAGTCATGATGATGGAAGTGGACGCCAAAGATCAGTTGTCTTACTGCCTGTCTACGCTGGACAACGCCAATATTCAGCGTAAGCAGCAACCGGATTTGCCTGTGGTGATCAGCAATGAAAGCCTGGTAAAACCAGAAGGCAGAATGGCCTGGAACCATTTGATCCAGGACCTGATCACCAAACAGGACTTTGAGCTATGGGCTCAGCCAGTGGTGAACAGCGACAACTCCATTGCCTACATTGAGACCTTTGTGCGTTTTATTTACCGTCATGCGCATTTGTCTACCGCTGAAACCTATGCGATGGCAGAACAACAAGGCCTGGCCCTGCAGCTGGACCAGCAGGTAATTAGCTTTATTCTGAACCAGGTAAAACACAAACCTGAGCATATGTACGCCATAAACCTGTCGTTGGGTGCAATTGGCTCGAAAGCTTTCGCCGATTGGCTGGATAAAGAGTTACAACAACTGGGCGGCAAAGTTCGCCTGGTATTTGAGCTGTCAGAGTATTCAGTGCTGAAAGCGCCTGAAGAATGCAAAGCTCTTTTTGAATTAATTAAACGCAACAGATGCAAAATTTGTATCGAGCGTTTTGGTGCCAGTATGACTACCTTCAAATACCTGCAAGGCTTGAATGTAGACTACGTAAAAATTGATGGTGCCTACAGTACCGCGGTTGAAGATCAGGAAAACAGGTTCTTTATTAAGACCTTATGTCAGATCTGCCAAGGCCTTGGTATCAAGGTTCTGGCACCGCATATTGAATGCGAGCAAATGATGGATAGTTGCTTCGCAGCAGGGGTGGATGCAGTACAGGGAAATTGGTTACTTGCTCCGCAAAAGGCTACCGAACAGGTGAAAAAATCTACCTTGACGGCAAGTCTCATTAACCTAGACTTGGCTCATTCGCCCAAATTTTAACCAAGAAGGATGATCGACATGAAGAAAGTAACTATTGCTGCAGCATTATTAGCAGCGGCGACTTTCAGTTCAGCACCAGCATTAGCGCAGGATACTTCTGCGATCACTAATGCGGTGGCGCAGTACGAGACTTTGGTTGCCCAATATCAGACTGGCGACGTAACACTTGAGCAAGCTCAAGCGTTAGCTGCTGCTGATATTGAAGCTAACATCCAGGCGCTGATTGCAGCTGCTCCGGACGAAGCTACCAAAGAAGCGTTATTGCAAGCTGCGCTGGCAGCTGCAGCTACACTGGGTGACGCTGCGGTAACCGCAGTTGCTTCAGGTGCTTCTGCTGCCGGTATGTCTACTGACAGCATTACGACTATCGCTGCTGCAACCCCAGGCGTTAACACTAGTGCAGTTGCTGCTGCAACTGCTGCTGGTGGTCCTGGTGCCGGTGGCGCTGGTGGCGGTGCAGGTGCTGGTGCAGGCGGTAACGTTGGCGCTCCAGGTGGCGGCGGCTTCGGCGGCGGCTCTGGCGGTGGCGGCGGTGGCGGCGGTGGAAACCAAGGCTCCGGCAACTAAAGCTGAAATGTTGTTTAAAAGGGCCTTCGGGCCCTTTTTCTTGTGTACATCTTTTATGCAGAGTTGTTTAATAGAAAACCTGCAGGGCATGGAAAGCATTATTCAATGAGTACTTCGCTGTTATCAGGTTTCATCCGGTTTTTATGCTGCTTTATTCTTGTCTGGTCCCCTATTCCTTTGGCAAGCAACAGGCCTTGGGCCTGGTCGATTCTTGAATTTCTGATCACGCTGACCTTCGCTTTGCATTTGGTTTCTGTGTTGCGAGGCCGTGAACCTTGGTTGGTAGGGCGCTGGCAGGCCTGGGCATTGCTGCCTTTCGGCTTGGTGCTGGCGACTCTTGGTCTGCAATTGCTTTCGCCTTTCACTTGGTTAAGTACTGTCGACCCGAACCAAACTCAGATTATGGCGGTAAAGACGCTCTGTTACGCTTTGTTTGTCTGGTTGATTGGCAGCTATTTCCACAGTGACAAGCAGTTAAAGTTTTTGTGTTATTTCATTATTGCCAGTGGCGTTTTCCAGGCCAGTTATGGCGCCATTCTGAATTTATTAGGTGCTGAAACCTCGCCTGTATTTGGTGTGGTTGAAGGCAACAGAGCCCGCGGTTCCTTTGTGTACCAGAACCATTTTGCCAACTACCTGGCGATGGTGCTGTCGCTGGGCCTGGGTTTATTAATGGCCGAACTGTCGAGCCGGGCCATGCAGTGGAACTGGCGCAACGTCAGCCGGGCTTTGTTGGAATCCTTACTCAGCAGCAAAATTCTGCTACGTCTGGCCATTGTCATTATGGTGATAGGTTTGGTGTTAAGCCGGTCGCGGATGGGCAATGCGGCTTTTTTTGCGGCCCTGCTGGTGGTGTCGCTTTACGCCGTGTGGTTCTACAAAAACCGGCCTGCGCTGCTGAAGCCTTTGGTGATCAGTATTTTTATTATCGACAGTATCGTGATTGGGTCGATGTTTGGCCTGGAAAAACTGCAGCAACGTTACGAAGAAACCTCTTTTGCGTCGGAAGCCCGCGATGAGGTGGTGAAAGACAGTTTGCCGATAGTGGCGGACGCCCCCTGGTTTGGCCATGGCGGTGGGTCGTTTTATACGGTGTTCCCAGGCTATCAGCCCCGGCATTACCATGGTTTTTATGACCACGCTCACAATGAATACCTGCAGTTCTCGATTGAGCTTGGCGTACCTGTGACCTTGTTACTTGGTGCCTGGTTGCTGTGGTTGTTGTGGCTGAATATGCAGACCATGAGGCTGCGACAGAACAAACTCAGCCGAGGCCTGGCCTTTGGTTGCGCCATGGCCATAGTGCATATGCTGATCCATAACGTGGTGGACTTTAACCTGCAGGCCCCGGCCAATGCGTTATTGTTTATTACCTTGTTATGCCTCAGCAGCATTGTGTACGTGCGCAAAGATTACAAAACACAAAGTTCCACCCCAGCCTGATGCCTGAGGAACAGGTGCTGTCGGTTGTTAAGCTGGAGAGTATTTAGCAACATAGGTTGCAAGGATTGCGCGTTTTATGGGGAACGATTTTAGCCTTAATCGTCGGCATTTTTTAAAAATGCTGGCGCTGAGCCCTCTGGCTCCTTTGCTGTTTTCTGGCTGCCGGGACAGAGCCAGTTTTATTCTGGGCACCTACCCTCACCCGGGCCACGAAGCCTTTTATCTGGCCGAGCATTTCGGCCAGTTGCCCGCCAATGTCAGCTTACGCAAAAGTGAGTCTTCGTCTTTGCTGCTAAGCGCGATGCTTGAGGGAAAACTGGATGCAGCCACGCTAGCCCTGGACGAAGTGTTGACCTGCCTGCAACAAGGTGTGCAATTGAGCATAGTGCTCGTGCTGTCAAACTCCTGCGGCTCTGACTACTTGTTATGTCGCCCTGAGCTGAAGCAGCCTCGCCAGATCAAAGGCAAAGTGGTTGCGCTGGAACAACGGCCCGCCACTGAAATGCTGCTCGACCAGACACTGAACAAACTCAAACTGAGCAGAGACGATATTCAGCTGGCCTATTTGCCCCAGCTGCAACAACTAATGGCCTGGCAGGACCAGCAAATTGATTTGGTGATCACCAGCCCTCCTGTTTCGAACTACATCCGCCGGACGGGCGCCAATGCGTTATATCCAGACAGCTGCAACCTGCCACCTTTGTATCAGATGCTGGCCGTCAGATCAGACCGTATGGGTGACGAGGCCACACTACTTGGTGTGTTAAGTGCCTGCCTGGCCGGCCAATCGCACTTGCGGTTATTTTATAACGACAGCATCAACCGCATTGCTGGCTGGCGCAATTTAAGCCTGACCGAGTGTTACGACTACTTCCGTCCGGTTGAGATCCCTGATGTACAGACCAACCTGCGGCTAATGTCTGAGACCGCGCTGATGGCTCAGTCTTGCCAGTTATTGTCGGACTACCTGCCGACAAGGCCAGCCACCGACAAACTGTTTCATACTGAGGCCTTGTACCATCTGCATCTGGAGCAAAGATTATGATGAGATGGCTGCTGTTACTTTGTTGTCTTGCCGGCAGGGCCAGCGCAGAGCAAGCCGTGCTGCGTTTTGGTGTGATGGCGCATTCGACAGACCTGAAAACCAGGATGCAATACGCACCGCTGGCAGATTATTTGTCGACCGCATTAGCCCCGATGAAAGCCGAATTGGTGTTCCTTTCGCCTGACCAGCTCAGTGTCCGGCAGGTCAGTTATCAGGCTGATTTTCTGCTGGCGGATCCTTATGTGTACCTGATGCTCAAAGCCAACCGTTACCTGCAGCCGCCTTTATTGAGCCAGGTGTCACTGCTCCCCCGAGGGGAACTGGCCCAACTGGGCGGCACCATGATTTGCATGAAAGACAACCCACGCTGTGACCTGACCCAGCTGAGCGACGCGCAAATTGCTTCCAGTGGCGACTATTCATTGTCTGGCTACGCTGCTCAGCGCCTGGAACTGCAACAACTTGGTATTCAGTTGGACGCCCGCCGGTTAAGGCACCTGCATTCAGGCCAGGAAGTCGTAGAGCAGGTGCTGGATAAGTTCGTTGACATTGGTTTTGTTCGCAGTGGCACATTGGAAGATCTGACAAAACAAGACAGTGAAACGGCTGCGCTGCTTTCCGTGCTGAACCCGCAGCAACTGGCCAATGTGCCTTTCGTCAGTTCCACCCGGTTGTATCCGGAATGGCCAGTACTGGCGATGCCGGGAGTCCCACCAGAGTTGCAGGAAAAACTGATCCCGGCGTTGTTGCAGTTCAACGACTTTGCCCGGCAGCACCAGCTGAGCTACGGCTTTTCTGCTCCGGCCGACTACAGCGGGGTTGAGTATGCACTGCAGCAGCTGCAATTACCGCCATTTTCCCCTGTTGCAGCGCCTTCGGCATTCCATTGGTTTCATCAGTACCTGAACTACCTGTTAGTGACCCTTGGCCTGCTTATGCTGGTAGCCGCCACCTTTTTAGTGCTCAGACGGCACAACCTGCTGCAACATGAAACCATTGCACAGCTGACGCACGCCAATCAGGAGCTGCAGTTAAATGACCAGCAACACCATGCAGCGCTGAACAGCAGTAAACAGTTGCTGTTTATCAAACTCGACATCCAGGGCCGTATTCTTGGCTGCAATAATTACGCCCTGAAGCTACTGGGCACCGGCTTTGACCAAGCAACAAATGTCTTTCTGCCGGATTGGATCCAGGAGCCGCAACAACGTGCAGCCTTAGTGCCTGCCCTGCACAAACTTCAGAGTGAACCCGGACTGACAGAGTCGCTGGAACTGAGCCTGCAGCTGAGTAGCCGGGAAATAGTGCATCTGGATGCTGACTTGTCATTACTGCCTGGCGCGCCGTCAGACAAACCTGCGTTTGCCCTGATAGGAACCGACGTCAGTCGCCGTAAAGCCATTAAGCAGAAGCTGCAAAAAAGCGTGCAGCGCCTCGACCAGTTGCTGGAGCAAAGCCCGGCCGTGATCCTGGCGTTTGAACCGAAAAGCATGCAGCTGAACTACATCAGCCCGAATTGCTTTACCTTGCATCTGAAAAGTGCCCATGACATTTTGCGAACCCCGGACTGGTTGCAAAGCACCATTGCTGCCGAACACAAGACAGCAATTGATGAGCAGTTCCGGCATTGGGTGGAGTCGAATTACAGCGGCGTGCTGAAATACAGCTACCCGCTGCAGCGCGGCCAGGCAGCCAGCCTGTACCGGGACGTTACCGATCCCAGTTATTCGCAGCTTTGGATTGAAACCCAGCTTTGTGCGGTGCGGGACGACGATGGCAACCTGGTCGAAATTATTGGCTCTCAGATTGATGTCACCGACAATCAGCTCAGCCAGATGAAACGGGAACTGGCGGCCAGCGTATTCACTCAGGCGCGGGAAGGTATTTTTATCACCAATAACCAAGGCACTATTCTCGACCTCAATTCGTCGTTTTGTCGTATCACCGGTTACTCAGAAACTGAAGCGCTTGGGCGTCAGATTGGCATGCTGGGTGGCAATCTGGCGGAAGAAAGCTACCAGCAAAAACTACGCAAAAAGCTGGTCAGCGACGGCTTTTGGGAAGGTGAACTGCAGGGGCGCCGAAAATCCGGCGAGAGCATGGTGTTGTCTTTTACTTTGTCAGCGGTGCGCGACGCAGAGCGCAATGTGCAGCACTTCGTCGCACTGTTTTCTGACATTACCCAACAAAAAGCGCAGGAAGAAAAACTGCGTTTTATTGCCCATTATGATTCGCTGACCGGACTACCGAACCGCTTACTGCTGACCGATCGCATCGAACAGAGCATGTCGCAGGCGAAGCGGAAGAAAAGCAAAATGGCGGTGATTTTTATCGACCTGGATGGCTTTAAAGCGGTGAATGACAGTCTGGGTCATGAAGCCGGTGATTACCTGCTGATTGAACTTGCCAACCGGATGCGCACAGCGATGCGCGAGAATGACACGCTGGCGCGTTTAGGTGGGGATGAGTTTATTGCCTTGATCACTGAGCTGGCCGCACCAGAAGATGCGGTTCCATTTGCTGACCGCTTGCTTGCTGCGGCCGGGAAGCCGGTGCAAATTGGCCAAAACACAGTCCGGGTCAGTGCCAGTATCGGCATTACCGTCTTCCCACAACCTGAAGCCGCCGACGCCGCCAGCCTGTTACGTCAAGCCGATTTGGCGATGTATCACGCCAAACGTCAGGGCAAAAACCAATACAGCTTCTGGCAACCACAACTCGAACAAGAGCCCGAACCGCAAAAAGAATAAATCACTCTTTTGGGGTCAGGTCTTGTATTTTGTATTCACTGGGGGTCAGGTCTTGTATTTTGCGTTTCTGTATTCATTGGGGTCAGGTCTTGTATTTTGCGTTTCAATGCAAAATACAAGACCTGACCCCAATGGATTAGCAATGGATTAGTGTTCTAGCAGGATTGGGTATTTGAGGTATTTTTGGTCGTAATAAGGTAAACGCTTATACCACCACTGCACTTTGGCTTCCGGCGACGCGGCCAGTTCTTTGTCGGCTTTGACGGCTTCATCAAATTCCTTTTTCAGCGCTTTGTCCTGTTTGGCGGCTTCTTCAATCAGAGGGACAATGGCATAAGGCTCGAAGTATTCGGTGCGTTCAAACATACCTGGCATATAACCCCAGTGGAACAATGAATCTGGCGCTGAAGGTTCGAGCAGTGCCACGGCCAGGCGGCCAAGTGGCTGGTCGGTGCTGACACGTACGGCTCCGGCTGGCAAGGTAATTTTTTTCCAGTCGCGTTTGAACTGAGCTTCAATCATAAAGCGGCTTTCAAATGACTTGGGAGCAACAGTCCATTGAGTGGCCGTCAGTTGCTGCAATTGAATGGTCTTCGGTGACTTAATGCGCGTTGTCGCAATACCATGCAAAGCCAGTTTGGCCAGCACCTGGTGCTGCTCTGGCATGACCCAATAAGCCGCAGGTACGTCCACTTCCAGTGCCGGTACTTTTTCCCAGTACTGAGGCAGCGCGTCATACACTTTCGGTTCGCCGGTCCAGGCCTGGTACTTCAGGCCAGTAATTTTGTCGGTGCGAAGCTCTGACGCTACGCCTAAAAAGCGGATTGGGTCAGGCGTCTCGCTGGCTTTATAGGCCAGAGTTAAGGTCGCAGGCCGGGCGTTTTCGTCGGCTTTTTTCGCCAGCTGCAGCACTTTGCCTTGTTCAGCCAATAGCTTGAGCGTTTTCTCCAGCAACACATAAGTACCGAGCACCCGCTGGCGGTACGGTTTTAAGCTGTGGTTTTCAATCAACACCGTTGGGATATGGCGGATATCGCCATAACCATTGGATAAGCGCGGGGTAAAATGCGCGCCACTGATGCCTTTGCTGAAATCCAGCGGGTCGACTCCAAACACCAGCGGGCCCGGAATATGACCGGCTTCACGTAACGCCTGGTTCAGCTCAGGGCGGTACACAGACGCCAGCCAGCTGGCAGCATTCGGGCTTGCCGCATGCACAGGCTCGTTAAAACCAAAGGTAATGTCGTATTGATAGTCTTCGCCGTCTGTGACGTGAATATCCAGGTAAAGATCGGGTTTGTAGCTGTTCAGTACTTTGAGCAGCGCCTGCATTTCCAGCGCCTCGGCTTTGGCGTAATCCCGGTTTAAATTCAGGTTCTGCGCGGTAGAGCGCCAGCCCTGCAGTTCAGGACCACGTTGATTCATCCGGTTGTATTTGCCGCTGCGCTCATGGGCGTCAACCGACAAAACAGGAATAAACAACAGGTTGACGTCATTCAGCAAGCTGGCTTTGTCGCCATGCACTATGTCTCGCAGCAACATCAGACCAGCGTCTTTGCCGTCAATTTCACCGCTATGAATACCGGCCTGCACCAGCAACACTGGCTTGCCATCTTTGCCAATTTGCTCCGGATCCGTGCCGGCTTTGACCAGATAGACAGAACGGCCCTGCGGGCTGACGCCAATCATGTCCATGGTCACCAGCGGGCTGCTGGCCACTAAACGGTCGAGGAATTTAAAGGTTTCGTCGTAGCTTGGTGTTTTGGTCAGGCCGGATATTTCGGCAGGAGTCACCCAAGGGTATTGGGCTTCTTTTTGTAATTGGGTGGAGGCACCAGACCAGGCCGGTAACGGAGGTAAATGATCAGCTGCAAACGCAGAAAAACAAAAGGCGGACAAAGTTAAAATTTTTATTTTGTTCATTGCTTCATATCCATCGGGGAGCCGGAGCCTGACTCCCGTTGTCCTGAGAACCAGTTGGCCGATGAAGAAGGCATATCACGACCAAGCTGCTGTAAGGCACTGCAGCGCACAGAACTGTTGCCTGCAGTGACCTCAGGTTAGCATATTCTGAAACAGAAAAGTCCGGTAAAAACCGGACTTTGTGCAGGAATTTCAGCAAAGATTTTGTACGGACCCGACCTGGCGCCTTTGGCTGGCTCAGGCCGGCGTTTTGATCCGGTAAATAGAGCAGTACATCAACGGCAAGAACAGCAGCGTCAGTACAGTACCAAAGCCCAGACCAAACATAATCACCACCGCCATACTGGCGAAGAAATCGTCCGACACCAGTGGGATCATGCCAAGAATGGTGGTGATGGCCGCCATGGCCACTGGCCGCACCCGACTGACCGCACTGTCAAACACCGCCGCAAAGGCCGCTTTGCCTTCGGATAATTCCAGCTCAATCTGGTCCAGCAACACAATGCCATTTTTCACCAGCATGCCGGACAGACTGAGGAAGCCCAGCAAGGCCATAAAACCAAAGGGCACCCGCAGCAGCAATAAACCACAGGTGACACCAATAATGGCCATAGGTACACAAGCCCAGATCACCGCCGCGTCCCGCATCGAATTAAACAGCAGTACGGTGATCACAAACATCACCAGGTAGCCCAAAGGCAAGGAGCTGAACAAGGCCTTCTGTGCTTTGGTTTGAGCTTCCAGTTCCCCACCCCAGTTCAGCTGATAACCAGGCGGCAGTTCGATGGCTTCGATGGCCGGGCGTACCCGTTTTAATAAGGCGGCCGCGGTATCGTCACTCAACACATTGTGGTCGGCCATCACGGTCAGCGTGCGCTTGCGATCGCGGCGCATGATCTGTGGATCTTCCCACTCAATGTTAAAACCGGACACCACCTGGCTGATCGGCACATAGCGGTTCAGCTTGCTGCTGTACACCTGAATATCACTCAGCGCATCGACATTCTGCCGCTCGTCCTCCGGCGCCCGGGTGATGATAGGCAGCAGATGAGTACCGTCACGGTAAATACCCACCGTCTTGCCACTGACATGGGTCAGCAGTACATCGTCGATGTCCTGTTTGCTGATACCAACCCGGCGCGCTATGGCTTCATTAAACTGCGGCCGGATCACTTTCACTCTGTTGCTCCAGTCGTCACGCAAATTGGTGGTGCCACTGTCCTGCTGCAAAATCTGTCTGGCCTGCTCGGCCAGTTGCCGCAGCACTTCGGGCTCAGGCCCGCTGAACCTGGCTTCAATTTTCGCCGTGGTGGCAGGCCCTACTTCCAGCCGTTTCAGCTTGTGCAGCAAACGTGGCTGTTGTTCGGTGACATAATGACGCACGTCTTTCATCCGCTCCGTCAGTACAGTTAAGTCCTGCACCCGCACTATCAGCTGGCTGTAGCTGGCGTAGAATTTCTCTGGCTGGTAGGTCAGCATAAAACGGTCCGCACCGCGACCACTGGTCAGGGTGACGGCTTCGACGCCTTCCAGCCCTTGCAGGTAATTCACCAGCTCCAGCGCGTCCTGATCAGACTGGCGGATATCCGTACCGGCCGGTTGCCATAAATCAACCAGAAAAATCGGCGTGGTCGATGGCGGGAAAAACACCTGTTTTACTTTGGCAAAACCCAGCACCGACACCACCAGCAGCACCAGCATCAGGCTGTAGCTAAGCACCCTGTGTTTCAATGCGGCGCCTAACAAGGTGCGGTAAGCGTCAAAAATAAAGCCTTTGTACAATTCGGGCTCAGCGTCGCTTGCTTCAGCGGCTGTCTTTTTGAAAAACAGGCTGGCAAAAAATGGAGTCAGGCTGATGGCGGTTAACCAGCTTAGTAACAAACTGACCAACAACACCCAGAACAGCGACCCGGCAAACTCGCCGGTGGCATCACTGGAAAGGCCAATAGGCGCAAAAGCGGTGACCGCGATCACGGTGGCCCCCAGCAACGGCCACTGGGTTTGTTTAACGATGGCAGAGGCCGCCTGAGTCACCGACAAGCGCCTCTGCAGGCCAATAAGAATACCTTCAGTCACCACTATGGCGTTGTCGACCAGCATACCCAGCGCAATAATCAGCGCGCCCAGCGACACCCGCTGCAGCTCAATTTGCATTTGCTGCATAAAAATAAAGGTACCAAGCACGGTCAGCAGCAGAATAAGGCCAATCAGCACGCCGCTTTTCAGCCCCATAAACACCAGCAACACCACAATAACAATGGCAACCGATTCCACCAGATTCAGCACAAAACCCTGCACCGACACTTCCACCTCGGCCGGCTGGTTGTACACCGTATTGATGTCCATGCCGACCGGACGGGCGTATTCCAGCTGCTGTAAACGGGCCGCCACAGCCTGGCCGACATCCACCACATTGACGCCACTGGCGAAGGAAATGCCCAAGGTCAGGGTGTTTTTGCCATTAAATTTCAGGATTTGGCTGGGGCTTTCCACCACGTCGCGGTATACCCTGGCGACGTCACCGAGGTAAATCAGCTCTTTTGCTGCCGGGTTGCTGATGATCAGTTGCTCCAGCTCCTGCACCGACTGGAACTCACCGGTCGGGTGAATGCGGATCCGGTCTTCCCCTACTTTAATGCTGCCGGCATTGGACACCACATTCTGCGTTTGCAGCAGGCTGGCAATTTGCGTGGGTGGAATGCCAAGCGCCGCCAGGCGGGAGCGGGAAAACTCCACCACCACTTGCTCTTGCTGACGACCACTGACGGACACTTTGCCGACACCGTCTACCAGCACCAGATCGCGGCGCAAAAAGTCGACATAGTCACGAATTTCTTCGTCGCTGTAACCATCGCCGGTAATGGCATACAAAATGCCGTATACGTCACCAAAATCGTCATTCACCACTGGAGTGCCAACACCCGGCGGCAGCTGAGGTTTTAAATCGTTGACCTTGCGGCGCAGCTCATCCCAGATTTGCTTTAACTCTTTGGCGCGGTAAATCCCTTTCATTTCCACCATGATCTGCGAGCTGCCGGCAGTCGAAATGGAGGTGACATGGTCCACATAAGGCAATTGTTGAATAGCACTTTCCAGCGGATAACTGACTTCCTCTTCCACCTGCAGCGGCGAGGCGCCAGGGTATTGGGTCAGTACCATCGCCTGCTTCAGGGTAAATTGCGGGTCTTCCAACCGACCCAGCCCCAGATAAGCCAGAATACCGCCAATCAGCAAAATGGCTGTAACCATCCAGGATGACGTTTTGCTGCGGATAAAATACTGTGCGACATCCATGGCTTACAGCCCCCGCTCACGCTGCCAAGGCCGCACATTCTGTCCTTCCTGCAGCTGATGCACACCGGCGGTGACCACCTGTTCCCCCGCACTCAGGCCAGAGCGGATCTCCAGCCCTTGCTGAGTCAAGCGGCCTGTGGTGACTGCGCGGCGTGTTACCTGGCTTTGCTCCGGCTGATACACCCAGACAAACTGCTCTTTGGCATCGGCGGCCTGGTCATTGGCGGAAAATACCGCGCTGGCAGGCACCAGCACGGCATGTTCCTGCAAATGCATCAGCGAGCTTAAATCGGCAATCAAATTGGCGGTCATGCCGGACAGCACATTAAATTCGGTCGGTTGTGGCATGGAAAACACCACTTTAAAACTGTTGGTGGCGCTGTCGGCTCTGGTGTCCCACTCTTTGATACTGGCTTTGTAACTTAAGCTTGGGTAAGAGTCGAACACCACGTCCGGCTGATAAGTCTGGTCTTTTTTCACCAGCGCAATCACGTCTTCCGGCACCTGGATCACTACATCCACCATGCCTTTTAACTGCAATTCCAGAATGGCTTGCTGCGCAGCAACGTTTTCATGGTTTTCCACCAGGGTGCGCGAGACGGTGCCACTAAAAGGCGCCACCAGACTGGTGTAGCTCAGGTTGGTCTGGGCGGTTTTTAAATCGGCTTCGGCCACTTGCAACTGCGCTTTGGCTTCATCAAATACCGATTGCGACACCAGCCGCTGACCTATCAGCGAGTTGGCGCGGTCAAACTGGGCTTTGGCCAACTGGAAACGGGCGCTGGCCTGCTCCACTTTCAGTTTAAAATCGGTTTGATCCAGTTGCCCCAGCAACTGGCCTTGTTTGACTTCCTGGCCCGGGCGAATGGCAAATTGCGTCAGCTTGCCGCTAACCCGAAAGGTGAGTCGGGCATTTTCTGTTGGCTCGACCACGGCAGGGAATTGACGTTTCAGCCTGGCTGAACCATCGTCGACCTGAAACAGTTTCACAGGCCGGGCGGCAGGTTCCGCCTCTGTGGTTTCAGGTTTTGAACAGCCAACCAGAGTGGTCAGCGCCAGGCCAAGCAGCCAGCATGATAAACGCATGGAAATCTCCCTTATTCCTTCCAGAAAACAGCACTATACAAAAGCCATTTTGAAGTTAAAATTTATATTTATTTCTCTACTTCATAAACTTTACTTATAACCCTTTGGGGTCAGGTCTTGTATTTTGCATTGAAACGCAAAATACAAGACCTGACCCCAATAGACCCCAATAGAGCGAAGCTGCTGCCGATGAATTTACAACAACTTCAGATCCTGGATGCCATAGTGCACTGCGAAAGCTTGCAGCAGGCCGCACAGAAACTGCACAAAACTCAGCCAGCTCTCAGCATGGCACTTAAAAAACTGGAACAGGATTGTGGTTTTGCATTACTGGACCGCAGCCAGTACCGGCTGCAGCTGACTCCGGCTGGCCAGCGCTTTTATCTGCAGGCGCAACAAGTGCTGCAACAAAGCCACCAGCTGAAATCTCTGGCCCGTCATTTAAGTTCAGGTGCGGAACCCAGCTTACGAATTGCCTTTGATGAAGCCATTGATCTGTCAGAGTATTTACCCGTTATTGCCGCAGCGCAACAGGCCTACCCTCAAACCGAGCTGAAACTCAGCTGTGATTACCGTTTGAAAGCTCTGGAAAAACTGAACAGTCAGCAGGCTGACTTGGCGGTAAGCCCCTGGTACGACGTTTTTATTGGCCTTGGCGATTTCGACACCATTGCGGTCGGTCGCTTCGAACTTATTTGTGTCGCCACCCCACAATTGCTAAGCCGGCTTGGCAAACCACTGACGCAGCACACACAGCTGGCGGAGTTGCCTCAACTGGTGGCTGATTCGGATGCATTAAGTTTTGATGCCGGCGCCTTGTTGCCGCTGCAATCGCCGCATCGGGTTAAGGTGAATAACAGTCTGTGTATGAAGCAGGCTCTGCTTGCTCACTTAGGCTGGGGCATGGTGGCGCACTATCAGGTGCAGGCAGAGCTTGAACAAGGAACGCTGGTGCAACTGCACCCGACCGAGTTTCCACGTTTTATTGGCGGCGAAGTGCACCTGGTGCGGCACAAACATCAGCTGCTCGGCCCTGTTGCTGACACTATCTGGCAGCAACTGGCCGGGCGAATTTAGTCAGACAGCGGACTAACCGAGTTGCTGCTTAAGGCCGGTAAGCACCTGAGCAACCAGAGCCACAGCCATCGCTTCGGTCTCGCATTCCACATAGCAGCGCAGCTCTGGCGCATTACCTGAAGGGCGCAGATGCACTATGTCGCCACCACTTAACGTCAGCCGTAAACCATCGGTCAGGTCCTGCGCCAGCACCTGCAGATCGGCCAGCCCAAGTTGAGCCAACAACCAAGCCGGATCCGCGGCCGCGGCCTGCAGTAACGCCTGGCTTTGGGCTACCGGCACCTGCTGCAAACGATCACTGGCAGTAAAACGCTGCGGCAAATCGGCGCAAAGCGCGGACAAGGGATGTGAACCCGCGGCAAATAACAACGCCAACCCAGGCAACAAAGCGTCCCGGGTTGGCAATGCCGCTAAATGGCCGCCCAGAAACGCGACGTCGCTACCCAGGATAAAACCGCCGTTAGCTTCAAAGCCGGCATAAGGTTCGGAGCTGCCGGCCCAGGCGTCAAAGGCTGCGATAACGTACGGAGAACCAATTTTGGTGCGAACCACCCGGGCAAAAGCGCCGGACGCTTCAATGGCCGTATTGCAACTGACAGGCACAGCCAGTTGCTGGATACCTAAAGTTTTGGCACAGAGCAAACCAACCATATCGCCACGTAACCACTGGCCTTTTTCATCGGCGATCAGTGGCCTGTCGCCATCACCATCGGTAGAAAAAATAGCGTCAAAAGCAAATTCATCCGCCCAGGCTTTGGCTTTTTGCTTATCGGAATCCGCCACCGCTTCAGTATCAATGGGCACAAAGGTATCGGTGCGATCCAACGTGGTCACTTGGGCACCTAAGGCTTCAAAAACCTGACGGTACAGGTCGCGACCGGCACTGGAGTGTTCATACACGCCAATATGCTTACCCTGCAGACAATGGGCCGGAAACAAATCCAGATAACGCGCCAGGTAGGCATCTGCGGCAGCAGGACTCAGCTGCAGTACAGCTGGGCTAAAGGCGACAGGAGCCGACGTTACCGCCAGAATGGCCAATTCATCGGCTTTGCTGATTTCGCCATCCGGCCGGTAAAACTTCAGGCCATTGCGGTCAAACGGAATATGACTGCCTGTCACCATAATGGCGGGCACCTGGTCCTGCATGGCTTTACAGGCCAGCGCCGGAGTTGGCAGCACACCGTAGTAATCGACCTGTACGCCGCAGGCCTGGGCCATACCGGCGCAGGCTGCGGCCATACTGACACTGCTGGGCCTGTTATCAATGCCCAGTGCAATGCGGTCAAATTGGAAGCCCTGCCGCATCACCTCAATAAAGGCTTGGGTGAATGCACCGCAGTTGTCGTCGTTGAAAGCGGACACCAACCCTCGGGCGCCGCTGGTACCAAACGCAATGCCACTTTGTGCCAGTTGCTGCTGAACAGTCCGACTCATGTTCAAACCCTGCCGTAACGGTCAGAAAACCGCACAATGTCGTCTTCACCCAGATAGGCGCCCGATTGCACTTCGATCAGTTCCAATGGAATTTTCCCCGGGTTTTCCAGCGCATGCACAGCGCCCAGCGGGATATAAATGGACTGGTTTTCCGCCAGCAGGCTTTCTTTGCCATCCACAGTGACCTTGGCGGTCCCTGAGACCACAATCCAGTGCTCGGCCCGGTGATGGTGCATCTGAATGGACAGTTTCTCGCCGGGTTTGACGCAAATACGTTTCACCTGATAACGCGCGCCACTGTCAATGGAATCATAGTGTCCCCAGGGCCGATAGACTTCACGATGCACTTTATGCTCGTTACGCTCAGCTGCTTTTAATTGCTGCACCACGGCTTTAACGTTCTGCACCTGGTCTTTCGCCGCCACCAATACCGCGTCTTTGGTTTGCACCACCACGGTATTCTCCAACCCCACAGTCGCCACCAGACAGGTTTCTGCCAACACAAAATTGCCGGTACTGTTGACGGACAACACATCGCCCTGATGCACGTTGTCCTGCAGATCTTTTGGGCTGATGTCCCACAAGGATGACCAGGAACCGACGTCACTCCAGCCAGCGTCCAGCGGCACCACCACGGCGGCATCGGTCTTTTCCATCACCGCATAGTCGACCGAATCATCCGGACAGGCGAGGAAAGCGTCGCTATTAACCCGGATAAAATCCAGATCCGGGTTCACTTCGCCCATCGCCAGCTCACAGGCTGCATAGATGTCGGGCCTGAACTGCTTTAACTGCTGCAGGTAAACGCTGGCACGAAACATAAACATGCCGCTGTTCCAGTAATAATCGCCTGACGCCAGGTACTGCTCAGCCACCTCACGTTTGGGCTTTTCGACAAACTGCCCCACTTTGTACGCAGAGAACTGCTCGTTCAGCTTGCTGGCTCGCCGGATATAACCATAACCGGTTTCCGGGCTGACCGGCACAATGCCAAAGGTGACCAGCAAGCCCTGCTCCGCCAACACCGTGGCCTGACGGACTGCGGTCTGAAAATAGTCGTTTTGCGCAATCACATGGTCTGCGGCCAGCACCAGCAGTAACGGATCCTGCGCCTTCTTCACTGCAGTAAATGCCGCTAAAGCAATGGCCGGCGCCGTATTGCGGCCAACAGGCTCAAGAATGATGTTGTGATCCAGCTGATGAATTTGCCGTAACTGCTCTGCAGCAATAAAACGATGCTCTTCGTTACAAATCACCAAAGGTGCGCTGCAATCCAGCCCCTCCAAACGCCCAATGGTCGCCTGCAACATGGTTTGCTGACCATTGAGCTTTAAAAACTGCTTCGGCATCAAATCACGCGATAAAGGCCACAAACGGCTGCCGGTTCCTCCGGCCATAACTACGGGGAAAATCATAACTGTCCTTCACTGAAGCTGATCTCGAACTCACTGTTAAGCTACCACAGACTCTGGCTGAACTCCTGCAAAATCAGCAGCAAAGCAAGCGCCAACTTGCGAGGTGCTGCCGTTTTGCACAGCCAGTAGCCGCCATAAAAAAAGGCCCCGCAGGGCCTTATTCTCAGTTAAGTTTTTGAACTACAGCTTAGAAACGGTAGCTAACGCCAACTGAATACACGTCATCGCCGGTTTCCAGTGTGTCAAACGCCACTTCAGCCTGTACCGACAGGTTTTGCATGGCAAACCAGCGGGCACGCATGCTCAGGCTGTCTTCGCTTTCGCTGAACACGTCATCAGAAATCCACTGATAACCGACACCGGCAGAGAAGTTTTTACCGAAGTAATAATCAGCACCGACGCCATAACGGGTGGCCGACGAGTTGCGGTAATCCAGGATATTGGCTTCCAGATTCATCATGTCGCCTGTGCCTAAATCCCACAGTTTTTTGGTCATAATGCCGTAGTTGGTGTAGCTGCCTTCACCGTCTGGGCGGTTGTGCTCAACGAGCAGGCCCGCCAGCCAGTCATTGGTAATAAAATAACCCAGGGTAGCAGAGGCAGTCTGGTCGTCAGTATTGCTGTAGTGAGTCCATTCCAGAGCGCCGTAGAAGTTATGTTGAGACGACATGTACTCGCCGCCAACAGACCAGTTATTTTGGTCATAGTCTTCAACAGATGTACGACCTAAAGTACCGAAAACACTGGCGTTTTTATTGATGAATGCGGACTCAGCCAGAGGAGTAGCGCCTGACGTATCGACCGGCGTCAGGAAAAAGCGGTGACTTAATTGCCAGGCATCGAAGTCCAAACCGGTGTTACCCAGGTCACCCCAACCATAATTGACGGTGCTTTCGTTCTGGTAACCGTTCGCTGCTACACCCGTTGATACAGCAGCAATCATTAAAGCAAGCAAAGAACTTTTCATAAGGATATTCCTTTTATTTAAGAAAACTCCGGCAGTTTACAGCGGGTTAACTTAATGCTTTCTGAATATCACTGTGAAAATATGTAAACATTTCAGAAGGTTAAAAAACAACCACTGGGGTTCAGGTCTTGTACCTTTGGGGTCAGGTCTTGTATTTTGCATTGAAACGCAAAATACAAGACCTGACCCCAAAAGACCCCACAGTTAGATTTCGAGCAGGGCTTCACGCAGTTGATGGATTTGGTCGCGCACGGCTGCGGCTTGTTCAAACTCCAGGTTCTTGGCGTGAGCCAGCATTTTTTGCTCCAGCTGTTTGATTTCGGCCTGCAGCTGATACGGGGTTTTGCCTTTGGCCAGCTTCAGTTTCTCTGCCACTTTCGGCTCGGCATTGTCCTGGCCTAAATCCATTACATCCGCCACTTTTTTGCGAATGGCCTGCGGCTGAATGCCATGCTCTTCGTTGTAGGCAATTTGTTTGGCGCGGCGACGCTCAGTTTCGTTGATGGCTCTGTCCATTGAACCTGTGATGCGGTCGGCATAAAGGATGGCTTTACCGTTCAGGTTACGGGCGGCGCGGCCTATGGTTTGAATAAGTGAACGTTCGGAACGTAAAAAGCCTTCTTTGTCGGCATCCAGTATCGCCACCAGCGACACTTCGGGAATATCCAGACCTTCACGCAGCAGGTTAATACCCACCAGCACGTCAAATACCCCCAAACGTAAATCACGGATAATTTCCATCCGTTCGACGGTGTCGATATCCGAGTGCAAATAGCGCACCTTCACACCATGGTCGGACAGATAATCAGTCAGATCTTCCGCCATCTTTTTGGTCAGGGTGGTGACCAGTACCCGCTCCTGCCGCTGTGCGGCCTGGTAAGCTTCGGACAACAAATCGTCGACCTGGGTCGCCACCGGGCGGATTTCGATTTGCGGGTCAACCAAACCCGTTGGCCGCACCACCTGCTCCACCACTTCGCCGGCTGAATGCTCAAGCTCATAATTTGCCGGTGTGGCCGACACATAAATACGTTGTGGCGCTATGGCTTCAAATTCTTCAAACCGCAGCGGTCTGTTATCCAGTGCCGACGGAAGGCGGAAGCCATAATTCACCAGGTTTTCTTTGCGTGAACGGTCACCTTTATACATGGCGCCGATTTGCGAAATGGTCACGTGCGATTCGTCGATAAACATCAGGCCGTCAGCCGGGAAATAATCCAGCAAGGTCGGCGGCGGTTCGCCTTCGGCCCGGCCGGATAAATAACGTGAGTAGTTTTCAATGCCGGAGCAGTAACCCAGCTCCACCATCATTTCCAGATCAAACAAAGTACGTTGGCCGATGCGCTGCTCTTCAATCAGACGATTTTCTGCCAGCAACTGCGCACGCCTGTCTTTCAACTCCAGCTTGATCTTGTCGACCGCTTCCAGAATTTTCTCCCGCGGCGTCACATAGTGAGTTTTCGGGTAAATGGTGTAACGGCTCAGTACTTTCTCTACCGCGCCACTTAAGGGGTCAAACAGGCTGATACGTTCAATTTCTTCGTCGAACAGTTCCACCCGAACGGCAATTTCGTCCGATTCAGCCGGGAAAATATCAATCACGTCGCCACGCACCCGGTAGGTTGCGCGCTCAAAAGCTACGTCGTTGCGGTTGTACTGCAGCTCGGCCAGCCGGCGTAAAATGCTGCGCTGGTCGACAATGTCGCCCACTTTCAGGTGCAGCAGCATTTTCATATAGGATTCTGGGTCGCCCAGACCATAAATAGCCGACACCGACGCGATGATCACCACGTCGCGGCGCTCCATCAGGGCTTTGGTGGCCGACAAGCGCATTTGCTCAATGTGCTCATTAATAGAGGCATCTTTTTCAATAAAGGTGTCGCTGGCCGGAACGTAAGCTTCGGGCTGGTAATAGTCGTAGTAAGACACAAAGTACTCGACCGAATTATTCGGGAAGAACTCTTTCATTTCACCGTACAACTGAGCCGCCAGGGTTTTATTATGCGCCATGATTAAGGTGGGCCTGTTCACCTGCGCAATCACATTGGCCATGGTGAACGTTTTACCAGAGCCGGTGACACCAAGCAGGGTTTGATGCGCCAGGCCAGCCTCGAGCCCGTCTACCAGTTGGCGGATGGCGGTTGGCTGGTCGCCAGCAGGCTGGTACTGAGAAACCAATTCAAAATCACGACTCATACCCGGGCCTCCTAACCTTGCAGCTGCGCCACTTTATGTTTAAACCAGAAACGGGCTACCAGGGAGGTGCAGCAATTGCCGAGTAAACAGCCAACAAAAACGCCAATCACACCACCTATCTGCCCGCCCACCCAGGCGAATGGAACATAAAACACAAAAAGCCGGACCACCGACAGCTGCAGCGCACTCAGTGGCATATGCAGCGCATTAAATGACGAGTTGGTCAGAATAATCAGCCCTTGCAGGCCGTAGCCCAATGGCAAAATCCAGATGAAGTAACAGATGTAGCGCGCTACCTGCGGGTCCGAGGTGAACACGGCAGCGAGCCAGGGCGCGGTGACACAAAGCAGCAGGTACACGGCAAATTGCCACTGCAGAATAAAACGAATGCAGGTGCGGTAGGCCAGATCAATACGCTGGTAAGCACAGGCGCCCAGATTCTGACTAATAAAAGGTGGCAAGGTCATCGACAAGGCCAGGACCACCAAAGACGCAATACTTTCCAGCCGGGCCCCAACGCCAAACGCAGCGACCGCCTCAGCGCCGTAACTGGCCATCACCGCAGTCAGTACCGCCATTGCCAAAGGCGTCAGCATATTGGCTCCAGCGGCCGGCAAGCCGATATGCAGAATTTTGCGGCTGATGCGGGAAAACTCCTGCCAGCTTTGGTGCCCACGTTCAATCAGCTGACGTTTGTACATCAGTAAATGCAGGATCAGGCCAAAACCCAGCAGCCAGGAAATCAAACTAGCTAATGACGCACCGGCCACGCCCATCGCAGGCACAGGTCCCCAGCCAAAAATCAGGATAGGGTCCAGAATAGCGTTTAACAGCCCGGCACAGGCCATCAGGATACTGGGGGTTTTGGTGTCGCCTGACGCCCGTAACACGGCGTTACCTATCATTGGGGTGATCAGGAACACAGCGCCAAGGAACCAGATCTCCATATATTGGTGAATAAAAGGCAGCGTATCGGCTTTGGCGCCAAGTAAACGGAATAAGGGGTCAATGCTGAAATAACCAACAACCGACAACAAGGCCACTAAATAAGCCGACAACCAGAGTGCGGCCAGTCCGTCAGCTTTCGCATCTTGATGCTGCCCTGCCCCAACGGCCCGGGCAATCACCGCCGAGGTGCCAATACTCAGACCTATGGCCAGACTAATCACAGTAAAGGTCACCGGAAAGGTAAAGCTGACCGCCGCCAGTTCAGCGGTGCCCAGCATACTGATAAAGAAGGTGTCGACCAGATTAAACGACATCAGGGTGATCATGCCAAACAACACGGGCACCGTCATTTGGGTCAGAGTGCGGCGAATATCGCCGTTTAATAAATCTGGCTTTTTGCTGGCAGAGTCAGTCATCACTGGTACTTTAGGTCGACGGGGCCGCCATTGTAGTCAAAAGCAGCGGACGACTCCAGCGCGCTCTGGGCTTTTAAGCCAGTCAGGACGCGGAGAAATTGTGCAAATTTACTAAAAAGTGTTCACAGTGCAAAGAAAGCGAAACTTTTTCCAGTTATGCGCTGTTATGCATAAATTATCAATTGTATTAATTTTATAAGTTATTGATTTTTATACGCTATAAAATTCACCGCAAAGCTATTGATCTGGCGCTAAACCGCATTGCCTCTGGGGTTTTCACACCTCAGGCACAAAAACCCACAGACTTATCCACAGAATCTGTGGACAACCTTACCCAGCCCTTACGTTGCCTGAGGTTATTCTCAATACGAGATGAATAAGCAATGCATAGCTGCGTAAACCTGCCGAACAGCCATTTTTTAAGCGGCTTGGCGAAACAACAAGCAACTGAATCTATTTGCTGAAAAAGCGCGGGTGAAAGTGTTGACAGGGGTAGGGGCTGGCATTAGTATTGCGCCCCGTTGTGAAGCTGTTCCCTAGTAGCTCAGTCGGTTAGAGCGGCGGACTGTTAATCCGTAGGTCGTTGGTTCGAGTCCAACCTGGGGAGCCAAACAGCAAAACCACAACATGCTATACCACTCCCTAGTAGCTCAGCCGGTTAGAGCGGCGGACTGTTAATCCGTAGGTCGTTGGTTCGAGTCCAACCTGGGGAGCCAAATTTCTTCTGATACACCCACTATTCCCTAGTAGCTCAGTCGGTTAGAGCGGCGGACTGTTAATCCGTAGGTCGTTGGTTCGAGTCCAACCTGGGGAGCCATACTCCTGATAAATTCTTTCGTTTTTCCTCTGAAATATCTTACTCTTAGGATCTTAGATCCGAAGTGATGATTGCTGATTAGAATTTATTTATGAAACTACCTACGCGTCTGAGTCTGCTGTCCTGGAGTTGCGCCCTGCTCTCTGCCGTGCTGAGTTTTTGGTTATTCTGGCAATCTGCCGCCATCCAAATCAGCCAATTGCAGCAAACCCATCAGGCGGCTATTCAGCAATTGCTGGCCAATCACCTGACCGGTGACACCAAAATTCTGACCCGCCAGCTCAGTGTGAGCTTTCAATTGCCTTATTTAAAAGTCAGCCAGCTGGATGGTGCCGTGTTGCACGAGCAAGAGACAACAGAATCTGGTATTGAGCTGGCGGGCATCGCGCTGGGCTTATTCGGCGTGTCGCTGCAGCCAACTGAAATCCGTGATGAACTGCACGGCCTGAAAGTCAGCTATTCGCCTGCGTTACAGACGCTGCTGCAGCAACTGCAATGGCAAAGCCTGCTGTTATGCCTGGGAAGTGCTTTATTGGTACTGCTACCGTTTTATCGGGTAAAAAACCAGTCAATACGAAAACTGGCACACGCCATTCACCCAATGGAAACTGCGGCGCATCAGGCCACAGTGCAATCGGCGGTGCCAACCCCAGCGCCAGCTACTGGCACCACAGCCGCCGACTATTTACTGGAGCTGGCTTTGGTGGACCAACTGACCGGGCTGCCGAACCGCCAGCAATTTGTCCGCAGCTACGAAACCTTGTTAAAGAATGCCAATGCAGTGCACCACTGTCTGTTTGTGGTGATCCGCTGCGAAAACCTGAACGACATTAATCAGCAGCAGGGCTATATCGCAGGCGACCTCTATATAAAGGAGATGGCCGACCAGCTGCGCCAGCTGGGTCTGGACCCTGCCCCAGCCTTGTTCCGGCTGAATCACACTGATTTTTGCTTGCTGCAGGAAGACGCCAGTCTGGAGCAGGCTCAGCAGATTGCGAAAATGCTGCTGCAACAGTGCCAGCACTACCTGCAGCAAAAAGACCTGACGCATCCTGTTCACCTGGGTCTGGTACTGACGCACCAAGGCAAAGCACTGGGCGAACTTTTGGCGCTGGCCGACACCGCCATTGGGCTGGCGCGACAACAACACGGCACAGGTTCTGTGCGGCTTTACCTGTATAACGACCAGGAACACAGCGCGCATCAAACCAGTTTTTCACCGCAAAACTGGCGTCAGCTGCTGGATGACATTATTGAGCATCAGTTGCTGAGCCTGCTTGGTCAAATGGTCCAGCCGCTGAATAAAGCCAGCCGCAGTTACACTGAGTTGCTGGTGCGCTTTCGCAGCAAAGACGAACAGCTGCTGCCCACCGCGCTGGTGCTGGATATGGCGGCTAAACTGGACCGGCTGGTCGAACTGGAAAAACTGATTGTCGAGCAGGCGATCGCTTTAGCAGCCCGTCTGCCCAACCAGACCTTGGGCATTAACCTGTCGGCTGGTGCCGTGCAGGACGAGCAGTTTGTTGCCTGGCTGGACAGACGGCTGAGCCGGGACACTGAGCTGTGCAATCGCTTAGTGTTTGAAATCAGTGAACAAGGCCTGCAGCACAATCTACGCTTGTCGAAACGCTTGTTGGATTTGCTGCACCAGCAAGGTGCCCGCGTCACGGTGGAGCGTTTTGGGATGGGCATTACCTCCTTTAAGTTTTTCCGCGAGTTAAAGCCGGATTTTGTCAAACTGGATGGCAGCTATACCCGGCAAATTGAGGACGACAAAAACAACCAGTACTTTATTCGTCTGATGGTCGACCTGGCTCACCGGATTGGTATTGCGGTGCTGGCCGAAAATGTTGAAACCGCCGCCGAAAAACAAATGCTGGAATCGCTGTTAGTGGATGGCCTGCAAGGCTACTACCTGAATAAACCCGCAGCGTTGGAATAATAAGCAATACTTGTCGATTCAACGCTGAACTGTTGTCTGTCGCTTTGCAAGGCCGCATAATATCGCCAGTTTTTTCTGGGAAACTCTTATGTCCGAATTTCTGATGTTGTTAGTCAGTACCGTACTGGTGAACAACTTCGTGTTGGTTAAATTTCTTGGCCTCTGCCCTGTGATGGGTGTCTCCAAAAAGCTGGAAACCGCCATTGGTATGGCGATGGCCACGACTTTTGTACTGACACTGGCGTCTTTATGCAGTTATCTGGTTGACACCTGGTTGCTGCAACCGCTGAACTTGATGTACCTGCGCACACTCGCCTTTATTCTGGTGATTGCCGTAGTGGTGCAGTTCACGGAGATGGTGGTGCATAAAACCAGCCCGACCTTGTACCGTTTACTGGGTATTTTCCTGCCATTGATCACCACCAACTGCGCCGTTCTCGGTGTGGCACTGCTGAATGTGAATGCGCGCCACGACTTTCTGTCATCGGTGATTTATGGCTTTGGCGCGGCAGTCGGCTTCTCGCTGGTGCTGATTCTATTTGCCTCTATGCGTGAGCGCCTGGCCGCTGCCGATGTGCCGGTCAGTTTTAAAGGGGCCGCCATTGCCATGGTGACCGCAGGCCTGATGTCACTGGCCTTTATGGGCTTTACCGGATTGGTGAAAGCAGTATGACCATTCTGACAGCTTTATGGGCCTTGGGGATCCTGGCCCTGATCTTTGGCGCCTTATTAGGCTATGCCGCCATTCGCTTTAAAGTGGAAGCCGACCCGCTGGTCGACCAAATTGACGAAATTCTGCCGCAAACCCAGTGTGGCCAATGCGGTTACCCGGGCTGCCGCCCTTACGCTGAAGCCATTGCCAATGGCGATGAGATTAACAAATGCCCACCAGGCGGCGAAGCGACCATCAAGAAGCTCGCCGATTTAATGGGCGTGGACGCCAAACCGCTGAATGAAGCGCAAACCCCGGCAGTAAAACGGGTGGCCTTTATTCGCGAAGACGAGTGCATTGGCTGTACTAAATGTATTCAAGCCTGTCCGGTCGACGCCATTCTTGGCGCGTCCAAACAGATGCACACGGTGATTGTGGATGAATGCACCGGCTGCGACCTGTGTGTCGAGCCCTGCCCGGTCGACTGTATTGAAATGCGCCCGCTTGCACCCAGCCTGGAGCGCTGGAAATGGGATTTACAGGCCATACCGGTCAAAGTCGTGGAGTCCTGATTTGGCTACCTTATTTCAACAAATTCAGGCCGGTGATCTGTGGGATTTTCATGGTGGTATCCATCCACCAGGCCGTAAAGAACGCACCAACCATAAACCTGTCGCGCTGATGGATATTCCGGCGCAGCTGTATATTCCGCTGCGCCAGCATATTGGCGTGGCCGGGCAGTTACAGGTGAAAGTGGGTGAGCGGGTATTAAAAGGCCAGGCGTTAACCAAAGCGAGCAACGCCATGGCGGTGCCAGTGCATGCGCCTACCTCGGGTGTTGTCACGGCAATTGAAGTGCACCCAAGTGCTCACCCTTCTGCCTTGCCAGAACCTACCTTGATCCTGGAACCGGACGGCCTGGACGAGTGGCGGCCACGCCAGCCGCTGGACCCGGATCAATGCGATGCCTTTACCTTGCTGGAGCGTATTCAGGATGCTGGTATTGCCGGGATGGGCGGCGCAGGCTTTCCAAGCCATCTGAAACTTAGCAGCAAACAGCCGGTGGATTACCTGATCATCAATGCGGTGGAGTGTGAGCCTTACATTACTGCCGATGACCTGCTGATGCAGGAACGAGCGTCCGACATTCTGGCCGGTATCGAAATTCTGATGAAACTGCTGAATCCCAAAGCAGTATTGATTGGTATTGAAGATGACAAGCCTATCGCAGCCGCTTCGTTAAAAGCCGCCATTGGCCAGAAAGAACATATTTTCGTGCGCGAAGTGCCGACCAAGTATCCGTCCGGCGGTGAAAAGCAGCTGATCCGCCTGCTGACCAGCAAAGAAGTGCCCGCCGGCCGCCGGCCACTGGACATAGGCATTGTGATGCAAAACGTCGGCACCGCCTTTGCGATTGCCCAGGCGGTACTGGACGATATTCCACTCATTCACCGCGTAGTGACTGTGGCCGGTGACACACTGAACCAGCAACAGAATATGCTGACGCTGATTGGCACCCCGGTCAGTGATTTGCTCAGCGCCTGTGGATTTAACGCCGAACCACAACAGCGGATCATTATGGGCGGGCCTATGATGGGTTTCACCCTGGCCGACTGGCGTATCCCGGTGGTGAAAACCACCAACTGCATTCTGGCGCCGACCGACGCCGAATTACCAGCCGCCAGCAATGAAATGGATTGTATCCGCTGTGGCGCCTGTGCCGACGCCTGCCCAGCAAGCTTATTACCGCAGCAGTTGCTGTGGTACAGCAAAGCCAAGGATCAGGACAAACTGAAAGAATACAATCTGTCGGACTGTATTGAATGCGGCGCCTGCGCTTATGTCTGCCCAAGCGAAATTCCGCTGGTGCAGTATTACCGTGTCGCCAAAGCCGAAATTCGTGAAGCCCAACGGGAAGAATTAAAAGCAGAACAGGCCAAAGCCCGCTTTGATGCACGCACCGAACGGCTGGAGCGGGAAAAACAAGAACGGTTAGAGAAAAACCAGCAACTGGCAGCGCAGCGCCTGGCCGCTCAACAGGCCAAAGGCGAAGCCGAAACGGCCGCCAGCAAAGTGCAGCAAGCGCTTGAGCGGGTGCAACAAAAAGCTCAGCCTGAGCTGGATAAAGCCGCAGTGCAGGCCGAGCGCGAACGCCGAAAAGCCGAAGCCTTGGCCTATCAGCAGCAAAAACGCGCTGCAGATCAGGGCGCATCTGGCAACAGTGAGCAGCCAGCCACCGCTGAAGTTGTCGCCGGGGAAGATCCGCGCAAAGCGGCTATTGCCGCCGCTTTAGCCCGCGCTAAAGCGAAAAAAGCCCAGCAAACTGATGACCATGGCGCAGCGCCTTCAGTGACAGCTGGATCAGCCGACACAGCGCCGGTCGAAACCGCTCCGGTCGCAGAGGCCGAAGATCCGCGCAAAGCCGCGGTTGCGGCCGCTATTGCCCGCGCCAAAGCGAAAAAAGCCCAACAAACGGATGATTATGGCGCAGCGCCTTCAGTGACAGCTGGATCAGCCGACACAGCGCCGGTCAAAACCGCTCCGGTCGCAGAGGCCGAAGATCCGCGCAAAGCCGCGGTTGCGGCCGCTATTGCCCGCGCCAAAGCGAAAAAAGCCCAACAAACGGATGATCATGGCGCAGCGCCTTCAGTGACAGCTGGATCAGCCGACACAGCGCCGCTCGAAACCGCCCCGGTCGCAGAGGCCGAAGATCCGCGCAAAGCCGCGGTTGCGGCCGCTATTGCCCGCGCCAAAGCGAAAAAAGCCCAACAAGCAGCCACAGAAAGTGACATCACCACAGAGACTGCAAGCCAGCCGGAGCCGCCAGAGACTGCGACCGTCAGTGAGCCAGCTCCGCCAGTGCCCCAGGACAGCTCTGCCGACGCCGCCACAGCAAAAAAGGCAGCCATAGCGGCCGCCATAGCCCGGGCCAAAGCCAAAAAAGCACAGGATAACGAGCCATCATGAGTTTCAGAATTGCCAGCTCACCGCACCAGCATATGCAGAAAAAAACCAGTTCGCTGATGCGCTGGGTAGCCGCAGCTGCCCTGCCTGGCATTGCCGTGCAAGCCTGGTTTTTTGGTTATGGTGTCTTGGTTCAACTGGTGCTGGCGATCGTGACGGCATTGGCCGCCGAAGCGGCGGTGCTGTGGTTGCGCCATAAAGCCATTAAAGGCCGCTTGAATGACTACAGCGCGCTGGTCACCGCAGTGTTACTGGCAGTGGCTATTCCGTCGTACGCACCCTGGTGGCTGGTGGTGACCGGTACACTGTTTGCCATTGTGGTGGTAAAACAGTTGTATGGCGGCTTGGGCCACAACCTGTTTAACCCGGCGATGGCGGCTTATGTGATGCTGCTGGTGTCTTTTCCGCAACCAATGACCAGCTGGTTACCGGCCACCCCTTTGCAGGCCACAGCCCTGACACCGGCGGATGCAGTCTGCACCATCTTTACCAATTACAGTTGTGCAGGCTACAGCACCAGCCAGTTGCGTCAGGACGCCGACGGTCTGAGTATGGCCACCCCGCTGGATACTTTGCGTACTGACCTCAGCAAAGGCCTGACCACCACCGAAAGCCAGAAAAAGCCGGTGTTTGCTTATGGCGCTGGTGAAGGCTGGTTCTGGGTGAACCTGGCTTATTTAGTCGGTGGTTTGTTACTGCTGCAACAAAAAGTCATTCAATGGCGTATTCCGGTCGCTATGCTTGGCAGCCTGTTTGGCTGCAGCCTGATTGCCTGGCTGATTTCGCCAGACACCCATGCCACACCGCTGTTTCAGCTGTTTTCCGGTGCGACCATGCTCGGTGCATTTTTTATCGCTACCGATCCGGTCTCAGCCTCAACCACAGAAAAAGGCCGTTTGCTGTTTGGTGCTTTACTTGGCTTTTTAGTCTTCGTGATCCGCAGTTTTGGCGGCTATCCGGACGGCGTGGCTTTTGCAGTGATGCTGGCCAATATGACAGTGCCATTGATTGACTACTACACCCGCCCCCGCACTTACGGCCATCAGGCCAAAGGAGGCCATTAATGCTGAAGTTTGTCAGTAAAAATGCCCTGATCCTGGGCGTGGCCGCGGTCAGCTGTGTGCTGGCGGTGGCTGTGGTGAACGAATTAACCTTGCAGGAAATTGCCCACCAGCAAGAGCAGAATAAGCTGAGAACTCTGGTGGAAGTGCTGCCGGAACTAAAAGGCAACACAGAGATCCTGGCCAACTGCGTACTGGCCCAGGATGCACAATTATTGGGTAAAGCGGCAGAGCAGCGCATCTATCGCTACCAGCAGGATGGCCAGGTGAAAGCCTATCTGGTGGAAACCACGGCGCCGGACGGTTACAGCGGCAATATCGAGGTGCTGGCTGCCATTAGCCCCGAGCTGAAAATTCTCGGGGTGCGGGTACTGGCGCACAAAGAAACACCAGGCCTTGGCGACAAAATTGAGCTTAAGCGTAACCCCTGGATTTTAAGTTTCGCCGATAAAGTGCTGAGCTCTGCCACAGACAAAAGCTTTGCGGTGAAAAAAGACGGTGGTCAGTTTGATCAATTCGCCGGCGCCACTATCACGCCGCGTGCTGTGGTGAAAGCCGTGAAAAATGCCGCAGTGTATATTCAGCAACACCCTGAGCTGGCCCAGCAGCCAGCCACTTGTGGAGCAGCCCAATGAGCGTCTACCAAGACATAGTCCGTCAGGGCTTATGGCAAAATAACCCCGGTCTGGTGCAATTGCTTGGGCTCTGCCCGCTACTGGCAGTTACGACCAGTTTAACCAGCGCACTGGGCCTTGGCCTGGCCACCATGTTGGTGCTGGTCAGTACTAATACTGTGGTGTCGTTAATCCGTCACTTTGTGCCCAATGAAATTCGCATCCCCATTTTTGTAATGGTGATTGCCTCTGTGGTCACCGTCATTGAGCTGTTGATGCACGCCTGGATGTATAACCTGTACCAGGCCCTCGGGATTTTTATTCCGCTGATTGTGACCAACTGCATTGTGATAGGTCGCGCCGAAGCCTATGCCTCGAAAAACTCCGTAGGGCCAGCCGCCTTTGACGGTCTGATGATGGGCATTGGTTTTTCGCTGGTGCTTTGCACTTTAGGTGCGGTGCGCGAACTGGTCGGCTCGGGCTCTTTATTTGCCGGGGCCGATTTACTGCTGGGTGACTGGGCCAAAGTGCTGACAGTTCAGCTGTTTTCGCCAGAAAACCCTATGCTGCTGGCCATTCTGCCGCCAGGTGCCTTTCTGGTGATGGCGCTGTTAATCGCCAGTAAAAACCAGTTGGACCTACGCGCCAAAACCCGCAGCAAACCCGCCGAACAGAAAATCGCCCGCGCCCGGGTTACTCATGTAAATAGCTGATGAATAAAGATAAAAGACGCGAGATATTGGTCAGGCTGCGGGATAACAACCCAAAGCCGACCACAGAGCTGGAATACAGCACCCCGTTCGAATTGCTGGCAGCCGTGTTGTTATCCGCGCAGGCCACCGACGTTGGGGTCAACAAAGCGACCCGCAAGCTATTCCCGGTCGCCAATACGCCACAAAAGATCTGGGATTTGGGTGTGGATGGTCTGAAGGAATACATCAAAACCATAGGCCTGTTTAATTCCAAAGCCGAAAACCTGATCAAAACCTGCCGCATTTTGCTGGACCAGCATCAGGGTGAAGTGCCGGAAAACCGCGAAGCGCTGGAAGCGCTGCCAGGTGTCGGCCGCAAAACTGCCAATGTGGTGCTGAACACCGCCTTCGGCTGGCCAACGATAGCGGTCGACACTCATATATTCCGCGTCAGCAACAGGACCAAATTTGCCCCTGGTAAAAACGTTGACGAAGTAGAACAGAAACTGCTAAAGGTGGTACCGGCTGAATTTAAGCTGGACGTGCACCACTGGCTGATTCTGCACGGCCGCTATACCTGCGTGGCTCGCAAGCCTAAGTGTGGCAGCTGTTTAATTGAAGACTTGTGCGAGTTTACCGAAAAAGTTGATTAAGCCACCTGGTGGCCAGACCAAAACTTAGGAGATGATTAATGCGTTTATTGCACACCATGTTGCGGGTCGGCAACTTAGAGCGTTCCATTGCGTTTTACACTGAAATTTTAGGTATGAAGCTACTGCGAACCTCAGAAAACCCGGAATATAAATACACGCTGGCATTTGTCGGTTATCAGGACGAGCGTGACGGTGCGGTTATTGAACTGACTTATAACTGGGGCGTAGAAAGTTACGACTTGGGCAACGCCTACGGCCATATTGCGTTGGAAGTGGATGATATTTACGCGGCGTGCGAGCTTATTCGCAGCAAAGGCGGCGTGATTAGCCGTGAACCAGGCCCGGTGAAAGGCGGTACCACAGAAATCGCTTTTGTCCGCGATCCGGATAACTACGCCATTGAGCTTATTCAGAAAAAAGCCAGCTACGATCAGCTGTAATAAAAAAGGCGAGCTCAGCTCGCCTTTTTTATTCTGCAGTGACTTACTCCAGCTCAATCCAGACTTTGTCATTCAGCGACATCGCCAGATTATTGTCGTAATACGCCGCTTCGTTAATAAAGGTGGGGTACACCACGGTGTCACCGTCGTACGGCACTTCAGTGCCATCAAACAAGGTGAAAATAGGATCTCCCGGCGCAATAGCTTTGTAGTCATTGTCCTGCACATTTTTATGCACCATGCCCAGACGCTCGCCTTTTTCATTCATCGGCAGCTTAATGCTGTGCAGGTATAAATACGCTTCGGTGCGTTTAGGCAGTTCTGGCAAGGTGCCAGTATTATACAGCTCAACAAAGTCCAGAATATGTTTGGTCATCTCGTGCATTTGTTCCAGCACGTCCTGACGCAGCACCGACTGCGATTGCGGCCCCACTTCAACAATCACCCCATAGCTGCCTAAAGTGCAGAGCAGCGCATGGTCTTCGCGGGCAAAGTGGTCTTCGTCACGCGAGATAATGGCCTCAGGCATCACCATTTTGACGTACGCCGCCAGCTGGTTATAAAAAGGCCCGGCTTGCGTCATGATAAGGCATGCCCCCATATTGCTGGTGGTGTTGTGCAGGTCAATGACGAAATCTGTTTTTGGGTTTTCTTTAGGCCCGAGCAACTGGTTAATCACCTTGGCCCGGCTTTGTTCGTAATTGGCCAGCGCCGGGTTATTCAGATCCACCGTTTTAAACTGGCGGTTTAAATCACTGTGTAAATAGCGTTTATTGGCCTGGTGCGCTTGTGGGTTGGCAAAGAGTGTCGAGACCGAAAAGCTGGGGCGCTGAATAAGCTCTGGTTGCTGCTGATAGCGGCGAATGGCGTAAATACCGGAAAATTCATTGCCGTGTACACCACCAACAATGGCGACAGTGCGGATAGGGGTCATAAAATGCAGTCCTCGGCGCAAAAAGAATGGCCATAGTATGCCGCTAAACGGATGAAATTGCAGCTTATTTAATAAAAATGCAAAAAATAAAGATAAAAATTCAGTTTAGGCAGCAGGACGTGTTTCGGTCAGTACCAGACAAGGAATTTGTAACGCGGCGTATTTGCTTAAGGCTTCACTGAACACCTGGTTGGCCTCACAGACACATTGGCCACATTGGCTGCCCACGCCCAGTTGCTTGCGAATTTCACGCATACTGGTGGCGCCTTCAGCAACTTGCTGGCGAATGGCTTTGTCGGTGACAGCTTTACACAGGCAAACGTACATAATGCACTCACATTTATTCAGTGAGTGCATCTTAATCTAATCAAGAATGGTTATCAATAGCCAAAAGTTTGGCGTTAGAACTTTTCTGTGACAAAAGGCAAAGCCAGATCTTCCGGCTGCAAAGTTTCACCGGCATCAATTTCCAGCATCGGGGCCAGTGCCCTGCCCTGCAACTCCGCCAGCAGCTCTTCCCATTGGCGGCCAGCACCACAAAAGGTGTCACCATAACCACGGTCGCCCAGCGCTATCACCTGATAACTTTTGCCCGTTAATAACGGGAAACGGTCTTTTACGTCGATAAAAAACGGCAGCAGGTTATCCGGAATATCGCCCTGACCTGTGGTGGAGGTAATCACCAGCCAGATATCCGGTGCAAAGGCCAGCACGTCGTTTAATTTCGGCTCAACGGACAGCCAGGTCTGGTAGCCTTTTTGCTGCAAAATTTTTTCGGCTTCTTCAGCCACAAATTGCGCACCGCCGTACACAGTGCCCACCATAATGGCGATTTTTTTCATTCGTGTTCTCCTAATGCAGGTAACTGTGCGAGTTCTGATTGACTATTCAGCATCTGCTGCTGATACCAGTGCCAGTCGCTTTCAAAGCCCAAACGCGAAAACAAGGATGCCAGATCCGTTAAGGGGGCATCAATCTGTAACGGTAAACCGGTCAGCGGATGCGTCAGTTCCAGCCTGGCCGCATGCAGCACCAGCCGGTGGCAATCAAAATGCTCGCGAAACAAGCGGTTGTGCCGGCCTTCGCCGTGGTTGACGCAGCCCACCACAGGGTGACGTAAATGCGCCAGATGACGGCGGATTTGATGCTTACGGCCGGTCAGCGGCTGCGCCAGCAGTAAGGAATACCGTGCGACCGGGTATTTGCCAACCGCAATAGGCAACTCCACCTTGGCCAAAGGCCAGAACGCGGTCTGCGCCTGTTGTTTGTCTTTGTCCTGGTCCGCCTTTTTGTCCGCAATGGCGTCCAGTTCTTCCTTTAACGGGTAATCCAGGACACCAGCCTCACGGAAAAAGCCGCGGCACAGGGTCAGGTAATACTTTTGCCAGTGTTTGGCGGTCAGTTGTGCCGTCATCAGCCGGGCAATATCGGACGACAAAGCAAACAACAATACGCCAGAGGTCGGCCTGTCCAGCCGGTGCAGCGGAAACACATGCTGACCAATCTGGTCCCGCAGCTTCTGTACAGCAAATTCGGTTTCATGTTTATCGAGAAAAGAACGGTGCATCAGCAAGCCCGAAGGTTTGTCGATGGCGATCAGCGCTTCATCGCGGTATAAAACCCGCAGCTCGTCAGTCGCGGGGGCTTTGCTGCTGACGCTGTCCACTAAGCAGTTCATCCAGGTCCCCAATACGATTAATCAGTGCCAGCTTTGCGCTATCCACAGGTTTAAAGGCTTCTTCGGCAATTGGGCAAATACTGATTTGCCCAGGCAGCGGCAAGCCCCCTTCCACTAGCGCCCGCATCCGCGGTAACAGCACGTACTGCAGCCATTGCTGTAACGGCATAGTGTCGTAGCAAAACGGCAGTGTACTTTGCAGGGCTGCGGCATCGGGTGGATTTGGGCTCCAGAGCTGCAGAGCTTTCAGCTCAGCTTCTATCTGGTCCAGCAGTAAAATAACCTGTGAATTCATAGGTCCTCCGAAAGGCGGCAGTTTAACACAGGGCACTGACCCCCTTGCAAAGCCGAATCACAGTCGCCATTATGCCCCTGCATTTAAGGAGATTCAGATGGATTTTGTCTGGTTATTATTGGCGGTAATGGCCTTTGCCTACGCCTTTTTATTACAACGTAAGCAAGATGAAGTGGCCGAAAAGTTAGCCCGCCAATTATGCAAACAGCAACAACTGCAATTTTTGGAATGTGCCAGAGACGGCCACCAATTTGCCCGCCTCGACCACAGATTTCGTTGGTTTACCCGCTATAAAGTTGATTTTTCCAGTGACGGTGAAAGCCGCTATCAGGGCGAACTGCGTTTAAGCGGCTTACGTTACCTGAGCTTTCAATTACCACCGCACCGGATCTAATGCGGGTTAAGCTGGCGCAGCTTTTGATTAAGCTGCCCGGTCAGAAAATCCTTATACATCACCCAGTCTCCCAGCAGGCTGTAAAAGGGGTATTTGAAGGTCGCCGGCTTATTGTGCTCAAATTTAAAATGCCCAACCCAGGCAAAGCCGTAACCCGCCAGCAACAGCAGCCACCAATAACTCCAGGCGCCACTCCAGATCAGTCCGACCAACAACAACAGCACCAGCGTCGAGCCAGCGTAATGCAGCTGGCGACAGCGCGGGTCGCGGTGCTCAGATAAGTAATAAGGGTAAAACTCCGCGAAGCTTTTAAACTGCATTTACTCCACCACTTTTAACGGCGAGGTTTGCCGCGGTCTGAACATCAGGGTGCCTGACACTTTGGAAAAACTCAGTTTGGTAATTTTCTGGTAATGGTCGTCACTGAAGAATTTCAGGTTCTTGTCCAGCGTAACAAAGACACCTACCCCAAGAGAATTTGGGTCCTGCTCCACCACTGAATCCACCGCCTGGCGCAGGTAATGCCCCAGCCCCGACTGCTGATACGCCGGTGCCACCGCAATAAAAGCCAGCATATGGTAATGCTGTACCGGCATGGCGGCGTGAATACGCTGTTCTTTTTCCAACAATTGCTTCATCGACACGTAACCAGCGGTCAGTAGCATTTTAAGCCGCCAGTGCCAGAAACGGTCACCACTGAGTGGCGAGTCAGGCATCACTACACAGGCAACCCCCAGCAATTGCTCTTGCTGAAACAGACCGATCACAGGTTGTTGTTCCTGCCAGAACAAATTGAGTTCTTCGCGGATGGTGGCGCGCAGGCGCTGTTCATAATCCGACTTTTCAGCGCGGAAGATGTCCATAAAGACCGGATCATCATGGTAGGCCTGATACAACAGGGAGGCCGCCAGTTTTAATTCGTCGGCATCCAACAAGCGGGCTTTTAAGCTATTGAGATCTAAAGGAACGGGACTTGTCATTGAACTATCCTCTGGTTTTTATACACCATAGCAGTGAAGCAGGATCTTGCCAATGCCAAGGTTTTTTCTGCGCCAGAGTTGAATTGGCTATAGTTAGGGCTTGTTGACGTTTCGAGATTAAATTGGCTAAAAACACAGAGGAGTCGCTTTATGCACCAGATCAACCACGATTTACCCAGTTTATTTGCCCAGCTGGGGCTGGATAATTCCGAGCAGAGCATGCGCAACTTTATTGAACATCACAAGCTGGCGCCGGACCTGGCGATAGAACGGGCGCCGTTCTGGGATACAGCACAAGCCGCCTTTCTCGCGGAGCAGCTCAAAGCAGACGCAGATTGGTGTGAAGTGATCGATGAACTCAGTGTGCTGCTGCGTTAGCAGCACACTGAATGAAGTAGTTGGTTACAACTGACGGTACGCTTTGTCGCCCCAGCCAGTCAGCAGGCCGTTGCGGAAAATCAGTGGCGTACATTCATCTTTGCTGGTTTCACCGTCGCTGTGTTCATGATGCGTGCGGTAAAACAGCACCACAGTGTCAGCACCATTGTTACTGAAAGATTCACTGAAGTCCGGCGTGCCTAACTGGCCCCGCACATTGTCCAATGAAGTACCGATTTGCAGCGCGCTAATCACCTGATTGTTGTGTTTCTGAGTTTTGCGCCAGGCAGAATTCGAACTGTCGTCATTGTCATGACCACCCACAGCCACCACGCAGCCAGATAAGGCCATCATCGCGCTGGCAACAGTAATTACTTTTAAATAGTTCATTGGGCTTTCCCTTGTCGTTATGAAGAAGTTATTGACTGTTTTGCAAAGTGCAGGCCAAAAATATAAACCATATAAAATCAATAACTTACACAATTTCACTGGTGGTAGCATTCTACCAGGTGGTAAATTTCACCATAAATTAGTCGGATAGTAACGTTATGAGTCAATTAGCCCAACAGGTGGCTGCGGCCGCCTATGCCCTGCAACAAGAAGGCAAAGAACCCAGTCTGGCATTGATCAAAGGCCGGCTTGGCCAGGTGGCGATGAGCCCTGCCCTGCTGCAAGCCTACCAGGCATGGCGTAATGGTCAGGTGCCGACAGAACCACTGGCTCCAGCTGTGACTGCGGCGACGCCGCCGACTGAACAGGATGACCTGCGACAACAATTAAACCGGATCGAAGCCAAGTTAGACCGGCTGCTGCAAAAGTTGGACCTCTGATGTGGGTGGCTGAACTTCGTTTTACCCTGATTGCAGATACCAGCCTGAGCCGGGCTGAACAGGCCATTCGCCACTACCTGGAATGCCTGATTTTTCAGGGGCAAATGCTGGGCAGGGAATTTCCGACCTACCAGACAGAAGACGGTTTTATCAGCCGTTTGTTAGTGCCTGAACCCGAAGCTTTACAGCAGCATTGGCATAGCCAGCGTGGTGCTGACGCATTAGAGCAGTTGGCGCAAGCCGGACTGGGGTACCCTCAGCTCAGGCTGCTGGGTCAGGATCTGATGGCCAATCACACCGACCCTTGCGCTGAACCTGAGGCACTGATCCAGTTTTGCAGCTTCAGTGCGATGAACTCAGTACTGTATTGCGCGGAGCATTTCGCCCCAGTGCCTTTGTACCGGCTGCGCCAAGGCGGCGACGATTTTGAAGCGCTGATCCGCTGGCAGCTGCAGTATCAGGCGCTGGATGAAATTCAGATGCAGCAGGACCGGGTGTTACCGCGACAGGCTGAGCTCTCTTTGCAGCAGTTTGGCAGTGCATTAAACAAGATGGGCTATCAGCAGGCCCGGGCTTTAAGTGCTGAGCTCGGCAAGCCGGTGTATTACTACCTGTACAGCGGCAGCAGCCACAACTGTGCGTTAGAAGCTGAAAAACCATGCCCGGCTTGTGGTGGCCAATGGCGGCTGGAGCAGCCCTGGCACCAGTTGTTTGATTTTCGCTGCGACCGCTGCCAGCTGGTGTCGAATATCGCCTTTGATTGCAGCTAAGCCCTCAAAAACTGAGCTGCTGTAAAAACTGGCTTAGATCCGCGGCCAGGCAATCACTGACCTCTGCACCCACCCGTTCCAGGTAGACTTCGCCGCTGCTCAGCAGCATGGAAATCAGATAATGGTCATCGTCGGTCGCCGCAATAAACACCGTCTCTCGCTGCTTCAGACGCCGTTTCATCAGCACGTGAGCGACTATATTTTGCTGCAAGCGCTCAAAGTCGGCCTGATGCCAGGCCATTAGCAGCTCAACCCCACCACGTTCATGCTGCACCGACAAACCAGCGCCAAACCAATTGCCATAAAACTCAGTCAGCTGCTGCGGAAACTGCAAACCAAGCGCCTGCTCCAGGGCAGAAAAACTCTGCAGTTCAGGCTGAGCCACAGGTTGCCAACGCACCTGCTCATCAACCACCTCACCGATTTGGCAGGGTGAAAGCTGGGCAGGATCGGCCCAGGTCCACAAGGTTGGGTGTTTTTGCAGGTAGGCTCCAATAAACTGCTGGTACTGAACAAGGAAGGCGCTCGGCATCACAACTCACTTCTGTGCTAAAATTGCCGCCATTCTAACTTGGTTCCCGCACAGATGACAAAAATCCAGACTGAAGCTCTGGCCGGTTTAACCCTGGGCCAGAGCACCGCTTACATCGACCAGTACCACCCCGAATTGCTGCAAGGCGTGCCGCGCAGCCTGGGCCGTCAAGCCATTGGTTTAACAGCTGAACTGCCTTTTGTCGGCCAGGATATCTGGCATGGCTATGAATTATCCTGGCTCAACCCCAAAGGTAAGCCGATGGTGGCTTTGGCTACTTTTGTGGTGCCTTTTGATACGCCGAACCTGATTGAATCCAAATCTTTTAAGCTGTATCTGAACAGCCTGAATCAGAGCAAGTTTGCCGATATCAGCCAGCTGTACCGCACGTTACGTGATGATTTAAGCCGCTGTGCCGGTGGCCTGGTGCAGGTCACTTTGCATAACGTCAATGAGTTGTCGGCGTTTCAACCAACCTGGCTGCCAGGGCGCTGCATCGACGAGCTTGACATTGAGGTCGATCAATACGGCTACAACCCGGACTTGCTGCAACTGAAAGCGCAGGCTGAGCCGGTCGAAGAAAAACTGCATTCGCATTTGCTGAAATCCAATTGCCTGATCACCAACCAGCCAGACTGGGCCAGTCTGTACATTCATTACAAAGGGCCAGCTCTGGACCATGCCAGCCTGCTTAAATACCTGATTAGCTTTCGTAGCCACAATGAATTTCATGAACAGTGTGTCGAGCGGATCTTTCTGGATATCTGGCAACTGGCGGCGCCAGAGCAGTTAACCGTATACGCCCGTTACACCAGACGGGGCGGCCTCGACATCAACCCGTTTCGCAGTTCATCAGCCTGCGATGTGCCGCAATTCCGGCTAACCCGACAGTAATGAGTTGGGGTCAGGTCTTGTATTTTGCGTTTCAATGCAAAATACAAGACCTGACCCCAAAGATGTGACCCCAAATACGCCAATAAAAAAACCGCCATTCAGGCGGTTTTTTTATTGGCGAAAGCTCAACTTAGTTGTTGTCTTCGGTCGCTTCAATCAGGGTTTCAGCGAACTCTTCAGGGCCAATCACCACACCAGGTTGCTGTGCATGCGGGAACACGGCAATGGCCAGTTCGTCGCCATTCAGGCCAGCTGTCCACTTGTCCAGCCACACAGAAACGTCCACGGCTTGCGCCTGACATTGCGCCCAGTCGCCATTGATCCACTGCTCAGCCAGCTCCGCATGAGGCCAGACCGGAATACAACGTTCGTCGTCTGCATCGACCAGCACAAAGCCTTCTTCGTCCACCAGGATCCAGATTTGCTCTGTATCAGCGACCGCGTTTACGAAATAATCATAACGCTGCTCAGCATCCAGCTCAGCCAGTTTGTTCAGATCGTCCGCTGTTAATTCATAGTTCATAGGTTTTCCCCTCAGGCGCCAGAAAAGGCGCGTATGATGACTGAAACTCGGTTGCCCTGCCAGCGAATTTTATGGCGTTGGCGCTTTTGCCAACCGCACCGGCACCTGCGGGTAACAGACATCAAGGTTACCATTGCCTTTGTGCTGATAAAACACATGGGTGCGCGAGCGGCGTTCAGCCAGGCCCTGAGCAAACTCAGAACTGGAGGTGGACATCCATTCCAGTGGCAGTTGCCGGTCATTCGCCAGGTCGCTGCCAAGGCGAGCCGTTTTAATAGTGGTACGCTGAGCCGCGGTAGCAATGACACCACCTTGCTCAGCATCACCGCGGCGAATACGGTTCAGTACGGACTGACCCCACACCACTTTGCCTAACGCCGACATATTTTTGTCCAGATGACGCGGCGCCTGCCCCATCATAATGGCTAAATCGGCCACGCCGGTGTCCGGCTCATTAGCACGCGCCAGGTTCACCACCCCAGCACAGTGCACCAGCCATTCCTGACCTTTTTCCCGCGCCACCGCAAAACCTTGGTTAAAGCCGGTTTCTTCCGCCAATAAATCAGGCTTTTGCACCAGCAGATAATCATCGCCGGAGCGCACCGGCCAGCTGAATTCGGCTTTCATCGGCTCCAGTTGGGCACGTTTACCCCATTCATGCTCTGGCACACCAAACTGGGCGACAAAGCCTTCAATCACCCGGTAAAAGCTGACACCATCATAAAACCCTGCTTTGGTCAGCTGTTTCACCCGCTCGACATGGCGCGGCGCAAACTGACTGGCCAGCAGGATCACCACAGTGCCCTGGTCGGTATCCAGATACAATAAATCCTGCTGCGGCAACAGTTGCCAGGCAGGGGCTTTGTTTTGCGATTGTGCAGCGGCACTGCCAAAGGCCAGGCTGGCCGACAGCAGCGCCAGTTTTATCCATGTCTTCATGAAAACTCCAGAGGAAACAACCAAATCAAGGCAGCGTACCGCAGGCCTTTACCACAAGCAACCAAGAGTAAAAACCAGCGCAGCCGGGTGCCTAAGGTGCCGGCAATCAGGGTTAGTGGGTCGCCAAGCACAGGCAGCCAGGCAAACAACAGGCTGAGCTGGCCATAACGCTGAAACTGCGCACTGGCGCGCTGCATTTGTCCGGCCGTAAAAGGGAACCAGCTTTTGTGCTGAAACAGGCTCAGTTTGCCACCCAGGTACCAATTAAGCACAGAACCCAATGTGTTAAACAACGTCGCTAACAACCAGAGCAGCAGCGCCGGATAGCCCTGCTGCAACAAACCGAGAAGCACCAGCTCGGAGCCAAAGGGCAATAAAGTTGCTGAGACAAAAGCACTGGCGGCCAGACTGGCGTACGCCAGCAGCTCAGTCCACATCAGCCAGTCACCAGCACTGCAACGATGAATTTACGCAAGCAATACCAAGGCACTGAGCCTCACCCAGTAAAGCAGTAAAAACACCGCGCCCAGCAAATACAGGCTAAAACGCAACCGGACGTTATTGCTGCCGGTATGCACCAGACAATGGGCCACCCGACTAACCACAAAACACCAGCCCAACAAGACTAAAGGCAACTCTGCCAGTCCTGCCGGCAGTGTGAGCGCCACCGCGGCCAGATAAAGCACAGGCAACTGGAACTGATTATCAAAGTTACGGCTGGCCGTGATTACCCCTTCATTGGCACCCGCCAGGTCCATAGTACGAAAGGCTTTGAGTGAAATCTCTTTATTGCGGGCTGAGGCAAAACGCCGCCGCCCCATCAGCACCATCACCGCCAGGGTCAGCAGAACCTGCACCAGCACAGAACCGAATAACCACTTATCCATATTTTCTTACTCCAGGCCACCCGCCATTGTTGTTGAGCGCAGTGTACGTGCTTGTCGCGAATCTGTCATGTTCCCCCGTTAGATTGGTTTTTGTTATAGTGCGCCGGATTTTCAGAAGGAAAGCTTCCATGGCGCAACTGTATTTTTATTATTCGGCGATGAATGCCGGTAAATCGACGGCCCTGCTGCAAAGTGCCTACAACTACCAGGAACGCGGCATGCAGGTCGCGCTGTTTACCGCCGCCATTGATGACCGTTTCGGCGTGGGCAAAATCAGCTCCCGTATTGGCTTGTCGATGGACGCGCAAATTTTTGACGCCGACTTTAATTTTGTCAGCCATTGCAAGGCGCTGCTTGCGCAAGGAACCCTGGACTGCGTGCTGATTGACGAAGCGCAGTTTTTAAGCAAAGCCCAGGTTCGCCAGTTGACGGATATTGTCGATGAGCTGAAGGTGCCTGTGCTGGCCTTTGGCCTGAGAACGGATTTTCTCGGCGAGACCTTTTCCGGCAGTCAGGCGCTGCTGGCCTGGGCCGACAAACTTATTGAACTGAAAACAGTCTGTCACTGCGGACGGAAAGCCAACTTTGTGGTGCGGCTGGACGAACAGGGCCAGCCGGCAACGGCGGGCAGCCAGGTGCAGATAGGTGGTAACAATCAATACGTCTCGATGTGCCGGGCCCATTTTAAAGCGTTGGTCTGGAGAGACTAACGGAGCCTGAATGCGGGTGTTGTACGGCGTGCAAGCCACTGGAAATGGTCATATCAGCAGAGCCCGTGCCATGGGCAAATATCTGCAGCAACACGGGGTGCAGGTCGATTATCTGTTTTCCGGCCGCCCCACCGATCAGTTGTTTGCCATGGAGCAATTTGGTCAGTTCCAGACCCGCAGCGGCCTTAGTTTTGTCACAGAACAAGGCCAGATCAATTACCTGAAAACAGCACTGCAATCGAAGCCATGGCAACTCTGGCAGGATGTGCGCGCACTTGACTGCCGCGCCTACGACTTGGTGCTCACCGACTTTGAACCCGTCACAGCGCTGGCCGCCCGGCGTCAGCAGGTACGCTCAGTCGCCTTTGGTCACCAATACGCCTTTTTGCATCAAATCCCGATGACGCATGACAACTGGGTCAGTCGCAGCGTATTTCAACACTATGCGCCGGCCCGGCAACAAATTGGCCTGCACTGGCATCACTTTGATCAGCCGATTTTACCGCCCATAGTCGACCTGGAACCCACCTGCCACAGCGCGGAGCCAAAGCAGGTGTTGGTGTATCTGCCCTTTGAAGCACCAGAGCAGGTGTTGCACTGGCTCTCCCCGCTGACTGATTTTCGCTTTAAGCTGTACGGCCCTGGTCTCGCTAAAGCGGAGTTGGGTCATATCAGCACCTCCCCGCCCTGTCTGGCCGATTTTAAGCAGGATTTACACCGCAGCGCTTTTGTCCTTTGCAATGCCGGTTTTGAGCTGGTCAGTGAAGCGCTGCAGCTGAAAAAACGTATTCTGGTCAAACCGCTGCACCGCCAGATGGAACAAGAATCTAATGCGCTGGCGCTGACCAAGCTTCAACTTGGCAGTGCAGTGTCACAGCTAAACACTGAGCAGATTGGCCGCTGGCTAGTCAGTGACGCAGCGTATCAGCAAGTGCAGTACCCGAATGTGGCGCAGCGACTGTCTGCCTGGATTGCACAGGGCGCAGAAGCCACAACCCTTGATCCAAAAAGCTGGTGGTAAACAACAGGTTAATTCTTTTGCTGTTACACATTCCTGCTGCATAAAGCGGAAAACTTTGTGTTAGTCTGGCCTTGGGTTATCAGGGACAACAGGTCGTGGCAACAAAACAGGCGTTTTACCGCAGCAAAAAAGTGCTGGTGATTGAAGATTACGAACAGGTCATTGCTTATATGCGCAGCATGCTGACGCTGATTGGCTTTGAGCAGGTGATCTTCGCCCGCAATGCGGAAACGGCTATTGCGGCCTGCCGTCGTCATGAATTTGACTTTGTGCTCTGTGATTACAATTTAGGCGAAGGCCGTGACGGTTATCAGCTGTTTGAAGCGATGAAAGCAGAACGCTGCTTAAAGCCATCCAGCTGTTTTATTGTGATCAGTGGTGAACGTCAGCGCCAGGCGGTGTACGGCATGATTGAGTTCTTGCCCGATGATTACCTGCTGAAACCCTTTAGTTATGCCGAATTGCAGCGGCGCATTGAGCGCGCTTTTCATATCAAACAAAGCCTGAAACACGCCTACGAAGCCATTGCCGAAGAGCAGTTTGAACCGGCGCTGGACAAATGCAACGAAGCCGAATTGGCACACCCGCAGCACCGTAATTACATTATCCGCTTAAAAGGTGAATTGCTGGTCAAGCTTGGCCGTTTTAATGAAGCCGAGCTGTTGTATCAGACCATGCTGGCAGAACGCGAGCTGGCATGGGCCAAACTGGGCCTGGCAGTCGCCAAGGGGTACCTGGACAAAAGCGAAGAAGCTGAAGAGATGCTGCTTGAATTGTCCGATCAGAATGAAACCCGGATTGAAGCACTGGACTGGCTGACCCGGCTTTACCTCAGCCAGCATAAGCTGGAACAAGCCTTTGACACGGTGCGTACGGTTGCTGATGCCTCGCCGAAGAATTACCTGCGCCAGCATGTGCTGGCGAACCTGGCTGTCGTCAATAATCAGCCGGAGCTTGCGGTACAAATTCACCGCCGTTTATTGGAAGCCGCCCGTTACTCCATTCACGACACCGCCGACAATATGCTGAACTACGCCAGGGCGCTTTTGCAGCAAGCCCAGCAGCAAAAACCAGGTGAGCGGCGCAATACCTTGCAACGTATTGAGCACTTTCTGAAAGACATTAAAAAACGCTTTCACCCCAGTACCTACGAAGCCGATCGGCTGGTGCTGGATGCGCGCGTGGCGGCCCTTGAAGGTAAAACCGAACAAGCCAGACAGTACCTGAAGCAAAGTGAAGACTTAAGCCAGCATAAAGCCCCCAGTGCTTCTGGCCTGCTTGACCGGGCCCGTGCTTATTTTGAAAGCGGCAATCTGGCGATGAGCGACCATTATATGGAAGCGCTGAACTCGCAATCGCAAAGTGCTGATTTGTACCACAAAGCCATTAGCACCATGCTGTTATCCGAGCAGCAAAAATACTCGCAGAAGCGCAACACCATGTTGTCCAGCCATAACGCCGGCATTGAAGCCTATGGCCAAGGCCATTATTCCGAAGCCATCAACTATTTTATTGAAGCGCAGAAATCCATGCCGGCCAATGCCAATATTGCGCTGAATCTGTTGCAGGCCATCAGCCAACGCGGCCGCCTGAACGAGGATTTGCTGTTTCTGGCACACAAATGCATGAATGTGATTGAACAGGAAGCTGAGCTGCCCAAGGATCAGCGCAAACGTTATCAGTACATCCGCAAACAAATTGAGCAGATGATTTAATAACAAAAAAGCACTTCCGAAGAAGTAATGCCAGTCAGTTAAGCTGACTGGCATTACTTTTTACCGCACACTATCAGCATTCACCTGAACTAAAACTGTAAACGAACTGAATCTATCCAAAGCGAGGAAAGGTAAAGAACTAAGCAGACCGTCTTTGGCAGGGATGCCAAAGCCGAGCCTACAGGGAATGTATTCACGGCGTGTCTGCGTGGGCTTTGCCTTTTCCGCTGCAGCTGAACCAACTCGTGAATAGATAAGCAGTTTTTGCATAAAAACTGCTTATCTGACTGGCATTACTTCCAAAGAAGTGCTTTTTGCCAGAGATGCGCAGTAACGGCTAAGACGTGTAACCGTTTGGGTTTTGTTTCTGCCAGTTCCAGCTGTCGCGCACCATATCCACCAAGGTTTTCTTCGTCTTCCAGCCCAGTAAGTGCAGCGACTTATCAGGACAGGCATAACTGACCGGTGCATCGCCTGGTCGACGTTCGACGATTTGATACGGCACCGACACCTGATTGACCTGTTCAAAGGTTTTCACAATTTCCAGCACCGAATGGCCAGCACCGGATCCCAGGTTAAAAGCTTCCAGGCCGGGTTTGCTTTCCAGGTAACGCATCGCCGCCAGGTGACCATCGGCCAAGTCACTGACATGGATGTAGTCACGCACGCCCGTGCCGTCTGGCGTCGGGTAGTCATCACCAAAAATACTCAGTTTATCCAATTTGCCGACAGCGACCTGGGAAATAAACGGCATCAGATTGTTTGGCAAACCATTGGGGTCTTCACCAATCTGACCGCTAACGTCGGCGCCCACCGGGTTAAAATAACGCAGCAGCGCGATGTTCCACTCAGGATTTGCCTTAGCAAAGTCTTCCAGAATGTATTCCACCATCAGTTTGGACTGGCCATAAGGGTTAACCGCAAAGCGGTCCTTCTCTTCGGAGAGTGGCATTTGCTGTTCCGGGCGATACACAGTGGCAGAAGAACTGAACACCAAATCGGTGCAGCCAGCCTCTTGCATTACCTGACACAAAATTAAGGTACCAGCCACATTGGTTTGATAATAATTCAACGGTAAGCGGACAGATTCGCCGACCGCTTTTAAGCCGGCAAAGTGAATAACTACTGCAGGCTGGTGGGCCACAAACACTTCTTTTAACCGTGCAGCGTCAAGGATATCGCCCTGCTCGACCACCAAGGCGTTGTCGTCAGCTGCGGCCAGTGTTTTTACCCGTTGCAAAGCCTGTGGACTTGAATTGCAATAGTTGTCAAAACTGACAACCTGATAACCTGCTTTCAATAAAGCCAAAATAGTGTGACTGCCAATATAGCCGGCGCCACCTGTCACTAATACTTTCTTCATTCATTCGTCCCATCTTTCTACATCGGCTAACAGACGATACAGTCATTCACGCCTTAGTATTGCCGTAGACCTCTTTCGTTGAATCCATTCAGGTCGTATTCCAACACAAAGCCCCTTTTCAGCAAGGTTTTGCTTATCTGATTGCAGAGTGAAACTCATCCAGCCTGAAGCTACCATGAATAATCACTCTACGGCAGCAGTCGCTGCAATTCGCGATCAATATCTGCAGATAATCCACTCTGAGACCAGCCTTGTAACTCCAGCAGCAGTGAAGAGTCGAGACAAGAGTACAATGGTCTGTTGGCTACAGCACCAAAAGAAGCCAGAGTGACAGGTGCAAACCGGGCGTCTTCTGTTAGCAAGCCAGCTTGGTGAGCCCTCTCTGCAATCAGGGTTGCAAAGTCAAACCTGTTGACGCACTGCGCTCCTGCATAATGGTAGAGACCAGGCCTGAACTGTTGTTGCACCAACATCCATATCCGCTTGGCCAGATCGAGAGCCGAGGTCGGACTTCCCCATTGATCGGTTACCATAGGCAGCTCCTGCAGCGGATTTTTCTGCAAAATGGCGAGCAGTTTTACCAGAAAATTACTGCCAAAGCCAGAATAAAGCCACGAGGTCCGCAGGATCAGTGTCTGCGCTGCGTAGTCTTTGAGCAAACACAATTCAGCGTCTCGCTTTGTTTGCCCATAGTGGTTCAAAGGCGACGTTGCTGACTGCTCTGTGTAAGGTTGCGATGCGTCGCCATTGAAGACGTAATCAGTGGAAATATGAATAAGCGGAGTCGATTGCTGTTTTGCCCACTGTATCAGCCATTGCACCAAGGCTGTGTTTACTAAGGTGCACGCTGCGCTCTGCCGTTCAGCCTGATCCACATCGGTCCAGGCGGCTGCATTAATAATCAGATCCGGTGTAAACGCCTGCAGCTGTTCATTCAGCACGGCATTGCTTAATAAGCCAAGGCTGTCGCGCCCCAGATACCGCACCTCTAAATGAGCAGGCTGGCTGAACGCCAGCGCCTGTGCCAGTTGCCCGGCTTTGCCAAGTACCAGAATCTTCATCGTCATAAGCCGTGCTTAAACAACTCTGCCTGCGCCAATGCCGGTGCGCGTTTGTCTTTTTCCGACAATACCGCTTGTGTGGGGAAAGGCCAGCGAATGCCTAATTGAGGGTCATTCCATAACAACGCCCGATCCGATGGCGCGTCATAATACGCCGAAACCTTGTACTGCACCTCCGCTTCGGCTGACAACACCTGAAAGCCATGAGCAAAGCCAGCTGGGACAAACAGCATCTGTCTGTCCCTCGCCTTTAACGTTAAGCCATAGTGCTGGCCAAAACTGGCCGAATCAGGTCGCAAGTCCACCGCGACATCAAAAATTTCGCCGCTGATCACCCGGATCAACTTGGCCTGCGGTTGATCCAATTGGTAATGCAAACCGCGCAGCACATATTGGGCAGATACCGAAAACGACTCCTGCACAAAGTGGACAGGATGTTTTGCCTGGGCATTGAGCAAAGACTCGCGCCAAGCTTCAGCAAAACTTCCCCGCGAGTCCGTCAGCAGTTCAGGTTCCAGCAATAACAGTTCAGATCCCTGCACAGCAGTGATTTTCATAGGCAGCCTGTGTTAACGGTTAAAGGTCGACCGTAGTTCGGTCACGTCCATTAAGCGTACAGGACGATTCAGCATCTGACCGCCATCTCTGGAAATAGGCACCCAAGGCAATAAACCCCGGCCTGTCGCCGATTTCAAGGAGAACAGGTCAAACGGAATAGAAACATACATGCCTTTAGTGAAGCTACCTTCGCCGTACTGCTCAGAAGAGACATTGGTAAATGCTCCATAAGCACCGACAATAATGCCGCTGTCAAAGCGCCGGGCAAATTCCAGCGTCACGCCTTTATCCTTCGCCAGGTACTGACCTGCACTGACTTTCACCATGCTGTCTTTCAACCAGCCATCCTGAGGCTGCCAATAGGCAGTGACGTGTCCGGTAAAGGCTGTGTAGTCAAAGAATGCCAGTTCTTTTTCGTAGGAGCGCTGCTTGACGTAGTTCAGGTCCAGGCCTACGGCAAACTCCGAGTCAACAGGCCGGTACAAGACTTCGCCACCAACCCCACCAAACATGGTTTCCAGGTAACCGGCGTATAATTGACCAAACCAATCCGGCGCCAATTCACTTTTCCATTGGCCGTACAGGTTTTCCATGGTGATGTCACTGCGGGTTACATATTCGCGAACATAAGTACGGACCCGCGGCAAATCGGTGTCAAAATCATCCAGCTTGTAATTGAACTCATCAAAGTTGGTCAGTAAGTTAATCTTGGCTGTGCCATAAATACCGAAGTTCGAATTGAACTGGTAAGCCGCATTGGCAAACAAGCCGGCCTGGTACATGTAGAAGTCTTCCGGACTGCCAAAGGATTGGATCCAAAACAGGTTACTGCCATAACCAAACCCGGATGGTTCAACCTCGCCCACCCACTGGTAGCTTCCGGGGTTTTGCCGGGTAAAACTGTCACTAATAGCCAGCTCTGGCTCTTGTGCCGTGGCCGCAGCAATAAAGGCCGGAGCATCAATTTTTGTCTCCACCATCTGCATACCGCCCGCTTCCAGCACGATACGGTAGTCTTTGACGGATTCCGGCAAGTGTTGCGCTAACACCCGGCCAATACGTTCCATCGAGACGTTTTCATCCCGAAACGCTACTTGGCGGCCTGTCAGTACCAATTGTTCGTCGTTCAGCTGGTAATTGTTGACCACAAAACCCGCATTGAAGTAGAGCTGCTTGGACAGCTCTGCCTTATCAATCTGGTCAAGAGCACTGACCGGCCGCTGCTCAGTCACCTCTACCGGCGGCGGGTCCAGTTTAATTTGGCTGGCAGTATGGAAATTAATCTTGTAACTCAGACCAAAACCAAAGGTATTGCCACGCTGGTAATTCAGGTTGATGTCAAATGCTTCATTGACCGCGTAGACAGCCGCTACGTTAAAATCCGAGTCCTGCGCCAAAGCGCCGGCAAAATCTTGCTGATAGGTGTTGCCGTCGTATTCGGCCTTTAACCGCAGCGGCGCCCATGGCGTCTGATACTCGATGCCTGCATAGAGTGACGCTGGGCCGCGGAAGAACTTTTTATATTCAACCTTACCGCCCGAACCTGAAACACCGCCTGGGCGTTCACAGAAACGGTCGTTCAAATCACAAAACGGGTTGGAAATATTGTCGCGCCGGCCCAAATAGCCCCATCCAATGCCAAGGTGCAGGTCGACAGGGCCAAAGCGTTTACTGGCGGCAATAAATTCGCTTTCAAACAAGCCAGTACCACCAAAATCACGAATGCCGACTGACACTTCGGGTAAATACAGTGATTCCTGCCATAAGCGCAGTTTCAGGTCTATGCCTTTATCTTTATAGGTCTGATCGCCGCTAAAGCTGGGATCCTCACTGTACAGCTTGGTCCGGACATCAGTGTAACGAATGGTTGATTCAAGCCAGGGAAAGAGTTGTAACGACGCGGTCCAAAACCGGTATTCCTGGCTGTCACTGTAATTGAGGTGAAAATCACCTTCTTTGGTATGACGCGCTGTCGGCATCTGAATTAAGCCAGTGCCACCTTGGGCCATTTGCGACAATCCAGCCGGAGACTGCCAGAAATAATCGGCGGCCAGCGCCTGTTGTACTGAGCAAGCCAACAGACTCAGCGTCAAGTAATTCAACGTCTTCATTCAACCATCCTGTAGCCGACTAAGATGGCCAGCTGGGTGTTTAACTCGGCCAGCTCATCCGGTAATGCATCTGTATCCAATCCGACCAGCAAGGTCATCCAGGGCGCCAGCGGCTCTGTTTCGGCATTCCAAAAACGGACACCCACAGTTTTGACGTCAGCTGGCGTCACGACATAAACAATGTCTTTATTGGCGCCGGGCAGCGTAGTGAGCTGCAATTGACTGGCGCGTAAGCCTTGCTGCAGCGGATAGGTGTTTTCTGCCACCATACCAAGCACAGTCAATTGCGTAGGTCTTTTTCCAGCCAGCAGTTTGTAATGGCCGGCGTTTAGCTTGGGGTTAAATTTGAGCTGAGTCCGCACTCGGTCAATGTCCATTGAACCCGGCACCGGCAAACCAACTTGCCACTGACTGATGGAGGCAATAAGTTGGGCAACCGCCTGAGCTTCAGCCTGATCATTGTCAGCCAGGTAATACGCTCTGGCTTTTTCTAACTGAGCCAGTACCAGGGACTGCTGCGATGCAGCTTGCGCCAGCGATTCGGCATCGGTTCTGAACAACCGGGCTGCAGGCCAATAAATCTGTGGTTGACTCGCCTGTTCCAGCACCTGCGCTAAACGGGGTGCTTCAAAATACCCACGATACTGCCCCTGCCATTCAACCAAAGCAAAAGGTTCTGCCGCTTGAAGAGGTACACAGCAGAAGGCTAAAACACTGAGCCATAACCGCATCAGGCTTCTCCTTGTTTGGTTAATGCCTGCAGTTTGGCTGCAGCAGTCACATGTTCAATTAATAAAGGGGAAAAGAAGGGCGCGATATATTGCAGGCTTTTTAGTACCTGCCCTGAAGACGGGTCCAACCAAAACACATTCTCGGCCGTTTGGCCGTTGCCAAAAGTAACCTGCTCAGTCACTTTGCGTGTGGGCAAGCTCATGCCGGCAATCTCCAGGGTTTCAGCCTGAACATCGCTAATGCGATAGGAAGTCTGTACAGAGCTGTCACCTGAAGACCAGTCACTGAGTGAATTCCAGCTCAGCCCTTGTCGGAGCTCTAACGCCTGATGCTGCAGCGGGTCGGCCACTGTGGCTTCGCTGTAGACTAAATCTGTGCTGAAACCAGCAGTCTTCACCACCCGGCCATTGCGGGTAACCAGCATGGCTTTATCGTTGGAAACCCATTTGCGATCATCCTGCTCAACATACGCCAGCACCACCAAAGCCCGAGGCCTGTTGCCAGAGGTGACATAAAGCACGTCGTATTTTTGCGCAGCAATCTCGTCAGCGGTTAAATTGACGCCTGAGTCCGGAAAAAAAGCTTGTTCAAAGCTATAGGCATAATTTTGATACGTTGAAGTACAGGAAACTAAAGAGCTGAAGGTCAAGGCCAGCAGACACAACCGGAAAATCACCATAACAATCCACCCTGGATACACAGCTAACTGGATACACAGCTAATAAAAAGCCGCCTACTGGCGGCTTTCTCAGAACCTGACGACTTATTGCAGCGTAGCTGCGTAAGTGTAGGTTACTGCCATTGTACGGGTAGCAGTACCAGTACCAGTTACAGTCACTGACGTGCCAACACATTGGTTGGTGTTGATCAGTGGGTCAGAACCGTTACAGGTCCACTCCTTCTCTGGTGGTGGTGGTGGTGGAGTTACTGAATCACTGTCAGAGTTGCTGATAATGGCAGCAACTACACCAGCAGCGACTACACCAGCAACCACAGTACCAGTAGCAACGCCACCGATAGTACCACCGAACGCACCTGAACCAGCAGCAGCTTCTTCCTGAGCAGAAGCAGTACCAGCAACCAGCAGAGCGGCAGCGAATAACGCATTTAATTTAGTCATGACTATCATCCCTTTTTAAAAAGCTCCCACAGGATAGAGAAAAAAAAACCTCGCGGCAAGAGCTGGTTTGAGTAAATGCGGTGAAATCAAAGGCTTCAGCCATTCACCGCACTCGGGCTCCGTTGCTCTGACAATGCTTGCATCACCAGGTTCCACATTTGTTCTGACTGCAGCTTCAGCAACGCGGAGGCCTGCAATAATGGTTCTGCCGGTAAGTCCTGCAGTTCATCCATCAATTCAGCCAACTGACTCTCTGACAGCCCTGGGTCAAGCAAAAACCGCTGTTGCAGATAGTCAGCGAACAAGGCCTGATATTTGTGGCTCCAGCTGGTACCAATACAAGGTATGCCCTGCGACAAGGCACTGACACAGCCATGAAAACGCGAGCAGATCACCGCTTTGCTTTGTCCAATCAAGGCTTTCACCACTAAAGGAGCGGCTTCCTGACGCAGTGTCGCCCGGCCCTGACTGGCCGCCACTAATGCCTCACACAACTCTTGGTCTTTGTTGCCTTCGTGGTTCAGCACCAGCACCTGCATGCCCTGCTCCAGAGCCCTTAACATCAGATGGATGAGCATCGGCAAATAACTGTTCTGCCAACGTTGATCCGAATTACGTGGGCTCAGCATCTGATAATTCGGGATCATTGTCAGGGTATTGGCAGGCAAGGCGGGCACCAACGACGCCCCCTGCACCAGGTTGGTAAAATCCGGCGCTTGCTGAATGTTGCCTTGCGGGCAAAGCGCACGCAAATGCTGCAGGCTTTGTGGGTCTCTGGCGAGCACCAGCCGTGCTAACGGCAACGCCTCTGCCAGAGCCTGCCGCTCTTTTTCCCGGCTAAAGGGCCCAAAGGCCTGGGGCAAAAACACATAGGCCTTGCCGCGTTTAGCAAAACGTTTTAATTCATCGGCCAGGTACAAACCATGCGCTTCCGGCCATTGGTCGCCATAGGCAAAACCACTGGCATCCAGCACGACGTCAATATCCGCTTCAGTGACAATACCGAACTGCCGGATTAACCACTGCCGCAGCTTTTTTGGCAGATAGTGGCTGTACGCATTCATTTCGACACCAAACAGCCGCAAACCTGCTTTTTGATAAGCGCCTAACAGGGCTCTGGCCTGATAAGGCGAGTTCGCTCCTGTTTGCAGCACCACCTGGGCTTGTGGCCAGCGCTGCCGAAGCTGCTGCAACACGGCATGCAACATCAGCTCTGCTCCCTTGTTCACAAACTGCACGCCACGAATTTCTATAAAAGTCACATTATTCCTTGTTTATGGCCTGAACCAGCCAGCCTGTTACTGAACAAAAACACACGCAGCTGCTTATAACGTCACCTCACGCACCAACAGTGCATCTGTTTTCTTCTGAGAAAACGCAATGCCACCTTGCGGATCGGCATAGCCTATCGCCAGCAGCATCACCACACGCTGATAAGGCTCCAACCCCAAGGTCTGGGCAATGGCTTTTTCCCGGCTTTCAATATCTGGCCAGTTGATTGGGCAGGTGGAGAGGCCTAGCGTTTCCAGCGCCAGCATTAACTGCATAGTCGCCAGCGAGGCATCGATGTAAATCACGTGACGGTCCCGTTCGGCCGGATAACAGCTTAAGTCCCCAATCACCGCTATCAGACTGGGAATTTGTCTGGCAAAACCTGTGGTACCCATTGCCAAATCGGCCACTTTAGCGGCATCTGCAGGCCTGGTGAGCAGGTCAAAACGATACGGCTGACGGTTGCAGGCGGAAGGCGCCAGGCTGGCCGCATTCACCGCCTGGCGAACCAGCGCTGGGTCCACCTGCTGTTGGGTAAACCAACGCACAGAACGGCGGCGTTGATACAAGGTATGCAAATCAGCAAACTCGATGGGGCAGTCTGGCAGAGCACTGGCAGGATAAGGCACAGAGCCGCTGCCTGCGCCAACGGTTGCACAGCCCTGTTCAGCCTGGTCCTCGCAAAGCTGTTGCCAGGCTTGGCCAAACAAACTTCTGGCTTTGGCAATTTCTGCCGTATCTGTCACAACGTCAAAATAGAAGTTCAGTACATCAGCGGCCCATTTAAGCTCAGCAGCACAGATACTTTTCTGCTGCACAGCCCGCTGGAAGGTGCCCACAGTTTCCATAATGTAGTCGGAGGCAAAACTGGCCCGGCGTGGCTGCATAATCAGACCTTTTTCCAGCCGGTGAATATTACGGCGCAACAAGGCGCTGCTTTGTCCCAGCTGATGCAACTGCTGTTGATAGGCAAGACGGCCAGCCAGTACAGAACGCTGTTCGCGCCTGAAAGCCGGACTGAACAAATAGAATAACGAGGCAGAAAACGCACTCCATGCCAAAAGACCAGCCCAAAACAAACTCACATGTTCAATACACTGCTTTAACCATTGCTTGAACGATGCGGGCATAAGACGTTTCAATACACTCATAACAACCTGTGGTTTTTTTCAGAAAAGAGCTTTGTGAGCAAAAAGTCAGGAAGGCAACTATAAAGCTGAAGGTAAAAAAAAGCCAACCTCAGTATGTGGTTGGCAATAATTCATGAAAATTGTTGACGGACCGCCGCAGTATATCTGAACGACACGCCTCACATTGCTGCATTTTTAGACATATTTTTGCGTGATTTCGTATTTTTTATATCAAAGCGTAGTTTGTCGCGAAAAACCATATAACCAGCCAAGGTGCCAAACACTGTCCCCCGCTCTTGACTCAAGCGCAATTTGAACGCCAGCCATCGTTTGAATGGCACTATGGCGTACAGATGATTATCTTCGAGGAAATAATTAAACCAGGAATACAAGCGGGTCAGCCATGGGTATCGTTTTACATTGGCGTGGCCCAGTGGCTCTGCATTGCCACTTTGCTGGGACACCAGTTGGTTCACATAAGTTTTCCACAACAGTTTGGAGCGCCTCAGTGAATACGGCACTTGTTGCCAGAAAGCCATAAAGTCTCCGTCCCAAAGCGGCATCCACCAATCCAACGCAAAAAAATCATAATAGCGATTTGAGTTGATAATGAATTTGGCCTGCCGTTCGCGGTAGTTCCAGCATTCAGCCAGACTATTGACATTCAGCCGCTGCCGGCGCCGCGCTTCGTCAGCTATGGTCTCAAGCTGCAGGACGATTTTTTCTCTGACCGCCTCAGGCAACGCCTCCCTGCTGTGTTCATAATGTTTCTTCAGCACCGCGTTCAAAGCCTTTGGCACCTGATGACTTTCGCACCAACCAGAGTCATCCAGTGCACCAGAAAAAAAAGCACCAGTATGGCCCGGCGCAATCACCGCATTGGCGTCTATCTGCCGGTTTTTCACCAGCTGCTGTATGGCCGGAAAAACCTGAACCGTGGGCACAGACACCAGGCCATGAACAAAATCGAGAAAACGCTGAAACTCCGGCTGCTGAAACAGCTCGCGCCACATTTGCCGGGAATAAGTCACACAAACCCATGGATAACCTGCAAGACTGGCCACTTTGCGGCTCAGCGCGACCTCGGCGCTGCCAGGCCGGCCAAAGGTAAAGCAGACGACATCAGGGTAACCGGCACGACGAAAATGCATGGCCAGGGCGCGTGAATCATAACCGCCGCTGAGCGGTAATACGATTTGCCTTCCATTTGCATAACGGATTAACCGCTGCACCACTTTTTCTGTCACCTGGTCCAACTGCTCAAGCCAGGGCTGAATAGACTCCGGTGTATTCTGGCTATTCAAATGCAGGTACCAGTCATAAATTATGCGTTGTGGTGGTTGCCCCAAAGACCACTGCAGCAATTCTGCCGCCTGCAGCTGATAAATCCCTGGGTGCAGAGTTGCGCTGCCGGTAATAAAACCGGTGAAGCTGAATTCAGCAACGCTGTCCGGTTCAGGTTCTGCCGCAGGTAACCGCTCAAGCAGCCATCCGGTGTCATCACTGATCAGCAGCTCAGCTCCGTCCATGCCGTAGAATAAAGGCCGGCTGCGGGTTCGGTCGGTAAAACAGAAAAGCTGCCCGTCAAGCAACAAAACGCCAGAGAAAAAGCCGTTTAGCGACCGCAAGTACTCTGGCAGTTGGTTTTGCTGACAGGCCAGCGTCAACAGCGGCAACAAATCGGCCGCAGCCAGAGCCTGCTCACAAGAAAAAACCTGGCCACATAACCATAACTCAGGCAATACCTCGGTTTTGCCATAAGCTCCCGATAAATTCCAGGTTGCACCTTCAAACCTTGCCAGCAACAGCACTCTCCTTTTTACCGCAAAAATAAAGGGTCATAGATGAAAACAACAGCACATGCAGCAGGCCAACCAAGGCAAATGCAGCAATAGCCGATACTGGCTGTCCGTTGTCGCTTGCAACCCAGACAAACGCCAGCACTCGCCCAATAAAAGTAAATAAATTCAGTAACGTAGCCCAGTGTTGAATTCGCAGCACCATCACCGCTTTTACACAGGGGGTATTCACAAAAGCAACATATAACCACAGGGCCATCCAGCGGGCGTAATCCCCGGAGCTTCGCCACTGGTCACCAAACACCCAGCCAAAAATTTCATGCCCCCAAAAAGCAAGCAGTGAAAAAGGCAACAGACCAAGCAGGGCCAGACCAGCCATGGCCTTCAGCAATACAAAAACCAGCGGCTTCCGCTGTTCTGCACAGTGAACAAAATGTGGGTAGAACACATCGCCTACCGCTTTGCCAAGCACCAGAGCAGGTAAAGCTAACACCGTTTTGGCGAGGGTATAAAAACCTGCTGCACTGGGGCCAAAATAACCAGCCAGCAGTAACACAGGGGCACTTTGGGCGGCAGTATTGAGCAACTGCTGCGGGGTTTGAAACCAGATAAAGGCCTGAAACTGACGCATCACCCCGAGTAGCCTTTTCCGGCTTTTTGTAACGCTAATTTTAAGCAGGCGCCCGTATCGGACTATTGCGCGGGGGGCACGGGGTGAGCTTTTTGTTAAAAAACAACAATGAGCCCATGGGGCCAACAGGGCTATAGCCACCAGAACCGATGCCCCGCCGTGTACCAGCCCACCACCCAGCCGACTTAACTGCACCAACAGGTTTTGTACTACCTCGGCACGCGCCAGTGTCCGCACCTGTTGCAGCCCAATCAACTGCTGCTGACGTAACTGCAGCAGTGTGGAGCCCAGCATGGCAACAGGAATGGCGTATAACCAGAGTGTGAGATTTGACAGTGACAACACCTGTGCAATAGGGCCGGCAAACAGCAGACTGACCACAAAAACCAACAACGCCAGCGCCACAGAAATAAATAACGACAGCTGAACCAGGCTGTATTTCTGCCGCCTCCCTTTAGCCTGCACCAAGGCCTGTGGCAAGCCTAACGCTGAGAGCGGTAACAACACCAGCAGTAAAGCCTGGAAAGCCCCATATTCACCATAAGCTTGCGGGCCAAACAGCCTGAGTAACACTGGTAATAACGCAAAATTAATGAGCTGCACCAGCACAGTTGCGCTGACTAATACAGACAGGCGTTTTAACCAGGAAGGTAAGAACACAGAAGCCACAACCACCACACAAAAGCAGAAAAAACCAGTATACCCAGCACACCAAATTACACCAGCTGCTTACCAATAAGCATAAAAAAACGCGCCCTAAGGCGCGTTTTCTAAATTGACAATTCAGTCAATTATTTTTTGTACTGATCAGCAATCACGTTCACACGAGCAGTGCCTTCACGGTAGTAAGGAACTACAGTGATGTCTTTTTCGTTAGCATCGATAGCAAAAGAGATGCTTAATTTCTCGTTAGAACCTTTAGCCAGACCAAAAGCAGTGAAGAAATCGCTTTCAAAGAAAGACGTTACAGCGCCTTTAGCTGCTTTCTTCGACAGTACTACTGGACCGTATTTCTTACCAGTTTTACCTACAGCCTCTACGCTTACTTCTGCGTCAGCTGCACTCAGGTTAGAGATTTCTACAGTTGAAGAGAACTGCTCATAACCTACTGGCAGGTAAGGAACGTTAACCAGAGTTGCATCTAACTGGAATTCACCTGCTGCAAATGCAGTAGTAGAAACGTGGTCAGCTGTTGGAGCTACGCCATCGTACGTCACTTTACGAGTAACTGTAAAGGTGCGCAGAGGGATAGTAGCAGGAGCAGCGGCTGCTGTTGCAGTGATAGTCCAGTCTGCAGCAGTAGCTGTGCCAGCAACTAAAGCAGCAGGAGCACCAGCAGACACATCGAAAGTAGCGGTGTCTAACACTGTTGGAGCTGCAGGGTTACTTGCTGTAAAGTTAGCAGCTGGCACAGTCACAGTGTTAGTGCCGTCAGAAATAGCCACTGAAGCCAGACCAGCCAAAGAGCCATCAGCTTTCAGAACAACCAGGTCTTGGTTGGCAACAATGGCTGCCGTAACAGTTGCAGTTGGCTGCTGAACAGACAAGACAGCTTTAGCTGCAGTTGTTGAAACTGCTGAACCTTTAGTGTCAACAAACAGGTTACGAGCCAGACGCTGAACAAAACCATCGAATTCAGTTTTCAGAGAAACAACTTCCTGAGCCTGAGTTTTGATCAGAGCAGCTTGGTTAGGAGTACCTGTACCTGAACCAGTTGTATCTTTTACAGTGCCAGTGAAACCGTCTTTGGCTTCATATACTACGTTACCAGAGGCAGGAACATAAGTAGCAGGTAATACTACATCAATTTTTGAGTTAGCTAACAGCGGGTTACCTAACGCCAGTTCGTAAGTAATTTTCGGACCAACAGTTGCGGTAGCGCCAGTGACAACTGGTGCAGTGAAAGAAGCAGTAGCTGCACCTTTGTTAATAGTAATCACATCACCAGCAGCCAGAACAGTACCCAGAGGGAAGCTCAGAGTGACTTTATCACCAGCAGATAATTCCTGACGGTTATAGATCGTAATAGTGGCAGTAGCTGCTGGGATTACAGTTTTAGTCAGAACAGCTTCGTTAGTTACAGTAGTAACTGGCGCGATAGCAACGTCAGCAGCGTTAGCAGCGAACGCCAAAGCGATCGTTGTTGCTACTAAAGAGGCTTTAAATACCTTTTTCATATATCCAAATCTCCAATTTCATGAAATTGGAACAAGAAGCAATTTTCACTACCATTGTTCCGTGTTTTTATACAACTTTCTTATTGAAAGCTAAACTGTAAAGTTAAACCAGGAGCACTAGTAACCCCTAGCGCGCGCCTTTACTTCAACTTTCACGGCCTAGTTTATGTAACGGCTGCAATATGTCAACTGCAACTTGCCTAATACCTAAAAAAAGCCGCGCTCAACGTTTAAGTAATCCGTGTCTGGCCTGCTGATTTCGCTGCACAGTACTACATTTCTCAATGAAATACTGATTTTTGCGGCTTAACTGCAGTTTCTGCTAACTGGCGGATTGTGGACCTTTACAGCTTTATGCCCCTAAGCATATGTTTTAACAATGTAAAACACTCTATGACATTATCTGGTCAGGCCTAAAAAAGCAAGCAGGCCACTGTGTCTTTATTCATCCAGGTTGATAAACTGCAAACCCTCGTTCAGCTTCTGGCGAATTTCCAGCCACTCGGTTGGCCGTTCAATCACTTTCGGGGTCACAAGTATCACCAGCTCAGTTTTATTATTGGTGCGGTTTTTGGTGCCAAATAAAGCGCCTAACACAGGAATACGATGTAAAAACGGCACGCCATCGTCGTTATTACTTTTGTTTTCGCTAATTAAACCGCCCAACACTATCGTTTGGCCACTTTCAGCCACCACTTCAGTTTTTAAGCTACGCTCAAAAATTTGCGGGTTGCCTTCCAGGGTAGCACCGCCCGCCACCTGATTGCTGTTGGATTGGTCAATGCTCATAATGACCACCCCCTGCGCATTAATGGTTGGCGTGACGCTGACATCAATACCTGTTTTGCGGTAATCCACTGAGCGGGTAGTGCCAGTCGTCGGGTCCGTGGTCGTTTTGCCGACAATCGGAATATCGGTTCCCACATTAATAGTGGCAGCAACCCCGTCTCGCACCAGGATGGTTGGCTTAGACAATACATTGACCAGACTGTTGGTTTCAAAGGCCTGCGCATTAATGGTTTTACTGCCGGATGCCCAGCCTAATACAGCCCCACCTATATCAGCAGCTCCAAAACTGGTGCTGCCGGAAAAACGGCCAGAATTAAAGGCGGCATCCACACCATATTTAAATTCGTCAGTTAAAGTCACTTCGGCAATGGTCAGTTCCAGCATGACTTGTTTGGGCATCACGTCCAGACGTTCGATCAGTGGCAGCAGCGCCTGATAGTCACTGCCAGACGTATAAAAGATTAAGGTATTTGAGCGTTCATCGACCACCATGCGGACATTTTCATTCTCCGCACTGGTACTGGTTGTTGCGCTACGGTTTTCTACTTCTGCTGTGCGTTGTTCCGTGGCATTTTGCGCCTGACTTTGCCGTGCTGTACTTTGCCCACTAATTAAGGTGGAGACACTCTGACCTAAATCAGAAGCTCGTGCATACCGTGGTGCATAAACAAAATATTGCTGTTTTGTGCCCATACTGGGCTGGTCGAGCTGTTCAGTCCAATACTGCACCCGTTTGATAAAGTCAGCGTCACTGGCAAAGACAGCAACGGCTCCAATCTGGGCTATAGGCACAAAACCAACCCTGCTGTCCCGCTCATCAGCAGACAATATGCCTTCGTTGATCAGGACGTCCTTCATCACCTTGATGTATTCTTCCGCATTTAAAAACTTCAGTTTTAAAAAGGCGATATTGCGGCCCCGGCTGCCAGGCGCGTCCAACAGTTGCAATAATTCAAGGGCACGCAGCACTTGTTGCTGCTCCCCGGTTAAAAACAGCAGCCCTTGTACAGAATCATAACCGGTCTGCACATTGGCAATCTGGCGCAACGTATCCAAAGCACTGGTATTCACCACATATTTCAGCGGCACAATTTGCTTTACATTCACCGCATTAGGCACAGTATCCGGCGTGCGGCCATAACCAACTTCGGTTAAATCTGGCGCATTGACAGGCTGCTGATAGATATAAAGCAGCTCATTCTGGCGTTTGATCACTATTTTACGCTGCAGTAACAAGGCTTCAGCCATAGTAAACAGCTTTTGCTTACTGATTTTTTCCTGAACATTCAGGCTGATAGTCGATGTCGACTCAGTCAGTCCCTCTCCCAGCACGTAGTTTGCTCCCAGGAGCTCACCGAATACATGGTGTAAAAAGTCTGCAAGAGGCATGTTTTCCGCTGCAATACTTAACTCGGGACTGGCAGAAAACCGGCTGGCCAGCGCACTGTCGCTAATAAAACGGCGGTCTGAACGCTGGATAGAACTGAGTGAATGAAATGAATTGCCCTGGGCGCCCCGCTCTTCTTGCACTGATACATCAGTCAGTCCAGAGGGCTTTGAAATTTGCTCAGCGCCACTGGTACGTAAATAGGAGCTTTGCAACTCAAAGTTCCTTTCTGCAGGCTGAATGGCACAGCCACTTAAGACTGCGCAAGCCAATAAGGATAAATAAAACGATTGCTTCATAACTAATCCGGTAAATTCGCTGTTAATTCGGTTTAGGTTGAGTGTCTGCGCTGCCAGAAAGTAAAACAGGAACAAACAGTTCGAGCCAGACCCGACGTTCTTTTTGAGTCAGCGTCAGACGTTTTGCACTGAGCTCACTTACCTGATAACCCTTGATTTCATCTCCGGCATTGAGTTCGAGGCGTTCCGCCTTAGCACCCTGTTCCGCCTGTACTGACCTGACACTCAGAACCGCTTTGTGCCGCCCACCTTGTCGCACAATAGCAGTTAAACGGTAAACATTATCGCCAATGTATAACTCTTTCAGTAAGCCTTGTTGTTGCTGCTGTTGTTCTAGACTCAGCCCTTTATCCTTGTTGTCTTCAGCTTCACGCTCTGTGACATCAGGCTGCTCTAACTGATTGATCAGTTGTTGCACCACATCGTTACTGCCTGGCTGCGGCGCGACTTTATTTATTGGTAAGACAGGCAACAAGTCTGAACGTGGGTCACGTAACTCCGGCTTACTCAGCCAGAGATCCATCAGCACCAGCGCTAAAGCTCCACCAAATACAGGTGTCAGGTAAGGCCTGAGCAGTTTTAACCAGGTTTGAAGCTTAGATTGGTTCATGACGCATCCTTCAACCTGATAGCCACGCGCAGAGAAACATCCCCCGTCACATCACCAAGTTGTTGCGCGTTTTGTCCACGAATGTTCAGACGTTGGTTCAGCAACAACAGCGATGGCAAGCTCTCTTGCTGCTGCATCTGTTGCTGCAGCTTCAGGTAGTCCTGTAACTTACCGCTGAAGCTTAAATCCAGCACCAGCGTCTGCATGTCCTGTTGCATGATGCCATCGCGCCAGGCAGACAAACTAATTTGCAGATTGTGTTGGTTGAACATTTGCTCCAACTGCTGCTGAGTATCCAGCTTGATGCGGGTCAGGTTTTCTGCCGGTGTCAGCTTCAGTTCCGCCGCTTTGACCAGAACATCCATATGTTGTTGCGCTTCACCCATTTCCGCTGAGAGAGTGAGCAGAGCCTGAGTTTTTTCTAATGCGTTCTGATTAAACGCCAGTTGCTGCCAATTCTCCTGGCGTGAGTCCCACAACGGCAGCCAGACAAAACGGGCGACTAATAAAACGAGCAGCCAGGGTAAATACGCTTTGTAAGGTTGAAGTGCTTGCATCAGTCCGCTCCTTTTAAGTCAAAACGCACTGTTGCCTGTTCTCTATCGCCCTGACGTCGCACATTCCCTTCCAGCTCAGCATTACTGACACCAGGTTGCTGCAATAACAATTGCAAAGCTTCGGTGGCCGATGGAGCTTCGATAGTGACACTCACTTGTTGCTGTTGTTGATTAACTGTAGTGATCAAGACGTTTTTTTTATACAGAGGAACCAGCACCTGCCAAAGAGCCACCATAGAATGATCACCTGGTAACACCTGCTGCAGCCGACTGAAACGATCGATTTGCTTTTGCACCTGCTCACGTTGTGTCAAAACGGCAGCTGCATCGGAATTGACCTGTTCAAGTTCAGTCTGGGTCTGCTCCACACGTACGGCCGTCCATTGTGTAATGATCAATAAATAGAGGGTTATCGCCGCCGCGACAGGCCAGATCAGACCAAACAAAGGTTGAAAAAATGAGCGGGCACCATGTTGATTAAGTCGAAGAAACCCAACGAGCTGGAACTGATGCCATCTTGATAATGCCAGAAAGAGAGTCCGGCTATGGCTGGAAGAATCGAGTTCAATCCGTTGCTCTATGGCTACGCCTTGAGACAACATAAACTGTTCGGCAGAAACCAACAATCCGCCTTGCACCGCGGAAACAGGCCCAGCCAGACTGTTCGTCAAATACACAGTTGTAGCTTTGGAAGGGCTTTGGTAACTGATAACAGTGCCTTTACTGAACGAATACGCCAACAATAACGTTTCAGGTACAACCAACCAGGCCGATGCAGGTAAGTCTGCCGTTGGTGTGAACCAAAGCACCGGTGTTTTACCGTTTACAGGTTCACCAATCCAATAAAGCTGAACAATGTTCGAGGTGTTTTGCTGGGCACGGATAAGGGTGCGCGCCGCTGAACGTTTTTCTACAGGCAACCACTGCACTTTCTCACTGTAATGGTGCCGGCTTAAAATAAGCACTTTAGGAGGGAGCGTTAGATCATTACACAGAAGTTCGCCGTTGGCACCAAAGCTCATCAGCTGCTGGTCCAGGTAACCAATCTGTTTTCTCAGCCATTGTTTTAGCGCTGAAATTATCCCTAAGGTTTTATTTGACATCACTATTTCTTTGTTATTCTAACCAGAGTAAGGGTTCTAAATCGCCCGGGCGAATGTAACAGATCAGCCGCCGTTTCGCTACAGCCCCTCCATGCTCGACCCGGATTTCCAGCCGGATACGTTGGCCTCTAATAAAAGATACCGTTTCACTGTCTTCGACTTTCACCAGATTGAGGTAACGGTCTGCGGTTAGACTTCCAGCGTCGCGCAGGCGGATTGCCTCATCCGCCACTTCGGCAGGTAACGTGGCTTTCAGCACTTCATCTGGCGCATGCAGCGGATTAAAACTGCTTTTTGGAAATACAGTGACCATCTCCTGTAACGACTTGAGTTGTTGAGGGGACAGTTCCCCGACCTGTTCCAACTCTGACAAGCTTTGCAAAAACATCGACCTGCCTGGCTGTGCACTTTGCCGATAAATCTGTGCGCTGCCACCTTGTTGCTGCTCGAGAAATGACAACAAATGACTACGTTGCACAGGGGTAAGCTGAAGATAATCCAATAACCTGAGTAATGCCGGGTCTGTAGCAGTCAACGCAACCAGGCCCTCCAGGTCCTGCAATTTTATGGTGACACCAGGTTCAGGCGTAAACAGTTTGCCATAAAAATTCCATACCGATGTCAGAGGGTTTGCTTCCACCAGAGCCGCCCCCAGCTCGCCTGAGGGCTGCGTCAGCAACGCAAACAGTATCTCGTTCTGCCAATGATTCAGCTTCAGCTGAGCGGCAGTCCTGTCTTGCATCAGACTGGCTACTTCTACTTGCTGCCGACCTGTCAGCGTAAAGTGCAATGCCAGTAACGCAAGAATGGTGCAGATAAACAGCACCTGAATGAGCGCTACACCACGTTCAGGCTTCATTCTTTTCATCCTGCACAAAACGGAGCCGGGTTCGCCCGTCCTGAAGCAGCGGAATAATCACAGGTTCATTATTTGCCCATATGATATTCACCGCTTCAGGTAACATACCGGTCACTTGAGCCTGATAAGCGGTCTGCCAGACCGGAGAGCCTTCACGAAAGCCCAAAAATTGGTCATAAGCAGCAAAGTCTTTCCAGCCATAGTAATTAAAACGAATATTTTCCGCTTCAAACAGCACCATGGATTTGTCCGCTGCCGGCAAAGGTGCTGATTTCAATAAGGGGTTCTGTTTCAGGCTGCTTTCCTGATAGGACAATTGCTGCAAGCCTGAAGCTCCCTCCTGAACAACCAGCCGGATCAAAGCAGGCCCCGACGAACTGAAGATCGGCTGATGACTGATAAACACCAGCTCATGGTTGTTGCCATGAAAAAAATAGGCGGCAGAACCACTCGTATCCCTCACCAGATAATTTGAGGCTCCCATAAGGACCTGATGCAATAGCTGTAGCTTCCTAGCCTGATTGACATCCTGCTGAAAACTGCCGAAATCGTTACGCCAGCGTTCACTGAATACGGAAAAGCTCAGGCTTCCCACCAACATGACAAACCCGAGCAATAAAGTTGCTATCAGTATTTCGATCAGGGTAAAACCGCGGTTATTCATGGCAAGCCCCAACTGAGCGCATTAAACTGATAGCGCTGCTGTTTTTCATTTTTGATTAAAGTCAGCTCTACCTGCCATAAATAGAATCGTTCGTTCTGCCGAATAAAACTATCACTTTCCAATTCATAACGCGGAGCTGGCGCGGCTCTTTTGCTGACACTGGCCCGCCAGGAAAAACGGTAACCGTTCAGAACCCCTTCCTGTTCAAGAACTTTATTGACATCTGCAGTTCTGAGCCTGAATGACACCGTCTCAGTTAATAAATCAACTAAAGCAGACGCATCCACTGCAGCACTGGCTTTCTCACTTGATACCGAAGCGGCTCTGTATACCTGACTGACCGCAGCAATCACCATAAACAAAATGGTGGCCGCAATCAGTACTTCAATCAGGGTAAAACCTTTAGGTTTACTGCGGCGCATAACTGCTGGTTAACATGGCAAGCAGGTCCAGATCCTGCTGTTGTTCTAAACGAGTGAGTTGCAATCTGACGGGCTCCGGAAAACCATTGACGTTCAGTTCAACATGTTGTGGAGTAAAAAATAGATAGCTGAATTGTTTTAGAAGGATACGCCGCCCGTCAGCGTCATAGGCATACACACCTTTACCATCAAAACTCAATTGTACAGCTTGTTGCCGGGTGTAGGCTTCAAAGCTTTGTTGTCTCAGCCAGCGCTGCAGGCTTTCCTGCTCGCTGCGGGCTCTGGCACTGTCGACCTGCTGCATGGTTAAAGGCCCAACCAGACTCATCACCAGCCCCAGCAGCATGATTACTATCATCAGTTCAATCAGTGTAAAGCCCCGGCTGCTCTTGACACTCATCATCAGATGCCATCGTTAACCGACATGATACTGAGCAGCATCACCACCACCACAGAGCCCACTATCCCGCCCATCACCAGGATCATCAGTGGCTCCAGCAAGCTGGTCATTTTTGTGGTCCAGCCGGTAAAATCGTTGCGACTGCGGCTGGCTATTTCGTCAAATACTACCCCCAACTGACCACTTTCTTCGCCAACCTCCAGCAGGGAAAGATAAAAGTCCGGATAAAGCGATGTGGCAGCCAGGGTTTCAGTCAAATTATTGCCCCGTTTGATTTTGGCTTTGGCCAGCATTACAGACTGACGTAACAGAGCATTCTTGATGGTGTTTGCGGCCAATTCTATCGCCTGGTCCAACCGTACACCGGCGTCAAGCATCAACGCCATACTGGTGTTAAAGCGGATACGTTCAATCTGCATAATGGCTGATTTAAACAGCGGAACCCGGATCAGGTACTCGTCCAGCCATTGCGACAGCAGGCCCCGGTCAGCAGCCCACTTTGCGCCGCCGGCCAGTGCCACAAGTATTAATGCCAAATACCATTGATAACTCTGCATCCATTTACTGGCGCTGATCAGCATTTGGGTATACCAAGGCAGGTTGGCATTTCCTTCAAACAAGCCAGACATTTGAGGAACTATGTAATTAAATACAAAGACAATAGCCAGCACACAAACAGAAAAAATTACGGCAGGGTAAACCATGGCCTGAGTGATTTTAGCCTGCAACTCCTTCCTGAATTTCAGATCACGCGCTAAACCAGCAAATACTTCTGCCAGCTCACCGCTGGCCTCGCCCATCCTGACGAGGCTTACATAGAGGTTATCAAAGTGCTTGTGGTGGGATAATGCGTCTGCCAGGGACTCGCCACGCTTTACTGAGTTTGATAGTTCCGTCAGCAGTTTTCCGGCGAGACTGTCCGACTTCCCCTTCGCCAGCATTGCCAAACTGCGATCAATTTTGACACCACTGCGCAACAACAAGGCTAATTCAGACGTAATAAATTCAAGTTCATTCAGGGACAACTGACTGGATTGAAACAAAGACAGGCGTTGCTGGTTTTTTCGCTCTTTCACCGACAAAGGAAATAATCCTTGTTGCTGCAAGAGCTGGTGAACCGCCTGAACAGACTCGCCTTCAATTTCACTGCTGATCAGGTGCCCGGCCTGGTCATAAGCTTTATAGTCAAACCATGCCATCAGCCAGCTACCCGGATAACTTCTTCAATGGTTGTTATTCCCTGCAAGACTTTCAACAAACCGTCTGCCATTAATGTGCGCCCGCCGCGCTGCTGATTCAGCTTACGTGCTGTCAAAGGGAAATGCTCGTCTTTGGGTAAGGATTTTACCGCTTCATCACAGCGCAGATACTCGATAATAGCCACCCGCCCTCTGTAGCCGGTATGCGAACAATGCTCACAACCTACCGCCTGTTTTAATTCTGCAACAAGCCCATGACGTGTCGCCAGCGGTTGCAACTCATACTGAGCCATTAGCGCGGTAGCATCAGAATGAGGGACTGCACAATGTGGACACAACTTTCGAACCAGGCGCTGCGCAATAATGGACACTATAGCGGCGTTGAGCAAATACTCCTCCGCGCCCAAATCCAGCAATCGGGTGTACGCACTTGGCGCGTCGTTGGTGTGTACTGTGGAGAAAACCAAATGGCCTGTCAGCGCAGACTGCATGGCAATTTGGGCCGTTTCTTTATCACGGATCTCACCAAGCATAATAATGTCAGGGTCCTGACGCACTATACTGCGTAAACCTGCAGCAAAGTCAAAACCTATAGCGGGCTGAACCTGCACTTGGTTTACCCCTTCCAGCTGGTATTCAACCGGGTCTTCCAGCGTAATAATTTTCACGCCGGGTTCGTTAATTGCATTCAAAAAGGTATACAAACTGGTGGTCTTTCCTGAACCGGTTGGCCCTGTCAGCAAAATCACACCTGAGGTCTTACGAATGTCTTCCCGGATCGCCTGCTCAATATCAGCAGAAAGACCAAGCACTTCCATGCTGTAGTTGATCGCGTCCTGCCGTAAAAAACGCATCACAATGCTTTCACCGTCATGCAACGGTAATGAAGAAACACGGATGTCCAAATCTTCATTCGCTATGCGCATTGAAATTTTGCCATCCTGCGGGCGACGCTTCTCCGCAATGTCCATGCCTGAAAGAATTTTAAGCCTGGATGCGACGGGCAACCTCATTCGCGGGGGGATCCAATCCGCTTCCTGTAATACGCCATCGATACGGAAACGCACCCGGTACCTGTTCCCTATGGGTTCAAGGTGCATATCGGAGGACCGTGCACGAAGTGCGCGGGATATCAGAGAGTTCAACAGGTTGACTGTCGGCGCTTCACCGGCAAGCTCCCGCAGCCTGTCTTCTTCAACATCGGTCAGCTCATCAAAATTGGCCACAGAGGCTGACGTCCGTTGATACAGCTGATGCAACATCTGCATCTGTTGTGGCGTCGCAATAAAACATTCCAGCTGAGATCCGGCTTCTGCCACAATCTGATTCCCCTGAACAGACAAAGGGTCTGCTACAGCCAGAATCATTTGCTGCTCTGCTTCGGACAACACAAACCAGTCGAACGGACTCAGAGCCTGATTCAGCGTAATAGCCTGTAGCTGCTCAGCCTGAATTCCACTTAAAGTCTGCTCAGATAACAAAGGGATTTGTAATAAAGCAGCATAAAACTCCGGCAGATTGTCTTCAGACAATGCGCCCATATTCACCAATAACTGCTCCAGCCGGCCACCGTACTTTTTCTGGAACGTCATCGCTTTGTCTATGTCAGAGCCGGAAATTCCAAATTGCTGCTGCAACAGCGAGATCAGTTCAGTCATTTGAATACGACGTCTGCGTCTTCACCTTCACCGCCGGCTTTTCCATCGCGGCCATAAGACATCAGTGAAAAAGGTTCATTATTCTGACCTGGTACTGCGTAAATGTAAGGATTGTTCCAAGGGTCATTCGGGATATCTTTAGGCAGGTAAGGGCCATCCCAGTTCGGTTGGCTGGATTGACGTAATTCAGAGAGAGTGGCTGGATAACTGCCAATATCCAGGCGATAAGTGTTGAGCGCAGTCGCCAGCATTTCCATCTGAACCGCGGCTACTTTAGTTTTGTTCGAGCCCACTTTGGAGAACATTTGTGGTGCAACCAACGACATCAGCAATCCCAGAATTACAATTACAATTAAAAGCTCAATCAGTGTAAAACCACGCACACGACTTAATTTCATCAGAATTCCCATCACTCTTATATTTAACGAGACGCGGCATCTTAACTCATGCAGCGGAACTCGAACAAGTTACGGCTCAGCCCCTTCAGGCTCTATTTATTATTCAGGCAGATAATGCTCTACACCACTGCGTTCAATCACCCGCTCCCACAACAGCTCATCATTAATTTTTGGCAGAACAGTACTGTTTTCAAACAAAGGTGGCCAACTTTGCAATTGGTCTAAATCGGCATATTGGACTGAATAGCGGGTCAAAAAGTTCTTTGTCCAGTCGTTCAGGTACCCCAGCACAGGTAAGCCAGCCGCAGCGTATTCCATCAGCTTGGTGGAGGTCTGAAATTTATACGGTCTCAGGTTTGGCACTGCATTCAGGCCAATGGCAGAACGCTCAAGCCAGCCAGGGATATCCTGGTGATGGACCCGGCCAGCAAACAAAATCTGCGGTTTGTCCGCAAATTGCTGCTTTAGCGCAGCCGGTGCGTCACCAACCATAGCGACACGGATATCAGGCTTGATGCTGAGTAAGCGAAACAAAATTGCCGTCAGCTGCCGTGTTTTATCCATGGAACCAATGTAAATCAGATCAAAGTCTTTGGTTTTGTCCTGCAGTTGCAGAAACTCCCGGCTGATACCCATATCCCGGGTCAGAGTTGGCACCTTGTCACGAAAACTCATCAGGCTGCGTTGGTTTTCATTCTGAAAAATTCGCAGATGAGGTAAAGGCAGCGCCTGCTTCTTTAACCAATCTTTGCAACCAGCAAGTGGCGGCAAAGATAAAGAGGCAAATTCATGCACCATAAATTGGTGAGGTAAGGGGTTGTAACGATAAAAGCCCATAAAAAACCAGACAATATCATAATGCTGCAAATTCACAGGCTCAGTCTTTATATCCATTCGATAACGTTCAGAGAAATACGATCGGTATGCATTGAGTTCTGGCAAATCGGCCCTGCCGGAATGAATAAAACATAATGTTTTCATCGTCTGTGCCCTCCTGCGAGGTACACTAATACCGGTAGATGGCGCATCAAAATATTCTTAAGTGCCACACTGAACGTATAGCGGCCTGACAATAACAACAACCGCATCGATTGCCATGACTGCGTATTTAAATACCAATAGAACTTTTGCGCTCTGCGCTGCGCTCGGTTCATAAGTGGACCATGTCGTTCAAGCAACATCTGGTAGCCTTGTTCTCGATGTTTTGACACAGAAATCCGGTCTGACGAATGGTCTTGCCATATACGGTAACTGCAGCCAGTGAGTCGCCGCCCTTCACCAAACCGCTGACTTAGCCGAATCCAACAGTCGTAATCCTGGCAAGACAAAAATGCCGGATCAAAACCTGCAATCTGCCTTAAGTAGTCTGTCCGGGTAAAAAGCTGGTTACCTACCACATTGCGCCACAATAAATCGGACGCTGTTAACTCTTCTCCCTTGCGTCCGTAACTGAAAGTCAGTGTTGGAGTCACCACCTGATAGCCCGTACACAAAAAGGCTGCTTCAGGGTGCTTTTGCCACTCCTGTACAAAGTATTGCAAGCGCCCCGGTAAAAACTCATCGTCATCGTCCAGTCCGGTAATAAAAACACCTTTGGCTGACTGAATTGCCAGATTTCTTGCCACACAGGCGCCAGAAGCACTTTCAATGCTCAGCAGACGAATACGCGGGTCCCTGCAGGCAATGGCTTCAATCTGCGTTCGGTACTGTTTATCTGAACAATCATCAACGATGATCAACTCAAACAGTTTATAACTTTGGCTGAGGCAACTTTGTACCGCCCTGTCTAACAGTTCAGGACGATTTCGGGTTGGAATATACACAGTCACCAACGGGGCTGGCACTACCGCCTGACTGACTCCAGTTTCTGTCTTAACGCAACTTTCTGCCTTTTGCAGCAATTGATTCTTTAACATAAGAGGTTCGGCACTACACATCAGCCGACTCCTTCTGCTTTGCGATACGACTATAAAGTTGATCATACTGCTGAGACACAACATTCAATGAAAAGGAGCCAAGTACTCTCTCGCGGGCTTTTTGCCCAAGCTGATTCCGCTCATCAGCGCTAAAGCAGAGCATCGTCGTTAGGGCTTTGGCAAGAAGTGAAGGACTCAGAGGGGGAATAATCAGGCCAGTATCACCGACCAGTTCTCTGCAATCACCCACATCGGTCGCGACACAAGGTAAGCCGACACTCATGGCTTCTCCCAGCGCCATTGGGAAGGCCTCACTGCGCGAAGGCAGACAAAATAAATCAAAACAGTTTAACAGCACCGGAATATCGTCACGTAACCCCAGCAACTGAACTTTGTCCGACAGGTTATGGCGTTCGAGCAGTTTCGTTAAGGCGACATTACCGGGTTCGTTGTCACGACCAACCAGGAGGCAACGCCAATTCAGTTCAGCAGGCAACAACGCCAGCGCTTCAATCAGAACGTCCTGCCCCTTGTCCGGGTGATTCCGTCCGACAGCACCGATGATTAACTGACCGTCTTTCAAACCCAATTCCCGTCTGGTTGCCTCTTTTTGTGCAGCAGGAATAGAAGACAGCGGAGCAAAACCGTTGGGGATCACAATAAATTTATTGGCGTTATAACCGTATCCAATATGATTCTGGCGAGCGACTTCAGCCACGGCCACTATGGCATCGGGCAACCAACCAGACATTGCCGCACCAGCTTTCATCACCAGCTTGGTTAAAGGCCGCCCTATAGGCAGGTTAGAACAATGGATGCCCCAAATCAGGTGCCGGACACCAGCCAGGCGGGCAGCAATCCCTCCCAATAAATCGGCGTGGTACATCCAGGTCTGGACCAAATCAGGTTTTATTTGCTTAAGCAATTTAGTCAGTTGCCATAAAGCCACAGGAAACGCCAACTTTCCGGCCATATTCAATGCGATAACCTGATACCCCTGATTACGTAGCCGAATGCCTATAGGCCCTTCGTCCTGCAGAGAGATAATAACCAGCTCATCTTTTCGCTCCGGATGGCTGGTCAGCAGCCGCTCCAGCATAATTTCCGCACCGCCTATATCCAGGCCAGTGCTGATGTGCACAACTTTCAAATCAGAACTCCATGTCACACATGTCATACCCCGGGAGCAAAGCCCATTAGTGGCTTTTGGGAATTCATGGCCAGCACTAATAAATTAAATCCGACAAATAAGGCTAAAAAGGCCATACGCCGCCATCCGGTTAATGCAAGCCCCGCCAATACCACCAGAGGAATGGCGCTTTCAAACACCCGCCCTGCGACTGGAGAGGTAAAATAGATGCAGAGGTAAAACAGCACAGCGGAGACGGCAAAGCTATAGCGCCGTAAATAATTTTGCCCTTGTAACAACATAAGCACAACCAGTAAAGACCAAAGCAAAAATGAAGCGCCTGAAGTCGTCTCATTCGCTAACTCCTGGTTCGACCCTTGCCGGGCTCCAAACAGACGCGCCAGCACCAATAACATAGCCCCAAGCGCCGAAGCATAAATAATGGTCAGTATATTCCGCAGGTCACCTGCCAGTCGCATGCGACGGTACAAATAGGTCATGGCCAAAAGCATCAGTACAAAGAAGAAGCTTGCATGAATAAAGGGGGTGAGTCCGACAATGATCAATTTTTTCCGGTGACTGTCGCTAAACCAGCCAATTAAAAAAACCGCGATGGCCAGCCCCTGCCGCAAATGGATCACAAAGTTTTTTACAATCTGTGGAAAAAACAAAAAAAGCAGTAACCACCAGATGTTTTTCGGATTGGTCCTGAGCAGGTAATAAGCCGTCACACTGGCACTGAAAAAAATAATCAGCCGCACCACGTCACGTGGCTCCAGCAACAGGCCCATAAACGAATTAAACACCAACCAGACCGGTTCATTGGTGATTAAAGCGTGCACACCATGACTTAAATGCCGTAATAAAATGACGGGCGAAAACTCGATGAATTCAAAGTAGGGCTTACGATCTGCAAAAATATCCACTGGCAATGCGGCCAGGAAGGCACCATAGCAGAGCGCAATCAACAGCAAACCGAACTTGGCTTGAGTGCTTTGATCAGCAAGATAGAAAGCCAGCGGCGAGTAATTCAACTGTCGGGACATCAAGTCAACCGTCCTTTACACAGTTGAGCCTTGCTCTGCATCATCCGTTATACGCCCTCGTTAAGCCTGGTCTGTTGTTGCAAGTTCCAGATAAATGAGACCGAATTCTATCTGAACAATGCTGCAAATCATAGTCAGTCCCCAAGTACGGACATGCTCTAGCCTCTCACTGCGCAACTTTCGTCCGAAAAATAACAGCATCCGGCAGATATGCGCAAAGATCCGTCACCTAACTGGTTAAAGCTGTTTATCAGTGGTAAAAAAGTGTTCCTTAAGTAGCCGTTCAGGTTATTCAGTGACATAATTGTGTCCTTTAAAAAGTTCACTATTTAAAACGGCATTAAGTACAGTGACCTATGCAAGAAATTGTTAATAAAATTAGCGCGGAAGACGCCGGACTTTCGGATGTAAGTGAATTACATCCAAAACCATTTATGTCACGGCGTGACACCCTGAAGCAACAGGTGATCTATGTGTATTGCCCGCCGGAACGAGAACTCGATATAGGTCTTATCGTTGAAGACTACACCTTTGATATGGTGATCAACGACTATACCCTGACAGACTTCAGTTCCAAGGTCATTTGCCATTTCGAAAGCAACAGACTGGAAAAAGATCACCGCGAGTTTTTGGTCAGGGCTATGGAGTTTGGCGCCTGGGTTGAGCCTTTGGTCAGCTACCTGGACTCACGTCTGGGCTATACCGAAGTCCGGTTGCTGCAAAGCAGTTATTTCCTGCACCAAAAGGCCTTTTCTATCTTGTCCAACGGTCGCAGCCAGTTTAATAAACGCATGTTTGATTTGATCTTAGCCTCAATGATTGCCGTGCTGACTCTGCCTATCTGCATACTGACCGCGTTATTGATCAAGCTGGAAAGTAAAGGACCGGTGATCTACAAGCAACTTCGCACCGGCCAGTACAACCGTGAATATTATGTCTATAAGTTTCGCTCGATGCGCAATGACGCAGAAAGTAACGGCGCTCAGTGGGCCAGCGAAAATGACAATCGCATCACGAAAGTCGGCAACTTCATCCGAAAAACCCGTATTGATGAACTGCCTCAGCTGCTGAATGTATTTCTGGGTGATATGTCGCTGATAGGTCCGCGGCCAGAACGTGAAGTCTTTATTGAAGAGCTGGAAAAGTCCATCGTGTATTACCGTTTTCGCCATGCGGTGAAGCCAGGTATTACCGGCTTAGCCCAAGTGCGTTACCCCTATGGGGCATCGGTTGAAGATGCCGTCTGGAAACACAAATACGATATTTTTTATATTAAACACCACTCATTCTGGCTGGATATCAGAATTTTATTCGCAACCTTAAAAGTGGTGATCTTTGGCATGGGACGCTAAGTTATGAATGTTGGTTTTATCATCACCAAATCGGAAGTTGGTGGTGCTCAGGCTTGGGTTAAGAATGTCTCAGGCTTTTGTGAAGACTCCAGACGTTTTCTCATTTCCTCAGAACAAGGCTGGCTTAACAGCTTTTTCGCAGAAGAACGCAGCCTGACCCTGAAGTCGATGGGTAAACTGTTTTTTTTGCGGGATCTCTTCAGGCTAAAGAAGTTTATCCGCCAGCATAATATTGGTTTGCTGGTCGCCAGTTCTGCCCACGCAGGCGTGATGGCGCGGTTAGTCAAACTGTTAGTTCCGGTCCAGGTTTATTACGTTTCACATGGATGGTCGTTCAACTACAACGGCGGCTTGCTGCGCTTTGCCTTTCGTAAAATTGAACAATGGCTGGCCGCCCTAACTGACAAAATCATCTGCATTTCAGGGTCGGACTATCAAATTGCGCAAGAAACGCTGAAAGTGCCGCAAGATAAGCTGGTACTGATCCCAAATAAGGTGTTCAAGCCCACCCCGTCAGGCGCAGAGCCTCAGGTCGAGAAGCCTGACAATACACCGCACCTGTTGTTTCTCGCCAGGCTGGAATCACCAAAACGTCCCGAACTGTTGAATCTGCTGAATCACTTCAGCGTTTCCATTGACGTCATCGGCCAAGGCAGCCTGAGTGGACACATCCATGCAGCCGCTAACATTCGTTTATGCGGAGAAGTCAAAAACTTTGGTAACTTTTCTGCATACGATGGGCTGGTATTACTTTCTGACAGTGAAGGCCTGCCAATGTCTGCAATAGAAGCAGCTGCCTGTGGCTTGCCGTTGTTCTTGAGCGATGTGGGTGGTTGCGAGGAACTGGTGCGTTACCAGAATGGCATGGTGACATCCAATGATCCCATTCATCTGCAGGAAAACTTCAGTTACTTCCTGAACAAACTGCCTTATTTCAGTAAACAGGCTGAACACGCCAGTAAGTATTTTGACTTAAATTCAGACCGGAAAATTTGGCAGGAACTCTTTGGCATTGCAGCCTGATTAGGCTGCAGTCGCCACTTTAACCGGCGCTGTTCAACAGCGCCAGATAATGATTCACCGACGTATTCAAATCAAAGCCTAATGCTCGCTCACGTACGTCTGTCTGTTCTTCATCGGCTAACGCCTGTAGTATTGCGTTTGACAGCGCCTTTGCATCAGCGACGGGCACTAAGGCCCCCCATCGACCGTTTTCGAGGATCTCTGCAGGGCCGCTTGGGCAATCCGTACTGACGACTCTGGTGCCACATGCCATGGCTTCGATCAACACAGTGGGTAATCCCTCCCATGCCGATGACAATACAAACAAATCTGCCTTCGCCATCCAGGCATAGGGGTTGTCGACAAAACCAGGCATCAACACAGCATCATTTAAACCCAGTGTTTGTCGTTGCGCCTCCAAAACAGGCCGCAATGGGCCTTCCCCTAAAATAGCCAGCTGTGCGCCAGTTTTTGTGTGCACAGACGCAAAGGCGGACAACAAATTCGAGAAATCTTTTTGTTCCGTCAGTCGCCCCACGGCCACCAGTTTGGCGCCCTGGCGCTGGAAGAATTCATGGCTGACGTCCTGCGCCACTTTGCTTAACAAGCTGTCGCCGACCACAGGGTTGTACACCACCTCAATAGAACTTCTTGGCAAGGCAATCGCTTCAGCCACGCTGTCAGCGACCCCTTCCGACACCGCAATCACTTTATCCGCTTTCGGATAAAGCCATTTCATCAACCGGGTCAGAACCCTGGTGGTGAGGGAGCTATCATCCCGAATAGCCCGGACCAGGTTGTTATGCTCCGCCACCAAAATCCGGCAGTTGCCGCCAGCCAGGCGTCCAGCCAGAATGGCCACCACATTTGCATGATTCAGCACCGCCAATAAGGCGACAGGTTTGGCCTGTCGTAAGTAGCTGGCCAACGGAAACAGGCAGGCTAGCGTGCGTGAGCGTCCCAAGGAGATACGGTTTACCGCTGGGTGTAAATCGGCCAGATAGACCCCATGAAGTTCAGGCATGACCAAATCGACCTGATAGCCACGACGCGCCAGTTCATTCAGCAAAGTGACGGTCACACGCTCTGCCCCACCGCCGTCTAATGAAGGGATAAAGACGGCATACCTGCGCTGTGCTACTGGTGTGATTAGACTCATTTAATTTGCTTTGCCTTTTTAATTCAGCCTTAGTTTTGCTAGCCAGCACAAGCGGCGGCGGGCTCCGCAGATACCTAAGTGTTCCAACGGCGCAAATAAAGCTCTGCAACCTTGGAGTGTGAATGCACCTGCTCTACGAACTGACGACTTAAAAGACTCAATTCTTCGATATCATTCTTTTGGTGTAAAACTCGTTCAACTGCGCTAACGATCGAGGCTACCTCTGGGATGACATTGATTACGGGGGACTTATCAATACCCAATGCTTTCAAGGATTCAGGCTCAGCACCGCCAATCACTACTTTCCCCATAGCCAAAGCATACAGAGCATTCATTCCACAGGAGTAAGAATTTACCTGGTCTATAACTACATGTGTTTGACGCATTAGCGCGAGATAGTCCTTTAAAGGCATACCACCTTTAATCACCAACTCAAGTTGAGTAGGGTAACGTCTAGAGAGGATTTCAAACGCCTGTTCAACGTAGCGTGTTCCTTTAAAACCATAACGATTTAACCCGTGGAAGACGACAATTTTTTTTGTCGCCTTTAACGGCTCGAAATTAATCAAGCCACAATCTACTGGCAATGGTATACAGGGACCTGTATTGGAAAAATCACGATAAGCCAATTCGTACTCGTGCATAACCGGAATAATATGGTCCACCTGTTGAGCTAACTCTAGATTCCATGCTCGGTCTGTCGGATTATCATACGGGTGCTGCTCCCTTCGATAGTCATAGTGCAATGCTTCGGATATTGGGTTGTAGCGCATTTGGTGAATTCCTTGACTGACAAAAAAATTGTCGTCACCGCAGGCTGACAACGCGATTTTGCCATTCTGCTTCATAAGTTGTCGGATCAAGCGCTGGTTAAGCCCTATCCCTTGTGGGAAAATTACAGGATTCACTAATTGTACAAGGTCCTGCCCATGCAGATTACATACAGCCAAAAAACCGCGGATAACACGCTCAGCTTTACCGAAAACGCCACTGAAACGAGAATCTAACGAAACATCCACCGCCAGTTTCTTATACCCATCGCCTCCAGCGACCAACTGAACCTGATGGCCGAGTAGTTGCAGTCCAGATTTAAGATTATTATGAAATCCGCTGAACTCACCAAGTAAGGTAATCTTCATTCAGCTTTCCTCAGCACCCAATAACTGGCAGCACTAATGCCCAGCCAGTACACCAGATAACTGGCGGCATAGCTAAATACGACGCCCTGAATTCCCCAAACTGACATTGCCCAGCCCGACAGACCGTAGTAAAGCAAAGCAAAGGCAAACTCCGACAAGATATAGACCTTGGTCATCGCTTTACTAAGCATAAGGTAAGAGATCAACCACGCCATCATTTTGATCACGTCTCCAGTCAACTGCCATGCAAAAAGCCCTGTAGCTGCACTAAAGTCAGAAGAAAACAACATCTGGATGACTAAATCACGAAAAAAGTAGATACCGAGACACATCAGACTTAAACTGGGAATAATCCAAAGATAGCCTTGCTTGAGCTCCGCAAATAGTTCATTGTTATTCGTCAGCGAAGAAAAACGCGGCAAGTAATATAAACTGAGCACTGACGTAACGAAAAGCAGGTAAGTTGCCGAAAGTTTATTCATTGCTTCCCAATAGCCAGCGACCTCCCAGCCTAAATTAGCTCCAATCTGATCACGAATGAATAACTGAGCTACCGGCAGAAACGCAGCCGAACAAACGGCCATCAGTGCAAAACGGCTTAAATCTGTCGAGACCGCACGTCGGACCGGACCTACGAAGCTACGCCAACTAAACCAAGGTTCACGGGAGCACAGCAATAAAGTTATAAAAAATGTAAGGGACTGATGAACTGTAAGAGCCAACAAAGCACCAAACAACCCATAGAAATAAGTTAAACTGCCCGTCACAAGGAGTGACAACAGACTCCCGGTAATCGAGCTTTTCAGATACAAAGTAACTGCGTTTAGACCATTTATCACGGCCATCAACAAAGTGTTGAGACCATACAACGCCAGCGTCACCGAAAACAACCGGAATACAGCCCCGTACTGATTGTTCTGCAAAAAATGTACTGCTAATGTATCAGCGAAAAACCAGATCCCAACCCCGCATAAAGAACTGCAGGCAACGGTCCAGAACGTAGCGTTTTGCCAGACCTGAAATTGCTTTTCCGGCTCTTTTTGATACTCCGCAGTATATTTGGTGACTCCGTTCGCAAATGCTGTACCTGCCGCAGTGTAGAAAATCTGTGCGACATTCTGAAATTGTCCAAGGATGCCATAGCCTGCTGGACCAGCATAAATAGCGAGAATTTTATTCAGCGCCAACAATGACAGCATCCTTACTGCTACGGATACAGCATTTAATACACTTGTTCTAAATAAGGTCATTGGCTTTTTAGCGATTAAAACTATTTACAGCTTCGATAACTGCTTGAATATCAGAATCAGTCATTGTCGGATCTAAAGGCAGACTGAGCACTTGTTCATGAATGGCTTCGGTGACCGGCAATGACATTGAGTTCCACTCTGCGTAAGCCTGCTGCTTGTGCGGAGGGATTGGATAATGAATCAGTGTCTGAATGCCACGATCGGCCAAGTGCTGCTGTAAGGCGCTGCGTACTGTTGTTTTAACCACAAACAAATGCCAGACATGCTGCTCAGCGGATGGCAGCCAAGGCAGTTGCACCAAAGGATTCTGGATAGCTTCCAGATACCTTGCTGCTATTTTTTGCCTGACCGCTGTTTCCGCATCCAAATACTTCAGTTTGACACTCAGCATGGCCGCCTGAATTTCGTCCAGCCGGCTATTTTGCCCCTGATACAGGTTTTCGTACTTTTTGTGCGAACCATAATTCCGCAGAGCCTTGAGGCAACTTGCCAATTCAGCATCATCGGTGGTGATCGCACCTGCATCGCCCAAAGCCCCCAGGTTTTTGCCCGGATAAAAGCTAAAGCCAGCTGCATGGCCCCAGCTACCAGCCTTTTTACCAGCGACAATAGCGCCATGAGACTGTGCACAATCTTCCAGTACCAGCAGTTGGTATTTGTCTGCCAATACCATAATTTCTGGCATTGGAGACACCTGACCGTACAGATGCACCGGCAAAATTGCTTTGGTTCGTTCAGTTAAAGCCGCTTCAATAGTGGCTGCATTCAGGTTGAATGTATTGGGATCAGGCTCAACTAATACGGGCACCAAATCGTTCTCTGTAATGGCCAGTACAGATGCAATGTAGGTATTGGCCTGAACAATGACTTCGTCGCCCGCTTTTAATTTACCAAGCTCTTTCCAGGCTTTTAACACCAACACCAGGGCATCCAGGCCATTGGCCACACCAATGCAGAAGCCTGAGCCGTTCCAGTTTGCGTAGTCCTGTTCAAAACGGTTCAGATAATTACCCTGAATATACCAGCCAGAATCGATCACCTCGGCACAGGCCTGGACTAACTCTTCACGGTACTGGGCATTGATAGCTTTTAAATTGAGAAAATTGACCATGATTACTCTACATACTTAATAATTCGAGCAGGATTGCCCACCACCACCGCATTGTCTGGCACGTCTCTTGTTACGACAGCCCCGGCTCCAACCATGGCATTTCGCCCAATAGTCACGCCAGGTAAAATAGTGCAGTTCGCTCCTAACGAACACCCTTGCTTTAACACTGTGGTCAGAAACTGCTCCGGATACTGTTTCGAACGCGGCTTCTTGTCGTTGGCAAACGTGGCACAAGGGCCAATAAACACCCGATCTTCAACCCGCAGGCCGTCCCATAAATAGACGCCGGACTTAACGGTGACGTCATCACCAAGCACGACATCGCCTTCCACCAGCGTATGTGCACAAATATTACAGTTCTTGCCAATGACTGCGCCCTGAAGCACCACGCTGAATTGCCAGACCCGGGTGCCTTCTCCAATCTGCTGCGACTGCACATCACTTAGCGGGTGAATAAACATCGCTTTTCCTTAATTGTGTCGACAGTTGCACGAAGGTCGGGTAATCCCGAATGTAGTCGGCTTCATCATAAACATCGCTGGCTAATACCAGAAACACGCAGTCCTGACTGAAGTCTTTCATTTCGTGCCACATCATCGGCGGGATCAGCACGCCTTTGTCCTGACTGTCCATACGAAACTCTTCGCGTGTCACGCCATCATCAAACACCATCACGCAACTGCCAGTAACACAGACCGCCAGTTGCTGGATCTGGTGATGGGCATGAAAGCCACGTTCAAACTTTGGATTCAGACCTGTACAGTAATAGACGCGCTTAATCTCAAAAGGCACCGTTTTATGCTGTTCAAGCGCTACCAAGGCGCCACGTTCATCGGCGATCCGTTTAAAGTGAATGATTTGAAACAAACTCATTTTTCGTCCCGCAACAGATTAAACAGGTACTCACCGTAGCTATTTTTACTTAAGCCGGTTGCTAGTTGATGCAGCTCGGTTTTGCTTAACCAGCCATTCCGATAGGCGATTTCTTCCAGGCACGCAATTTTGTAGCCCTGACGTTTTTCAATGGTCTGAACATAACTGCCCGCTTCAATTAACGAATCGTAAGTTCCGGTGTCCAGCCAGGCAAAACCGCGGCCCAATAACTCCACATTCAGTTTGTTTTGTTGCAAATACACTTGATTCACTGAGGTGATCTCAAGCTCTCCGCGAGCCGATGGCTTTATGGACTTGGCAATGTCGACTACATCGTTGTCGTAAAAGTACAAGCCGGTGACTGCATAATTGGATTTCGGCTGCTCTGGTTTTTCTTCAATGGACAACACTTCATTCTGGCTGCCAAACTCGACCACACCAAATCGGTGAGGGTCCTGCACCCGGTAGCCAAACACTGTAGCCCCATTCTCTCTTGCCGCTACTTGCTTCAGCTTGGGGCTAAACCCTTGTCCATAGAAAATGTTGTCGCCCAGGATCAGGCATACGGGGTCATTGCCAATAAATGACTCCCCCAGAATAAAGGCCTGAGCCAGTCCATCGGGCCTTGGTTGGACCGCGTAAGTCAGCTGAATACCAAAAGAACTGCCATCGCCAAGCAAGCGTTGAAATGACGCCTGGTCTTCGGGAGTGGTAATCACCAAGATATCGCGAATGCCAGCCAGCATTAAGACGGAAAGCGGATAATAAATCATGGGCTTGTCGTAGACTGGGAGTAGTTGCTTAGACACTCCCCTAGTAATTGGGTAAAGTCGCGTCCCTGACCCACCAGCTAAAATAATACCTTTCATAACAGACCCTTGTTACCGCCCCAAACTGGCTAATGACGAATAAAAATACCAATGCGCAAATCGTCCACGAACCAATGCCTTCCAAGCATTCTGTTCATAGTGATTTGAAAAATCGTTCACGTTCAAGCTCTGCGCGCTGTTACGTGCATAAGCAAACACTGCACTTAGCGTTGACATAGGCATGTGTTGCAATCTGATTGTAAGATAACGCGTTAAATGCTGTACAACCATTTGGCTAAACACAATGTCTTTTGACAAACCAAGTCGTTGATACTCGGAAATCAATTTATCGACCAGCCATAATACAAAAACGCCAGCATTTGGACTTTTGTTAAGAGTGCTTGTAATCGACTTCTGATGCACTCGGTAACCGACAACAGCAGCTTCTGTCACCGCAATACGATCGGCCATCGGGAATAACAAAGTCTTAATAATACTGTCTTCAAATTGATAACCAGCAGGAAAGCGTACGTTTCGCCAAAGCTCTCGTCGATACAGTTTTCCCCAAGGAAAACCATCTTTTATCTGTGAATAGGCACCAACTGAATCCATTACATGGAAGAGCTCAGAACCCAGTGGGCTAAAACCAGGATAAGCTAGATCAGAAAAACTAAAGAAGTTTGCAGCAATGATATCGACATCTTCCTGCAACGCGCGTTGCATCATGAGATCTATTGCCCCGGGAACTAATAAATCATCTGAATCTAAAAACATAATCCAACGCCCTCGAGCCACTTCCAGACCTGTATTTCTAGCTCTGGCAATGCCGCCGTTTACCTTATGGATAACGACAACGCGAGAATCGTTGCTTAAATCCTGTAACAGAGAGCCGCTTTCATCTGACGAACCATCGTTGATGCAAATCAATTCAAACTGATGGTTTGTCTGTTGTTCCAGGACGGACATCACCGTTTGGTGCAAATAGGCAGCCGAGTTATAGACAGGCATAATCACCGAGAGTGCAAGTGAAGGAGGGTTTGAATAGGCGATTACCGCTTCTTCTCTGGGTATCGGACACTGTTTCTCAAGTAGTGCTTTTAGTTTTGTCTGGTCTAAATCAGGTATTTTGACCTGAGCAGCAACAGTCTGCGCCTTTAACCATAACCGTACAACCATTAAAGGTAAAACGATAACGGATGCCAAACAAGCAATAGCTTTGTTGCCCAAACGCGCTTCCAGCGATTTTTGTATTCCCGTGCGCAGTCCCATCTTAATTCCTTGCCAACCAAGAATCCCGATGCAATACAAACCACTCAACGGTTTTGCGTAGCCCTGACTCAAAACTTTCTTGCGGCGTCCAGCCAAGCTCCCGCTCAATTTTGCTTGCATCAATCGCATAGCGGAAATCATGGCCAGGTCGGTCGGTCACATAGGTAATAAGGTCGCTGTACTGTTTTAGCCCTGCTGGTTTTTCTGGCACCAGCTCTTCAAGCAATGCACAAATGCTGCGAACCACGTCGATGTTTTTCTTTTCGTTATGGCCACCAATGTTATAGGTCTGGCCGACGGCACCTTGTGTGACCACTGTATAAAGTGCCCGTGCATGGTCTTCAACATAGAGCCAATCCCTGATCTGCTCGCCTTTGCCATAAACAGGCAAAGGTTTACCGGCCAGTGCGTTAAGGATCATCAGCGGAATTAACTTTTCTGGAAAATGGTAAGGACCGTAATTATTTGAACAGTTAGTTACCAGCACGGGGAAGCCGTAGGTACGATGCCAGGCACGAACTAAATGGTCCGAACTGGCTTTACTTGCAGAATACGGGCTACTGGGTTCGTAGGGTGTCGTCTCCGTAAAGAGATCTTCGGTGCCGTGCAAATCACCATAAACTTCGTCGGTCGAAATATGGTGAAAGCGAAATGCCTGCTTTTTGTCAGCATCGAGCTGCTGCCAATAGGCCCGGCAACATTCCAACAAGGTATAGGTACCGACAATATTGGTTTGAATAAAGGCTGCAGGGCCGTCGATAGAGCGGTCAACATGGCTTTCTGCAGCCAAATGCATGACAACATCCGGCTGAAATTCAGTCAGTGCTTTGGTCACCGCTTGCGCATCGCAAATATCAGCCTGGACAAACTGATACCGGTCTGAACTGGCTATGCTGTTCAGCGATTGCAGATTGCCCGCATAAGTCAGTTTATCCAGATTGAGCACTGTGTCTTGTGTTTGGTCAACAATATAACGGCATAACGCAGAGCCGATAAAACCAGCTCCACCTGTCACTAAAATTTTCTTCAACGTTGAATGTCCTATACCGAAACTCAGCTCTTGCGCATGACAAGACGAAATACGGAAAACAATATAATGATCACTATGCTGCCAAGAGCAGCAAAAATCACAATGAAAGCACGTTTAGGCCCACTTTTTAATTGTGGATAAGGGGCAGGGTCTACCACCTGAAACATATATTCTTCCCGCACATTGGCCAGCATCAGCGTTTTGGTCTGCTCTTCAATCAGGTCATACATCACGCTACGTACTTCCTGTAAGGAAGTCTTTTCCAACTGCTCATTCAGATAACTAATGGCTCGTTCAGCTTCTGACAACTCCCGGTGGCGCATTTCCGCATTTAACTCAGTCACTATTGCTTTTACCCATTGCTGAGCAAGCTCCGGCGAAACGAATTCAATACCAACCCGGACCATAGAGGTCGCTTTGTCCTGATCGACCTGCAGAATGTCTTTAAAACGCACAAAGGCTTCTTCCATCGAAGGCTCAGCGGTCAATGGCGCAGCAACCTGGCGGACCCATTTTTTTGCTGAACTGTCATACAATTCCTGGTTGATCAACAGGGTATTGCTGTCCCGATCCCAACCTTCAGCGGCCATCAAAGGCACAAGCATGTTGTATTTTTCAGACAGTTTTTCAAAAAAAACACGTGAATTGAGGATTTGCAAAGCAAGCGCAGTTTTGTTTTCTTTACTGCCAAGGTTCAGGCCTGCCATCGAAGCCAAGCCACCTAACTGGCCACCCAATGAAGCCGCCAGCCCTGCACCACCTTGCTGTTGAACCGGATAAAGCACTGTCTCAGATTTGTATTGATTGGGCAGTTGCAGAGAATAGAAAACGGCCAGCGCTGAGAACACAAAACCCAACCCAACAAACCAGAATTTCAGACGCCATAAATCGGCCAGTAATTCTGGCAGGCTGATTTCATCAGCCGCCTGCACAGAAGTAGTTACTTGATTCATCTCAAAAACCCCGTCAGAAACTGTTCACTGCAGCCAATGCAACAGCACTCTGATAGAAGATCTGAGTGATTTGCGTCCAAAGCGACATGGTGTCTTTGTATTCAGTGTCCAGCGGTACCACAATGGTGTCGCCCGCTTTCAATTCAGTCTTTTGCACGGCAAACCAACCAGACTGATCAGGAATAAATACTGAACCGTCCGCTCGAATCACATAAACCCGCTCTTCGTCTGCGCGTTTGCGGAAACCACCGGCTAACGACAGGTAATCCTCAATGGATTTGCCTGCTTTGAATCTGTGACTCGACGCATGTTGCACTTCACCAACCACGGCAATGGAGCTGCTTCTGGACGGCACATAAAGCTCATCACCATCTTCGGCAACCATGTCAAACTCGCTGTCTGCTTTCAGCAAACCGTCCAAGTCAATCACCATCCGGCCTACAGGTTTCACTTTTTCGATTTCGTTAATCATCATCAGGGCGTCCTGCGGTGCAACCCCTGTCCCCTCTGGAGTCAAGGAACGGGCAGCGATATCAGTACGCAACTGCTGCGCCAGTTTTTGTACCTGTTCACTTTCGCGTTCTCGGGTTTGCTTACGGGTAAAGACCGCACCTTCGGCAAAGGCATCAGGTTTCAGTCCGCCCGCCCTCGCCAGTACACTGGACAATTTTTCACCTTGCTGAATGGTGTACACCCCAGGGAACCGCACGAAGCCAGTTAACATCACCTGACGTTCAATATTCCAGTTCGGAATAGTAAACACAGTCAGACGATCCCGTGGATTTAGCATTTGACCTTGCCCAGTCTGCAGCTCGTGCACCAAATTCACGTTCTGGTGTTTGACCTGCAAATCACCGGTTGAATCATCGGTGTACGCCTGTGTTAATTCAGCGCGTTCCAGATAAGCACTTTCTTTTAACCCGCCAGCCGCAGTGACTAAATCACGGACTGTTGAATGCTCAGCCAAGGGGTATTCACCGGCCACTTTGACTTCGCCAAGCACGGAGACGACCCGCGAACCATTGCTGTAACTGTTGCGGGCCTTTAGCTTCTGCAGCACCGGATACAACAGCTCAGTACGATTTAAATGAGGCGTCTTTTTCAGTAAATCAGGGTCCGTCAACACACCAGCAAAGAAGGTGCTGACTTCAGCCAATAACCATTGGCGTTTTTTACTTAGTGACTCTTCGGCTTGCTGAAAGTTATTCTGACGCTGTTTATTCTGTTCAGTCAGCAATAAAAACCCCTGTTCTGTCAGCGTCTCGTTCTCTAAAGAATCTTTATCCTGTTCCTCAGTTCTGGAGGCATAGGGCTGGGTCGCACCTTCAGCACGGGCTGAGTTGGCGAAGGCAGGTTCATCTTCAATAATGTTTGCTTCTTTCGCTCGTGTTTTGAAATACGAATTCAGTTCAGCGCGCTGATAACTGTTATTTTCGTAGTGAAACACCAGAATGGTATCACGAGCTTGCAGCACTGGGTCTTGCACCGACCCACGCTGATTGACCGCTTCACCAAGATTGAACTGAATGACTTTCAAATCGCCCAAAGGGCTGACTTCACGGACAATCAGCGCATAATCCAAATCAGCAGTCAGATGCAAATCTGACCAGAATGAGCCAATCAAGTCAGTGACCCGCAGGCCATCACGCCAGGCATATTGACCAGGACGCGCCACAGCGCCAGCCACAGTCACCACATTTTCAAAACGCGGTGAGGTAGAACCCAAACGAAGTACATCACCTGAGCGCACAGGTTCCAGTTTTGTGCTTTCTTTGGTCAGGTCCAGATTCTGCAGAGTACGCAGGTTGTCGCTATTAATGCGTTCAAGTACAGCACTTTGGGTATAAGCACCTGCTTTGGCTCCGCCTGCCATCGCCAATAACTGAGCAATAGTTTCGCCTGTCTTGACTTCGTACAATGCAGGTCGCTGCACTTCCCCTGCCACTTCAGCAGTGGACTGTACAGGAGCTACAAAAACCACGTCACCGTGTTGTAAAAGCACATCTGAGGATGCGTCGCCTTTTAACAGTAAGTTGTACAGGTCAAACTCTGTGACGGTTGAGGAGCCACGTTTAACCACAATTTTCCGCAAGGAACCAATATCGGAAACCCCACCTGCTGCGGTTAAGGCCTGCGTAATACTGGATAATGCTGGAATATTGTAGCTGCCAGGTTTGCTTGCCTCGCCGGCCACAAACACGGTAATAGTGCGCAGTTCGCCCATGCTGACGGCAACATCAACACCAATCAGCTGGCTCTTAATTCGTTCGCTAATTAACTGTCTTGCCTTAGGAAAGGTCAGTCCGGCGACCACAACCTGGCCCAACTCAGGAAGACTAATGGTGCCATCACGTTCCACCTGAACTTGTTCTGTAAAGTTCTGCTTTCCAAACACTTGGACTAGCAGTTCATCACCGGCCCCCAGCAGGTAAGAATCCGGCACTGGCACATTGGCGTTATTCACTTGCTCCAGATAGGCTTTCGGTTTAAACAAACTTAAGCCAAAACGCTCAACTTTGTTTTTATCGCCTTTTTGCAGCCCCTCAACGTCAGCCTGCATATTCAAGTAGTTGGCATTCAGATTGCTATCGTCCTGCACTGCAGAGCCTGACGTGTTTTGCCTCTGTCCAGTCAAATCCGACGCGTTCATACCCATTTGGCGCATCAGACGCTGCTGCTCTGATTTAGATAAGTTCTTAAACTGCGCCATCATGGCGGGAGAAGGCGTGACAGCAGCTTGTGAGGTAAAACACAGCACCAACACACTACTGACCGCGAATTTCAGCAACTTTTTTAACACTACCTGCTCCATTAATACTTGGCTTCACTGCGGGGTTTCTATCCTGCCCCGTCTGTCATTTGACCGAAAAAGAAGACTGCGAAGTTTACCCTGTTCATCAAGTCAGGGCGAGTAAAAACTTGTGAACAACGGCCGCAATCTTAACCAAAACAGCCTGACATGTAGGCTGTTTCAGTACCGATTCCACCATCAAATCTGTTGTTTGATGGTGGCGACAATTCGGGCACAGGCCTTGCCATCGCCATAGGGATTGTGGGCAAAACTCATCTGCTCGTAATAGGCTTTGTCAGTCATCAGTTTGCTGACTTCTGCCACAATCACAGCAGTATCCGTGCCGACCAACTTCACTGTACCTGCAGCAACAGCCTCAGGGCGTTCGGTGGTATCACGCATCACCAGCACAGGCTTGCCCAAGGACGGCGCCTCTTCCTGAATACCACCTGAGTCGGTCAGCACCAGATAACTGCGGCTCATCAGATAGACAAATGGCAGGTAGTCTTGCGGTTCAATCAGATGTACATTGGATGTGCCGCTCAACAGGCGAAACACCGGCTCACGTACATTTGGATTTAAATGCACCGGGTACACCACATCTGCGTCCGGAAATTGTTCAGCAATTTGCTTCAGACCAGCACAAATGTTTTCAAACCCTGAACCGAAACTCTCGCGCCTGTGACCTGTCACCAGAATTAAGCGGCGGCCATTCAGACCAAATGGGAACAGCTGTTCGTAACGGGCGACCAGTGCGCTGTCTGCGTCAATCTTAGCCACCACCTGGTGTAAGGCATCAATCACCGTATTGCCAGTCACCACAATGCCAGCAGGGTTAGTGTGCTCATTCAGAAGATTCTGTCGCGAGGTTTCTGTTGGCGCAAAATGCAACTTAGTCAGCGCGCCGGTCAGCTTACGGTTCGCCTCTTCCGGCCAGGGACTGTAGATATTGCCTGTCCGCAAACCGGCTTCCACATGCCCGACGGCTATTTTTTCGTAGTAGCAGGCCAAAGCTGCAGCGAAGGTGGTACTGGTATCGCCATGCACTAACACTATGTCTGGTTTAAACTCGCGTAACACCGGTTTGATGTTTAACAGAATACTGGTAGTAACGTCATACAAATCCTGGCCAGCTTTCATAATGGCCAAATCATAATCCGGCTGAATATCAAACAGCTTTAACACCTGATCCAGCATTTCTCTATGTTGTCCGGTCACACAGACTTTGCTGTCAATACCTTCGCTTTGTTTCAACAGATTGACAAGAGGCGCCATTTTGATGGCTTCAGGGCGGGTGCCAAACACACTCAATACTTTAATCATGAAAGGGTCCATTCAGTTGATGCAGTTCAGGTGGATCTGCTGCTGATGGTAGCAGAAACTCTGATTGCACCGCAGCATAAAAAGCACAGGCTGAATTGAAACTGAAGCACCTTTGCTTAAATTGTCAGCACAAAGGAAAGCAGGATTAGAAAGAATGACTTATTGGGATTGTTTATGTAAGTTAAACAGCAGTTCCGCTTCTGCCAAGGGCAATTCGCACTCGCGCATAATTTCGTCCAGGCTGGCCCCCAGCTGAACCATTTTCATCGCACGGCTGTATATCTTGGATTCGGGGTCAAACAACTGAAAGGACTGTTGTTGCTCGGCCACCTGCTCCAGTTGCTGACGGCTTTCCCGCAACATGCTTTCCAGAGACAATACGCGCTGACCAACGCCAATGACGGTGGTACGCAGCTCTTCAATTTCCGCCTGGTTTTGTTGCTGCTGCTTTTGCAGTTGTGTTTGCAGTTGCTCCAGCAATTGCTGCTGTTGCCAGCTGGCAGCCGCATTTTCATTAATAATGGCCAGCAACTTGCGGTTTTGCCGCGCAGCTGCAAAAGCCAGTACTACGGCAAATAACAGAATGACGGCAACTGCCGCCAATCCGTACCAGGTTGATAAGGGAAAAGAGTCCAGCATCAGATCGAACTAATCTCTTCCCATTCGTCGTCAGACAACAGTTTGTTCAGGTCAACCAGAATTAACAACTCGCCTTCGCGGTTAGACACACCCTGAATAAACTTGGCACTTTCATCTGTACCTACATTTGGAGCTGTATCAATTTCGGATTGCTTCAGGTACACCACTTCTGCCACGCTGTCGACCAGAATGCCAATCACCTGGCGCTCAGCTTCAATAATGACGATACGGGTGTTGTCGGAGATTTCTGCGCCAACCAGGCCAAAACGGGCACGGGTATCAATGACTGTTACCACGTTACCACGCAGATTAATAATACCCAGCACGTAATCAGGCGAACCCGGCACTGGCGCAATGTCGGTGTACCGTAATACTTCCTGCACCTGCATCACATTAATGCCATAGGTTTCTTCCTGCAGTTTAAAAGTCACCCACTGCAATACAATGTCAGAGACGTCTTTGGCTTTTGCGGTCGCCGTTAAATTACTCATGCAGAGCTCCTACCCAAGATTCATTCAAAACTGTTGTCAGACTACTGACTGTTTAAGCCTTTTGCCAGCAATTCGATCATCGCATCGACGTCCAGCAAAGCACACATATGTTGTTTTATCAGACCGGCCAACCAGGGCCTTTTTCCTTCGTTCTCACGCCATTTCACATCATCTTGTTCCAGCGCGATTGTGTTCACCAAGGTATCACAGGCTAAACCCCAATGGCTATTCCCAAGCATAATAACGTATTGATAGTTTAGCTGTTCCTGCAATTGGTTGTCGTATTTTTCCGGCATCACCCATTGTGCCGTATCCACTACATTAATTTTCTGTTCGCGATACAGCATCACCCCTTGCAACCAGGCTGGTTGACCAGGCAGTGACTTCAGCGGAGCAATTTTGTGAATGCCTCCCAGCTCTTTTAACGGCAGCGCAATCTTTAATCCGGCGACAGAGAAAAACAGCGCCTGAAAACGCCCATTACGGTACGCTTTCGCTGTCGCTACCTTGACTGGAGGAACAGGGGCTGCTGGCACAAGTGCCGGCTTACTGACGGGCGGTGTAACCACTTTAACGACCGCAGCAACAGGAGCAGCAGGTGCTGGTGCAGCCACAGGCGGCGCCTTGGCAATCACGGGGGCCGACACAGGCGCCAACAGTTCATTCAGTTGCTGCTTTTTCTCCTCCTGCAGTACCGGAGCTGCAGGAACGTCATCTTCTGTCAGCAAGGCTTTCAGATAGTGTTTCATTACCTTAGAACTGGCTTGCAAATCGCTCATCTCAGTCCTCCGGGGTCAACTGAAGTAAATAAGTCAGCAAGGTATTGTAGGCGAACACACCTCGTGATTTGGGCGCGAACACCGGCGGTGGCGTTTGCGCCACGCTGGCGTCGCGAAATTTGGTGTCAATCGGGATCACGGCCGACCAGACCCGCTCACCATACTGAGCTTTTAATGCTTTGTAGGCTTCAAGCGCCGCTTTGGTGCGCTTGTCGTACATAGTCGGCACTATGGTAAAAGCGTAATCCTGCGGCGTTGAGCTGTGCATCAGTTGCATGGTAGCCATCATCCGGTCCAGACCTTTAAGCGCCAGAAATTCACATTGCACCGGGATCAGAATGCGGTCACATGCCGCCATTGCATTGACCATCAGCACCCCAATTACGGGCGGACAGTCGATCAACACATAATCGTATTCATCTTCAATCTTTTGCAGCGCTTTCTTTAACACCAAGCCCATGCCGCCCTGCTGACCATGGGAGCGGTCCAAGGTGGCCAGGGCCATGGAGGTCGGCAGAATATCAAGGTTCTTCACACTGCTTGGGCAAAGTGATTGCAGGATTTCTTCTTTGCTGATGTCTTTACCGCGCAGGAAAATGTCATAAACACTGACTTCAAGCTCTTCCGCATCAATGCCAAAGTAGTAGGTCAACGAGCCGTGCGGGTCGGTGTCCACCAGCAGCACACGGTAGCCACGCTCAGCCAATAAGGCACCTAAAGTCACTGTTGAGGTGGTTTTACCTACTCCACCTTTTTGATTCGCTATAGTCCAGACTACCACTTTAATCTTCCTACTTTGTTGGAGGCTCTTCGGCCTCGCCCGGCTCCGGTGGCCGGGTGCTGATTCGAATTCCGCCGTGCGGCAACCGGATCACGCGGATCCGCACGTCTTCAGGCTCTTGTACTGCCGCGCCGGACCCGACTGTCGCGTCCTGAGGAACAGATGTAGCTTCAGGCTCGTTCTGCATAGGCGCCTGATAAGCAAACCGCGAGACGGCAATCACGACTTTGCGATTCTCGGCCCGTCCTTTCGCATCGCTGTTGTCGGCAAAAGGAGAATATTGGCCGTAACCTTCTGCCGCCAAACGTCCTGGATTGATGCCAAAATCCTGCAACAGCCGTAAAATCGCAGTAGCCCTTGCCACGGATAATTCCCAGTTCGATGGAAACAGCTCGTTGTGAATAGGCTCAGAGTCTGTATACCCACGCACCCGCAGATAATTCTGGTGACGCTGCAGCAGCTCCGTCAAGGCCTGCATCACAGTTCTCGCCGAGTTGTTGGGCGTGGCGCTGCCGCTGCTGAACAGCATGGAGCTACTCAGTTCGATGGTCAGCCAATCGTCATTGCGCTGTATTTTGGCCAGGCCACTTTCAGTTAACTCTTTCAGGCTCTGGCGCATCTCGGTTTCAAGCTCAACCAGTGGACTACCCCGGCGGCTCTCGTCCAGCGGCTGTAATTCTGAACTTTGCGCCAACAGGCTTGGCCCCGTTGCGTTCGGTTCCAGTCCAGTCGCATTCAGCTCGATCGGCTGCACCTCAGGTGTGGCCTCAACAGGCGCATCGCCTGTTGGCTGCAGGCTGCTCCCACCTTGCTGCGCTGCGGCGAACAGCCCTGCCAAGGTCTGGCTGATGGCTTCAATTTGCTCTTTCTTTAAGCTGGATAAGGAAAACAGCACCACGAACAGCGCGAACAACAGGGTCATATAGTCAGCATAGGAAATCAACCAGCGTTCTGCGCCCGTTTTATCATTATGTTGCACTGCACTTTGACGCGGCCTGTACATATCAGTCAGCCTTATAAGCCAGCAGCTTTTGCTCCACTGTACGTGGGTTCTCCCCACGGGCTATAGAGCATAACCCTTCAATCAACATGGCCTGGTACAACAGTTGTTCTTCCAGAATAGCGCGTATTTTATTAGCAACAGGGATAAACAACAGATTGGCAAAACCTACCCCATAAATAGTGGCGACAAAAGCAGTCGAAATACCCTGACCTAACGCCGTTGGGTCAGAGATGTCTGCCAGCGCCAGAATCAGCCCCAACACGGCACCGACGATGCCAATGGTCGGGCTGTAGCCACCCATGGCGTCATAAACCCGGCTGGCACGCTGCAAGCGGTCGTTGTCCAGGTGCAGTTCTGTATCGAGAATATCGCGCAACAAATCCGCTTCGGTGCCATCGACCAGCAAATTCAACCCGCGTTTTAATAGCGGCTGCTCTTCATCGAAAGCCACCTGCTCCAGCGCCAAAAAACCATGCAAACGCGCGGCATGGCCCCATTCAGAGATTCGGTAAATACTGTCGGTAAAATCCATCTTTGGCGGCCGGACCACCCACAGCAACAGCTGCATGCCCTGCTTAAATTGCGCCCAGGGACTTTGCAGCATCACAGCGCCTAAAGTACCACCCATCACAATAAAAAAAGCGGGAGCATGCCACAGTTGCAGCACCTCACCGCCTTCCAGACTAAAGCCGCCTAAAATTGCAACCGACGCCAGCACAATGCCGACAAAACTGAGTTTATCCATGACCTGTTTCGGTCAGAATGCGTCCGGCTACATCAGGCAAAGCCACTTCCACATCGGTTAAACCCGCAGCAGTCACTGCTTGCGGCATGCCATACACCACACAACTGGCTTCGTCCTGAGCCCAAACTCTCGAGCCCAGCTGCTTCAACAATCGACAACCTTCCCTGCCATCTGATCCCATACCCGTCAGAACAATAGCCAGCACCTTGTCAGTGAATACTTTGGCGGCACTGCCAAAGGTAATATCGACACTGGGTTTAAAGGTGATACGGGGCGAATCATCTTCGCGAATACGCAGCTTCGCCTGGCTTTCGCTACCATCCACCAGCATCTGCTTACCACCAGGTGCCAGATAGGCCACACCAGGTTTTAGCACATCATTATCTTGAGCCTCACGCACTTCGATTTTCGACAATGCATTTAATCGGTTGGCAAAAGCTCCGGTGAAGGCGGCAGGCATATGCTGCACCAAAACTATGGGTAACGGGAAATTAGCCGGCAACGCGGTGATAATTTGTTGCAGTGCAACAGGGCCACCGGTGGAGGTACCTATCGCAACCAATTTATAACTTTTGCCGCTGGCACTGAAACTACCGCGGCTTTCCGCTTTATCCTGTGCTTTTTGCGCCAGTTCAGCACGTTCAGCTAAAGCCCTGGCAGCAAAGGACTGCGCCAGGCTGGCACGGCTATTATCAGCTGCTGGGGTCGGGCGCGCAGAAAATGACGGGGTAGCCGCTGGCGGCGGGCTACTGGACGGCCTGCTGATTGCGCGCCGCCGGGCCACCGCTTTCACACGCTGGCGCAGTAATTCAATGGCTTCAGCTTTATCGCGGGCAATGTCCTCAAATTTCTTCGGCAGAAAGTCGATAGCACCGGCTTCCAGAGCATCCAGCGTTGCTTTTGCCCCTTCATGTGTCAGGGACGAAAACATCAGGATCGGTGTGCGCTGGGTTTTGAGGATTTCGCGCACCGCCTGAATGCCATCCATCACAGGCATTTCAATATCCATGGTGATGACATCAGGCCGCAATGCAACCGCCTTTTCCACAGCTTCCTTGCCATTATTGGCAGTGGCAATAACCTCCAGCTCCGGGTCCTGACCGATAATTTCGCTCAGGCGCCGACGGAAAAAGCTGGAGTCGTCAACAATCAAAACCCGAATGGCCATACAGGACCCTCTTAGGCTGAGAACTTATCAAAACGGTCAAACTTGATTTTCGAACGCTTCGCATAATGTTTCAGCAGATTCGGTACATCCAGAATCAGTGCAATACCACCGTCGGAGGTAATAGTGGCACCCGCCATACCCGGAGTCCCTTGCAGTAGGTTATCCAGCGGCTTGATCACCACTTCTTCCTGACCAATCAACGAATCCACCACAAAACCCACTTGTTGGGTGCCCAGTTGCAGTATCACGACATGCCCCTGCTCACGACGCAGTTTCTTGTTGGAGTTTTTCACCAGCCAGTGCTCGAGGTAGAACAGCGGAATGGCTTTGTTCCGTACCACAATAGTCAACTGGCCATCGACGTTGTTGGTTTTGGACAGGTCCAGATGGAAAATTTCGCTGACGGTCGCCAGCGGCAACGCAAAGGTCTGCTGACCAACAATCACCATCAGGGTTGGCAAGATTGCCAAAGTCAATGGCACCTTAATTTCCAGCAGAGTGCCTTGACCCAGTTTCGAGTGAATAGTGACAGTACCGTTCAGTTGGGTGATCTTGGTTTTCACCACGTCCATACCCACACCACGACCGGAAATATCTGAAATCTGCTCTTTGGTGGAGAAGCCTGGGGCAAAGATCAGGTTAAAGGCTTCCTGGTCTGACATACGGGTGGCTGCATCCGGGTCTAACACGCCACGTTTGATCGCGATAGACTTCAGTTTCTCCGGATCCATACCGGCACCATCATCCTGAATGGTCAACAGGATATGGTCACCTGCCTGAGCAGCGGCCAGTTTGACCTGGCCGGTTCTCGGCTTGCCTGACTTCACCCGGACATCCGGCATTTCTATCCCGTGGTCCACTGAGTTACGTACCAAGTGAACCAGAGGATCGGCCAAAGCCTCCACCAGGTTTTTATCTAAATCTGTTTCTTCGCCTTCCAGCTCTAAATTAATTTCTTTTTGCAAAGAGCGGGCTAAATCGCGAACAACCCGAGGGAAACGGCCAAAGACTTTCTTAATTGGCTGCATGCGGGTTTTCATTACCGCACCTTGCAGGTCAGCGGTCACCACATCCAGGTTGGAGATGGCTTTACTCATGTCTTCGTTTTGTGAAGAGGCCGACAGGCTAACCAGACGGTTACGCACCAGTACCAGCTCACCCACCATATTCATGATCTGGTCCAGTCGCTTGGTGTCCACCCGCACAGTGGTTTCTGCCTGAGCTGCTTCTTTACGTTCAGCATCACCTTCTTTGGCCGCAGCCAGTACAGGTTTTGCCGCGGCAGGCTCTGCTTTGCCCGGCTCAGGTTTCGCTGGTTCCGCTTTGGCAGGCGTTTTAACTGGTGCTGCTTTTACCGGTTCAGCTTTGGCTGCTGGCGCGTTTCCTTTGCCATGCAACTGATCCAGCAAACTCTCAAACTCGTCATCCGAGATGTCATCGCCACCGCTAGCCGCTGGAGCTTTAGCTTCAGGCGCTTTTGCCGCTGGAGCTTCGTCTGCCGCTTCTCCCGGAACAAAGGAGCCTTTACCATGCAGCTGATCGAGAATAGCCTCGAACTCATCGTCGGTAATGTCCTCGCTGGCAAGCTCAGTGGTCGCAGGCGGTGGCAATTTGGCATCACGGCCTGGCGCACCATCACTGCCATGCAGCTCATTCAGCAACGACTCGAATTCATCGTCGCTGATTTCATCAATGGAACCACCGGCTGAACTCGCAGCCGGGCTACCATCGGCGAAGCCAACAACTGCATCGAATTCTTCCATACTGATTTCAGGTTCGGGTTCAGGTGCTGCCACAGCGACTGGCTCGGCATGATGACCTTCATCTTCCCCTTCGGGCAGACTCAATCGGTGCAATGCATCAATAATGGCCGGATCTGCAGGAACTAAAGGCTCGCGGTTTTGCACGTTGACGAACATTGCATTGACGGCATCCAGTGCCTGCAAAATAACGTCCATCAGCTCAGCCGTCACCCGGCGTTTGCCTGTACGCAAAATATCGAAGACGTTTTCGGCGCCATGACAGGCGTCAACCAATTCAGTCAGCGAAAGGAAACCAGCCCCACCTTTAACGGTGTGGAAACCACGGAAAATTGCATTGAGTAAGTTGGCGTCATCCGGGTTGTTTTCCAGCTCAACCAGTTGCTCTTGCAACTGTTCGAGGATCTCGCCGGCTTCGACTAGGAAATCCTGTAAAATATCCTCATCTAAATCAAAGCCCATGCCACAGCACCTCTTCTTAGAAACCTAAACTTGATAATAAATCGTCCACATCATCCTGACCGGAGACCACGTCATCACGGCCTTCCTTATCAATAATAGGACCTTCAGCCTCATGACCTGCTTTGGCCTTTTTAACTACAGCAGGACGTTCTTCAACAGGTAAATTTGTTTGACCAAATGCGGTCAACAAACCGATCAGGCTGGTCTCAACTTCCCTGACCAGCTCAATCACACGACGCAGGATCTGACCCGTCAAATCCTGATAATCCTGAGCCATTAATACTTCGGTTAGCAGACGATGCAGTGTCGAAGAATTACCGGAAGCCGAATGCAGAAACCCATCCAGGTTATGGCACAGGCTTTTGAATTCGCCAACTTTCATATCCCGTGTCATCAGTCGCTGCCAGACAGGAATAATAGCCTGAAGTTTATTATTTAACTCGTCGGCAATAGGCAGGCAGTTTTCGACGGCATCCATCGTTTTGTTTGCGGCTTGTTCAGTCATGTCGATGACGTGATTCAAGCGCATTTTGGCGTCTGGAATGTCTTCTTCCAGCAGGGAGTTCAGTGAGGGATCGACCTGAAAGCTTGTCAATGAATTGTGTAACTGCCGGGTCAGCTTGCCGACCTCGGCAAATAATTCAGAAGAGCCTGGCACTGCCAGTTGCTGTACCATCTGGTTTGCAGCATCAGTTTCGCCCATCTCCAGTAGCTGAACCAGTTCACGCGCCTGCTCCAGCGAAATCAGAGGTGCCGTAGGTACAGACATGGTGTACTCCTTTGTCAGTTACCGGCTAACCCAGACGTTCGAAGATTTTGGCCAGCTTTTCCTGTAAAGTAGCAGCAGTAAATGGTTTGACAATGTAGCCGTTAACCCCTGCCTGAGCTGCCGCAATGATTTGTTCTTTTTTGGCTTCCGCAGTCACCATCAATACAGGGATATGCTTCAGTTTGCCGTCGGCACGGATAGCGCGGAGCAAGTCGATACCTTGCATTCCTGGCATGTTCCAGTCGGTGACGACAAAATCGAAGTCGCCGTTTTGTAACATGGGTAATGCAGTGCTGCCATCGTCAGCTTCCTGCACATTGGTGAAACCCAGGTCTCTTAACAGGTTCTTGATGATCCGTCTCATGGTTGAAAAATCGTCAACCACAAGAATCTTCATGTTCTTATCCAAAGTCCCCTCCGGTGAGCGCCCAATTTAAGGCACCCAAACTATTACAACCAATCCTGCATTCGGGAGCGAAGCCGCACCAATGCCTGACTATGAATCTGACTAACCCGTGACTCGCTGACATCCAAAACGGCGCCAATCTCTTTCAAATTGAGCTCGTCATTATAATACAGTGACAACACTATCGCTTCCCGCTCCGGCAGGCTACTGATATTTTTAATCAGCGCTTGCTGAAACGCATCGTTTGCCTGTTGTTCGTACAGATGATCATCATCAGTGTCGTCTGCCGTCACCAGCACATCTTCCGAGATGCCAAGATCTTCGATACCGATGATCCGACCGCTGCTGGCGTCACTGAGCATATGATGATACTCCTCTAAAGATATATCAAGCTTTTCAGCAACTTCAATATCTTTGACGTCCCGGCCTAACTGACCTTCCAGTTCTGCAATGGCTTCAGCAATCATGCGGGAATTGCGGTGGACTGAACGGGGTGTCCAGTCACCTCGGCGAATTTCATCAAGCATGGCACCACGAATACGGATACCAGCAAAGGTTTCGAAACTGGCCCCTTTGCTGCCATCAAAGTTCTTAGCGGCTTCAATCAGGCCAATCATACCGGCTTGAACCAAATCGTCGACAAGAACACTGGCAGGTAAACGGGCGAGTAAATGGTAGGCAATTCTTTTGACCAGTGGAGCATGTTGCTCCACCAGGCGACTCAGTTGATCAGCAGCACCGTAGGCCGCGAGTTTACTGTTCAAACCAAACCTCGTGCTTCAGGCTGATGCACCAATTGTTCTAAGAAAAACTCGAGATGACCTGAGGCGACGGGTGGAATTGGCCATTGTACAGCACGGGTAGCCAAGGTTCGGATGGCCAATGAGGCCGGTGTCTTCGGAAAAGCTTCGACAAAAGCTTTTTGTTTACGTGCCGCTTTGCGTACGTTCTCATCAAAGGGAATGGTGGCAACCAGTTCCAGCGTCACATCCAAAAACCGGTCCGTTACCCGGCTCAGTTTGGCAAACAATTCCTGCCCTTCTTTGAGTGAACGCACCATATTGGCGACAATTTTGAAACGCTGCACGCCATGTTCACGGCTCAAGATTTTCATCAGTGCATAAGCGTCGGTGATAGATGAAGGTTCGTCACAGACCACCACCAGCACATCCTGTGAAGCTCGGGAAAAGCTCAGGACCATATCGGAGATACCGGCAGCAGTATCCACCAGCAACACATCAAAGCGGGTACGCATTTCACTGAACGCACGAATAAGGCCTGCATGTTCGGCTGGTTTCAGCTCGGTCATGGATTGAGTACCTGAAGTCGCAGGCACTATCTTAATTCCGAATGGACCTTCAATCAGGATATCGTCCAGTTCTGCTTCACCGGATAAGACATGAGACAGGTTTTTCTCAACCCGCAGTCCCAGCATCACGTCACAGTTGGCTAACCCCAGGTCGGCGTCCAGCACCAGCACCTTTTTGCCGAGCTGCGACATGGCCATCGCCAGATTCAGCGACACGTTGGTCTTACCAACGCCGCCTTTCCCACCTGTTATCGCGATGACTTTGATTATTTGTTGTTTCATTCGTCTCAGACCACTGGCTTGATCGTCATTTATCTGAAGATTAGGCATAGGTTCCATCCATCCGGGTTGTCTCGTTGTACCACTGATAACCCGTACTACTGTTGGAGATCCGCAATTGTTCTGCTTGCGCGACCAGTGCCTTGGCATCTGCCATTTCAATGTCTTCCGGTACGCGTTGGCCGTTGGTCAGGTAGCTGACAGGCAGGGCGTTCTGGATCGCGACGTTAATGATTTCCCCCAAACTTAAGCATTCATCAAGTTTGGTGAAAATACAACCCGACAGCGGGATCCGTTTGAAGTGTTCCACGGTCTCCTGCATCACGCGGGCCTGTGATGTCGCAGACAATACCAGATAACTCTTTATTTTGGCACGTGAATTATGCACTAAAGATGCAAGTTTTTCAGCAAGGCGTACGTCACGTTGACTCATTCCTGCGGTGTCTATCAGGACTAATTTGCGCTGTTGCATCTGGGAAAGCAGCATCGCGAGTTCATCAGCGTCTTTGGCTTGCTTCACAGGACAGCCGATGATGCGACCGAACGTTGCCAGCTGTTCGAAGGCACCAATACGAAAACTGTCAGTGGTAATTAGCGCCACCTGATCGGCACCATGGCGTTTGGCAAATTGCGCAGCCAGTTTCGCAACAGTAGTGGTTTTACCTACCCCGGTAGGTCCGACCAAAGCCACAATGCCGCCACGACGCATAATGTCATCATTGGTGGTGATCAGCTGGCCAGTTAACAACTCCAGCGCGCTGTCCCAGGCTTCAGCGTCACTGATATCTTCCGGCATGAAGCAGGCGATTTGATCAGAAGCAGCTTCAGACAACCCCATGTCGCGCAGTTTTTCAATCACCAGAGCACGCATTGGTTCGCGTCGCGCTAAGTCCTGCCACATCAAACCAGACACCTGGTGAGTCAGCAGTTGCTTCATCGACAGCATCTCATGACGCAGTGCATCCATTTGCTGCTGCATCAGCCGAGCCTGTTGCTCCTGGTATTTGGTCAGTTCTGACATGTTAAAACCCGCCATAGCGGAACTTTGACGCTCAGAAGACGCAACTGGTTGATTTTTAGCCGAAAACAACGGATTGTTCTGCATAGCCGCTTTTGCCTGTGTCAGTTTATTGGCAGTAGCCGTGGCGGCTGGCTGCTTACTGATTTGACGGGCCAACAAGGCTTGCAGTGAATCGACCGGCGTAGTTTCTTCGTCGTCGTCCACTTTAATGTTCAAGCGAGAGCCTGAGTTTGCTTTGGCTACCTGTTCAGGCACAGGCTCTTGCGAAGTCTTGACTGGTGCGGCGTCCGGGTCGATAGCGGCAACAATTTCGACACCGCCAGCTACCTTTTTGTTCGACAAAATAATGGCGTCTGGCCCTAAAAACTCTTTCACTTCGGTCAGCGCAGTACGCATATCTTTGGCAACAAAGCGTTTAATTTTCATGGCTCAACTCCTAATTCGACTGACCGACCACACTGACAATGCGGATTTGTTTGTTATCCGGGATTTCCTGATAGGACAATACCCGTAGTCCTGGAATACTGTATTTCACGAATCGTGCCATCACTGATCGTAAAATGCCGGAGGTCAGTAAAACTGCAGGTTCCCCCGCCAATTCCTGGTTCTGTGCAGCACTTGCCAGTGACTGCTGGATACGTTCCGCCAGGCCAGGTTCTATGCCGGAACCATCGCTGCCACCGGACTGCATGGACTGATGCAGCATTTGCTCAAGCTCAGGCGCAAAGGTGATCACCGGCACTTCGGCCGCACTACCCGCCACTTCCTGAATAATCAGTCGTTTTAAGGCCACCCGACAGGCCGCAGTTAAAACGTCAACATCCTGACTCTTACCACCATAATCCACCAGTGTTTGCACTATGGTACGCATGTCGCGGATAGGCACACCTTCATGCAGCAGATTTTGCAGCACCTTCACCACCACCGTCAGCTGCATAGTTTCCGGCACCAGGGCATCCACCAGCTTGGGTGAGCTTTTTGCCAGCATGTCCAGCAGGTTTTGTACTTCTTCATGCCCCAGCAGCTGGGCTGCGTTATTGGTCAGGATCTGACTTAAATGGGTGGCGACCACAGTCGCGGCATCCACCACGGTGTACCCCAGGGTCTGGGCATGCTCACGCTGGCCTTTAGCAATCCATACCGCTTCCAGCCCAAAGGCCGGGTCCTTGGTGGCTATCCCTTTGACAGTACCAAATACCTGACCCGGGTTAATCGCCAGTTCGTTGTCATGACGCAGTTCAGATTCCCCGGAGGTCACTCCCATCATGGTGACACGGTAGGTATTGGGCTCCAGGTCCAGATTGTCGCGGATATGCACGGCCGGAATAAGGAAACCCAGCTCCTGCGATAGTTTTTTACGCACGCCTTTAATACGGTTCAGCAGCTCGCCGCCTTGGGTTTTATCCACTAGCGGGATCAGCCGGTAACCCACTTCCAGGCCAATGGTGTCGACCGGATGCACGTCGTCCCAGCTGATTTCTTTGACCGGAGCCACTTCGTTGCCCGGCACCACATCAGTTTTACGGGGTTCCACCACAGTGCCTTCTTTGGGGTTCGCCTGCCGGTACAGGTAATAGGCCGCGCCGCCAATTAACGCAGACAGCGTCAGAAAGGCGATGTGCGGCATGCCGGGGACAATCCCCATAATGAACATAATGGCGCTTGCCACCACCAACACTTTGAAATTGCTGAATTGCTCGGCAATCTGGCCGCCCATATCCGAATCTTTATTTTGTCTGGTCACAATGATGGCGGTACCGATGGACAACAACAGACCAGGAATTTGTGCCACCAGGCCGTCACCAATGGTCAGCATGGTGTAAATCTGCACCGCATTCATAAAGGTCAGGTCGTGTTGCAAAATGCCGATCACCAGGCCGCCGATGATGTTGATAGCGATAATGACCAGGCCGGCCATCGCATCGCCTTTGACAAACTTGTTGGCACCGTCCATTGAGCCGTAAAAATCAGCTTCATCGCCAATTTCCTGACGGCGTTTACGGGCCTGATCCTGGTCAATAAAGCCAGCGTTTAAGTCAGCATCAATCGCCATCTGCTTACCAGGCATCGCATCTAAGGTAAAACGTGCAGTCACTTCAGAGATACGGGCCGCACCTGAGGTCACGACCATCAGGTTGATGATCACCAGAATAGCGAACACCACTATACCGACCGCATAGTTACCACCAATCACCACTTCACCAAAGGCTTCCACCACTTTACCTGCGGCATCGGGCCCGTTATGGCCCTCCAGCAGGATCACCCGGGTACTGGCGATATTCAGCGTCAGCCGCAAAATAGTGGCAACCAGGATCACCGTAGGGAAAATGGCAAAGTCCAGCGGTTTGCGGGTATACACAGTCACCAGCAGCACCACCAGACCCAGCGAAATATTGAAGGTAAACAGAATGTCCAGCAGCGTTGGCGGTAAAGGCAATACCACCATCGCCAACGCAGCCATAATCAGCAGTGGGGTGCCCACCCCTTTGGCATAAGACAATACTTCCGGGTCAAGGCGGGACAATAACTGCTTGGCTTGTTGCATGCTGAAACCTGACAAATAACTGACATTCAGCAGGGTAAGGCAAAAAGTGTTCCAGTTTGAAAATCGGCGCTATCAATTGCCGGTTTAGTGGCGGAATTCCTCAGGAATCGGCAAATCTTTCGCCAGCGCTTTGGGTCGTTTCCCTTTGCCTTTGCGGAACATATTCAGCTGATACACGTAGGCCAACACCTGCGCTACAGCCGCAAACAGCTGCTCAGGGATAGGTTGCTCCAGTTCTGTCGTGTAAAACACCGAACGCGCCAGCATCGGGGATTCAAGCACGGGCACTTTGTTTTCTTCGGCAATTTTACGGATCATCAGCGCGACTTCATCAGCGCCTTTGGCCACTACAACAGGGGCGCGGAATTTCGCCTGATCGTATTTCAGCGCCACCGCAAAGTGAGTCGGGTTGGTCACGACCACGTCAGCCGTCGGTACTTCAGACATCATGCGACGTTTGGCGGCCTGATACTGCAAGGTTCGGATCCGCCCTTTTACCCGAGGGTCGCCTTCCTGGTTCTTAAACTCATCTTTCACTTCCTGCAGCGTCATTTTCAGGTTCTTGTTGTGCTGCCAGGCCTGATAAGGCGCATCTATCATCGCAATCACCACCACACTGCAACAAATGCCAAAAAACACCCAGGCCAGTATTTCCACCGCTGCATAAATATCATCCGGCGTACTCATCATCGACAGCGTCATAATATCGTCGAAATAGTTGCTGAGCAGTGCATAGGTCAAACCACCAATCACCAGCACTTTACTGACACTCTTCAGTAATTCGACCACGGCCTGCATGCCGAACATCCGTTTTAAGCCACTGACCGGATTGAGTTTGCTCCATTTGAAACCGATGGCTTGCCAGGTGAAGTTGTAGCCTCCAACCAGAATGCTGCCTACATAGGCGGCCAGCATAATCAGCAGAAAGAATTTAATCAGCGCAGGCAGCAAGGCCCAAATGGAATCGCCCCAGGCGGTAAACATGGAATAGGGATTGAAAATATCTTTTTCATCCAGCGATAACAGGCGGCGACACACTTCCAGCACAGAGCCAGCGATTTGCGAACCAAACATCAGAATGCCGGCACTGCTGCCTAGCAATACGGCAAAAGTGGCCAGGTCTTTCGAGCGGGCGACCTGACCTTTCTTTCGGGTGTCTTCCAGTTTTTTACTGGTGGGCTGTTCGGTCTTTTCCTGTCCTGATTCCGCCATTAGCGCCTCCTGTTCTGCTCAGTGGTCATCAATCAGCAGCCCACTAACCGGCACGCATAATCAATGCTGTATTGCCAGTTCAGGTTAAAGTGATAAAGGAAGGTATCCAGCGTCAGGTACATAATCAATAAACCGGCGATCATGCTGATAGGCATCCCTATCGAAAAAATGTTCAGCTGAGGAGCAGTACGGGTTAATACCCCAAAGGCTATATTCACCACCAGCATGGCAGTGACCGGCGCCATAGTAATAGCCAGAGCAGTCACAATAATCCAGCCGCCAAATTCAGCAATCTGCCAGTATTTGTTCACGTCCAGCCATTGCCCTTGAATGGGCAAGGACTCAAAGCTAAACATCATCAGCTGAAACATCGCCAGATGGCCGTCATACACCAGAAAGAGCAAGGTGGCCAGGATCAGGTAAAACTGACCAATGGCCGGCACCGACACCCCGTTAACCGGGTCCGCCAAAGCAGCAAAACCTAAACCGGTTTGGGTCGCCAGCACCTGACCTGCGGTGACAAAAGCCTGAATAAATATCTGGGAAATAAAACCGATGGCCAGACCAATAATAATTTGCTGGATCACCTGCACCACCAGATTCAGCGACATCAGGTTGACGTCCCGCACCGGCGGCACCACCGGCATCACCATCACAATAAAGGCTGCGCAGTAGGCTGTTTTAACCCGGGTTGGAATATTTTTCGCGCCGAATGCCGCCATAATAAACATCATGGCAGCCACACGGGTAAAGGGCAGCATAAAGTCAGCGATCACCTGAAGTAACTGCTGTAGCGGGTAATCCATCAGCCGACTACCGAAGGAATGCTCAGGTAGAGTTTTTGGGTGTAATCCATCAAGGTCTGGGTCAGCCAGTGGCCGCCAAACATCAATGCCAGCAAAGTGACAATCAAACGAGGTAAGAAGCTTAATGTTTGTTCGTTAATAGAGGTTGCCGCCTGAAAGATGGACACCACCAGACCAATCAGCAGTGACGGAACAATCACCACGGACACAATCAGAATAATCAGCCAGAGCGCATCACTCAGGATATCAACAAAGGTTTCCGGACTCATGTGCCCACCCCATAACTGGTTGCCAGAGTTCCCATCACCAGTAACCAGCCATCCACCAGCACAAACATCATCAGTTTAAATGGCAAAGATACAATCATGGGTGACAACATCATCATCCCCATCGCCATCAAAATACTGGCGACGACCAGGTCGATAATCAAAAATGGAATAAAGATCATAAAACCAATCTGGAACGCCGTTTTCAGCTCACTGGTGATAAATGCCGGGATCACTACAGTGATCGGTAAATCGGCCACATTATCCACTTTGGGTGTACCAGCAATTTCAGCAAAGGTTTCCAAATCTTTTAAACGGGTTTGATGCAGCATAAAGGCTTTCATCGGCTTTAACGCTTCGTCAAAGGCCTGAATTGACGTGATTTGCTCACTTAAATACGGCTGCAGGGCTTTTTGATTCACCTCATCAAACACCGGCGCCATAATAAAAAAAGTCAGGAATAAGGTGATACCAATCAGGATTTGGTTTGACGGTGAAGACTGTAAGCCAATGGCCTGACGCAGAATGGCCAGCACCACAATAATGCGGGTGAAGCTGGTCATCATAATGACGATGGCCGGGATAAAACTCAGCGCTGTCATCACCGCCAGCACTTGCAGGGTGACACTGTAATCCTGAGTCCCATCCGGCTTGGTGGTCACGGTCAGGGCGGATAAAGCGCCGGACTGCTGAGCCAGCAATTCAGGGCTCAAAACCAGCAACAACAGAGCCAATAATCGCCACATCAGTTGGTATCCTTTTTCCCTTGCAACAACTGTTGCCATTGCCGACGCCAGTCCAGCGGCGGCTGGTCTGCGGATAACGGCTGTTCCAGCTCAAATAAAAAATTAATCTGCTGCCCTGTCACACCCAGTACACGCTGTTTGCCCTGGATCTCAATCACCAGCAGACGTTCACGCGGCCCCAGCATCATGGAGCTGACCACTTTAATTTGGCCGGAGCCGGGCAGCTTTTGCACCATTTTTTTGTAAAACCAGGCCAGTGCAAACAGCAACCCAAGAACAATCACCAAAGAACCGAATACATTCAACAGATCAGCACCGGAGCCCACAGGAGCGCTCTGAACCGCTTCTTCGGCAACAACAGGAGCGGACAACAGCAGCGGCAGCACGTGTTTTAGCATCAACGTAACTTCTTAATCCGCTCAATCTGGCTGATTACGTCAGTCAGACGGATACCAAATTTATCGTTCACCACGACTACTTCGCCGTGAGCAATCAGGGTACCGTTGACCAGCACATCCAGCGGTTCACCAGCCAGTCGCTCCAGTTCCACCACTGAGCCCTGATTTAATTGCAGCAGGTTACGGATACTGATTTTCGCCCGCCCGACTTCCATCGAAATGGTGACCGGGATATCCAAAATGGTGTCGAGTTTACGCTTTTCGTCCACCGTCAGTGGTGCACGTTCTTCTTTCAGCTCATCCAGCTCCACAGCTTCTGCGCTGCTACCGCCTTCGGCTTCGGCCAGCGCGGCAGCCCATTCGTCCATGGTATCTTGTTCGTTTGCCATTACCATCTATCCTCAGTACGTTCAGACAAATTCAAATCTGCTTCCAGTTCACTAATATCTGCGTCGCTGTCCAGACGACGGCCGCCTTTGGTAAAGACGTTCATTTCAGATTTGACTGATTCAGGACGTTTAATTTTTTCGGTGATCTTCAGTGCCACGTTGTCACGCGAGCGTCCGACTTTGGCTCTGTAGGTCGGCAAATCTTCGATCAATACAGTAATCGTTTCAGGAATTTCGACCGGAATAATGTCACCGGCTTTGAGATTCATCACTTGTTCAAGCGTCAGGTCAACGTCCATCATTTTGGTGGTTAAATCCACCTTCACATCCATGATTTCGTCGCGCAGCGCCTTACTCCACCGTAAGTCGGTGTCTTCTTTATCACTCTGCACACCCGCATCCAGCAATTCCCGGATCGGTTCCAGCATCGAATAAGGCAAAGCAACGTGGAAATCACCGCCACCACCGTCCAGTTCAATATGGAAGGAGCTGATCACCACCACTTCAGTCGGACTGACGATGTTGGCCATCGCCGGGTTTACTTCTGAATCCAGGTATTCGAAGGACACGTCCATCACTGGCGCCCAGGCTTCTTTGTAATCTTCGAAAATCAGCTTGAGCAGCATTTGAATGATTCGGCGTTCGGTTGGGGTAAATTCCCGGCCTTCAATTTTGGCGTGGTAACGGCCGTCGCCGCCAAAGAAGTTGTCTACCAGGATAAACACCAGGCGGGCTTCCATGGTGATCAGGCCCGTCCCTTTCAGTGGACGGAACCGCACCATATTCAGACTGGTAGGAACAAACAGAGTGTGAACGTATTCACCGAACTTGATCATTTGCACGCCGTTAATCGAAACTTCGGCAGTACGACGCATCATATTAAACAGACTGATCCGCATATGACGGGCAAAACGCTCATTGACCATTTCCAGAGTCGGCATCCGGCCACGCACAATGCGGTCTTGCGAAGAAAAGTCGTATTCAGTGGCACCACGGCCGCGGCCGTCACCACTGTCTTCAACCTCTTCTTCTTCGACATCATCAACGCCGTGTAATAGCGCGTCAATTTCGTCCTGGGACAATAAATCAGTCAAGTCGCTGCTCTCTTATTGCATCACAAAACCAGTAAACAACACTTCTTCCACCACCTGCGAGCCGGCCACCCCAGTCAGGGCATCCTGCACTTCACGTAAGGCTTTTTTCTTCAATTCTTCTTTGCCGTCGACCGTAATTAACTGCTCGGCATTGCTGGTACTGAAGGTACGCAACAACGTACTTTCAATCAGCGGAATATGCACTTTGGCCGTCTCTTCGTTATTGCTGCCACGCACCAGTAACTGCACTTTAATTTGCACCAGCCGGTCTTTAGTCGCGCCAGGAACGTTAAAAATAAAGGGTCTTGGCATTGTGACATAAAGCGCAGAACCTTTATCCGCACTGGCAGCCGCGCCTTCTTCCGCGGCAGGAGCTCCATCGGCGGCAACGTCCATTTCCTGCGGTACCGGCTCCGAGCCACCGGAAAGCATCACAAAAGCTCCGCCCCCGACCGCCAGTGCGGCAACCACAGCACCAATGATGATCAGTTTTTTCTTTTTGCCTGAACCATCGGCTATTTCTAACTCTTTACCTTTACCCGCTGCCATTGTTCGTCCTCATCCGGCTGAATGGCTGATATTATTGACCTCGGCTTCCGGCAAAGGCAATGATAAGTTTCAGCCGGGTTGCTGCTTTGCTAAGCGTTTGATTCATCAGGCCAGCATTCAACTCAAGCGTAGTAGTCAACCACCCGGTCTGAGACAGCGACCTGAATTTGAGTTGCGCTGACCCCTTCGTCTGTGCTGTCACCCTGGTCAGTGCCACCCTGCCGTCCTTGTTGTCCCTGACCTGAGCCTTCAGAGGCCTGCTGACCATGAGAACTGTCTTGCTGCACTGAGCCCTGGCTCAGTTCAATGCCCTGCTGCTGCAGCAGATCACGCAAACGTGGCATTTGCTGCTCCATCAAATCACGGGTCTGGCCATTTTGAACCACAAACTGAACCGACATCTGATCTTGCTGCATGCTGATTTTGATCTGCATCGATCCCAGCTCAGCCGGGTCCAGTCTAATTTCCGCGGTCTGTACCTTATCCCGCACCATCAGCATCATCTGCTCTTTCAAATGCACCGAAGCTTCTGGCTGGATCAGGTTCAGTTTTTGGCCTAATAAATCCGCCTGACGCTGGGCCTGTGGATTCAGGTTTTGCGTTAACTCACGGCTTTGCACAGTTTTTTCCTGCACATTGACCGCCTTTAACTCGTCCTGGAAGCCATGTTGTAACGCCACCCGTTCTGGTCGAGTGCTGCCATCGGCCAACACGTGCAGGAGCGATTGTGGCTGGCCTTGTTGATCCTGAGAAGACGCATCCGCCTCTGACTCTGATTGCGCCAGCGGTTGACTTAATTTCACCAGTTCATCGGCGTTTGATTTTTGCTCAGCTGCATGGCTGCGCGACGCCGCAGCAGATTTAGGTTCAGCCTTCACGGGGTCAGCTTTTGACGCGCTGGTCGTCAGACCTTGCAACAGGCTGAGCTCCAGATCACTGACGTCGTTAGTGGTTTGCACCTGGTCTTTCTGAGCCACAACCTTGTCAGCGGCAAGACCGGCTGATTCTGAGTCTGCAGAGGATTTTGTTGTTTTAACCTGAGCGACCACAGCACTGCTCATCCCTTCTGTTTGCGCAGTAGCTAACGCCTGGGCCACGTCAGCCACAGATTCTGCCTGGTCAACCACGGGTAACTCGGTGTCAGGCGTCTCGGTCACTGGCTTGGATTTATCCGCTGTTGGGTCTGCTTTTGCGCTCTTTGCTTTCTGTCCCGCTTCATCGACGACTTCGGCCTCAACATCGATGGTCTCAGCAGCGATTTGCGGCAGCTCACTAACCTCATCCGATGGAGCCATCTTCGCAGCTACGTCTGAGGACACAGCCTCGCCTTTCGCCGTGGTTAAAGCGGCCTGCAACGCCAGCTTGTCGTTTTGTTGCAATGATTCTGCCGTGGCCAACGCTGTATCCGCCGCCTTGGCACTGTTATTGAGCTTCGCCTGATGCGTGTCCTGACGCAGCTTGTTGCCCAATAAAATGGCGTTATCCAGGTATTTCAATAATTCAAACTCAGTGGAGCTGCTCTCTCCAGATTTTTCAGTGTCCTGCTCTGCCCCACCAGCCAGGGCAGCATCTTCGTCACCGGCATCCAACTGCACGTCGGATGATGTCAGGTCCTTGTCAGGTGATGGCTGCGTAGCGGCGCCGAAAAACTGCGCGTGGTTCTGCGAGCCATCAGCATCGTTCGCTACCAGCTGAGCATTAAGTTCATCTGCTTCGGAGCTTGCTGCAGCTTTGTCTTGGGTAATCAGCTCAGAACCAGTGGCTTTTTCATCTTTGCCTGCTTCAGCCTGAGTGGCGAGAGTGTCGGGCTGCCGCACTTTAGTCGCCGATGTCTGGCCCGCTTTATCGTCCTTGCCCACGGCAAGACTTTGCCTCTTTGCTTTGTGAGCATGGCTGGCGGAGTCCGACTGAACCTGTTGTGCCAGCGCGTCAGAAAAACGACTGTCAGAGTCGGTATCACTCAGGACATTCGCGCCTTTCGCCTGATTTAACGCGCTGTCCCGCCCCATCAGGGTTGTGATCATCAAGTCGGTCATAGGGTACTCCGATTAAGCCCGCGGTGCCTGCGTTGTCGCACCGCCGTATGTTGCCATCTGACAACGTCTGCATATCTGTTCTTCATGTATTCAATTCCCGCGCCATAATTTAAGACACGCGGCGGAAAAACTGCTGGGTGGCAATTTCATCCAGCAACTTCTGTTCTTGCCGGGCAGCTTTGGCTTGCTGAGTTAACTGTTCTTTTTCAATCAACAGCTCCAGAGCCTTGCGCTTTTTTTGCATCTCCAGGTACTGGCGCATGCGTTGCTCTGCTGCGGCTTTCGCCTGCTGCACCGCCTGTTGTTGCTGGCTCAGCGCTTTATCCAGTTTGCTGATAAAGTTCAGATACTGATTAAACTGCCGGCTGGCCATGCCATGCTGGCCCCGCTGCTGGGTTTGTTGCAGATAGTCGGTACGGTAAGCGGCCAGGCCGTCAAACTTTTGTTGCATATTCTGGTAGTTCGCCTGGGCGCCCTGATACAAGGCACGCAGTTTGTCTTCTTTTTCCTGCTGGAACTTCACCAGCATTTGCAGTTGCGCCAAGGCCATCTTTATTTACCTTTTGCAGTCGGCAACAATTGTTCCAGTAATGCCAGACTGTCGTCATAAGGCACCACTTCTTTCATTTCCTGCTGCAGGAAATTGCGGATCTTTGGCATCAGCCCAATCGCCAAATCCAGTTGCGGGTCTGAGCCACGCACATAAGCGCCGATGGCGACCAGATCCTTACTTTGCTGATACGAGGCATAAAGCTGCTTAACGGCTCGGGCCAGTTTTTGATGCTCCATACTGGTGACGGCCGGCATCACCCGGCTGATGGATTTTTCGATATCAATGGCCGGAAAGTGACCACTGTCGGCCAGTTGCCTTGACAGAACTATGTGACCATCCAGAATAGCCCGGGCCGCGTCAGCGATCGGGTCCTGCAAATCATCCCCTTCGGACAGCACGGTATAAAATGCCGTAATAGAGCCCTGGCCTGCGGCGCCATTACCGGCCCGCTCCACCAGAGCAGGTAATTTGGCAAATACCGACGGTGGATAGCCTTTGGTTGCCGGGGGTTCACCCACCGCCAGCGCAATTTCACGCTGCGCCTGCGCATACCGGGTGACAGAATCGAGCAACAGCAGCACATCAAGCCCTTGCTCGCGAAAATACTCAGCCACCTGTACGGCGGTCTCGCAGCCTTTCAGACGCATCAGCGGTGAAACGTCGGCCGGAGCGGCAACCACCACAGAACGGGCCCGGCCTTCTTCACCGAGAATTTCGTCGATAAACTCTTTCACCTCGCGGCCACGCTCGCCCACCAGGCCCACCACAATGACGTCGGCCGAGGTGCCACGTGTCATCATGCCAAGCAGCACAGACTTACCGACACCAGAACCGGCAAACAACCCCATCCGCTGGCCTTTGCCGACAGTAATAATGCTGTTAATCGCCCGCACACCGACGTCCAGCGGGGCGTGGATAGGTTGACGCTGCAAGGGGTTAATAGGTGGTTTTTTGCGACCGCCAAATTCCTGACTCAGCACAGGGCCTTTGCCATCCAGTGGTTTACCAGCCCCGTCAATCACCCGACCAAGCAGCGCCATGGTCAATGGCACCCCTTTGTAATCCAGTAAAGGGGTGACACGGGCACCAGGCACCACTCCTGAGACGTCGTCTTTGGGCATTAAAAAAATGCGGTCGCTGGCAAAACCAACCACTTCGGCATGCAGTTCGCCCGTCGCGGTTTCCACGCTGCAGGTCTGGCCTATGCCAGCTGTGCAGCCAGTGGCTTCCAGCGTCAACCCGACGACACGGACGAGACGACCGGCTAAGGTCGGACGCGAGCGCTGAATATACTGTTCCTGTTGTTTCAGGTGGGCCAGAAGGTCGGTTGCCGCCATGAATGTACCCGGTTAAGAAGGATCCTGTGACTGGCTATGCAAAAAGTGCTCCAGACTTGCAGCAAGTCGTTGTTTCATGCTGCGGTCAATGCTGGATAACGGGGTTTCAATCAGGCAGCCGCCCTGCTCCAGGCTCGGTTCAGCCCGCAGTTGCCAATGGCGCTGTGTCAGTTCAGTTTCAGTGTAATGCTGCTGCAGTATCGCCAGATCGTCCGGGTGCAATTTAATTAAGACGTGTTCGGTTTGCAGCGGCAGCACCGCCACAGCGTCACTGACGGTCTGTAAAATGACGGCTGGGTTGGTTTTGGCTTCGACCGCAATCACGGCTTCTGCCATTCGCAGCGCCAGCTCCGTCAGCTGGTGTTTTACCTGGTCGTTTATCTGGGCCAGGGGCTGCTGCAGCTGGTCCAGCAGTTGTGCCAGTTGCTGCTTGATAGCGTCGACCTCTGCGGCCGCATCTTCCAGGCCCAGCTTTTTGCCTTCGTCCTGACCTTGCTTTAAACCATCCTGCAAGCCTTGGTTCTGGCCATCCTGATAGCCCTGCCCGAACCCCGCGTTTTTCCCTTCAGCAAAACCTTCGTCATAGGCCGCCTGACGGATTTGCTCAATATCCTCAGCCGTTAATGGCTTTAATTCGAGCTCATCCGCCTCTTCGGTTACTGTCACAACCTTCGGATCTGGCCTGGTTTTGTATAACGCATTGGTGCGGTTCGCTGCCTGTTTGTGCTCAGCCTCAAGCATAGGTGCCGGCCATTGCTTCAGTAACTCCAGCAGCTCCTCATCGGGTTCGAATGGCTGCTTACCGCGAAAATGATCGGTCATCTGCTACTCCGTCAGAGGAAATCTTCGCCGCCACCGCCGCCGAGCATAATTTCGCCCGCATCGGCCAGACGTCTTGCCACAGACAGAATTTCTTTTTGCGCCGCTTCGACTTCACTGACACGCACCGGGCCCATGGCTTCCAAATCGTCCATCAGCAATTCAGCTGCTCGTTTGGACATATTTTTAAGGATTTTCTCTTTTAAGTTTTCGTCGGCGCCTTTCAGTGCCTTCATCAGCGCATCCTGCTGCACTTCGCGCAGAATGGTCTGAATGGCGCGGTCATCAACATCCAGCAGGTTTTCGAATACAAACATCAAATCCTGGATTTGTTGTGCCATTTCTTCGTCGTGCTCGCGGATGGCGTCCATCAACTGGCCTTCGACGTTGGTGTCCAGGTAGTTCATGATATCGGCTGCTGCTTTCAGGCCGCCCATCTTCGCCGCTTGCGCACCCGCCTGACCGGCAAATTGTTTTTCCATAATTTCGTTCAATTCCTGCAACGCAGCTGGCTGAACTTCTTCCAGGTTGGCAATACGCATGGTTAAGTCCAGGCGCACCTTTTCCGGGAATTGTGACAGGATTTCCGCCGACTGCTCCGGCTCCAGATAGGACAATACAATAGTCTGGATCTGCGGGTGTTCGTTGCGGATGATATTGGCCACTTGCTTCGAGTCCATCCACTTCAGCGAATCCAGACCCTTGGCACCGCCGCCCAGAATAATCTGGTCGATCAGGTTCGAGGCTTTCTCTTCACCCAAGGCGGCCGTTAAAGCGCGACGGATAAATTCTTCGCTCTGGAAGCCGATGGTACTGAAGTTCTGAATTTGTTCGATAAACAGCTTGTGTACGGCCGCAATTTTTGACTGGTTCAGATCTTCAATCTGCGCCATCGCCATACCCACCTTCTGCACCTGCTTAGGTTCCAGGTGTTTCAGGATCTGCGCCGCATCTTCCTCAGACAGACTCAGCAACAGAATGGCGGCTTTCTCCACGCCATCCAGTTTGCCCACATCAAAGGTGGGTTTGATCGTATCTACATTACTCATCTTCGCTTAACCAGTTTTTCACGACCAAAGAGGACAGTTCAGGTTCGTTGGCTACCAGAGCACGCACCGCTTTTAATAAGTCTTCGTCACCATGCAAGTCCGGCAGCATCAGGGTGCCATCGGCCGCGAAACCAACCGACTTCGCGTCAAATTCTTTGGTCAGCATATCCATGGTTTCATCACCCAGATCCAGACCGCTGCTCAGTGACGCCTCATCATACACCTCTGTGGTGTCTTCTGGGTAAATCAGACGTTTCAACATCGGACGGATCACGGCCAGGATCAGCACAATGATAATCAGAGTGCCCACCAGCAGTTTCATCATCCGCATAAACCATTCTTGCTCGTAAATTGGCGGCTCTTCAGCTGTGACCAGTGCTTCACGGGCAAATGGCACCGACACCACTTCGATGGTATCGCCACGTTGCACGTCAAAACCAATCCCCCCCTGCAATAAACGACGGATATTCGCCAGCTCCGCTTGAGTCCGTGGTTGCGGACCTGCAGCCTCACCTTCGGCCGCAGCCTCGCCAGGTTTATAGTCAACCGCCACGGAAACGCTGATCCGACGGATCACGCCAGATTGCTGCGTTGAATGGCTGATGGTGGTATCCAGCTCATAGTTCTTGGTAATTTCTTTGCTGTTGCGGCCAGGGATCACCGGCTGTGTGCCTTCGCCTGCCTGTTCAGGAATATTGCTGTTCAGCGGTGGCTGATTAGACAAAGCGCCAGGAATACCGCTGATATTGCCACCCACACTGTTTTGCTCAATGCTCATCTCACTGCGCACTGCAGGTAAATCCGGGTTAAAGCGCTTTTGAGTTTGTTCGACGGCCGTAAAGTCCATCAACAAGTCGACCTGAGCGGTGTAGTTGTCCACACCCAGCACTGGGATCAGAATAGAGTCAATTTTCTGACGATACTCTTCTTCCCGCGAACGTTCCATTTCGTATTCTTTGCGCACCCGGGCAGAACTGGCGTCTTGCGATCCACTATTGAGCAAACGCCCATTCTGGTCGGTGACAGTGACCCGGCTTGGCTCCAGACCCTGCACCGCAGAAGCCACTAAATCAACAATGGCGTCCACTTCACTTTCTTTCAGGCTTTTATTGCCTTTGACACTGATCATCACAGTGGCAGAAGGCTGCTTTTCGCGACGGGCAAAGATGTTTTCTTTTGGAATAGCTAACAAGACGCGGGCCGAGGCGACGTTTTGCATTTGTTCGATGGTGCGGGCCAGCTGCTGTTCACGGCTGTGCTTTAAGCGTTCGGTTTCCAGACGCTGACTGACACCAAAGCCACTGTCCTGCATCAGGATTTCATCACCAGAACTTTGTTGCTGTTGCACGCCGGCACGCACCATGTCCAGCTTGATATTCTGGTACTCGTCGCCATTGACCAGAATGGTACTGCCTTCGAGTTTGTAATCAATTTTCTGGGCGTCGAGGTAATCCAGTGTAGTGATTAATTCCTGGGTTTCAAAGGTGCCCAAAGGCCTCATTTCCGGCTCGCGGGCCCAAAGAATAATCAGCACGGCGATCGCAATACAGATGGTCAGCGCGACAATCAGACTGATCTGACGCACCATATCCATACCGCCGACTGAACCCAGGAAGCCAGATTTCTGCTCCTGCTGGTCCGGCATCTTGCTAAATTCGTCGGATGCCAGAGCCAATTCTGTTGATGTACTTTCCGCCACCTTCTACTCCTTACTACACAGGCATCGACATAATTTCTTTGTACGCTTCCACCAGCTTGGTGCGAACCTGCACTGTGGCATCAAAGGCCAGCGATGCTTTTTGACCGGCAATCATGGCTTGCGCCAGGGAGACACGTGGGTCGCCCATTTCTACTGCGGTGCTCAGGTTACGGCTTTCCCCTTGCAACGCATTGACATTGTCCAGAGCGCCTTTGAGCATCGCGGAGAAATCCGACTGGCTGGTGTTGATGGCTGGCTCTTTCGGCAATGCCAGATCCGCCGATACAGCACGGGATTCCAGCATCATCGATTGCATTTCCTGGTAGAAGCTATGGCCCTGGATTTTCATGGTAAGCACCTGTCAAAACTTTGTTGTCGGCTTCAGATAACAGGGAATAAGCACAAGTCGTGCCAGAGTCATGATTCGCGAATCAGAGCAGCAACAGAACACAACAAGTCAGACATAACACATTGATTTAAAACAGACTTAAGAACTGAATCAAAGTGATGATTTTGAATAATTTCAAAAAAGCAGCGTCAAATTTAACGAATAAGCCAGTGGCAGCTAACGCTGCCACTGGCTTAATAAAGAGGGATTAGATGAGCATCAGGCTGGTAACTGAATACCAGATTCACGCATACGCGCCAGCTTGTAACGCAAGGTCCGGGCACTGATCCCAAGCCGCTCGGCCACGTCTTTACGACTGTTGGCACAGGCTTTCATGGTTTCCAGAATAATCCGGTGTTCTTGATCATAGAGTTCAGACTTAAACAGACTCAGATCCGGGTCCTGCACTGTCGGCACGGCAGGTGCCGAACTGACAGGTACGATTTCCAGCAGAATATCTTCAGCATCGATCAGCTCACCGTCAGAGATAATTAAAGACCGCTGCATAATGTTGTCCAGCTCGCGGACATTCCCAGGCCAGCTGTGTTGTAGCAGTTTCTGCTGAGCGGCCGGAGTCAGCGTTGGTGTCGCTAACCCAGTCTGACGACTGTGCCGTTCCAGCAAATGCTGCGCTAACGGCAGAATATCTGCAGGACGCTCTGCCAGTGCGGTCCAGGTTAACGGAAACACGTTCAGCCGGTAGAACAAATCTTCGCGGAAATGCCCTTCCGCCACCGCCTGCTTTAAATCTCTGTTACTGGTGGCCACCACCCGCACATCCAGTTTGACCGTTTTACGGCTACCCAAACGCTCGACTTCGCGCTCCTGCAGCACCCGTAATAATTTAGCCTGAAGGTTCAGGTCCATTTCACTGATTTCATCCAGCAGAATGGTGCCTTGCTGGGCTTGTTCAAACTTACCGGGGCAAGACTGAATGGCACCGGTAAAAGCGCCTTTTTCATAGCCAAACAAGGTGGCTTCCAGCATGTTTTCCGGAATGGCTGCGCAGTTAATCGCAATAAAAGGACCACTCTGACGCGGGCTTTGCTGGTGAATATAGCGGGCCAGCACCTCTTTACCACAGCCACTTGGTCCCAGCACCAGCACGTTCGCATCAGAACGAGCCACTTTGGCGGCTAAACGGATTAACTGCTGACCTTGCTCAGACGCCACCACAGGCTCAATCGCATCCACGGTTTCGGTCAGCGCATAACGGGCCACCATATTGACCAGGACTTCGGGCGCAAAAGGTTTGGCCAGGTAGTCCACAGCGCCCTGACGAATAGCCAGTACTGCATCATTCACATTGGCGTACGCGGTCATCATCAATACAGGCAACGCCGGGTAGTTCAGCTTGAGGCTTTTGAGCAGTTCAAGGCCGGAAACCGACCCCATCTGCACATCACTGACCACCAGCGCCACTTTATGCTGTTTTAATAAGCTCAGTGCCTGCTCGGCGTTTTCAGCCTGCAGCACCTGATAATTGGCCAGGTTCAGCGTATCGGCCAAAGCTTCACGTAAGCCTGCATCGTCTTCAACCACCAGAATGTTAGTTGTGTGCATAATCCAACTCCTGCGGCTGCATCACCGCCTGATACAAAGGGAAAACCAATTCAAACCGTGCGCCACCACTTTGGCTGCTGCGATAGCGCACCAGACCGTTATGGGAATGCACAACCGCCTGCACCACGGCCAGGCCCAAGCCAGTGCCCTGACTGCGAGTGGTGAAAAAGGGCTCAAAAATTTGTTGCTGTAAATGAGCAGGCACGCCAGGGCCATTGTCTTCTACCGCGATCAGCACTTGGTGTGGGTTGTCTGGTGCCAGCCGGGCTTCCAGTTTTAACAAGGCACCGGGGCCGATGATTTGCATGCTGTTCTGCAGCAGGTTCTGAATGGCGCCCGCCAGGCTTCTGGCATTGCCAAGAATTTGTACATCCGGCTGCGGCAATTCGACCTGAATTCGCCCTTGCTGCTGTTCAATCAATACTTCAACACCGGCAAAGACTTCGCTCAGGAGTTGTTGCATAGACAAAGGCACCACCTGCTGTTCGCGGCCAGCCCGGGCAAACAACAATAAATCATTGACCTGCTGCTCTAAATCCTGCAGCCGCGCCACCAGCTTATGCTGAAATTGTTCGCGGGATAACGGGTTTAGCTTCGGACTGCCCAGGTTCTGCGCGTACAGCAGCGCTGAAGACAACGGAGTGCGGATTTGGTGAGCTAAAGACGCCATCATGCGCCCCAGCGTCGACAAACGCTGTAAGTGCGCCATGCGGCTTTGCAACTGACGGGTTTCCGTCAGATCGGTCAGTACGATCAGCTGGCCTGTTTCGGGCTCCATCGAACTGATTTCCAATTTGACCCGACTGCCGTCCTGCAACGAGACTTCCATGCCATCATCACTGCGAGGCCGGAATGCTCTGCTGATAATATCCAGCCAGCGCTGGCCAATTAAAGGTTCGCCCAGCATGGACCGCGCCACCGGATTCGCCTGTGCGACAAAGCCACGTTCATCCAACACCACGATGCCTGTCGGCAATTTGTGGATCAGATGCTCCAGCCGTTTTGCTGTGCGAATAGCATCCGCACAGTGTTCAGCTTCTGACTGCACCGCTTCAATGGAAACATAGGCATAGGCTCTGCTCATGGCAACCTCGCAAAACTTTGACATTCGCCAAAGCTATGCACAAGGTATGCCACAAATATTATTATTTTAAATCAGAAGGTTAAGATGGCGTTTTTTTGACGGCTTAGCTTTCGTCACGCATCAGATTGTATTTACGCATCTTCTCCACCAGCGTGGTCCGGCGTAAACACAGCAGGTCAGCTGCTCTTGCGACCACATAGTCATGACGCTCCAGCGCCTGAGTGATCAACGAGATTTCCAAATCGGCCAGGAAGTCTTTTAAATCCATGCCGTGTTCAGGCAATACCGAATAATCGCCAATGACCTGGTCAAGGTCCTCAGGATCAGTTGCAGAGTCGTCTTCCTCCTCGCTGAACTGGAACAGTTCATTCAGCGCATCACGCTCCTGCAAGGCATCCGGGTAGTGCGGCACATAAGTTTCCACATCCAGATGACGGTACTTTTGTGGCAACTCTGCCACATCCACCACCTGATTCGGATACATTATCGCCATACGTTCGACCAGGTTTGCCAGTTCACGCACATTGCCCGGCCATGCATGCAGTTTTAAACTCTCCAGCGCCCGCTCTGTAAACTTGACCCGGGCATGCCCCTGCTGTTCAGCCCGCAACACCAGCTCCTGCACCAACGCAGGTAAATCATCGGCCCGCTCACGCAGTGCCGGGGTTTCAATAGGAAATACATTGAGCCGGTAAAACAAGTCTTCACGGAAACGGCCGTCTTCAATCATTTGTTCCAAAGCACGGTGAGTTGCCGCAATAATACGGACATCGGCCTTAATAGGCTGGCTGCCACCAACCCGCTCATAGACCCGCTCTTGCAGTACCCGCAGTAATTTAACCTGCATGGGCAATGGCATATCGCCGATTTCATCCAGAAACAATGTGCCGCCCTGAGCCAGCTCAAAACGCCCTTTACGGGTGGAGATAGCGCCGGTAAATGCGCCTTTTTCATGACCAAAGAGTTCGCTTTCCAGCAGCTCCGCAGGGATGGCGCCACAGTTTAGCGGCACAAAAGGCCCTTCAGCCCGGTTAGATAACGCATGAATATTGCGGGCGACCACTTCTTTCCCAGTGCCGGAATCGCCCAGGATCAACACATTGGCGTCGGTTTTTGCAACTTGCTGAATAAGAAAACGAACTTGCTGCATGGCCGGCGTTTGCCCGACCATGCCGATAAATCGATGCTGTTCAGTCTGACTGCGCTGACCCGGCAGTAAACGATGGTACTCCTGACAGTCCCGCAGCAATTGGGTAAAAGATGCGTAAGCGAAAGGCTCTGTCAGCAAACCGACCGCATTCGGCTGTGCTAAATGCAGCTTCAGATTGTCGCCAACCAGTAAAAAAGCGCAAAGCGGATGTTGTTCAATAAATTGCTGGTGTTGTTGCGAGGTTAAAGCCCCTAATAACACCACAGCTTTTGGATCGTTTTGCAGAAAGGCAGACAATTGTGCCTCTTGCAGTACCTGAGGCTCTTCACCAATGAAGCCAAGTACGGCAGCCAGACGAAGGGCTCTGGACTCGTGCTGATCAAGAATATAAAGCTTATTGCTCATAGGCTTATAAAAAAGGACTTTTTATCCGATGTGCTTTTTTATTCCATTGTACAGCGGAAGCGTCAGCTTGCAAGGTAAAACGCTGGATTTTTGACACCAGTGTCAAAAATCCAGCGCGAGGAGATGACGAAGGACTAACTTAGCAGTTGCAGAGCGCGTTCAGCCGAGATCCGGCTTTGGGCAGTCACCGCCAAAGAGCTCTGTTGCATTACATCATTGGCCGCTTTTTGCGAGCTGGCCTGCGCATAATCCAGGTCTTCAATCCGGCTGCGCGCCGCTGAGGTATTCACTTCCTGCTCAGCCAAGCTGTTGATAGCCGAACTAAAACTGTTGATACCAGCCCCCAGACTCGAGCGGTTGGAATTGACCAATTGGGTAAAAGACTCCAGTGATGCCTGCAGGTTGCTGCGCCCTGCACTGCTGGTCAGGTCAATGTTATCCAGCCCCACATTACTGAATTCGCTGCTCAAATCGCCGGTTTCCAGTTGCAACTGACCGCTGCCAGATTCAAAACTGAGTGTATTGCCCCCATCAAACAACTTTTGCCCAGCAAAACTGCTACGGCTAAGCTGATCGGTAATGCCTTTGCCAAGCTGGGTTGCCTGGTCCTGCAAAGCCGCCAAATCACTTTGGGTATAGATGCCGTTGCCGGCCTGCACATTCAACGTTTGCAGCTGCTGCAGACTGTCCGACACCCCGGCCAGAGTACCTTCAGCCGTCTGTGCCAGTGAAATACCATCGTATAAATTGCGTATTCCTTGATCAGAACCGTTAATCTGCGAAGTCAGCCGGTCAATGATTTGTAAACCGGCTGCATCGTCGGCTGCGCTGTTCACGCGTTTTCCTGTGGCCAGTTTTTTCAGTAAATCATTGCCTTCATTGCTGCTGGTGCGAAGTGAGTGATCGGCAATTGAATTTGGGGTAATTTTCATAAGTATAACCTCCAGAGAGCACAACTAAAGGATACTGCATGCTCTGGCTGTTCAGCAAATAATCAGGCAAACACGGAGGCCATCTAAATTTAAGAACCAAACAGTCAAAAAATAAGCTGTTAAAAACCAATAACATTCCAATGTTGGAATAAAATGTGCTAGCGTCTACAAAGCTCTGGGTGGAGGATTGGGAGAGACCCATGTTTAACAATAAAAGCATACTGATCACTGGCGGGACTGGCTCATTTGGCCACAAGTACACTGAAACCTTGTTAAATCGCTATAACCCGAAGAAAGTGATTATATTCTCCCGTGATGAGCTGAAACAGTATGAGATGCAACAGAAATTTGACAGCCCCAACATGCGCTACATGTTAGGTGATGTCAGAGATCAGGAAAGACTGATTCGAGCCATGCGCGGTGTAGATTATGTGATCCATGCCGCAGCTTTGAAACAAGTCCCTGCCGCCGAATACAACCCGATGGAATGCATTAAAACCAATATCAATGGCGCAGAGCATGTGATCAACGCCGCCATTGAAAATAACGTCGAAAAAGTGATTGCGCTCTCCACCGATAAAGCGGCCAACCCGGTCAACCTGTACGGAGCGACCAAACTGGCCTCAGACAAACTTTTCGTTGCTGCCAACAATATTTCCGGTGGCAGCAAACCACGTTTCTCCGTAGTCAGGTATGGCAATGTCGTAGGATCCAGAGGTTCAGTAGTGCCGTTTTTTGAAAAGCTGATCCAGCAAGGCAGCGATCATCTGCCTATTACACACCCGGAAATGACCCGTTTTTGGATCAGCCTGCAACAAGGCGTCGACTTCGTGCTGAAAAACTTTGAGCGGATGCTCGGCGGTGAAATTTTCGTACCCAAAATTCCATCAATCCGTATTGTTGATTTGGCTAAAGCCATGGCACCGCAATTACCGCTGAAAGAAATTGGTATTCGCCCCGGTGAAAAACTGCATGAGATGATGTGTCCCGGTGATATGTCACATAACACCTACGAATTCGACGATCATTACGTAATTGCTCCTGCCATTAAGTTTTTTAGTCGCAGTAACGATTTCTCAAGCAATGCCCTGCAGGAACAGGGCCGATTGGTAACGCCTAATTTTGAATATGTGTCGGATAAAAACCCGCATTTTTTGCGTGCTGATGAGCTTCAGAGTTTTAATCAGGAAGCAATGAAATGATCCCCTATGGGCGTCAACATATCACTCAACAAGATATTGATGCCGTAACCGAAGTACTGCAAAGCGATTTCCTGACCCAGGGGCCAGTGGTTCCAGCCTTCGAGCAACGTCTCTGCAAACTGACAGGAGCCACCTATGCTGTGGCAGCAAGTAATGCTACTTCAGCTCTTCACTTGGCATGTTTGGCATTAGAGGTTGGACCTGGTAGCAGAGTCTGGACCTCTCCAATCAGCTTTGTTGCGTCAGCAAACTGCGCATTGTATTGCGGCGCAATCATCGATTTTGTCGATGTCGAGCCTGACAGCGGCAATATGTCTGTCATAGCTCTTGAAAAAAAGCTGCAACACGCCGAAGAAAATAATCAGTTGCCTCAGGTTCTGATCCCTGTCCACCTGGCAGGGCAAAGTTGCAATATGCAATACATTTATCAGCTGTCTGTGCGTTATGGTTTTCGTATTATTGAAGATGCTTCGCATGCGGTTGGCGCCAGTTACCAGAACTCAGCTGTCGGCAGTTGCCAGTACAGCGACATTACCGTATTCAGTTTTCACCCTGTCAAAATAATTACCACTGCAGAAGGCGGTATGGCACTGACTAATCAAGCGGTGCTTGCTGAAAAAATGCAATTATTGCGTAGTCACGGTATCACTCGCGCTGACGAGTTGATGACCGAACCCAGCCACGGGAGTTGGTATTATCAACAACTGCAATTGGGTTTTAACTACCGGATGACCGAGCTGCAAGCAGCTTTAGGCCTTAGTCAATCAGAACGACTGAGTGAAATAATTAAGAAACGTCAGCTTCTTGTCGCTTCATACCAACAGCTGCTGGCTGGTTTACCTCTGGAACTGCCTTCTGTACCGAAAGACAGGATTTGCGCATTTCATTTGTACATAGTGAGACTGGCCGATAAAACGCAGCGCAAAGCGGTTTTTGACAAATTACGTTCAGCAGGTATTGGAGTGAATGTGCATTACATTCCTATTCATTCCCAGCCTTACTATCAGGCGCAGGGGTTTCGGTGGGGCACCTACCCAATGGCTGAACAATTTTATGAAACTATTATCAGTTTACCGCTGTACCCAGAACTTACTCTGGAACAGCAAAGCTATATTGCAGAGCAATTGAGACTGGCACTGGCCTGAGTTCCTGCAACACAGCGTCAGAATAGGTACCTGATTTAAGATGAATGAGTGTTATCAGCAAAATCTGAGCATTATTGCGCGGCGATGGCCAGAGTTACATCAACGACTTAGCGCAATCTCTCCGTCGCTGGATACCCTGAATGTGCTAGATGGCCAAGACAGTACCCTGCTTATTAATGGCGTTCAGTTGACCAGCCGCCACAATCGACAAGCCGAAGCTGAACTGCAAGCCAGACAAATTGCTGAAGAAAGCCCAATTATTGAGCTTTACGGCACTGGCCTTGGCGACGTACAGCGCGAATTGCTGCAACGTCTCGCGTTAACACAACTCAATGTTCATATCCTCAGTGAACATATATTTTTGTTGGTGATCCAACTGATTGATCAGAGCTTTTGGCTAAATGACCCCAGAGTCAGCCTTCATTTTGCCGCAGATCATCAAGAGCTTCGCTTTCCACATATCGCGTTACCAGCCGATCTCGTTCTGGTCAGCGATATGAATGTCAAAATTAAAGAGCGTTTGATTGCCCAAGGCGATATAGCCTATAGCAATAAGCACATTCAACAAGAAACTGATGTTTACGCACATAGAATTCTCGATAACCAGCCATTCTGGAGCAATGATGCGTTGGTGCAGCAACTTTATGCATCGGTTCCGCCTGAGCAGCAGGTGTTCGTTATTGCATCTGGCCCATCGCTTGAACAACACTTCGATTATCTATCCCAAAGGCAACAAACGGAGCATCGCAGGCCATTACTGATTGCCGTTGATACGGCGTTACAACCTTTGCTGCAACACGGTATTGAGCCAGATTATGTTGTAACCCTTGACGTCAAAATTAGTCTACCACGGCTTTTGTCAATCCCAGTATCTTCACGAGTTGGCCTGGTGTACTTCCCGTTGTCACAGACTCAAGTATTGGAACATTGGCCAGGGCCACGCTACATCGCCTTAAACGCTTCGCAGGCATTTGCTGAATTGCAGCAAACTCTGACAGCAGACTCCCTGTTTATTCATGGTAGTGTGATACATCCTGCTCTGGATTTGGCCGTGAAAATGGGAGGAAAACACATAGTGTTGTTTGGGGCTGATTTTGCGTTTGCAAATGATAAAACACACGCCTCCTGGCAAGATGGGGCTTTGGGTCTTAGAGTGAACCAGACTCGTGACTGGACATTAAATGGTTATGGAGAAAAAGTGAAAACCTTGCGCAACCTGCAAAGTTACTTGATTGGCGTTGAGCGGTACATTCGGCAATTTCCGACGGTTCGTTTTTATAACTCTTCCAAGGCCGGAGCGCAGATCCAAGGGACCACCTATTTCCCGGAGTTGTTTCCATGAGCATGGTCACCGAACACTTTCTGAATGCATGCAACGACATTGCAGCCAACTTTCGAATTGGCCACAATATTCAGGCTCAACAAGCGCTTCCCGCATTGGTAGAAGCCTTGATCCAAAGCGTCGAAGGACAAGACGCGGAAAAGACCCTGCATTTGCTTCAACTAGTGAAAAGCATTCGGGAGTGTCAGGAGCGGCATGATTGGCTGGGGTTAGCAGACTACCTTCAGTTTGAGTTGGCAGAGCTGTTGAGTCAATTTAATTAATGCAGCAAACTCGGAGAGGGCGATGAGGCTGGCAATTATCCCTGCCCGGGGTGGCAGCAAACGTATTCCGCGTAAGAACATCAAGTTATTTTGCGGACAACCCATGCTGGCTTACCCTATTCAGGCCGCTCTGGACAGTGGTGTAGCCGATAAAGTAGTGGTCTCGACCGATGACGAAGAAATAGCAGACATCGCTTTGCATTATGGAGCCGAAGTGCCCTTTTTACGACCTGCCGAACTGGCAGATGATCACACAGGGACCACTGAAGTGATCCGAGACACACTGCAACGTTTGTTAGCTTCAGGCTGGGACATCAGTCACTGCGCCTGTATTTATGCAACAACTCCCCTGCTCAGCGGCGCGACGATCCGGCTGGCGTACGAACAGCTAGTCAGCACCCAGGCTGACTATGTGTTTACCGCTGCCCGCTTTTCTTTTCCGATTCAACGAGCCTTGTTACAAAGCCAGCAGGGAGGAGTCATACCTTTTGACCCACAGAGCATCGGTAAACGTTCACAAGATTTAGCAGAAACATTTCACGATGCAGGCCAACTGTACTGGGGCCGTTCTGAAGCCTGGCTAAAGGCATCACAGACACTGTTTGGCCCCAATACTAAAATGCTGGTGTTGCCACATCATCTGGTGCAGGACATTGATACCCCGGACGACTGGCACCGCGCCGAACTGCTGTATCAGTTGCTGAAACAGGCTCCAGCCCCATGAAGGTGATATTTCGGGTGGATGCGTCAATTCAGACAGGCTCAGGCCATCTGATGCGCTGCCTGACACTGGCGCAGGCCTTAGATCAACAAGGGTTTGACTGCGGGTTTATTTGTCAGGATTTGCCCGGTCATCTGACGGCACTGGTACAGGCTCAGGGCTTCAAGGTGCAGTTGCTTGCGCCAGACACAGATGAAACGACCGATGCTGAGCGCTGCCTGGCTTTTCTGGTTGAGGCTGTGGATTTATTGGTGGTGGATCATTACCGGCTTGGCGAAAGCTATACCAGCCGGATGCGCGCCAAAGCCAGACAGATTATGGTGATTGACGATCTGGCCAACCGCAAGCACGATGCCGATCTGCTGCTGGATCAGAACCTGTTACCGGACTCATCAGAACGTTATTCCGCTTTGGTTTCGTCAGACTGCCGACAGCTGCTAGGGCCTGAATATGCACTGCTCAGGCCTGAGTTTTATCAGGCTGGCAGCGCAGAACGCAGCCGTTTGCTGGTAAATTTTGGCGGCACCGACCCCGATAACCTGACATTGATGGCGCTGGACGCGCTGGAAACACTAAAGCCGCTGAGTATTGCCGCCGATATAGTGGTTGGGCAAGCTTACCCGCAAGCGGAGCTCGTTCGACAACGTTGTGCAAAAGAGCCGCTCTGGCAGTTTCATCAGCAATGTGACTACATGGCTAAATTAATGCAAAGCGCAAAAATTATGCTAGGAGCTGGCGGCAGTACTCACTGGGAACGTTGCTACAGTAGCCTGCCAGCCCTGGTGATCACTGTTGCAGAAAATCAGCGGCTCACAACTCGATTTCTACATAGCCTTGGCGCTTGTATCTGGCTGGGGGATGCGGTCAGCCAAACCAAAGAGTTGCTTGCCCGAGCCATCATGGACAGCTGGAACAACAAGGCACTGTTACACCAGATGGCCAGCCAAGCCAACGCGCTGGTGCCCCGCGATGCTGGTACGCCCGCCGTCGTCCGGGCAATTACTGAATTGATGAGGTCTTAATGCACGATTTTTACATTGGTAACCGCAAAATTGGCCCGACAGAAAAACCTTTTATCATTGCAGAGCTGTCAGGCAATCACGATCAATCGCTGGAAAAAGCACTGGCGATGATCGATGCTGCGGCAGCGTGTGGTGCGGATGCCATTAAACTTCAAACCTATACAGCTGACAGCATGACCCTGGATCTGCACGAAGGCGATTTTGTAATCCATGATGAAGGAAATCTGTGGCAGGGCCGCTCGCTGTATAGCCTTTATCAGCAGGCGATGACACCATGGGAATGGCATCAGCCCTTATTCGAGCGGGCCAAGGCGCATGGCATGCTGGCCTTCAGTACTCCTTTTGATTGGAAGGCAGTTGAGTTTCTGGAGGGTTTGAATGTGCCTTGTTATAAGATTGCGTCCTTTGAGAACAGCGATCATACCTTGCTGGCCGCCGTCGCCCAAACCGGCAAACCTGTGATCATGTCCACTGGCATGGCCACACAAACAGAGCTGGCTGAATCGGTGCAGGTGTTGAGGGAGCATGGCTGCAAAGAGTTGATTCTGCTTAAATGCACCAGTCACTACCCTGCCGACCCTGTGGATGCGAATTTACTCACTATCCCTCACTTGGCCGCTCTGTTCGATTGCCTGGTGGGTTTGTCTGATCACACAGCAGGAATAGGTGTAGCTGTCGCCAGTACGGTACTCGGCGCCACTGTGATTGAAAAACACTTTGTACTGGACCGCAGTGAAGGGGGCGTAGACGCAGAGTTTTCATTGGAACCAGTTGAGTTTAAAGCGCTGGTCACCGAATGTCACAGAGCGGCGGTGGCTTTAGGCCGTGTCACCTACGGCGGTACAGAAAAAGAGCAGGCGTCACGCAAGTTCCGCCGGTCCTTGTATATTGCCGAAGATATGCAGGCCGGGGATATTTTCACCGAACAGAATCTGCGGTCGGTGCGACCGGGCATGGGCCTGCCACCGAAATACCTGCCGATGTTGCTGGGGAAAGCCATTAAAACAGCTGCCAAAAAAGGCACAGCCACCCACTGGGATATGCTGTGATATGACACAAACCCGGTTTTATCCGCTCAGCCGCTTCAGCCCACTGACGGCACAGGAATCTGAGCTGGTGCTGAGTTGGCGCAATCAGCCCCATATCCGGCGTATGATGCATCAGGATGCAGAAATAAGCTTCGAACAACATCAGGCTTGGTTTGCTGACATTAAAGGGCGTTCCGACAGAGCTTTTTTTGTGTTTTACCAAAACGATAAAGCCATTGGCGTGCTGAATTTCAGCAAAAAAACTGACCATAGCCTGGAATGGGGCTGCTATTTGGGGGAAACACAAGTGTGGCCCGGCTCTGGCCTGCTGCTTGAAATAGCGGCTCTGGACTATGCGGCTTCTCAGGCCGATATTCAGACACTGTATGCCGAAGTGCTGTCATTGAATAAGAATGTGCTGAAACTGCACCAGCTTTTTGAATATGATGAAGATTCATGCCGACAAGGCGGATTCAGAGATCAGGAGGTTTATCAGGTGCATTGCTTCAGCTATCCTGTGCAAAAATGGCAACAGGAACGCCAGCGCATTCTGCATAAATTGCCTCCGGCTATCCGGGAAGCGGCAGCCCTTATTACTTTTACCGACTAAGAGAAAACAACGTGGATATTGAACAACAGATCCGGGATGCCATGCAGCAAGTGGCCGAGCTCACCCAATGCCAGTTGGTGACACCAATCACTGATGAGACCGTGTTACTGCAAAGCGGGCTCGATTCGTTAGGTTTTGCCATGCTGGTGGCTCAACTTGAAGAAACTTTAGGCATAGACCCGTTCAGTCAGATGATGATTGCGGTCTACCCCTCTACCTTTGCTGAGTTTGTCGGTATTTACCGTCAGGCGACAGCGCAGCAGTAATGTGGAAAAAGCCGTGAGTCTGCTCCACCAGTTACAACAGCTTTCCTTTAACAATACAGCACTCCGGTCTGAGTCTCCCCTGACATTTACTGCTTTGTTAGAGCAAGCAGAACAGCTCAGGATGAGTTATCCGCACCTGGCTGGCCAGGCTGTGGTATTGCCTTATGTCAATTTGCAGGATTTTATCTGCCACCTGCTGGCTTTAGATGGATACTGCACTGCGGTTTATCTGCAGCCGGAATCAGCGCTTCCGCTACCTGAACCTGCACTTCCACTGACAAGAGCGACCGTCGCAACACCAGACAGCGTCCATCAGGACACCCAATGGTTTATTGCCACCTCAGGCACCACGGGAACCCCAAAATGGATAGGCCACCGCATGGCCAGTCTGACCCAGGCAGTGAAAAGCTCCGACGCCAACACACAGCTGTGCTGGGCCTTGTGTTATCAGCCATTCCGTTTTGCTGGTTTGCAGGTGGTGCTGCAAAGTCTGTTGTCTGGTGCCAGCCTGAGTGACTGCTCCAGTGGTGACGCTTATTTAAAACTGGATAACATGCAGAAATATGCAGTCAGCGCGGTATCAGCAACACCTTCCATGTGGCGGCAATTGTTGCTGACCGGGAAACTGGATGCGCTCAGACTCAGTCATTTAACGCTGGGCGGCGAAATTGCCGATCAGCAACTACTGGACCGACTCAGCACGTTGTTTCCAACTGCCCGTATTATGCATATCTATGCCTCTACAGAAGCTGGCGTTGGTTTTGCGGTAACAGACCGGCGAGCAGGCTTTCCGGCACAATGGTTGCAGAGTGGTATTCATGGTATTGAATTCCGGTTGGATGAAACCAGCCATCTATGGCTAAAACCCCGCTACCGGCCGGTCAATCTCCCGCCAGCCCGGCTGAATGATGAAGGTTTTATTGATTCAGAAGATTTGGCTGTGCTTCAGGGCGACCGGGTGCTCTTTCTTGGCCGGGCTGGCGGTATTATTAATGTCGGTGGCAATAAGGTACACCCGGAACAGGTAGAGCAACTGTTATTGCAGGTCCCGGGTGTGGCACAGGTGCATGTTTACGGTAAAGCCAGCAGCCTTCTAGGGCAGTTGGTCGTGGCCGATCTGGTGGCTGAAACAGGTGCTGAGACCACGGCTTTACAAAAGCAGCTACTGAGCCATTGCCTGAAGCATCTGCAGCGCTATCAGATCCCCACCCGTTTTAATTGGGTGGAGTGCCTGACGACAGGACTTAGCGGAAAACTAAACAGGAGTGCGAAACACAATGTCTGAACTGGTTGTAATCACAGGCGCCAGCCGGGGTTTGGGCCTGGCACTATGCAGGCAATTACTCAATGCCGGTTATCGGGTGTTGGCCATTTCACGCACTCAGCCTGACGCCTTGCTGACTCTGGCAGCTCAGCAACCAGCCTTGTCTCTTGAACATGCCGACCTGAGCAATCTGGAGCAGATCCAGGGTCTGTGTAACCACTGGGTTAAGCAGTATGGCCGGCCTTATGCGCTGGTAAACAACGCAGCAGTCGGCTACGACGGTGTGCTTGCTACCATGCACAACAGCGAAATAGATGCTTTATTAAAACTCAATCTGCAAGCCCCTATTCTGTTGTGTAAATACTTGCTACGCCCCATGCTGCTGAACCAGCGTGGCCGTATCGTCAATATCTCGTCCATTATAGCCCGCACTGGTTTTAATGGCCTTAGCGTGTATGCAGCCAGCAAAGCCGGGCTTGAAGGATTCAGCAAATCGCTTGCCCGCGAGACCGGTAAAGCCGGTATTACCGTGAACTGCGTGGCGCCTGGCTACATGCAAACCGACATGACCCAAAGCCTGCAGGGCGATAAACTGGATAGCATTAAACGGCGTAGCCCGCTGGGCCGGCTGGCCACTCCGGATGACGCCGCAGGCGCTGTAGTGTACTTGCTCAGTACACAGGCCAGTGCGGTGACTGGTACCACCATTACCGTAGATACGGGCAGTACTGCATGACAGCCACAGGCAACAACCAAGAAATATCGAACATGCACAGTCCTTCGCTATCATTAAGTAGTGAGGGTCGCCATGAACAGCTTTACCCCGCTGTAGACACACTTCAGCCATTGCATGTCTTCCATACCAGCAGGCATCAGTTACTGCTACAGCTGACAACAAATTCAGCCGACCCTTCGGCTGAATTACCTCCTCAGTTACTCACCTGGCTGAAAGAACCCGCCAGCATAAGAGCATTGGAGAAACGTTTTATTATTCGTCAGGATTTGTTCGTCCGTAATCAGCCTGTCATTCGAAGCTTGTCGCCCGTACAGCTGGCTTTTTTGACCGTATTAGTCATAGCCAAGCTAACCGATGAATACAGTGAGGCGCATGATCTTAATTCTTTGAACAGCGCAATCAGATTGACCGATCATTTGCTGAAATTTCCTATAGATTTACTCATTCAGCTTCCTCAACTCCAGGCAATTCTTAACCGACAACTCAGTCTCATTAAGCAGATCTATGATGAACCGACCTTCTGAACTGGGTTTTATTGCGATGCCAGGAGCCCGCTCCCTGGCTTACCTGCAGACACTCAGACAGCGAAATTACAAGCCCGCCTGTGTAGTCCGACTGAAAAATCCCTATGCAGAAAACGCGACTTCTTTTTTGCAGTCTCACCCGCTAGCCGCTCAGTACATTGACGCCTCGCTGGACGAATACAGTTTCTGTCGCAGCACCGACATTCCGTTGTACGACACAGAATTTACCAGTATCAACGACGAAGGACTGTTAGATCTCTTACTCAGTACGGGAATCCACACATGGTTGTTCAGTGGCGGGGGCATTATCAAGCCTGCGCTGTTTGATGCTGGGTTAAGGTTCTTACATATTCATCCTGGCCAGCTACCTGAAGTCAGGGGTAGCACATGCTTCTATTACAGCTTGCTCCACGATAACAGCCTGGCCGCGACCGCTTTTTTTATGACCGCTGAACTGGACGCTGGTGAACCACTGATGTGCCGCCATTTTGCCATTAATATGGCGGAGCCGCTGCTCAGCTGCAGTTTTATTGATTATGTGGTGGACCCCTGGATAAGGGCTCAAACCCTAAACAGTCTGCTCCTGCAGTGGTCTTCCTTCGGAGCGGCGATTCCAGCGCCAACACCACCTCCGCCATTGATAAGCAGTCCCAGCGACAGGCCATGTTATGTTATGCATCCGTTACTCAGAGCATTGACCATACATAAACTGTCTAAACGCTTTGATCCTAAGCGACCTATCGGAGTACATCATTTTGACAGAAGCAATTAAAGGGCATGTGCTTTGGTTAACCGGTCTGTCCGGTGCAGGTAAAAGTACGATCGCGATTGAACTGATAAAGCTTTATCAGCAGCGAGGGATTTACCCTGTTCAACTCGATGGTGACAAGGTTAGAGCGGCGATTTCTGATCCAAACTGGCAATTTGACATCGCCAGTCGACTGCGGGGTTCCTATATATATGCCCGCCTTGCCGCTATGCTTAGTGAACAGGGCCACCTGGTTATAGTACCCACTATCAGTATGTTTCATGAAGTCCGGCAATGGAACCGTGACCACATCAGTCGGTATTTTGAAGTGTATTTAAAGGTATCAGCGCAGGTCCGGCACCAGCGCGATCCTAAACAATTGTACCAGCGTTATACCGATGGCCAGCATGCTCAGATGCCAGGCCTCGATTTAGCGATTGAAGAGCCACAACATGCAGACTTGGTGCTGCTAAATGAGCAGGGCCCAGACAGCATTAGTGCGATCAGTCAGCATATTTTCGAGCAACTCAATGTCCGTTTTCCTCAGATTTTGCAACGACCGCAAAGCGCCGGAGGCGCCCATGACCAGTAACCCCGCCTCTGCCATGGCTCTAAAAGCGCCGTCCAAAGCCAACACCTTAGCCAGCCTGCAAGGAAAATTGCAGAGTGCTGTGATGTTACCGCAGCTAACAGTCAGTTTATCCAATTGGTTGTCGTCACCTGAATCCTGCCTCAATCAGATAGTACAGCAGTTCAGCGGCATGGTGGCGGTACGGTCAAGTTGTCTGAACGAAGACACTGAACTGCAAAGTAACGCCGGAAAGTATTTGTCATTGTTAAATATTCCGGTGAATGAACAGGCGCTAAGCAAAGCGATTACTCAGGTTTTTGCATCCTACGGTACACCACAATCTGAAGACCAGGTTCTGCTCCAACCTATGTTGTCGCAAGTCGCTGGCGCAGGCGTAGCCTTTAACACAGAACCAAACACAGGTGCGCCCTACTACGTATTCAGTATTGACTTCAGCGGCAGCACAGACAGTGTGACGTCCGGGGCAGATGCTTCGATACAGAGCTGGTATGTTCGCCATGGCAGCACGCCAGAAGCGCAGTGGCAACAACAGCTGATTATCCTGTTTAGTGAGTTGGCGGAATTATACCCAGCTCAGCCGTTGGACCTTGAATTTGCATTTAGTGGTGAACAATTAGTGTTGCTGCAACTCAGACCCTTAGTGTTAAGGGCAACAATGCAGACTCAGACCACATCCGTCAACGCTGCAGACTATCAGCTGGAGCTCGCCTGCATTTCCAAAAAACTCCAACGTTTACAACAACGCCACCCTTACTTGCTTGGCAATTTCACCATGTTCGGTGTAATGCCTGACTGGAATCCGGCTGAAATTATTGGGACTAAGCCCAAACCACTGGCGCTTTCTTTGTATAAAGAGCTGGTCACAGACCGGGTTTGGGCGACCCAACGACATAATTACGGTTATCGCGATGTACAGGACCATCCATTGCTGCTGGTACTGGGGGGGACTCCATTTGTTGACATCAGAGTCAGTTTTAATTCTTTTGTCCCAGCCAGTCTGCCAGAACCACTTGCAGAAAAGTTAGTCAATCATTACCTGCGGCAGCTTCATGCCACTCCGGCGCTACACGATAAGGTCGAATTCAAAATTGTGCTCTCCTGCTTCAGCTTTGATCTCGACCAGCGACTGGAAGAGTTGCAACACCAAGGATTTACTGAACAGGAAAGTCAGTGCATAGGCCAGGCGCTGATTCAACTGACCTCAAACATCATGGCTGACCAACAAGGTGTATATGCCATTGATGTAGCGAGGATTGAAGAGTTATCCCGGCGTCAACAAACCATCATCCAATCAGACCTGAACAAAATAGACAAAATTTACTGGCTGATTCAGGACTGCAAACGCTACGGCACCCTGCCCTTTGCAGGTCTGGCCCGAGCGGGCTTTATCGCTATCCAGCTGCTCAATTCAATGCGGGACAGCGGTCTGCTCAGCACCGAAAATTACCATGCATTTATGTCAGGTTTGACCACCGTCAGTTCACTGATGCTGGCTGATAAACAGAAGCTACAGGCTAGTGAATTTATTGAAAAATATGGCCACCTGCGTCCAGGCACCTACGACATCAATTCCCCCCGGTACGACAAGGACCCTGCTAAGTACTTTTCTGCTGAGCATGACGACAAACACCAAATGCCAGAGTTTTCGCTGTCACTAGCACAATTAAACGCAATCAATCAACAGCTTAAACATTACGGCTTACAGTGTGACGCTGTCGCGTTGTTTAATTTCATCAAACACGCCATTGAAGCCCGTGAATACAGTAAGTTTGTATTTTCCCGAAGCCTGAGTGACACGCTGGAACTGATAGATGCGCTTGGCTCACAACTCGGCTTTAGTCGCTCTGAACTGGCTTACTCAGATATCAAAGACATTCTGCGTTTACAGTCAACCAGCCACAGTGCACACGCGACACTAAGCAGTAGCATCGCGCTTGGGCAAACTTATTTTCAGATGTGCCAACAAATTAAGTTGCCCGCCTTGATCCGGTCGTCGACCGATGCCTGTTATTACCAGTTACAGGCTGACGAACCCAACTACATCACCAATAAGGCGGTGACGGCGCCAGTTTGCACCTCGCTCTCACCCGAAGCGTTAAAACAAACTATTGTATTTATTGAGGCAGCAGATCCCGGTTATGACTGGTTATTTTCCCATCAGATAGCCGGCTTGGTTACCCAGTATGGAGGCTGCAATTCCCATATGGCGATCCGGGCACAAGAACTGGGGATCCCTGCCATTATCGGCGCTGGCGAATGGTGGTTCCGGCACTGGCAGCAAGCAAGGCTGCTACACATTGATTGTCAAAGCCGAAAAGTGGACATGATCCGATGAAACTGGTTGCTATCAGTCAAAGAGTTGATGAAGTAGCCGCTTATCACGAGCGGCGCGATAGCCTGGACCAACGCTGGTCGCAACTGCTCTGGCAGTGTGAAGCCATTCCACTGTTGCTGCCAAACGCTCCCAATTCAGCGATAGCATTAGTGCAACAACTCAAACCCGCGGCAGTTATTTTTACAGGCGGCAACTCACTGAGCATTTACCAAGGCGATGCGCCAGAACGCGACCTGACTGAAAAGCGGCTCTTGGCTCATTGCATCACCGAGGGCATACCGCTACTTGGAGTCTGTCGGGGAATGCAGTTGATTCAGGACCATTTTGGTCAGCCACTGCAACAGATTGAAGGGCATGTCGCCACACGCTGCGCTTTGCGGTTTGACGGACAACTGCGTGATGTCAACAGTTACCATAACCTGGGATGTCGCCAAAACAACACCCCATTGCAGGTTACGGCTTTAGCTCACGATGGAGTAATCAAAGCGATCCGCCATCCTACACTCGCTATTCAGGGCATTATGTGGCATCCGGAACGAGAGTCGAAGTATCACCCCGCCGACATTGAATTAATTAAAGGTCTGATCCATTAAATGAAAGCCATTATTCTTGCTGCCGGTCTAGGCAGCAGATTGCGTCCTTATACAGACAACTGCCCTAAAACGCTGGTCAAACTCGCCGGCAAACCCCTGCTAGAGCATCAGCTGGCAGTGCTGGGCCATGCAGGCATCAATGACATCGTGCTGGTCACAGGGTATCTGTCGCAGCAGTTTGACCGCTATGGCTTTACGCAGTATTTCAATCCGGACTACGCCAGCAGCAACATGTTGTTCTCGCTGATGTGCGCCAGAGGCTACTTCGACGGACAGCGGGATGTGCTGATTTGTTATGGCGACATTGTGTATAACGACCGCGTATTACAGACGGTCCTGCGGCAACAGGGAGACGTTGTCGTGGCGGCCGACCTGGATTGGCAGCAACTCTGGCAGCTGCGAATGGAAGACCCGCTGACCGACGCTGAGTCCTTTCAGTTGGCAGCAGACGGCAGGCGCGTGCTGCAACTGGGGCAAAAAATGACGTCGTTATCCCAGGCTGAGGCGCAATATATCGGACTGGTGAAGTGCAGTGCTGCGGTGCACGAAAGGTTGCTGGCGCAGTATGACGCGCTGCCGCCGGCCCGCCAGCGACAGATGTATATGACGGACTTTCTTCAGCTGCTGATTCACGCCGGAATTGAAGTAAATGCCGCCTTGCATCAGGGCGGCTGGCTGGAAGTCGACTCAACTGCAGATCTGCTGGTCTATCACCAATATATGGAACAATTGCTGCAGAAATAAAGCTTCTGCAAAACTCAAACAGAGCCCAAAACAGACGTTTTATCAAAAGGATTCCACATGAACAGCATTTATATTTACGGCACCGGCAGCGGCGCGCGCAATTACTATGACAATTACTGCCAGCAGTACCAGGTGCTTGGATTTATCGACAGCAATGCAAACGAGAACAGCAAGCCACTTTACGATTTACCCGTGCTACCGCCGGCCGCACTGACCGCACTGGATTTCGATGTTGTAGTGCTGGCCAATGAATACGCGGCGACCTTTCACACTTTAAGGACACTGGATATTCCTCTAGAGAAAATCAAGTTTGTTTACTACAAGTGTCTGCTGGACGTGATCCACGCCGAGTCAGAACGCCACTTCCGCCAGTATGATAATCCTGAACTTCCGCTCGTCGCTCATACTTCCATGGCGATGTCGTATCAGGGCGCAGCCGGGCTGGAAGCGATGTACCAAAGTGAATACGACTATGTTCGCTTTAAACTTCTGGAGCTTTTGGCAGAACAAGTCCGTCAGCAAAATATCAGTGGTAATCTGGCCGAAGTGGGTGTGTTCCGCGGCAGTTTCGCCAGAGTCATTAATGCGTTGTTTCCAGACAGAACTTTGTATCTGTTTGATACGTTTAGCGGTTTTAATCCAACCGAACGGGAGGCCGATATTGAACAGGGTTACGCTGATGCAGCATTTTTTGTGCGCAGCAACAACTTCCTCGATACCAGTGTGGAACTGGTCATGCAACGGATGCCACATCCTGAGCAATGTATACCGAAAGTGGGCTTTTTTCCTGAGTCACTGCACGGACTGGAAGATAAGTTTGCGTTAGTGTCGATTGATGTCGACCTCTACACGCCCATGTACAACGCCATCGAGTACTTTTATCCCCGTCTGGCCGCCGGCGGTTATCTGCTGCTGCATGATTACAACCATGCTGAATTCCGGGGAGTGAAACAAGCTGTGGCCGATTACGAGACCAAACACGGCAGACTGGCTAAGGTACCGGTGCCAGACCAGGGCGGTACTATCGTCATTACCAGGTTGTGATGAGAGAACATCCCTAAAAGCATGCCAGCGGTCCAGCCCGCTGGCATACACTTTTGCAAGGCTGCAGCTCGGCAGCGGGATGTTGGCCACCAGATCTGAACGCAGTCAGATCTGCAAAAAGAACACGCCGTAACTGCCACGGCCACATTCGCTGTAATACACCTGATACTCAGGCACCCATTGTTTGATCAGCGCAATGGCTTCAGTATGGGGGTAGTCCAGCAAGATCAGCTTCGGTTTGTGCCGGCAAATGGTCTCTTTCGCACCTTTCACCACTTCGGTCGCAATGCCAATCCGGCCACTTTCCAGCAAAGTCGGCACAAAACCGGACTCGCGTACGTAGTCATCCACCGCATAAGTGAATATAGCCAGATCAATCTCTCCGGCTTGCAACGCAGTATGGCCATCCAGCGCCAGCACATTGCCACCACCGGTGTGACCTTCACTGGCAAAGGCCACCATACCGGTGCTGGACCAGGCGCCGGCACACACTGGTCGCACCTGCTGATGCATACCCCAGCTCACCAGATTGATACACAGTTCAGCATAAGTAAATGGGTTGGCTTCCAGACAATGGGCCTGAAACTGACCGCCGCTGGTCAACGCAAAAGCCTGAAACGGTTTACCCAGATAAGGGCCAATACACAAGATCTGTTCGCCAGCGACGGCATGCACCTTCGGATGGGTATATTGTCCGCCAGCTTCGGCTGAAAAACCGTCCAGATAACAGTGGTGGCGCAGCAAATAAAGTTGTTGTGTTAATACCCGTCTTGACACCTCATCCGACAACCACGCCAAGTTTTGCTGCTCGCGCGGGTCTGATGCAGGCCGGTACAACCTGAGCCGCTCACGGTATGCGGCAAAAATATCCAGCAACATCAGCTCCGCCGGGCCGATCAGCAGCAATGCATCATAGCGGGTTTCTGCCGCCAGTAATTCAGCACAGTCGGGAGGGATAGCCCAACCGACAACACTGTCGGCACCGAATATGGCGATAATCTCGGCGCCCGCAGCAGTCAGTTGCTGCACTGCTCGTGCGGATGCGGCTGTTTCACCCGCCACAATCAGTCTGAGTCCCTGACACTGCGGGTCACTGAGCGCAGCGATGGGCGCCACCGGCAAGTCGGCCAGTTGCTGTGAAAATAACTGCTGTTCCATAAGTACCTTCAGGCTGAATTGTCAGAGCGTTAACAGAAAAGCAGCCGCATTTTTCCGGCCCGCTTCTGTGTAGTAGACCTTGTATTGCGGCACCCATTGCTTGACCAGAGCAAGCCAGTCATTCCACGGCGAATCCACCAGAATTAGCTTCGGTTTCAGTGATTTAATAGTTTGCTCAGCGCCAGCAATGATATGCGAGGCAAATCCCGGGCGCCCACATTCAATCAATGTTGGGGTAAAGTGCTGTTTTGCCAGATAATCATCCAGCCGGTATGCCTGATGGGCGTTAGTCACCACCGTCCCTTTGCATTCGCTGACAGCTTTGGTGTCGGCGAAGTACAAAGTGCCACTGCTGCCTTCATGACTGGTGGTGTACAGACCTGTGCCGGACCAGATCCCTGCGCAAACCGGCGTCACGCAGTCCGCAAGCTGCCAATGCGCCAGATTACGGCATAAATTGGCATATTGATGAATTCGTTCCTCAAACACATGGACACGACAGCCGCCCCCCCCC
>NZ_JBHSGB010000017.1:372007-462150 GCF_042654345.1 Rheinheimera marina
AAATACTGAGTTGACCTTCAACAACCGAAAAATACTGGACATAACTTTGCTGCTTTAACAGCTGACAATGCAGGTCATAACGATGACCGGATGCCATATCGGCCAGTAAAGCCCGGTTTTCTGCTTGTTTGTTGCCACAGACGGTATCTAACATCCGCAAATCTCCTCATCCAGACTAGGCTAAAACTCAGGCTACAACCCTACCGGGCTGAAATCGATATTCGGATAACACTGCGCCATCTGCTTTAAATAATCTTGCAGCTCCTGGCCGAAGGTCTCCCCTCTGCCGACAATTGCTTTATTTTTCCCGGTAAACCCGACGGCGTCTGTGTGAGTCAGTGCAAGTGCCAGCTCACCGCACAAGGCAAGAACCTGAGAGAAAGTCTCGCCTGGATTGGCTAACAAATGTTCGTACTTCACCACATGAACATCAAGCTGATGGGATTTTATCGCACTGCTCCAGCCAGCCCAAAAGTGGATATACCATGGCGCCGCATGCATCATAGCGAAACGCATTTTATCTTCCCGGCTAAAACTCAGCCAGGTCCGTTCATCCATCCGTATATCAACAACGTTTGAGCCAGGCCCCCGGCCAGTGGGTAACATTCTGCTCCAAATTGCTTTCGTTGAATGACCAATGGGGTTGCTCAATAACAAACTCCGGATGTGCATCTGCAAAATCGCGGGCTGCGCACGTCGGATTATCAGTGAGCCAGCTCTGATGACCACGAGGAACATCGGCAAGATCATGCATGATGCCATCTGTTGCTACGATATATGAACCCGCAGTCACCAGAGGTGCGTATGCACGTAACTCATTCAAAACGTGAGCATAGCTATGGTTTGAATCCAGAATAACCAATACGTTGTCGGTCGGTTTTACTAATGAAGCCGCCTTTGCTACAACCTCGGAATCAGTTGAACTGCCTTCAATTAAAGTGATCCTTGAAAACAATTCATGCGCCTCTATTGCGGCTCGGTTGTGTGGGCGAATTTCAATATCAATACCGATCACATGGCCGTGATTCATTGCCTGCATCAGGCTGGCATAAAACACCAGTGAGCCACCATGCGCCACACCAGTTTCAATAATCACATCGGGTTTCAGCCGGTAAATCACTTCTTGGATCCGCAACATATCCTCTGGCAACTGAATCACCGGCCGGCCAAACCAGCTGAAGGTATACTGATATTTCTCAGCCCAGCCCACCCGGACCCACTGACGGGAAAGGATTTCAAAAGCCTGTTTTGAATAAAGTGGCCACACCTGCTCAGACTCTTCCTGCAGGACAGTCAGCAAAGCTGTATCCGTATCAATCGTAATTTTCACTGTACACTCCATTCATATAAAGAAACTTTAGATTCACACGCTGCCAGCAGTGTCTCAACTTCATGCCGGTAATTCGGGTTCATCAGAATAATACTGGCGATGCCATGCTCAGCTATTTGCGCAGGAGCGATAATCGGATGAGCACTACCGGGTACAAAATGACCTTGTTTGTTCGGATTGATATCAATTAAAGCATCAATAAGCCGGGCGTCAGCATCCAGCAAAGAAGCCAGCGTAACCCCTTTGGCGCCAGCCCCCCACAGCGCAACACGACCTTTTTTTTGACAGCTTGTCAGTAGCTCAGTAATCTGACGCAAAAACACAGCTTCATCCTTTCGATACTTTGCAGCCAGTGCAGGCGTGATATTCTCCGGCACAGCTTCTGCGCCATCTGTTTCAGCAACAGTGGCCTCCAGCCACAAATACTGGCTGTTGAATATGTGATTTACGGCGTGGACGCTGAAGCCGGCTTCGCTGAAAACCCGGCTCAGCGAATGGCGACTGAACAGAGAACAATGTTCATAAAAAAAATCCCACACCACTTTGTTGCTGAGGATCCAGTCAACACAGGGTGTCTCAAAAAACAACTTGGCGGCAGGCTTACCGGCGATAGCCGCTTTAATGCTCTGCAACAGGGCCAGCGGGGCCGGTACATGCTCAATAACATGCCGGCAAATCACCACATCCGCAGGTACATCGGTGCAACTAGCATCGTAATAACACTGGCGAAACTGTAAACGTCCACCTTCATCAGTCAGAGGTCCTTGATAGCTGGGGTCAAAGCCAACCCCTCTGTTATTGGCCCCCGGGTATGACACCAGCTTGCGCAAAAACAGCCCACTGCCGCAGCCAACCTCAACAATGGTGGCATTCTTAACACCGTGTTGCTGGACCAACTGCTCCACCAATGCATCAATGTAGGCGACAAAACATCCGGAGTGATTCTGGCTGTTATCGTAACGGTCACCGTAACTCAACAGCGATAAATCAAACTGACGATTGAAAACAAAACCACAGTCATCGCAACAATAAAGGTCCAGGTTCCCTTTCGTACAATCCCGTGCGACGGCTTGGGTCTGCATTACCAGATTCTGATGCACCGGAACCTGCTCGCGCAACACAACAGGGGCCAGCTCACGACCTCGACATACAGGACACTGGATCATTAGTGCGGCCTCCGGCTTATCATTTTTTTAATACCTTGTTCTAAGGTGATCTGAGGTGACCAGCCCAAAGCGGCCAGCCGTTGATTGTTTCCGATCAGATAGGACTCCTGAGCAGGCTGTTCTGACGAAGCCCGAATAAAAGCTGTCGTATCTATCTGCAATAAACGGCCTGCCAGTTCAATCAATTGCTGGATGCTGATCGCTTGACCAAAACAGACATTAAAACTACCTTCAGCCTGCTTTTTCACCAACGTCAGCAGAGCTCGCGCAACGTCGCTGACATGGATAAAGTCCCTGATATGATGCAGTTGAACCTTAAAAAGTGGAGCTTTATTACCGAGAGCATCCAGCAGCGCCGAAATAATCTTGCGCCGATCTTCGGTGGCACCATAAGGTAAAAACAGTCGTGCCCAGCCTAGGCTAAGCTGATGCTGCGCACAATAATGTCGCAGCAACTGATGCGTAGCATCTTTTGCAGTTCCATATAAAGTATCAGCTCGGGTTGCGGTCAGATACTCATCACACGGACCTGCACTTTTGCTGTATTCAGCACAGCTACCAGCCACCACTACATGACGCCCACCTGCTCTGGCGAAGGCATCCACCAACCTGACCGACGCATAGATCCAGGCGACATTGTCCAGCGAACTCCAGAATTTTCCATGCTCTACCTGCCAGGCCAGATGTAATAAATGGCTGCAACCGGCCGCCTGAAACTGTTCAGTCAGACTCTGCTCCGCCAATAAATCGGCCTGAATAAATTGCGATGAAGCAAAACCTGCTGGTTTAGTACGACCGACCACCACCACAGAGATCCCTTGCTCCGCTAATAATGGCAACAGCTGGCTGCCGACAAAGCCTGTCGCGCCGGTCAGCATCAGTTTCATAAAAAGGTCAGCTCTGGCACTGCAATCAAAAAACGGCAATGCGCAGGGACCTGGTGTTTCACCTGTTGCATCACTTCGCTGGCCAGATTCCAAGGCAGAATTAACAAGAAATCAGGCTCGTCCAGACTCAGTTGTGTAGGAGGGACTATCGGAATATGGCTGCCTGGTAAAAATTTACCTTGCTTTGCTACCGCAGCATCATATACACAACCAAGCTGACGTCGTCCAATGTGGGCGTAGTTCAGCAATGTGTTTCCTTTGGCTGCTGCGCCATATGCCATCACTTTCAGCCCCTGCTGCGAACAGTTGGTAAAAAAATCTGTCAAATCAGCCGCAATTCTGTCGACTTTGTGTTGAAAACCACTATATCCGTCGGCACAAGCCAAACCTGCCGCAACTTCTGCCGCTAACAACTCCAAAACAGCTTTCTGTTGAACTCGCGAGTCATCGTGATGGCAAATCCATAACCGCAGACTACCACCGTGTGTTGAAAGCTGTTCGACATTAAAGATCCGTAGACCTACGGCGGCAAAAATCTGCCGTGCGCTATACAGCGATAAATACGAATAATGTTCGTGGTAAATGGTATCAAACTGACACAATGTCAGCAGATTCAATAAATGTGGAAACTCAACACTGGCAGTTCCCTGCTCTGCGAGCAGCAACGCAATACCTGCCACAAAATCATTGATGTCCGGCACATGCGCCAGCACATTATTGGCAATGATTAAGTCGGCTTTGCGATAGTCGCTGACGAGTGTAGTCGCCAGAGTCTGGCCAAAAAACTCAGACACCACATCAATGCCCAGCGCTCGGGCTGCCGTAGCAGTGGCGTCTGTTGGTTCCACGCCAAGACATGGTATGCCGGCTGCCAGATAGTTTTTCAGCAGATAGCCGTCATTGGATGCCAGCTCAACAACAAAACTCTGTGGTCCCAATGAGAGTTTGCTGATACTTGATTGCGCAAACTGTCTGGCATGCTCCAGCCAGCTGACAGATGTCGATGAAAAATAAGCATAATCCGCCGTAAACAGTTGTTCTGCTCTGGTAAAGTCTTCGGTCTGCACCAGCCAGCAATGCTGACAGACCCACACTTTGAGCGGATAACTGGGCTCAAAACTTTGTAAAGCCTGCTCGCTCAGATAGGCATTAGACGGTGGCATCACACCCAGGTCAACCAAAGGCAATGTTAAATCATGCTGACAATGCCGACATTTCATAAACTAATCCCGTGAAATTGTTGCGGAATAACGGGTAGCTGTAAATCCCGCTCCGACATACTGGTTATCGGTAGCGGCCATTCTATCTTGAGCCTTGGGTCATCAAAACGAAATCCGGCCTCTGCCTGTGGCTGGTAAAAGGCGCTATGCAGATAAAGCAGCTGCGCATCCGCAGTCAACGTCTGAAAGCCGTGGGCACAACCTGGCGGGATCAACAACATATTGTTTTCTTCTGCGCTCAGTTCAACGCTGACTGCCTGTAAGAAAGTGACCGAATTCGCGCGCAGATCGACGGCTACATCAAAAACCCGTCCGGCAATACAGCGAACCAACTTATATTCGGCAAAAGGCGGCAACTGAAAATGCAACCCACGCACAGTGCCTTGCTGCCGGCTGAAAGAATGATTGACCTGAACAATCTGCTGGCCGGGCAAAAAGCTTTCCAGTTCCTGCTGACAAAACCAGCGACTGAAGCTGCCGCGTGAGTCCTGATTCGCTTGCGACCGGATCTGCACTACACCCGCTAGCGCGGTTTCGCTTGCTGTCAGTTTATTGCCCATCTCAGTCCCTTATCTCTGGCACAGCGAATGTACTCTGTCAGCTGAGCCTGGCTCAGAATTTCATTGTGCTGATAGAATCTCTGATACCAGAGTGCGGTCATGGCCGCTGCCTGCTCTACATCCCAGACTGGTTGCCATTGCAGTGCGGTTCTGGCTTTTTCCGTACTCAGGCGCAATAAACCCGCTTCATGCCAGTGCTGCGGATGCGATTCTGTTTCCCATTTAAGCAAAGGCCAGTGTTGTTGCATCAGTTGCAGTACATCGGCGACTGACTGATTATCCGCCTCCGGTGGGCCAAAGTTCCAGCTGCAAGCCAGCGCGCTGTTCCCTTGCAGCATGCCGGCGGCGAGCAGCAGATAGCCAGACAAACAGTCCAGCACATGCTGCCATGGCCGCACCGCCAGCGGATAACGCAGTTTCACCGGCCGGCCACTCTGGCTGGCCCGCACAATGTCGGGGATCAGCCGGTCCGCGGCCCAATCCCCACCACCAATCACGTTGCCGGCTCGGGCGGTTGCCAACAATGGCGCCTGCGGTGTGCTGAAAAAACTACGGCGATAACTTTGCACCACTAATTCACAGGCAGCTTTCGAAGCGCTGTATGGATCGTGGCCACCCAGTGGTGAGTCTTCGTTAAATGGACGCCCGGATTCAGGATTTTCATATACCTTGTCGGTTGTCACCGCCAGTATGGCTTTGACAGATGGCTGCTGACGGCAGGCTTCCAAGACATGCACTGTGCCCATCACATTCGTATGCCAGTTGGTCAGGGGGGTATGGTAAGACTGCCGGACCAGTGGTTGCGCGGCCAGGTGCAACACCAATTCCGGCTGCACGGCATCAATAATCCGTTTCACATCGACAAACTGACTGATATCGAGCAAATTATCTTGTTCGGATGGTAGAGGTAAATTCAGCAATTGCCAGTGCGAAGGTTCAGTATCAGGTGCCAGACTGATACCATACACTTTCGCTCCCAACTGGCTCAGCCACAAGGTCAGCCAACTGCCTTTAAAGCCGTTGTGGCCGGTGAGTAACACTTTCTTTCCTGAAAAAACACCATTAAAACAGTTATTTACCAGATTTTCCATGGCGCCTCACCTGACTGCCACAACGCCTCCAGCTGGTTCTTGTCCCGCAGTGTATCCATCGCCTGCCAAAAACCATGATGCTGATAAGCATGCAACTGACCCTGTTGCGCCAGTTGCATCAAAGGTTCCCCTTCAAAAGAATCCGTATCACGATGTAAATAATCAAACACCTCAGGCTCCAACACAAAGAAACCACCGTTGATCCAAGCACCGTCACCGGCGGGTTTTTCCTGAAACTTTTTCACCAGATTGTGCTCAATGTCCAAGGCACCGTAACGGCCCGGCGGTTGGATAGCAGTCACTGTGGCAGTTTTTCCAGCGACCTTATGCGCTTTCAGCGTCTGCGCTATATCCAGATCGGACACCCCATCGCCGTAAGTGAAACAAAAAGTGCCGCCGGACAAATAGTTTTGTACCCGACGCAGCCGCCCCCCAGTCATACTGTTCTCACCGGTATCCACCAGCGTCACGCGCCAGGGTTCTGCGTGCTCTTCATGTACTTCCATTTGGTTATTGCGCAGGTCAAAGGTGACATCGGACATATGCAGAAAATAGTTGGCAAAATACTCTTTAATTACATAGCCCTTATAGCCAAGACAAATCACAAAATCATTGATGCCATGCGCTGAATAGATTTTCATGATGTGCCACAGAATAGGCTTGCCACCAATCTCAATCATCGGCTTTGGCCGCAAATGTGACTCTTCGCTAATCCGCGTGCCTAATCCGCCGGCCAGAATAACTGCTTTCATATCAACGTCTCTGTCTGAAATTCTTTGTTTGCGCATTGCTGATTCTGCAGCCAACAATCTGTCACTTGGCTGTAGCTCAGCAAAAAACACACCATATTACAACACCCGGTACAACCGTTTGTCCACGCCAGGCAGGTCCTGCAATGCCCCACAGATCTCTTCAGCAAAAGCCCGTGAGCAGATAATTATCGGCAAACTGCAGCTCTGCAGCAGCTGCGGTGACTGAATCGTAACGCCGGCAATCTGCTGCTGCCATTTATGCGGTGCTGAATCAACCACCGCGACAACCTGATATCGTTGACGTGTCAATTGTTCGGCAATAAATTCCTGCGCAAGCTGGCCAGCGCCATATAAAATTACTTCGCCGCCGGTTAGCTCTGTACCGTCTTGGGTTGCAATCACTGCAAAAAGGCGCTGCACTGGCCAGCGCTGGTAACTTTGCGGCCGATAATATTGCAGTAGCTTTTGTTCTCCCTGATTGAGCCCGACGCTGTGCTGATGCATTAATTGCATCATTTGCAGCAACACCGGCAAACCACGCTGATACATCCAGCTGTCCAGCAATTGGGTCGGCTGGCCTTGTTGCTCCATGTGACACAGCAGTTCGGCAGCGATTGACATGGCTTTACGCCAGTAGAGCAACGCCAAAGTTGAATCCTGTAGCTGAACCGGCACTCTTACCAGCGACTCCAGCACCAGTAACTGGTAATCCAGTCGCTCTGGCTCTCGTAAACTGGCTGCCAACGCCAGTTTATTAAAAGCCAGCGCCCCCGCAACAGCCTGTTGCAACACAGTGTCTGTGGTCAACCCGCAATCCAGCGCAAAATAACGCCACTCCGGATGCTTTTGGTCATGCAGTATGAAATGAAGATTATCCAGCAAGTAACGGGCAGAGCAGCCAGGATGAAACACCGGGTTGGCAGCAATGAGACCAGCAGGCTCAACGCGGATGTTGTCCAGTTCAGCCTGCACCCGCGTAATCAGTTGTTCCGCTGTTGTAGCGATAGCCGCGGCCGTGTCTCGGGGTTCTGCCGGCTGATAAACGATTTGCGAACGGCCAGTTACTAACGGGAATAAATGCTCCTGATAAACCCGATGACAGATCATCAGTGCACCGGTGCAATAGTCGTCAACATAAGAAGGTGCATCGCTGAAGATAAACCGCGGGTGGCTGGCAAAGGTTTGTCGGCAGGCAACGACCGCCGGATGGTTTATGTCTGCAGGAAATGGTCGGAATATCAGTTTGTAGTCAGTAAACTGCTCCAGCAATAAAGCAATTGTTGGCCGTAACTGATGTTGTACCCATGGCATTTCCAGAGCAAGATTCGATATATGATAAATTAACGCCGTATCTGCAGCTGTGCAGTTTTGTCTGCGACGAAAGAAATGGTCGTATTTGACAAAACCAAAGGGGATCTCTGCGACAAAAGGCCGGCTATGCTGACGCAGGGTTGATGGATACCGATTGACAAAACTGTCTGACGGCATCAGCGGTTGCGGTCTGGCGCTTAATACATAATCAAATTCCAGACAACCACCGTACTCTGTCAGCGTCTTTTTCAGCGGTATATCGACGCCATGTGGTAAACCAATTTTAATCAGCTCACAAGGCCAGCTATGCCGGACCGTGAAAATCGACTCCTGCGCAAACAATAGTTGTAAGGCCGTCAGCCGGCCAAATTGGCTATCATGACAGACTAACAATGGATAGTCACACCAGCCTTGTCGCAGCAACCATTCTGAATGTTCGCTCGCATCGGTAATAGAAATAATGACCAGCACGTCAACCTGATCTGACTGCGTCAATTCGGCCAGCAGCGGCATTAACTGGTGGGCTACTGTACTGGGTTGCAGCCAAATTCCACATTGAGGCCTTTGTAGGGCGCGCACCTGCAGTAAATCACAATAATAATGCAGCAAACTGTCGAGTAATTGCTCATCACTACCTTGCAGCGATAATTCAAGACGCAAACATAGTTTGGCGAGCACCCTTGTTAACTGACTAGCGTCATCATCCAACATTATAATAGTCCCAGTATCTTTCTGGACTCTTTGTTGTATTGGTATAAATAATCAACAGCCTCTGAGACCGTTAGTTCTTCTAAACCTACATTACGTCTTGGCAATGCAACCTTTTTTAGCCAGTGCAGTTCTGCAAGTTGTCTGGCGCTGATACCCTCAATAAAATAATCTGCTTTCGCCAGACCTGAATGATAGATTTCACGCGAACAGGCAGCTCTATGGTGTTCATTCTCTACAGCAATATTATCAACCAAATTACGCTCGGACTGCGTGAGCCCACTATAAAAATCAGTTAACACGGATTCAAAGTGCGTGCGGTCTTCATCCCCCCAGTCTTCGACAAGATGAAGCTCTTCCTTGGCCCAGCCCACCAACGATGCAATACCTAACTGCATGTTCGATATTTTTCCCTTATCAAAAATATCCTTCATCCGCTGATAATCTGATGCAATGAATACTGAATGCCCTACCCAAAAATCAGCAATCACAAGGCTGCTCCGATAGTGGTCAAAATCAGGCACTGTTTCCTGGATGAATTTTTTGAAAGCTCTAACCGATTTTAGTGTTGTGACTCCGTTGGATATATTGGAACCGCTAACGACCAGCATTAAACTTTGACCGACATCAATACAATTCTCGCTCAGATTCAAAAAGCAAATCATTGAAGTAAAATCGGGACTCATTGGCATAAACACTCTGCCATACAATGCTCTGACCTCGCGAACAATATCGTTCTTTACACAGCCCGAGTATATTTTTCCGTACCCGTTTTTATGTTGCTGGTGTCGGCTAAACAAAGGTTCAATAAAATCGAGGCGACGTTTGAGTTCAATTTCTGCAGAGTAACAACTTGGTTCAACTGGTTTTAACAGTGGATGGTAGCTTCCCGTGATCTTTTCATGATCGCACAGCTCGAAATAGTCAAATTGCCAGCTGATAATGTCGGGGTTTCTATCCTTTGCCAGGCGCTGTATAACGGAAAAAGCGTCAGGCCTAAACATAAATTTTTCATTGATTACCGTAACGTACTCACCAGTCGCTTGTTCAGCGGCGTACTCCCAGTTGTCTGGCATAGATACAGGTTGCGGCTGTCTGAAATATTTAAAACGCGGGTCAGATAGAAATGGGGCAACCACTTCAGAACAACTTTCTGCAACTGGATTATCGGAAATAATCACTTCATAATCTGCAAAATCTTGTTGTTTTATGCATGTCAAACATTGCTCAACTAGCTTTGCTCGATCCCGCGTTGGTAACACAATACTGATAAATGGTGTTTTTTCCATTGAATGTTCCTATCACCAACCATTACATCTGCGGATACAAACTGACTGCTCCGAAGCTAAGCAATCACCATAAAATCACGCCATTCTGTCAGGCCTAGCCCGTTCAGTTGCTGCATTACTTGCAACCGGACTGGTTGCGCCGCAATGACAATTTTCTGCTGCAGGCAATGATGCAAAGCCAGCACCGGTATTTGCTGGCCATCAATGTCGATCGGAGCTTTTTCTGTCTGCTCGATAAAGTTCAGTACAGCGATATCATGTTGGATTAATATTTGGTACATAAGCCGGGCAAGTCCGCCACTACCATAGATAGCGACGCCCGATACATCGCCTTTAAGCTGCAAAATCCTTTTAAACTTCATATCGAACACGCAACCGAACCATGAGCGTAATCGTTCCGTATTCACTTGAGCAGTGACGGATTGCGGGTTAACCCGAACCTGTACCAAAAACTCTGGCACACAGCCGAATCGATAGCCTTGCTCATGAAGTCTGTAGAACAACGAATAATCTTCGCACAAACGCTGATCAAGATAACCGACTGCCCGGATAGCCGCAGTTTGAGCACAATAACTGGTATGCTCCACGCAAAGCCAGCGTGGCAGATTTTCTGAAATCAGATGTTCTGAATTGATTTGATTGGCTACAGCGTAATCTCTCTGTCGGGTCACAAGTCGTTCAAGTGTTTCCGGATCATCCGATTCAGCAAAGGCTTCTATATAACACTTCACGACAGCCAATTCCGGGTTGGCCTGTAGATACTGCAGTTGTTTAGCAAAACGCTCAGGGTGACTAAGGTCGTCAGAGTCTACCTTGATGACATAAGGTGAACGGACATACTGCAACGCTTCCTGCAACGAATAACCAACCCCCTTATTTTCACTGCGGCAATATAGCCTGATTCTTGGATCCTGATAGCGGCGGATCAGGTCCACAGTTTCATCACTAGAACCGTCATCAACAATCACCAGTTCAAAATCAGTAAAACTTTGCGCTAATACAGAATCAATAGTTGCCTGTACATAAGGAGCAGTATTATAGGTGGTCATTAATGCAGCAAGCTTAGGAATACTCATGCTTTGCTTCCCTCACCCGTCCATTGCAATCGTAACTTGTTAAACTGCTCTAACGCATTATCCACCGCATCATCCATATCAAAGTAGCGGTATTCTGCCAGCCGCCCCAACGCAATTAACTGAGGAAATTCGGCCAGCCTGGCGCGGTATTGCTGATAACGCTGTTGTGCTTCGTCCGTAAAAATCGGGTAATACGGCTCCAACCCCTGCTCTGGCTGATAATCACAGGGATACTCGTACACAATGCTGGTACCGGCATGCTGCTGCCCGGTCAGATGTTTAAACTCAGTGATGCGGGTATAAGCTTCTTCATTTGGGTAATTGACCGTGGTCGCTGACTGAAACTGTGGCTGCGCCAGATGTTGATGCTCAAACCGCAAGGAGCGATATGGCAGCGGCGCCTCGCCCGGCAGCAACTGGTCAATCATGCCGGTGTAGACCACTATACCGGCAAAAGGCTCGCCATCGAGCCAGACCTTGCCGTTCGCGATATCGAGCTGCAGCCTGTCTGTCATCGGCGTACTGAGCTGAAGATCAATCGCCGGATGCTGCAATATTCTGCTAATCATCGCGCTGTAACCATCGGCCGGCACCGCCTGCCAGGGGTCAGTAAAGTAGCGATCGTCAGTGCTAACCACAACTGGCACCCGGGCAGTGACAGCCGCAGAAATGGCTTCAGGCCTTACCCCCCATTGTTTACTAGTGTAATTAACAAAGGCACGCTGATAGATAAACTCTGCCAGACGTTGTAGCAAGGGGCTGGTTTCTTGCCTGAGTTGCAGTATCGGCACCCGCGCATCCAGACCAAACCGGCCTATGAGTTCTGCAATCATGGCTTCTGCCTCGTTTTTATCGAAGCTCAGCCTGATGCTAGTCAGATTAAATGGAATGGGGAGCAACTGGCCGTCAATCTGGCTGAGTACCCTGTGCTCGTGCGGCCGCCACTGCGTGAACTGCGATAAATAATCCCACACTTGCTGTTTGTCGGTATGAAACAGGTGCGGACCATATTTATGCACCAGCACACCGGCATCATCGTATTCGTCGTAACAGTTGCCACCCAAATGTGGCCGCTGTTCCAGCACCAGCACCCGCCAGCCCAGTTGACTGGCCATGCGTTCTGCCATTACCGCACCAGATAAACCTGCGCCAACGACAACAGCTTGGTACGGAGTCATCAATGGAACCCCAGCTCTTGCCGGACCAGCTCAGGGTTGGCTCTGTTCAGATACGCCAGCCGATGCCGCTGATCAAAATACAGTTCATCCTGCACCGAGCGTTCAATCATTTGGCTGAACAACGTATATTCACCCAGCTTCAGGAAATACAAAGCGGTAGAAAAATAAATATGGTTCACGCCCTGCTGAATAACCTGCCCTGCCACCCCGAAACGTTCTCCCAGCCGGCACGCAGCCGCCATTTCATCTGCGACTTTTATCCTACGTCCCGGATCCACCTGAGTTTGACCACCAAAGCTCTGAGCATGAATGCGATAACGCCCCAGCACATCGTCAATTCGGTCGATGCTGCCTTTTAGAAACCCAACATTCATAATATGCCATGGGAAATCGCAGATAATACGGTTACCGTGATCCAGCGCATTGAGTAAATCCGAGTGACGCCTGAACATGACACTGCTGGCCTGTAAATACACAGAGTACTTAATCAAATCACTCATGGTCGAGCGCTGAGGAACATAGGCAGCATTGTAATAATCCCGGCTAAACAGTTTCAGTGTCTTGCCCGTTTTGGCGTCAAATACATCGGATTCATGGTACACCAGCGCGCATGAGGGATTTTGGTCTAAATAATCAACCTGACGCTGCAGCTTTCCTGGCAGAGCGACGTCATCACCATCCAGATAGGCAATATAATCACCTGTTGCTTCCTGCAACAGCCTGCGCATGGTCCCAACCAGCCCTTGGTTAGTTTCATTATTTAAAATCTTTAACTGAGGAAAATCAGCGGCCAGATAGTGAATAACATGCAGTGTATTGTCTGGTGAACAGTCATTGCATACCAACACTTCATAATCAAAAGTGGTTTTCTGGCTCAATAAACTCAACAAACACTCAAGGATAAAAGGTGACAGGTTATAGGCCGGAACAATAACACTGAGTTTCATTACAAATCATATCCTTATGGACAATTTTACTGACTTTTAGCAGGTTCGGCTGCTGGCGGAACCCACAACTTGCTTTCACATCTGTTATACCAGTTTTCCGGAAAATCTGAACGAATCGCCTGCAGAAACTCCATCCAAATCGCGAAGCTTTCTTTAAACCATGCGAGGGTTTGTTCATCATTTTCATAGGTATACAACAAAGTGATCAAAGGGCAATGGAAATACAGCAATGTTCCTTTAACCACATGAAATAAATGAGCTGATACCGAGTCCTTGTAAGAAAATACCACCCGTGACTGTGCTTTCAGAACATCTGCCGCATCTTTTCTCGAGTGAATCTGCCGATTGCCTATCTCAAGCAGGTAAGCGACCAGATTATCGAATTCTTTAAATGCCAGCAGCTTTTCGTCTTGTTCTGATACCTCGGATTTGTGGAAAAAATCAGACTTAATTCGCTCAACCACCCATTTCTTATCCTTGCATCGTGACGAAATAATGACGTCGTCAATGGCTAATGGTGTGACGCCACGTAACTTTGCCCCCGAACCAACTTTATAGGCAGTCACCTCTTTATGACTAAGAAACAGATTGTCCAGCTGAACTTTTGAAATAGCCATGAAATCAGTGGCGAGCACTGATCCGTCCAGATTCCCTTCCAAAGGGTAAATAGCATGAGGGTTTGGTTTATAACGACCGGCATATTTTTCGTTTGAGTAAATACTTAATGACGAATGGCTTTTGGATTTATCCATTGGGTATCCATTATCTACGCCAAACAAATACACCTCCTCAAACCCAAGCTCGCAGGCATACGTAGCCGCCGTGTTGGACACCAGAGGGCCAGCAAAAGGCAACGCCGTTAAGAGTTTTCTGGTTTTGGCATAATGCAGCATTTGCATAAATACAGTGGAAGCTTCCGGCCCTTTCAGACCCAAACCGGCCCATTTGTAGTGGTTTAGCGTGTCCGGATAGACCACTTCCACTGAAAGTAAATTCATATCCGACAGCATGTCATCGGTGGTCGTATTGGTAAGAACCTGATAAACGCTTAGCGTCCGTTCAACAATGACATGGAAATCCGGCTTGATGCCCGCATTCATCAAGGATTGCAGCGCAGTCCCTGCGGCAAAAATAATGACTTTATCCTGGTACTCACGAATTAGTTCAATACTTTCATCCAGCGAAGGGCCATTACCGACCACAAAAGCAGGAATTCCTTTGTGGGGTTTTAGCGCTTTGTTTTTGATAAAGAAATGCGCGTGATTACGTGAGTTTCGAACTGCATGCGCTAACCCAGTGGTCGCATCATTATAAAAACCAAAACCTAATTGCACTTGGTAGAAGTTACGAAAGAAATTCGCTATCGACTGGTTTATTTGTTCAGAAGGGTAATGCTGATAGCAAAAGCTGTTGATAATGGAAAAAGCACCGACCGCAGCAGTCAGCTCAATAATCTTCTGAAAAAAGTCCTGATAAGACACACCAATCAGCATAAACATGCTGGAGTTGTTTTTCTCAGCTATCTCAAATAACGCCCCCCAGTCAGTACAAAACAAACTGGCATAGAACAATTCAAAGTCAGGCTCACACAAAAAAATGTAATCAAATACGTGTTCTGCCAGCAGCATTGGCAAATGATAGCCCAAGCCAATACCAAAGCTCAAAAAGCTCGGAAAATGTTGCGGTAATTGCTGAATTAAAGGCTCTTTTGATTCTGCGGTAAGGTCTGCAATCTTTGTCGACAACCGATTCATATACTGAATATGAATTCGCTTGTCTGCCGATGACGCCCCTTTTTTATACAACGCAGCCCGACCAAACAGAGGTTTATCGACGTTTTGCCTGACTTGCTCTTGTACCTGAGCGATAGGGTCAATTTGAGAATAGACTGGGACCGAAAGGTCTTTAGGTACGAAATTGCCGACACCAGATTCAGAGACCAGCAAGGAAAAACCTGGCTTAGGTGTATAATCAACGACCTGCCGATAGACATCCGGATAATATTTTTTTAACGCCGCCAAATTAGCGTTAAACCTAATCTCGGATTGTTGCTTGAATTCTTCTTCTTGTTTTTGTAGTTGTTTAATTTTATCAAGACGCCGCTGCACTTCAGCAAGCTCTTTCTCAAAATTTTCCATGGTGTTTCCTGTAGACAACCCCATCCGACAAATCTGTTGAGCTATTTTTGGGGCGCAGCTGATCAACAATGTCGCTCAGCATAACAACAAGTCGGGAAGAACTGGAAGATAAATCTGAACTCAAACCAGTGAGTAGCTCTTGCAACTGCTCACTCTTAGAAACCTTTGAAAAATCAATACTGTGGATAACAAGATTGATTTGCTCAAGATGGGCTGCGGCCTGCTCATAATGTTCCTGTTCAACCGCAGCAAAAAACAGCCGGATTTGTTCAGTAAGCAGCGCAGATTTATCCACTCACCATACCCAATTCGTTTTCTCTGGTTGCATAAGCTTCCATACGGGCAGTTTCAGGAATGGAATCCCAAGCCGATTTAATTGTGGACAATAAATCCACTACTTCATCAATAATACTCACATCGTTTTGTACGCTGGCGTCGGTGAGGCGTCTGACCATATAAAAATACAGGGCGGCTAAATTTTCCGTCATGTCCCCACCGACCGAATGATCAAGACTGACTCTTAATGAATCGATAATACTGCTGGCTTTGGAAATAGCTTTACTCTTCCCTTCAAACTCACGTTGTTCAATCATAATTCTGGCGATCTTCATACTTTCAATGGCGCCATCCATTAACAGTTTGATAATTTCATATGGATCTGCGCTGGCAAGCCGGCTTTTCAAAGCTTCACGCTGATATTGTTTAACTTTATTCCCGTACATGATCCTCTCCAATTACGACTTAATATTAGCAAGTGATGCTAACTGAGATGTCAGGTAGTTATTGGTACTATTCATCTTCGCAATCAATGTATCCAGCGCTGAATACTTTTTGCGAAGGTTCGCTTCCATAATCGTCATCCGGTAGTCCAAGTTTTCTTTGTCATCTTCGAGATCACGTAACTCAGAATTAATGTCGTCCTGACGGTTTTTAATGACTCCGCCGCCATCAACATAACCAGATAACATTTTAGTGAAACTTTCAGCGACGCCGCCTTTAGCTGTAAACAAAGCCCCCACATCAGCAAACTGCTCATCTAAAGCAGTCCCTATACTTCGCACCGTGTTTTTCTTCTCTAACTTGTTACTGGAATTCAAGCCAATGCCAATATCCAACAAAGATTCATAATCGCCTTCACCCTTCACAATGGTAGAAAACGCATTAATCATCTGATCCTTCATGGCACGCACTGTGGCATCACCATACATGGGAGAGCTAACCGTCAGCGATTGCTGATTGATAGTTTCAATCACATTGTTATAAGCCGTGATAAATGAATCGATTTTAGAGGCTACACCCGTTTTATCATAATCTATCGTGGCTTTAGCCGTTTCATCGGCTTCGCTTTCACGTAAAGCTTTAATCGTTAAACCCTGCACGGCGTCTTTAAACGTGTTGCTGGAACTTGTAATCGCCAAGCCGTCCACTTTAATAATGCCATCTTTCGCCTGGTCGGCAACTGCAATGCCTAAACCTCCAGCTCCACCACCAAAAGCTTCAGTTGAAATTTTGTCCATTTCGGCAGTGTCGCTGGTGATTTTTAAATCGTTCCCAGCGCCAGTGATATTTGACGTCACCACCAGCTGAGATTCAGTTCCTGTGTTGATGATATTGACACTGATGCCAAAGTTCGATTTGGACTTGTTGACTTGCTGGCGAATATCTTCGAGTGTGGCACCTGCAGCCACATCGATAGAGAACGATTTGTCTCCAGCTTCGAAGGTGAGCTTGCCGCCGCTGGCGGTCACGACGTCAGATGCAGATGTAAAAGTAGAACCGGCGCCAGACACAGCCCGACTGCCTTTAGCCAATTGTTCTACTTCGACGCGGAACGAACCTGGTGTGGCAGTCGTTGAGCTGGTTACAGATACCAGATCACCTAAAGACGTTGAATTATCAGGCTGCCTTACTGAAGCCGTTCTGTTTTCGAAGGTTGCCGGTTTAGATAACTCCTTCATCACTTCTTGCAGTTTGGCCATCTCAGATTTAATCGCACCTAAACCCGTCAGCTGAACTTTCAGAGATGATTCGGTTTTACTTAACTTTTCTGCTTTTGGCTGATACTCAGCTTGTAAGGTTGAGGAAATAATATCTTCCAGGTTCAAGCCGGATCCGACCCCAGCACTTGTAATGGTCGCCATATTTGTAATCCTCTAATCTTACTCACGTTGTACACACACTCAAAGCTGCTCATCCACTAAAATGCCAGCACTTCCATTTAAGTTATCGGCAATGCTGTTTAAAGCCTTAGCAATTTCACGTAATTCTTTGGAAGGAATTTCGCGAATCACGTCACCATTGTGTTTATCCACAACTTTGACGATAGGAGGGTCCTGCACATCATCAAATTCAAATACAAGATTGGTAGATTTCACCAGCAATTTTTGGTTCACGGTGTCTACTGCCTGCACTAAGTCACTGACATCTTTATTCCGATTGGAGTCATCAGTCACCTTTTTTTCCGCGGCATCCGTCACTGCCAGGTCAGAAGGTTGCCGTCTGACACTTATCGGCAGCTCTTGAGCTTTCTCTTTCAGACCAAGCTCCAGACCTGAAGCGGGAATTTTTCCTGCAAAACTTGCACCAACATTCACCATACCGCCTCCTTAACTTGAGGGAAAGGCAGTCCCCTTCCCTCATCGTCTGTATTAGCCTAGCAGACTCAGTGCTAACTGAGGGCGCTGATTTGCCTGAGCCAGAATGGCCTGGCTGGCTTGTTGCAGGATTTGATTTTGTGTCAGCTTTGCCGTTTCAGCCGCAAAGTCCGCATCTTTAATACGGGAATTTGCTGCCGACAGGTTTTCGGCAATGTTGGATTGGTTGTTGATTGTGGATTGGAAACGGTTTTGCACCGCACCCAGCTCTGCACGTTTTTTATCCACTACAGCAATCAATGCATCCATACCTGCCAACACAGCCTGGGCATTACCCTGGCTGGATACGCTGATATCTTTGGTAAAGACGCTTGCAAAGGTATAAGAGCTCGCACTTTGAGTACCACCGACATCACTGACACCTGCAGCCAAAGTACCCAGAGTTTTTCCGGTTACCGCACTTGCAATATTGGCAATACCAGACAGAGTGAAGCCGCCATTTGTAGCTAATGAGTTTGCAGATCCGCCGACGCTTTTCATTGAAAAACTGATCGCCTGCACCGCGTCAGCACCGACCTGGAAGTTGGCTTCATAGGTACCATCCAGCAAGTTAGTGCCACCGAAGGTAGTGTCTTTTGCAATACGGTTTACTTCAGTCATTAATGCCTGAATTTCTTCCTGAATAGCCAGACGGTCTTCGTCTGTATTAGAACCGTTAGCAGCCTGAGAAGCCAGAGTCCGGACCCGCTGGAAGGAGTTGGTAATTTCATTCATTGCACCTTCAGCGGTTTGCGCCAAAGAGATACCGTCATTCGCGTTACGGATCCCCTGGTTCAGACCATTAACCTGTCCAGTCAGACGGTTACTAATCTGCAAGCCTGCCGCATCATCTGACGCGCTGTTGATACGATAACCAGACGATAAACGCTGGAACGCTTTGTCTAACTGACTACCTGAGCCCATCAATTGGCGCTGAGCATTTAACGAACTGACGTTAGTGTTTACATATAAAGCCATGATTGCCTCCGCTTTATTTTTAGTTAATCAGGCCTGCCTCCTACCCCTAAGTGACAGATCCGATCCTGGTGAGCACCTGATACAAGTCCTCTAAGCTGTGTATCGGCAACATCTCTAAAGGCTTTAATATTATTTTGAAAAAATTCAATAAAAATACTCAACCGAATGAAAAATAACGATTTATTTTTTATTTTTAGCTCTAAAAAAACAAACTCCCGCTCAGGTTGCCCTGAGCGGGAGAAGGAGATGGGAATAAATAAGAGGTGTTAATTAATGAATAATTAACCTTGCAGCAAGCTTAATGCTGCCTGAGGCCGCTGATTGGCCTGAGCAAGAATGGTCTGGCTGGCTTGCTGCAGAATTTGGTTTTTTGTCAGTTTTGCAGTTTCTTCCGCAAAATCGGCATCCTTAATCCGTGAACGGGCTGCCGACAGATTCTCGGCAATATTCGCCTGGTTATTGATGGCTGATTGAAAGCGGTTTTGTACGGCACCCAATTCAGCACGTTTTTTGTCAACAACCGCAATTAATGAATCCATACCGGCTAACACGGCTTGGGCGTTGCCCTGACTGGATACGCTGATACTGTCTGCCAGAAACACATTCGCAAAGGTATAAGCGGTCGCATCCTGCACGCCACCTACATCACTCACACCGGCAGCCAAAGTGCCCAGTGCTTTGCCTGTCACCGCACTGGCAATACCTGCAATGCCCGACAAGGTAAAGCCACCATTGGCAGTCATTGTGTTGGCACTATTGCCGACATACTTCATCGAGAAACCGATAGTCTGCACTGCATCGGCCCCGACCTGGAAATTGGCTTCATAATTACCATTCAGCAGGTTTTGCCCACCGAAAGTGGTATCAGAAGCAATACGGTTGACCTCTTTCATTAAAGCGCGGATTTCTTCCTGAATAGCGATCCGATCTTCGTCAGTGTTCGAACCGTTGGCGGCTTGTTGGGCCAAAGTACGAACGCGCTGAAACATCGAGGTCACTTCATTCATCGCACCTTCAGCAGTCTGTGCTAACGAGATACCGTCATTGGCGTTACGGTTACCTTGCTGTAAACCCATAATCTGCGATTGCAGACGGTCAGTGATTTGTAAACCTGCCGCATCATCTGCCGCACTGTTGATCCGGAAGCCGGATGACAATCTTAAGAATGCTTGGTCCAGACCCAAACCTGAACTCATTAACTGGCGTTGGGCGTTTAACGAACTGACGTTAGTATTAACAAATAATGGCATTTTAAACTCTCCTCATCTCATTTTTTACAAAGCGGTTGGGCTCTCACCCCCAACCATTTTGCTCTCTCGATGTCCGGTCTCTCACCTCCGGACACCCTTTATAACGGCGCCTCAGAAAATAACTTTAAAAAATTTTAAATTAATTTTTTCCCATTAAAATCAATAACTTAAATAAAAATTTGGCGGAATTTTATTGCCTAAAACGGCATTGCCGCAGGCAATAATTTGCCAATAAAAAAAGCCGCGCTAAGCGCGGCTTTCGACTGAGAGATTGAGAGAGAGAATAAGAGAGATTTAAAAGCTTAACCTAACAAGCTCAACGCAGCCTGAGGGCGCTGGTTGGCTTGGGCCAAAATGGTTTGGCTGGCTTGTTGCAGGATCTGGAACTGCGTCAGTTTTGCAGTTTCAGCCGCAAAATCCGCATCTTTGATACGTGACGCTGCTGCCGACAGGTTTTCGGCAATGTTGGATTGGTTGTTGATTGTGGATTGGAAACGGTTTTGCACCGCACCCAGCTCTGCACGCTTTTTATCCACAACAGCAATCAATGCATCCATACCTGCCAACACAGCCTGAGCATTACCTTGGCTGGATACGCTGATATCTTTGGTAAAGACGCTTGCAAAGGTATAAGAGCTCGCGCTTTGAGTACCACCGACATCACTCACGCCGGCAGCCAGAGAACCTAAAGTCTTGCCTGTTACAGCGCTGGCGATACCTGCGATACCTGATAAGGTGAAACCACCATTGGCAACCAGGGAGTTTGCTGAACCGCCCACGTTTTTCATGGAAAAGCCGATGGTTTGTACAGCGTCAGCACCGACCTGGAAGTTGGCTTCATAGGTACCGTCCAGCAAATTAGTACCACCAAAGGTGGTGTCTTTTGCGATACGGTTTACTTCGGTCATCAGTGACTGAATTTCTTCCTGAATAGCCAAACGGTCTTCGTCTGTATTCGAACCGTTGGCCGCTTGTGACGCCAGAGTACGTACACGCTGGAACATACTGGTCACTTCGTTCATCGCACCTTCAGCAGTCTGCGCCAGAGAGATACCGTCGTTGGCATTACGGTTACCCTGTTGCAAACCCTGAATTTGTGAATTCAGACGGTCAGTGATTTGTAAGCCGGCGGCATCGTCGCGGGCACTGTTGATTCGGTAACCAGAGGATAAGCGTTGGAATGCTTGATCCAGTTGGTTGCCTGAGCCCATTAATTGCCGCTGTGCATTTAATGAGCTGACGTTGGTATTGACATATAAGGCCATAGTTACACCCTCAATCTATCGGTTAGGTAGTGACACCGGACAACTTTTGTCACCGGCTTAAACAGGTTATCGGACGGCAAAGAATTTCCTTTAGAAAAATTTTTACTGCCACTTTCTGCCGCTACCACTTATCCATCTGATCTTAAAAGATAAAAATATTAGAAATTAGGCAAAACAATGCCTCAGCCGGCTATTTAGGTAATACCAAAATAATCCAGCTCAATGCCCTGCAACTATCAGAGACAAAGTGGCACGTAAATCGCATAATCCCTATGTGCCAATCACCCGTCGGGTAATTGACGCACCAGGAACTCTAAGCAATAGCCTCCGCTTGAAGTCACTGGAATCGCGCCCCCTGAAACTACCCCTTTCGTTCAGGGGGCGCTCTCCACGCCGCCTCCGCGTACAACACCACTTTGATCATCCCTTCATGCACCCATACAGATCTCTTATTTAGCCCGACGCCAACCCTGAATCGAACCATTCAGGCACAAAGAAACGTCGGCAGTTTGCTGCCTGCACGTGGCAAAATACTCTGAACTACAGGCAAATAAATGCCTGAAAGACAACGTACATATGCCGCAGATAGCAATGACCTGTATCAGCGATTAACACTATTTCCCGATTGGAACTGCTCTAGCCCCTTAGAGAAAAGTGGCAAAAAGAGGGATCACTTGAATAACATAACTAAACCTTTACTTTTCTGGTTCTCTATATGTTGTATCGGTGCGGAATGGCCAAACTTTAGGGAGTTGCAGAAAATCTTAATCAATTGATAGTTATAGATAAAAATAAGAAATAACAAAAAAGCGCCCTGGTAGGCGCTTTTTTGTTATTTCTAAAAGAAAATGTTTAGCTAATGTAATCGAACAGGCTCATGCCTGTGATTTTACTAAAGGTGGCTTGGACAGCCTGCAAAGCTGTTTCTTCTTTTGTGATGTTGGTAATAGCAGTCACATAATCGACTTCTACAATACTGGCTTTATGGCTTTTCGTCGCAATTTGCAAATCTTCATTACCACCATAAATACTATCCAGGATATTAATATGTCCACCAACCAGGGATTGCGCTGAGCCTATTTTCAGGCTGGAATTATCCAACTCGACGATACTGTCAGAGACCTGCGCAGCAAGTACATCGCCTGAAATCCCCGAATTAACCTGATTAATCAGTTCAGTCAGCGAGTCCAGAATATTGGTCTTTTCTGGCGCAGCCATATTAAAAGTGACATCACCACCTACTGCAGCGCCTGTGACTTCTATTTCCAAACCAGCAAAATTTACCGGTTGGCCAGGCGTATAATTTCCGGTTGCCGCAGGTGTCGCACTGCCGCCAACATAGACTTCATAGGTATCAGGTACACCAGCAACCAACGCAACCCTCACCGAGTTATCGGCGGCTGGCAAGCCACTGTAATTAGCCCGGAAAAAGCTGTCATACACACTTTGGTTAGACACATCTACCTGTGCCGCGGTTACAGGCGCATTGACTGTCGGCGTCGTGGTAGTAAAACGCTTATCCACGCCATCAAATACGTTTTTACCGCTGGCATTGGCAGGAATAGTGACAGATAAACCGACCTGTAACTCTTTAACCCCTTCATCCCCTCTGAATTCATATTTGCCTGTCGCACTGTTGTACTCATAAGGCTGGGTCTGATCTTTATAACCTGAGAATAAATATCCGCCTAATTCATCACGGCTATTCATCAGGTCGAAGATTTGGTCGCGAATTGCCGTTAACTGGCTGGTGACCGCTTCCCTATCGTCCGGGTCATAGGATCCATTTCCCAGTGACAAAGTTAAGGTCCTGGCATCCTGGATGGCCCCTTTGATATTACTCAGAACCGTTTCCTGCAGGGTCAGACTATTTTTAACCGCTTGGTTATTCACCTGAAACTGTGCAGTCTGTTGAATGTTTTGCTCGAGGGAAATGGCCCGGGCAGACCCCGAAGGGTCGTCTGATGGTGTCAGGATCCGGGTTTGCTTCTCAAGTTGCGCAGATGCTTTCAGTAAGCGCTCCTGCGTTGAAGTTATTGAGTTAATCCCTTGATTATATTGCATATTAAATGTTATGCGCATACTTACCTCGTTGCCTGCAACAACGTATCAAAAATCGACTGCGATGCTGACAGAATTTTTGCTGCTGCAGCATACGTTTGCTGGAACCTCACTAAGTCCGCCGCTTCTTCATCCATGCTAACGCCTGACAGGGACTCATTCCAGGCCGATGTTTGTTCTAACAGTGCCGATTGCGCACTCAGATTGATCTTGGCCTGACTGGTCCGTTCGCCGATATAACCCACCATACTGCCATACGCCTGAGTGAAGCTTTGATACTTATCGGCATTGGGAATGTTTTCTGCAGAAATTCGTACCGTATCAGAATTCTGTAGCTGGCCGAGCAACAAACCATTGCGGTTATCTTTAAAGCCGCCGACATTGTAATCAATGGTAAAGGTATCCCCTGCCGTCGGCACGCCACTGATGGAAAAGTCAAAACCTGCATTGGCAAACGAAGGGAAATTGCTCAGAAAATCATCGTAGTTGTTGCTTGGGAAGGTATAGGTTTCTGTGGTGCCATTATTGTCATTCACTTCAAATTGGTTGCCCCCTAAGTAGGTAATAGTCAGTGGCTGACCTGAGTTGAAGGTTGAAGGAGCACTCAGCAAATCAGTGGCGCCACCTATACTGCTGACCTGAATACCTTCGACCTGCGCATTGCCCAAATTAGTGACCGCCTTATCACCGACCAGAGGAGACGCCAGCGCGATAGCATTCGGTCTGTTAGTGGCTAACTCTACATTGGCAGCTGCATCGGCCAAAGGCTTTAGAAGGAATGCATCGCCGGCAGCAAAGGCGGTACCGCCGTTTGTGATAGTAAATTCCAGGCCAAATAAATCTTCGGTTCCAGATGACGTAAAGGTATAAGGACCTGCGCCAGTCAAGGTGTAATCCGTCGCTGGCGGTTCTGGTCTGGTACTGATCACATTCCCTTCAGCATCGACCGCCTGAACGGTAAATTGAGTAGCGCTGGAGAACACAACCTTAAAATTGTTAGCAGGCACTTCCGTGCCTAGTGTCGGAACGAAAGTACCAGACACTGTGCCTGTGCCGACATTTTTTGTATAAGGCAAGCCGGAGAAGGCCGGCAGTTTAAAGATGTCTTGCCCTATTAACCCATCGCCGTCCATACCGAGTTTATTTTGCGTGTTAAAGGCGTCTGCAAAGGTCACGGCCAGCTGACCAAGCTGAAGTTGCGCTGGCTCCAGAATGTCCGAGCGGAACTTCAATAAACCACCAATTTTGCCGCCGATATCATTTTCATCAACGCTGGAGACTATGCTGCTTTTGCCATTCACCTGCAGCTGCAGCGTCTGACGCTTCGGATCCGGATTGCCCGATACATTAAATAAATTAAATTTACCGTCTTCCATCACCAGGGATTGCCCTGTGCCCATAAATATCTGCTTCTCACCGTTGGATGCATCCAGTACCTGGATGTCCATCAGCTCAGATAATTTGCGGATGGTTTCGTCACGTTTGTCTAATAAATCCAGTGGTGGTGGCTTTGCCGGGTTGGTGCCGTAATTCAGAATTTCACGGTTTAAGGTGGCAATGGAGTTGATGTATGAATTCGCTTCCTGTGCATAGACAGACAGCTGTTCATTTACATAAGTGCCCTGGTCCAGCACCTGACTGGACAAGGTACTGAATTTGTTTAAAAGCGTCTGTGCGCCACCAATCACCAGTTGACGGGCAGCACTACTGGACGGGTCGTTAATTGCCGTCTGCAACTGGGTAAATAAATTCGAAATGCCGGTTGAAATACTGTTGGATGAGTCAGCAAACAAGGAATCCACCCGGCTCGCCTCGGATACATATTGACTGGCATAGCCCACTGCGCTGGTATCACGCCACAATTGCTTTAACGCAAAGCTGTTCACCAGGCGCTCTGTGGTGCCACGACCTACGCCCAGACCCAGAATATTAGCTTCGAATTCAGTACGTTGCCGGGTGTACCCTTCTGAATTGACGTTCGCAATATTGTTACTGGTGGTGGACAGCAAGGCTGCACTCGACAAAATTGCTGAGGTACCAATTTTTAACAAGTTATCCGACATACCAGGCTCCGGCTCCAGGCTGCGTTATCGGCAGCCAACATAATTTCTTTACGACTTTTTAATTGCTAGCAGGTTTCGTGCCTGTTTAAAGGTGTCACTGTTAAACACCGACCAGATTTTTTGTGCATAGTTAGGATCGGTAGCATAACCCGCCGCCTGCAATTGCTGAAAATAAGCTTTAGGGTTGTTACTGACATCCAGTGCCTGCTGATAACGGGGATTATTCTGGATGAAATCAGCATAGTCGTTCAGGCTTTGTTCCGGCGAACTGTAAGCCCGAAAACGGGCTTTTTCTTTTGACGCAACACCCTGGCGATATTCCAGCGTGTCCACCACGGCCACATCGCCTTGCCAGCCGTTATTGGCTTTAATGCCGAAGAAGTTAAAGCTATTTTCGCCTTCCCCGGTTTTGAACATACGCTGGCCCCAGCCCGTCTCAAGTGCCGCTTGCGCCAGCAATGCCAATGGTTCCAGGCCAAGTTTTGCCGCCGCCTGCTCGGCCGCTGGCAACAACTTGCGGACAAACTCTGCAGGTTCAGAAAAATCCCAGTCCGCTTCACTGTCGCTTTCCGGCGTCGGTGCAGCGGCTGATGGCACTGGAACGGTAAACGACGTCTCTTCAGGCAATGCCTGAGTAGCTTTAGAAGCCAGACTTTGCACCTGGGCGACCGATTGGCTTTCACCACCACGCCCGTGCGGCATTCTAAATTCTGTCGACTGCCCGTCTTCCGCCCTTTTTTTGCCTTGCTGAGGCTTCAGTTGCTGCACTATCAAATCAGCCAGCCCCAGACTGCCATTTTCAGACAGTTCAGTCGCCAGTTGTTTGTCGTACATATCCCGATAGAACTCTGTGGTCTGACTGTTCATCATGCCATCAGCTTCAAAGGCTTCATTGGCTTTACGCATGCTGGACAGCAGCATACTCATGAAAATTGATTCGAACTGTTTGGCCGCCTGCTTTAATGCCGCATCATCATTTTGATTTTGCGCCGATTTAGCTTTCAGTTGCTGCAGGCTGCCAAGGTCATGGTAATTGACCTGTTGTTCGACGCGTTTCATTTAGATCACCACCAACTCACCGTGGATGGCACCCGCTTCTTTTAACGCTTCCAGTATGGCCATCAAATCGCCGGGAGCAGCACCCACCGCATTGACGGTGCTGACCAAATCATCCAAGGTCACACCAGGGTCAAATTTAAACATCCGTGATTTATCCGGACGCACATCGATGATGGTGTTTTGCTCAACCGCTGTGTCGCCTCCCGCCAATGGATTCGGCTGAACGACGGTCGGATTTTCAGCAATAGTGACGGTCAGACCACCATGGGTGACGGCGGCAGGAAATAAACGGACATCCTTGCCTATCACTATAGTGCCGGTTCTGGAATTAATAATGATACGGGCCGACTGGCTGGCCGGTTCCATTTGCAGGTTTTCCAGCGTAGATAAATAAGACACCCGCTGATTCATGTCACGCGGAGCCCTGACCTGCACAGAGGCCGCATCCAGCGCCTGCGCAGTGCCTTCACCAATAAACTGGTTAATGGTCTCCGCCAGTGTTTTGGCGGTCGTGAAATCGGAGTTGTTCAGGTTAAAGGTAATAAAGTCGCCTTCGGCAAACGGCGTCATGACTTCCCGCTCCACAATGGCGCCATTTGGGATCCGGCCTACGGTCGGGGTATTGACCACCACCTTTGAACCATCAGCGCCTTCCGCGCCCAAGCCACTGACAATCAGGCTGCCTTGCGCTACCGCGTACACATTGCCGTCTAAACCTTTTAAGAAGGTTTGTAATAAAGTGCCACCACGTAGCCCTTTGGCATTGCCCATCGATGACACCGTAATATCCAGCGTCTGGCCAGGTTTAGCGAAGGCCGGCAGTTCAGCGCTTACAGCAACAGCCGCTACGTTTTTAATTTGCGCTTTCATGCCAGCCGGCAAATTGATGCCAAAGTTACTCAACATGGTTTTAAAGCTTTGTTCGGTAAAAGGGCTTTGTTCACCAGTACCAGGCAAGCCAACCACCAGGCCATAACCAACTAATTGGTTGGCGCGAACGCCCTGCACCGACGCCAGGTCTTTAACCCTGGCGGCCTGCAAGGGTAACGCGAGGCTTAGTGACAATATGACTACCGCGAATTGAACCAGTTTCATTTCAGTCACTCCTGTTAAAACGGCCACAACAGGCTGGTAAAGAACTGACTCAACCAACCCGGACTTTGTCCGCCATGAGTCGACCCGGTGCCGCTGTATTCAATACGGGCATTGGCAATTTTGGTCGACGCTACTGTATTTTGTGCATCAATGTCTTCAGCACGGATCACGCCGGTCAACCGGATAAACTCTTTGCCGGTATTCAGGGTGACCCATTTTTCACCACGGATCACCAGATTGCCATTGGCCATCACCCGCAGCACATTGACAGAAATATTACCGGTCAGGCTGTTGCTCTGGTCTGCTTTCGAGTCGCCTTTAAAGTCGCTGGTCGAATTGGCACCAAACTGCAAGGTATTGCCCAACACGCTGACGTCGCGACCACCCAAGCCAACCATGGGGTCAAAGCTGGCAGAACTGTCTTTACCGAATTCTGTTTTCGCCTGCTTGGTGGCCTGAGTATTCTCCCGCAGCACCACTGTAATGATATCGCCTGGTCGGCGAGCCTTATTGTCCGAATACAAGCCATTCGACAAACCTTGCGCAAAGAGTGAGCCATTGTTCGAAATGGGCACTGCTTCCGGTTCTGGTGGTAAAGGTGCAAAAGCCGGATCATCTGGCATCGGTTCTTTAAAACCCGATGCACAGCCTGCCAAAGCCACAAACACCACTGCACTAAGCAATAAAGCGCGCATGATCTTACTCCTACAGCTGCTGGATTAAGGTTCCCATCATCTGGTCGACGGTGGAAATTACTTTGGAGTTCATTTCATAAACCCGCTGACTTTCAATCAGACTGACCAGCTCTTCTGTGACATTGACGTTGGAGGTTTCCAGCGCGCCTTGCACCAGTATGCCCCGCCCCTCTAAGCCCGGAACGCCTTGCACCGGGTCGCCACTTGCTGCGGTCTGAGTGAACAGGTTCTGACCGATAGGTTCTAAACCAGCCGGGTTGACAAAGTTAGTCAGCGTCAGCTGGCCAAGCACCGTGTTATCGGTCTGGCCAGGCAAACGGACTGACAATTCGCCGTCTTGCGAAATGGTGATGCTCTGCGCGTCTTCCGGGATCACGATGTTCGGCTGCACCTGATAGCCAGCACCGGAAGTCACCAGGTTACCATCGGCATCTGTGGTGAACTGACCATTGCGGCTGTACGAAATAGTGCCGTCAGGCATCAGAACTTCGAAAAAGCCATGGCCCTGGATCATCACATCCAGACTGTTGTCAGTGGTGATCATGTTGCCTTGACTGAAGCTCTTCTGGGTTGCCACTACTTTCGTACCAGCACCCAGCATCAGGCCGTTGGGCAGTTCTGAGTTTTGTGATGAACGCCCGCCTGGCTGATTCACGTTCTGATACAGCAAGTCTTCAAAGATAGCGCGGCTCTTTTTGAAACCCACAGTGCTGGCGTTGGCCAGGTTGTTGGAAATTACCGAAATATCACGTTGTTTGGCATCTAAGCCAGTCTTACTGATCCATAAAGCCGGATGCATAAAATCCTCCTGGGCTTAGCCCTAGATTATCCGCATAATCTGGTTATGTTGCCGATCCATTTCCTCGGCGGTTTTCATCATCTTCACCTGCACTTCAAACTGACGTTGCAGGCTAATCATTTGGGTCATTTCTCCGACCGCGTTGACGTTGCTGGTTTCCAGCGCGCCACTTTGAATGCTGACAGTTGCATTGGCTTCTGCCACTTCACCATCCTTGCGACGGAATAATCCGTCCAAACCTTTTTCAATATCGGCAAAGGCTGGACTGACCAATTTAATTCGGGCAACGGGTTCCATCACGTTTGCCGGTGCGCCCTGAGGCCGGACACTGATAGTGCCATCTTTGCCGATCTCCATTTTCTGCACCGGCAAAGGCAACTGGATCACACCTTGTTCACCAATCACTGGCAGACCACCTGCAGTCTGCAGCACGCCTGTGGCACTTAACTGCAGATTACCGTCTCTGCTGTAGGCTTCATTGCCATCAGCATCCTGGACGGCAAACCAGCCCTTACCTGTGAGGGCAATGTCCAGGTCCCGTTCTGTCATGGTGATAGCACCATCGTCAAAATTTTGACCTGGCCGCTCTGTCATCGAGAACACCCGGGTTGGTAAACCTTCACCAAACGCCTGCATGGCCCGGGCTTGCTCCAAATCAGCTTTAAACCCTGTGGTGCCTGTGTTGGCCAGGTTATTGGCTTTGATGCTGATGCCATGCATATTTTCTTTGGCACCACTCATCGCGATATAAAGTACACGGTCCATAGTGGATCTCCTGCTTGCTTAACTCTTACAAAGCAAGAGCAGTGCCACATTTGTAATGTTTTGTTTAGTAAGAAGTTTAAAAAGAAAAAGCCACGCGAAGGTGGCTTTTTTGACGCTCAAGCTATTAGCGGATCTGCAGTATGGTAGTTTGCAATGTGCTGTTCACTTCCAGCGCACGCGAGTTGGCCTGGAAGTTACGCTGGGCAGCAATCAGGTCAACCAGCTCGTTGGTCAGGTTAACGTTAGACTGCTCAAGGGCTGAGCTGTTAATTGCCCCAAAGGTGCCTGAGTTGGCTTCACCAGCTAATGCTTCACCAGAGGTCAGGCTCTCGTTCCATGAGGTGTTACCAATCTGGGTTAACCCCTGAGGGTTAGCAAACTTCACCATCGCCACCTGAGCCAGATACGTCTGATCGCCATTCGAATAAGACGCCATCACCTTGCCTGAGGCATCAATGTCTACGCTGGTCAGACGGCCTACAGTTGTACCATCCTGACTCATACTACCCACTTCAAACTTGGACGCATATTGAGTAGGCGATCGACTACCTGACTCATCACGAAACTGGATATTTAAATCACTGGTAAATTGAGCACCATTGGTCAGATAGCTGTTTGCAGGGTCATTCAAACCTGCGGCTGTTAAGACCACATTTGGAAATGGCGAAACCTCAGGCAAGCCATTTGCATCAAAATCTAAGGTCACAGGACCAATAGCTGCATTTGGTGCCAATGCACCGCCAGAAGCGGCTGCTGGTACCGCATCGTTATCATCCATCACCACATAAACCTGCCACTCATTGGTCGGGGCGGCTGGAGCTGCTGGGTCATTGCGCCGGAAGTACATTGTCAGCACATGAGGCTCACCCAAACTGTCGTAGATAGTGGTTGAAGTCGTCGCATTGTAAGAGGCTGAATCTGTTGGATCAAAAGGCACAGTCGGGTTGGTTTGACGGGCATCCAGGTTCATGGTCACATATACATTGCTGGAGGCTCTAGGCGCACCAGCGGTAGAAGGGATTTGAATTGGATAGGTTGTACTTAAACTGACTGACGTTGTATCCCCAGTCGCAGGGTCAACAGGGTAGCCTTGCAGAAAGTTACCATTGTTGTCGGTAATATAGCTGCTTTTATCCAGCTTAAATGCGCCAGCTCTGGTGTAACTTAATTCACGTGAACCAATTTCAGGAGACAAGGCAAAAAAGCCGTCTCCGGTGATCGCAAGGTCCAGCGAGTTATTGGTAAATTTCAGCGAGCCCTGAGAAAACTGCTGCGCCACTTTGGTCGTGGTAGCACCATCCCCCACTTTTGTCTTATTGGACGTAAATACAGACGCAGCATACACGTCGGCAAATTCCGCCCGCGACTCTTTGAAGCCTGTGGTATTGACGTTGGCAATGTTGTTCGCTGTTGTATCGATATCTTTTTGAGCTGCGGCAAGGCCGCTTAACGCGATATTAAAACTCATAATGTCACCTCAACTCTGGGTCCAAATTAGGTCGCAATTTCAATAATGTCAGACAGTTTTTTCTGTCCCTGGCCAAATACATTCAGCACGAGTCCTGTGGTGGTGCCATTGCCCAGGCTGACGCTGGACACCGGGGCGTAGACGCCGGTTTCAATGGCTTCATTCTTGCCGGCAATGGTCGCTTCAATAGAAATGGTGTAGGTACCGGCTTTTGCCAGTTCCATCACCGGGTTTCCTTTCTCATCCACTTTCGGGTCGCCATTTTCATCCACAGCTTGGGTGTCCGTGGTTCCATCCCAAGGCAATTGCAGTCGGCCTGCGTCCGCCGAAGGGATAGATACAGAACGCACTACAACGCCGTTTTCATCTTTAATTTTGACATTGACGTTGGTCGCCGCTGACGGGAAATTGGCGCTGGCAACCACTAAGTCGTCCTCACCGCTGTAGACCATGGTGTCGGATTCAACCAATACGTATTGACCGACCAGTGACGAAGCCTGCAGCGCCTGGCTGGAATTCATACTGGTGGCAAAATCAGCAAAGTTGGTATTCAGCTGCGCTATACCATCAGCCATCGTGAAGTTGGTCATCTGGGCAATCATTTGATCGTTTTCGACCGGCTTGGTCGGATCCTGATAAGCCAGCTGCTGGGTCAGCAAAGCGAAAAAGTCTGATTGGGTTAAAGCACCATTGCCATTGTCTGTGGTGGTGGTACTGGTATCGGTATTCCAATACAGATCGCTGATGCCGCTGTTGTTTACGCTACTCATGCTCTACTCCTTGCTTAGCGCTGACCTAACATCAAGGTACGACTGACCATTTGTTTAGCCGCATCCGCAACCTGCACATTGGCTTCATAGGAGCGGGATGCCGAAATCATGTCGGCCATCTCTTCCATAATGTTGACGTTTGGTTTGTAGATGTAACCTTTGTCATCAGCCATTGGGTGATGCGGTGCATACTCAACGTTTAGTGGCGCGTCCGATTCCACAATACCCACCACCTGCACTTTGGCCGTTCCTACCTCTTCGCCATTCAGCGCTTCTTCCAACGCAGTGGCAAACACTGGATGGCGGGCACGATAGGTTTCCCCTAAGCTGCTGCTGACGCTGTTGGCGTTGGCCATATTACTGGCCGTGGTATTTAACCGGACCTGCTGGGCAGCCATACCGCTGCCTGCAATATCAAAGACGTTGTACATGCTCATTATTGCTGTCCTCCGGTGATGGCTTTTTTCAGGCCATTGATCCGACTATTCAGAAAATTAAGTGTGGTCTGGTATTCCATGGCATTGCGAGTAAATGCATTACGCTCTTCATGGATATCCACTGAGTTGCCGTCACCAGTGTCCGTCTGGTTCGGCACCCTGTAAGCGGCTTCAGCACGGCGACTGGCGGTGGAAATTTCGAAATGGCGCGGATCCGTGCGGCCCAGTTCACCACTCTGTCGGGCTTTTGCCCCTTCTAAGGCGGACTGGAAATCTAAATCCCTGGCTTTGTAGCCAGGCGTGTCCGCATTGGCGATGTTTTCCGCCAATAAAGACGAGCGCTGGTCCCGGACCAATAAAGCATCCGGATGCACGCCAAAGGCATTTTCGAAACTGATGGCCATAGCTTTCTCACCTGCTGTTTCCACTGATGCAAAACAGTAAGCAAAACTCGGGCCAAGTGATGTGTCAGTTTTTCTTGCGGTAGATAATACCTGGATTACAACGCAGCATTTCGAAGTCGTTATTCAGACTGGATAATGACTCAGAGGCCCCAAGAAACAAGTAACCACGCGGGTTCAGCACTTGGGCAAACTGGCGGATAATTTTTGCTTTCACGTCCGGCGAAAAATAAATCAGTACGTTGCGGCAAAAAATAATATCGAAGCGTCCAAGCAAGGTGTAACTGTCGAGCAGGTTCAGGTGGCGGAAAGAAACGTTACGGCGAACGGCATCTTTTAGCCGCATCATGCCATGGCCGCTGTCTTCAAAAAACTTCGTGCGACGTTCAGGCGATAATCCACGAGACAGCGCCAGGCCATCGTACTCAGCGCGTTGGCAATGCTCCAGCATCGCATTGGAGATATCCGTGCCAAGTACTGTTACGCCGCCAGGAAAAGCGCCCGGCCGGGTTTGCTGATATTCCAGCGCGGTCATTGAGATGGAATATGGCTCCTGACCGGACGAGCTGGCCGCCGACCAGATTTTGACGCTTTTCTGTTCTTTTTCGAATTCAGGCAGAATTTGTTTCTTTAGCAGTTCATAAGGGTAGTTGTCACGGAACCACAAGGTTTCATTGGTCGTCATTGCGTCAATCACCGCAGAACGCAACTGGCGCTCAAATGGGCTCAGTGTTTTATTCAGCAGCTCAGACAAAGACGCCAGGCCGAAGCGCTGCATCAAAGGCGCCAGGCGGCTTTTCACCAGGTATTGTTTATTGTCGCCCAGTACGATACCGCATTGCTGCTCGAGGAAATCCCGGAATAAGCGGTACTCACTGTCCTGCAGATCTTTATTTGCTGCCTGCATAATGCCCCTAGTCTGTGTGCAACCACTTACGAACAGATTCAGCTAATTCATCTGGATTGAATTTAGCAATAAAGTCATCCGCCCCTACTTTCTGCACCATCTGCTGATTAAACACGCCACTGAGCGAGGTATGCAAAATCACATGCAGAGGTTTCAGACGGCTGTCGATGCGGATTTCAGCGGTAAGGGTATACCCATCCATTTCTGGCATTTCAATATCGGAAATCAGCAGTCCAACTTTTTCTGTGACTGAATTCTGACACTGGGCGGCAATGTCCTGCAGAAAAGTTAAGGCTTCACGGCCATTTTTCACCAGATGCATCTGGACGCCTAAGGATTCCAGCGCACGTTTCACCTGGTTGCGGGCGACCGCGGAATCATCAGCAATCAGAATAATACGATCCCCTAAATCGGCGCTGATGCTTTCAGTGACCACATGGCTGCTGATGGTGGTTGGCGACGGAGAGATTTCTTCAAGAATTTTTTCAACATCGATAATTTCGACCAGCTCATTGTCAATTTCGGTCACTGCAGTCAGGTAACTTTGCTTACCACTGGTCCCTTTCGGCGGTGGCATAATGGATTCCCAGTTCATGTTGATAATTCGATCAACTGAAGCAACCAAAAATCCCTGCACAGACCTGTTGTATTCCGCGATGATAATAAAGCAGTCTTTGGTATTCTCGATGGCACGCCCGCCAGTGGCCAGACTCAAATCAATCACGGATATGGTCTGGCCTCGAATATGGGCTATGCCTTTGACATACTTATTGCGTTTCGGGATAGCGGTCAGCGGAGGGCACTGCAGAACTTCCCTGACTTTGAATACATTGATGCCAAAACGCTGGCGGCCATTCAGTCGAAACATCAAAAGCTCCAACCGGTTTTGCCCAACCAGCTGTGTGCGTTGATTGACTGAATCCAGAATACCGGCCATAAAGCACTCCCAAAGGTCCGAAGATGAGTCGGAATAAACAATCAGGCCTGATTCTTGCTTTGAGGTATCAGAACTGGTGATTTTCCAGAAAAATGACTGAAAATTGACATACTTAAGTATGTTATAACCCTTTGCAGATAAAGCATAGCCGAAAGCCTATGAAAATGTACGATAATTTTTTCCGCCGCAGCGGCAAGCTGTTGCCGTTTTTACTGTTGTTTTCTCCGCTTGCACTGGCAGAAAACTACAGTCCGGCACAGCTCACCGAGCTTGCCAGACAATGGTTGCAAACGCAGACCAGCAGCTCGGACAAAATCGAAGTGACGCCGCTGGATAGCCGGCTTGGACTGAAGAGCTGTAGCCAGGAATTGCAGTGGAAACGAATTGGCAACGGCCAGACCTCCACCTTGCAGCTGAGTTGCGAATCACCCAGATGGCAGCTCTATTTGAGTGCCAAAATTGCGCAAACTGTTTTGGCGGTCAGCAGCAGGCAAAATATTTCTGCAGGTTCCGTGATTGCAGCCGATATGCTGGAACAAGCGGAAACTGAAGTCCGCTTGTCCAGAGGCGCATTGGTTAGCGACCCGGCCAGCATAGTCGGAGCCCGGGTGAAACGTAGTCTCTCTGCTGGTCAGGCGATTACACAACAAGATCTCTGCCTTGTATGTAAAGGGGATCTGGTTACAATAGTCAGCAGCCATGGCACACTAGAAGTTCAGACCCGCGGCATAGCGCAGCAAGATGCAATCCTGGGCCAACAAGTTGCAGTCACCAACAGACAAACGCAGAAAACGGTGTTCGCTGAAGTGGTGGCGGTTAAAAAAGTAGCAATAAAGTTGTAGAATGCCCTAAAGTTTTTAAAGTCGCCGCCGTTAAACCGTGTATGGAACCGGAGACCAGGTGATGAGGTATCGAAATGGCAATTAACGTAAACACAGGCTTGCCAGCTACGCCCCAAGTAAAGGCGGATAAGACTGAGCAACAAAACCTGCAAAAACAGCAGGTTGTACAGCAGCAGGCGACGCAACAGCAAGCGACAACAGGCGTTGCTACGCAGAAGCAGGATTCTGTGTCCCTGACGTCTCAGGCGCAGCAGTTCAGCAAGGCGTCGGATAAAGCGAAAAACAGTTCAGGTATCGACCAGGAAAAAGTCGACCGGATTAAGCAAGACATTGCCGACGGTAAATACAAAATCAATATTGAGCAGCTTGCACGACGCATTGTTCAGTTTGAGTCAGATTTTTTCGGTAAAAAATGAACGATACCATCCGTCACCTCCTTTCCAATCAACAGGAGCAACTCGAGTTGCTCCTGTCTCTTTTGAAAAAAGAATATTCTGTATTAAGTGAACGGCAGATTGACCAGCTGGAGCAGTTGCTGCCAGAGAAACAGCAATGTGCGGACAAAGTCGCAGAGCTGGACCAACAACTGAGCCAGGCAGATGAACTGTCGGACTTGAAAACTCAGAAGTGGTTTATTGAACAGGTTGCAGAGCTACAGCAACTGATGGGCGAATGCCAGCAACAAACGCGGGTAAATCAGCAAGTGGTGGAACAAAGCCAGCTGGTCATCGCGCGCCTTAAATCTGAATTATTGCAAAGCCGGGGCCGCTCAGGTTTAACCTACACGGCGAAAGGCAAACCAGCCATCAACGATAAGGGGCCAGGCATCAAAGCCTGACCCCATCCGCTCCGTTGTACTCGCTCAGTCTAGTAATACTTCACGTTTTTAATCCGTCGGGTTGGCTGACTGTTCAAATACAGTTCGTACACCTGCTTAAAATCTAATTCCAGCTCAGTTGCATAAATATCGCCGACAGGATAAGTCTTCACGACCCTGGCACCACGAATAATGCCACTGACGGAGGCGTTTAGCTGGTCATCGCCAATCAGCACTTGCTGCATATTGGCTTCAGCGTTAATTCGCTGGCCATACACCTGCTCAGCCAGCTCACGATAGGCTTCAAGCTTGGATGCTTTCATCGCCAGTAACATACGCTCCTGGTCATTCGATCCAGGTTGTTGACTCATTGGCGCATAACCAACAGCTTTAAGCACAGGAAAACTGCCTGGCTCAACGGTTTCCCATTCAATATGGCGATCAGCGACCAGACTGCAACCTGATAACAGGCTCAGCATTACTGCAAATACACAGGAACTTTTTTTCATCCCTTTTACCTCGACTGATGATAAGCGCATTACGCCACTTAAGTTTCTCTCTGGTCTAATGCAGTTTCTATGCCCAGTTGCCAGATTTGTTATTAATTCAATGAACGGCACGGCTTTTGCTTATACCCGTTATTCATGTATTGAGGTGCATTATGCGTCAATCAACTCTTGTGGTTCCGCTACTTTGCCTGATGTCAGCGCCTGTGCTGGCGGATTGGTATGAGGCGACTGGTCAGGCGGTGATCCGCGGTACTGAGCGCTCTGACGCCCGGGCAGAAGCCTTGCAGGATGCCGTCCGCAAAGCTTTGCTTTATGCAGGAGCTTCAGTTCGCAGCGTTCAGCAAGTAACTGACGGTTTATTGACTCAGGAAACGTTGTTTTTGCAAACGCATGGCGAAGTGCAGAATGTGCAGATCATTTCGGAAACCGAAGAAGACGGCTATATCCTGGTCACTGTAAGGGCTGACATCTTCCCTGATCAAAAGCAGTGCAGCAATGTTCGGTTGAAAAAGACACTGATGATAAGCCCTTTTCAACTGACTCATCCGGAACAGGCGGTCACGGGGCAACTGTATGAAATCGGCACCAGCAGCACCAAAGTATTTATGCAAAAGCTGCAGGAGTTTTCGCATTCCAGTAACGGCAAATTGCTGCCACAAATCATTCGCCAGCCTGAACTCAGCTATCAGGAACGTCAGGCGTTACAACGCCAGTACGGCAGCCCTTACTTATTAAAAGCGCGGCTGGAAGATGTATCGCTCGGAGAAAGAATCGGCACCAACTGGAGTTTCTGGTCAGACGCTGAAAGGGAGCGCTTCTACCGTCTTGAGTTAGAACTTGTTGATATCCAAGAGCAAAAGCAACTGTTTAGCCAGACTTACCAGACATCTGCCATTTGGGACTTTCAGGACAGAACAGTGATAAGCCCAAACGGTCAGCGTTTTTGGCGGACTGATTACGGGAAGTCGATTGAACGGGTGCTAAACGCAGCGGCTCAGGACATCGAAGAAGTTTTGCGTTGTGAATCCGTGCAGGCTCAAGTCGTCGTGGTCGAGCCTGAACGGTTGATGTTAAACCTTGGCAGTGCACAAGGTCTGAAACTTGGGGATGAATTTACCCTGCTCTACCGTCGTCAGCACAAAGACAGTACCGGGAAATGGCAGGATCAAATCACCATCAGTGAGTTGAAACTGAAAATTACCGAGTTAACCAACCAGACCGCCTGGGCTGAATCAAGCAATGGTGCATATCTGGCAAATGTGCAGGTTGGCGACCTGGCCAGCCCGACGCTCAACCCTAAATAATGGCCGCCCCAACAGGAATCGAACCTGTAACTGCCCCTTAGGAGGGGGCCGTTATATCCATTTAACTATGGAGCGTTTGCGCCGAAGTCTAACAAACAAAAGCAGAATTGGGAATTTAACTCGAGGATAATGCGGCTGTTTTTCCTCGAAAATACAGCCGCTTGGCTAAAAGAGAAGCAGTCAGGGGCGCATTTGTTCCAATACAGAATGTGGAATAAAAACCTGACCGGCACTGATGACAGATTGGTCCATCGCACTAACCACCCGTGCATTGATTTGAACCCCTCTCAGGCTTGGAACCAGAGTACCAACCAAGACATAGTCAGCCTGAATTTCACTGCGTAACTGGTCCAAATCCCTGGACAGGGCATAGTCACCCGTCTGACCTATACGCAAACTCCGGCCTAATTTGTATTCAACAGCAGCCACCTGATAGTCGGGCAAACGGGTGACCAAAGCTTCAGCCATCTGCTGACCCAGCGGGTTGCTTTGCTCCAACTGATGATCAAATTCAACAAAACTGACCACAGCGACGCGGCGCCCAACCAGCTTATCGTTGGCCGCTAACTTAAACGCCAGTTGTTCTGCATAATCCGACACTTTTTTGTGACCACTGACACTGTAGGAAAGAGGTGCAGCAACCTGAGACATCGTCCCGCCCCCTTCTTCTGAAGGCAAGGTCATCCGCACCGGCCGTTGCGGCTGCGGCACTGGCGTGCCGATTTCACCAGGCCGCGCAGGCCTTGTGGTATAAGCCACAATAGCCGGGCCTTTTTTCCGCTCCTCTTCCAGCAAGGCGTCAAACTGAGCGGGCATAGGTTCATTACTTGCTGGTACGGCCTCGACAAAGTCCTGCCGGTAAAGCGACTCATCACTGTCCTGCCGCATGGGTTCAGGTTCATTCTGCTGCGCGACCTGCGGCTTTTCGCAATCGCAGGTCTGGCTGCATCCTGCCAATCCCAGCAACAGCAGCGCAGGGAGCATTACACGCATATCAGCCTCCTGCTTTGAGTAATAAATGTTGAGGTGACGCAGAATGTTGTAAGGCGTCACGCACCGCGGCAGGAATAAAACTCTGGGCGGTGGCAATCACTTTTTTCGACCCGACTGAGACTAACCTGGCATTGACCAGCACTCCGCCCTGGTGCTGGACCATAGTGCCACCTAATACATACTCAATCGGCTGCTGTTGCTGCAGCTCCAGAAAATCCCGGCTGTAAGTAAAATCACCTTCAGGCGTTACGCGAATGTAATCAGTGGTTTTAAAATCCACCACAGGTAAACCGAATAAATGCACTTCGTGCATCAGGCTTTCGGCCAATTGGTTGCCGAGCAAATCCGTTCTGTCCAGCGGAGAGTCCAAAAACACAAAACTGGTGACACCAATGACAGATTGTTGACGGGACAAATCCATATTGGCAATCAGATCATGCGCCATGCCCTGTACATAATGGTTCACATTCTGTGGAGGAACCTGTTGATGGGCCTGCTGTGAAGCTCGTTGTTGCAGTCGGGTCGCCTGATAGCTTTGCGCACTGTACACGGGCGTGACAAAGCCATTGGACGGGTCGACGGCGGCGCCCTCTGGTGTCATGCCGGATTGAGTGGCAACCTCAGACGTTGGGATTGGCTCTGCGGAGCCTAAATTCCACGCTGAGCTGCAACCAGCAAGCAGCGCAGCAGCCAGTATCACGAGTGGGGTTTGGGCGTTGAAACTCATCATTAATACTCCAACCTGTATAATTTGTCCTGCCGCATCCGCACTTTTTCATTCTGATCAAAGGCTAACTGGGGGATCAGGTTGGATGCTGCGGCGATGACTCTGTTGTGTTCTGTATCGACCAGTTTGGCGTTGACTGTAGTGTCATAATCGCCTTGTGTCATAGTGCCGGCAATCACAAAGCGGACCTGCTGCTGTTTGGCCAGTTCGGCCAGCTCCCGGCTCAAACCCTGTTCATGCTCTGCATACAGGCTGATTTGATTGGTCGCCCTTAACTCCACCACCTGATACCCAAGTTGGCTGGCAACCGTCTGCATGCTTTCCTGCAACTGAAGCCCCAACTGACGGAAGCGAAAATGCGCAGGTTCAGGTTTTAGGGTGTCGGCGTCAACAAAAGTCACTACTGCAACCTGGCCAATGGCAATAGGCCCTAATTCGGCAAAAAGCTGATCCGCCAGCCGCTCAGTGTAAAACAGCAACGGCTGTTCCGCTTTTTTCGGTGCAGACCGGGCCGTTGGGCTGGCAGTTTCCTGCCCATCCGGCAATAAACTGCAGCCTGTCAGCAGGCACACACTCAATAGACTTGCTCTGTAAAGCACAGCACACCTCAACGAAGGCATTCGAAAGATTGACACTTGGCGAAGATGCAGCAAAAAAAATGCCAGCTTGTTCGCTGGCATCTCGACTAAATCGCAATAGGCGCTTTGATGGCGGGATGCGCCTGATAATTCAGCAACTCAAAATCTTCGAAGCTGAACTCGAACAGATCTTTGACCGCAGGATTCATCCGCATCTGCGGCAATGGGTAAGGTTCACGGCTGAGCTGCTCTTTCACTTGCTGTAAGTGGTTGCTGTACAAATGCGCATCGCCGAAGGTATGCACAAAGTCACCTGGCTCCAGCCCACACACCTGAGCCACCATCATGGTCAGTAGCGCGTAGCTGGCAATATTAAAAGGTTTTGTGACATTGGGGGTTATGCTACAAATCGCTTCGCACGAATGATTCACTCTATTTTACTGGTAAAAGAGTGACTTTATGCTAATAGTTGAAGCAGAATAATAATGACTTTTATTCGAAGCCCTTCTGCACTGCAATTGGGTCTTTGTTGCTGTTAGGAAATAGCTCAGAATTCATAGTAACATAATAAAAGAATCTTGTTTTTCGACAGCAGAGATTAAGGCTTGTTGATCTTTGGTGTTCAATGAATCACCACATTACATCGGCAGCCATAGCATACAACACGCCAGTGCCACTGTGCTGGCGTAGTTTCAGACCAGCTTGTCATACCGTGTTGCCACGGCCCGATAGTGTTTCAGGCGGGCAAACACGTTTTCGACAAGATGCCTGTATTTATACAAACACCAATCCATGTCTCCATTCCCAACTTTCGAGTTCCGCTTCCTTGGAATGATGGGAACGCCGTTCTTTTTGCGGATCAACTCTCGGACTTTCTCACTGTCATACCCTTTATCTCCAATCACATGCTCTGCATCCGGCAGTTTTTCAAGTAAATCAAGAGCAGCCTTGCTGTCGTGAACCTCGCCGCCTGTAACAATAAAGTCGATTGGAAGGCCACAGCTATCCACCGCCATATGGATTTTGGTGGTGTTGCCGCCACGACTTTTACCTATCGCCTGATGCTCGTCTGAACTGGCTCCGGTTGCATGCTGGTGGGCTTTCACTATGCTGCCGTCAATAAATTCCCATTCTAAATCAATGTGCTGCCTAAGCTCTGTGAAAAGCTGCATGAGAACACCTTTCTTCGACCACAGATGAAATCGACGGTAGATAGCACTCCAGTCCCCGAAAGATTCCGGTAAATCACGCCATGGGCAGCCGACCCGCATCCTGTACAAAATCCCTTCAAATGTATTGCGGTGTTCCGGCTTGTCGTAGACCCGTCCTGTTTTCAGCATCAATCTGTTTAGCGTTGACCAATGGTCGTCTGTTAACATGGTTCTTGGCATGATGGGTTGTCATGGTTGGTTTTTGGCGAAAGCGATTATATCAATCCATCATGCCGTCTACATTTTCACCACCAAAGATCAACAGCCCCTAGTAATAAAGAAGTTGATTTTCACATAAAACGCAAAAAAGTCATGTAACAAAATACAACTTTTCACAATTCTTCCAGTGCGGGATCAAATAACAAGTTACCTTTCAATCTGAGCAATCTCTCTGGTGGAGCAACATCACCACTGTTAATTGCAACGTTTTCACGCCTGAGTATGTGGGCTGCAATAACCGCATTAACCGTCAATGCAATGCCGCCATTTTTCATACCATACATCAACTCAATCGCGCGTCTATTGGCGGCAGATGGATGAGGCTCCAGCGATAGCTCGACAATAGTATTCCATATGGTATCAGCAGGAATGTCTGATACTGACACGGGTCGTGTCGACTGAGCTACCGAAGACATTCTGGACAGCGAAAAGTCTATAAATTGAGACATCGACAAGTCGTAGGCTCGCACATACCAGCCACGATAACCATGAAAAATTGCAAATGGAACAATTTCGGTGCCCATTGAACCAGCTCTAAGGCACTCATACTCAATCTCGACAACACTCCGACTAACAATGGCCCGGTTAACTGCTGCAGTTACATGCATATCTGGATATAAAAGCGAGTTATCAAACGTGAAATCTGGCGCATTCTGACTGGCTCGCGAACACGTTAGCCCCTGCTGAAAATAACGCGACAGATTAGCGAGTGATTTTTGCGGGGTATGCACAAACAAAGCGGTGAATTTTTCAGTGCGATAAAACGCTTTGTCGTGATGCCTCATCTCCAAATTATCAGACGCTATTTGGCGGTACAAGGCAATATCCCTGGTACAACTGGCTGTAGCTAGCTGCAAACATTTACTCAGCCACTGTCGGCTAACCTTCCCATAAAACTCGAGTGAAAAATCGATGAACTCCAGACGATCTTTTTGCGTCAACGGCAGCTCATCAAGTGGAAACATTTTCAATGGAGCTCAACTTTTTTTGTTATTTTGAAAAAATATACAGCACAGACGTTCTTGCTGTCACCTTCTCGATATCTCAGGTCTTAAGATGTTCACGTCGACTTGCTTCTTAAGCAGTCAGGTTAAAGTTGAAGTAATGTTTTGAGTTGACCAGACGCTTGTACAGTCTGGCCAGGGTGTCAATTTGCGTTATCCGGTAACAGCGGACGTTCATCCGGTCCTCATCTGCATTACGAGCTGGTCATCAATAACAACCCTGTTAACTCTCTGGCGTTTCGGGCAGCGGCACCCGCTGATAACAAACTCGAACAGCATGCCTTTGCGCATGCCAGAGACTACGAACGATACCTGGACTGATAACGGGACCGCGACGCGGCCCCGTCTGCCGGATTAATTTTTTTTATCGTTTTCACTTCCGTGATGTTGATGATCTCCATGCCCTCCGTGGCCGTGGAAAAGATGCATTAGCGGGCAGACCAGCAATAACAGATATGGCCAGTAACCTGCCACATGTGACCAGTGTTCGCGCAGGAGGGCAAATGCCGCGATCGCGGCGACAGCAATAAGCGCATAGGTGGTACTTTTCATACTGGACTCCTTCTGTTCGTAACTGACCCTTCACTCAGTGTTATTTCCCGAGCCTGACACTTTTCAGACGCAACGCATTCACAATGACGCTGACGGAGGAAAGAGCCATGGCCGCCGCCGCAATAACTGGCGACAGCAGTATTCCATACACAGGATAAAGCAGACCTGCAGCCACAGGCACGCCAAGTGCGTTGTAGATAAATGCAAAAAACAGATTCTGTCGGATATTTTTCATGGTGATCTCTGACAGATGACGGGCCCTGTTCAGTATCATCAAGTCGCCTTTGAGAAGGGTGACTCCGGCACTTTCAATTGCCACATCTGTACCCGTTCCCATAGCTATGCCCACGTCAGCCGCTGCCAGCGCCGGGGCATCATTTACACCGTCCCCCGCCATCGCAACCACATGACCAGACGCTTTCAGTCGGGTTATCACTGCTTTTTTGCCGTCAGGCAGAACCCCGGCTTCAACCTCATCTATTCCCAGTTTCCGTGCGACTGCTTCAGCAGTAAGCTGGTTATCCCCGGTGAGCATAACAATGCGGATCCCCGCCTGACGCAAAGCTTTAAGCGCATCCGGCGTGGTTGCTTTCACGGGATCCGAGATAGCTATCAGGCCTGCAAGGTACCCATCTGTGGCCACATAGATAACGGTAGCGCCTTCCATCCGCAACGTATCCGCAACGGCCTTTTGATTATCAATAACGATACTGTTTTCCTGCATAGCCAGTTCATTACCAATAACAACCCGTTGACCTTCAACATCGCCTGAAACACCTTTCCCCGACGGAGCATTGAAATCACTGACTGCGGGTATCATGATCCCCCTGTGCTGGGCTGCCCGGACTACAGCCACACCCAGCGGATGCTGCGAGCCTTTTTCCACTGCGGCCGCTACACGTAAAAGAGATGCTTCCCCACCCAGATTGAGACTGATAATCCCTGTCACCGTAGGCGAACCTTCCGTGAGCGTGCCTGTTTTGTCGACAACCAGCGTGTCCACTTTTTCAAGACGCTCAAGGGCTTCGGCATTCCTGATTAACACCCCGGCCTGGGCACCTTTGCCTACCCCCACCATTATCGACATCGGTGTGGCCAGCCCCAGTGCACAGGGGCAGGCAATAATCAGGACCGACACAGCCGCAATCAGACCGTGCGCCATCCTGGGCTCGGGCCCCCAGACAGACCAGATCACGAAAGCAACAACCGCGATAAGTATCACCAGAGGAACAAACCAGCCTGAAACGCTGTCAGCCATTCTCTGGATGGGGGCACGCGAACGCTGTGCATCAGCGACCATCTGAACAATTCGTGAGAGCATCGTTTCATCACCGACTTTCTCTGCACGGATGATAAGACTACCTGTCTGATTAATCGTCCCTCCAATGACAGGGTCACTCTTCGTTTTGATAACCGGCATAGACTCCCCGGTCACCATCGATTCATCAACGGTTGTTTTGCCTTCGATCACGATACCGTCGACCGGAATACTCTCTCCAGGTCTGATGCGGAGCTTATCGCCAGGCAGGACATCTTCCGCATTAATATCCGTTTCATGACCGTCATGATCCAGCCGTCTGGCGGTTTTGGGGGCAAGGTTCAGAAGCGCAGTAATGGCGCCTGAGGTTTGTTCCCGTGCCCGCAGCTCAAGAACCTGTCCCAGCAGAACAAGCACCGTAATAACTGCTGCGGCTTCAAAATAAACGGCCACCAGGCCATCCATGTTTCTGAACGATGCAGGAAACCAGGAGGGGAAGACGGTTGCAATGACGCTGTAAACCCAGGCTACGCCGGTCCCCATTGCAACAAGGGTAAACATATTCAGGGAGCGGTTACGTAACGACATTCCGGCTCGGGCGAAGAATGGCCAGCCACACCACAACACGACAGGGGAGGCCAGAAGCAGCTGCAGCCATGTGTTGTACTGTGGCGGTACTGTATTCCTCAAGTCGGGAAACAGATGAGATCCCATTTCGAGTACCAGAACCGGAAACGCCAGCAACAACCCCAGCCAGAAGCGTCTTGTCATGTCGTGAAGTTCATCACTCGGCCCCGTGGATGCCGTAGCTACGAGCGGCTCCAGTGCCATTCCACAGACAGGACAGCTTCCGGGACCACTGCGGCGTATCTCCGGGTGCATCGGACATGTCCACACACCTTCAGAATTCTCTTTTTCCGCCTGGTGGTGAGGCTGTTTTATCTGATCAGGGCTGACTTCGTGATGATCGTGGTGATGGTGATGGGAATGTTCACTGGCATCTTCGGTAAGATAACGATCGGGATGGGCTTTAAATTTACTCTCACAGCTGGCGGAGCAGAAATAAAGTTGATGGTCCTGGTATCGAATGCTGCTGTGCGCCCTGTCGGGCAGGATGGCCATCCCGCACACGGGATCTCTCACCTTATGCAATACGTGGCCCTCGTCCGGGGATAATGTCTGCTCAGAAGCAGTCTGGTTGTTGTGTTGCACTGCATTGTCATTTTTCACAGTAACTCTCCTTATGCATACCGAAGCATCTTCTGTCTTCAGGGTATGTCATGGATGCGATTATCACGAATATCGCCGGCACAGGAGTGCCTGCTACCGGCGTCCCGTTATCAGCCGTTCCGCTGACTATTCGATTCGCTGAAAGACTTTTTTACTTCCATCCGGTGAGAATGCGATAACATCGTAAGCCTCTTTTCGGGCTCCCATCTCCATTCCAGGACTTCCTGCTGGCATACCGGGGGTGGCGAGACCGTATATACCCGAACCAGACTGCATTGCCTTATGTATCGTTGTCGCAGGCACATGGCCTTCAATGATCAAATTACCGGCAACCGCGGTATGACAACTTCGTAGTCCTGCAGGAATAGCATGCTTTTCTTTCAGGGCTGACAGCGCCTGATCATTCATGACGTGAGTTCGTACTTCAAACCCGTCTTTTTCCATCGCTTTGCCCCACAGGGAACAACAGCCACAGTTTTCAGATTTGTACATATCAATCACTTTTTCACTCGCCATCGCGGGTAGTGAAAGGCCGAGAGCCAGCGCCATTAGAACCACTTTTTTCATACTCACCTCTGTATATTATCGATATAAACCCTGACGTCAGGGTGAATCAGTAAAGAAGGACACCCACAGGGGGTGCCCTTTCAGGTTCAGGACACGCTTTTTTTATGTCTGCGCAGCCAGATTAATTTGTAGGCGGCAGGAATAATGAACAGGGACAGCAGCGGAGCCGTGATCATCCCACCAATCATGGGTGCCGCGATACGGCTCATGACCTCTGAACCTGCACCGGTTCCCCAGAGTATTGGCAGCAGACCCGCAATGATCACCGCCACGGTCATGGCTTTCGGCCGGACACGCAGTACGGCACCATGATAGAGGGCTTCATCAAGGCCTTCCGGTGTGAACGTCTCTTTACGGGACAATTCCGGGTGCGCTTCAATGGCATGACGCAGATACATCAGCATGACCACGCCAAACTCTGCTGCCACCCCGGCCAGGGCGATAAACCCGGTTCCGGTCGCCACTGACATATGGAAGCCCTGCCAGTACAGGAACCATATCCCGCCAACCAGGGCAAACGGCAGGCTCATCAAGATCAACAGGGCTTCATCAACCCTGCGGAATGCCAGATATAACAGGATGAAGATGATCATCACCGTCATCGGTACCATCAGTTTTAATTTCTTATTGGCGTGCTCGAGTAATTCAAACTGTCCTGAGAATGCCACACTGGTCCCCGGTCTCAGTTTCACTTTCTCACTGATGGCCGTCTTAATATCGTTCACCACCGACACCATGTCCCTGCCGCGGGCATCAACATAAATCCAGCTGGCTGGCCGGGCATTTTCGGTTTTCAGCATGGTTGGTCCGGAAACGACCTTAATATCGGCAACATCGCCCAGCGTAATTTGCTGCTTCATTGGGGTCAGGATTGGCATCTCTCTCAACGCCTGCGGACTGTTACGGTAATCCTGCGGATAGCGAATGTTAATAGGGTACCGGGCCACGCCTTCAACCGTCTCACCCACCATAGCCCCACCGATTGCTGAAGAGACGAACAGCTGGACGTCGCCCACAGTCATCCCGTACCGGGAAGCTTTTTCCCGGTTAATGTCCACATCAATATAACGTCCACCTTCCAGTCGTTCAGCCAGTGCGGAAACCACACCAGGTACGGTTTTAGCGACTGCTTCGATACTCTGTGCTGTTACATCGATATCCGACAGAACAGTACCCGATACCTTAATACCTATCGGACTTTTAATGCCGGTTGAGAGCATATCAATACGGTTACGGATAGGCGGTACCCAGAGGTTGGCCAGACCCGGTAAACGGACGGTCCTGTCGAGTTCTTCAATAATCTTGTCAATCGTCATGCCTGGACGCCACTGATCCTCAGGTTTCAGTTGGATGGTGGTTTCCATCATTTCGAGCGGAGCAGAATCCGTGGCGGTCTCAGCCTTACCGGTCTTGCCAAAAACGGAGGCCACTTCAGGCACCGTTTTGATTAGTTTGTCCGTGGTCTGTAAGAGCGCAGCAGCTTCTCCAGGAGACACGCCAGGTAACGTTGACGGCATATACAACAGGTCACCTTCGTTCATCTTCGGTAAAAACTCGCCGCCCACCTGACTCAGTGGCCAGATAACAGTGAAAATGGATAAAGCCGCAACCAGCAGGGTTGTTTTTGGCCAGTGTAGTACCCTGAGCAGTAACGGGTGATACGCTTTAATCAGCAACCGGTTCAGTGGGTTACTGGTCTCAGCAGGAATTTTCCCGCGGATCCAGAACCCCATCAGAATAGGGATAACAATGATTGCCAGTATGGCTGCACCCGCCATGGAATACGTTTTTGTAAAGGCCAGCGGACCAAACAGACGCCCTTCCTGCCCTTCCAGGGTAAAAATAGGAATGAACGATAATGTGATAATCAGCAGGCTGATAAACAGCGCTGGACCCACTTCAACGGAGGCGTCAGTGATAACCTTCCAGCGGGTGGCATTATCAATCTGTTCCCCGGGATGCTGATGGTCCCACTCCTCAAGCCGTTTATGCGCGTTTTCGATCATGACGATGGCGGCATCCACCATAGCTCCGACGGCTATTGCAATCCCTCCCAGCGACATAATGTTGGCATTCAGCCCCTGGAAGTGCATGACGATAAAGGCGATACACAGGCCAAGTGGCAGAGAAATAATCGCCACCAGGGCAGAACGGACATGCCAGAGGAACAGTGCGCAAACGACAGCAACAACGATAAACTCTTCAAGAAGCTTGTAACTGAGGTTGTCAATCGCACGATCGATTAACTGGCTGCGATCGTATGTCGTTACGATCTCCACTCCTTCAGGCAGGCTTGCCTTCAGCGTGTCCAGTTTATCCCTCACCGCCGTAATGACTTCGCGTGCATTTTTGCCCGAACGCAGGATCACCACTCCGCCAGCGACTTCGCCCTGACCGTTAAGCTCAGCGATACCACGCCGCATTTCCGGTCCCATTTGTATGCGGGCAACATCACGCAGGTAAACAGGTACTCCATTTTCCCCCGTTTTCAGGACGATATTTTTGAAATCATCAATAGTCTGAAGATAACCGCTGGCCCGGACCATATACTCTGACTCAGCAATTTCAACAGATGAGCCACCGGCTTCCTGGTTAGATGAGCTAAGAGCTTGTTTTACTTCTGGCAGACTGATGCCGTACTGCGTCAGTTTTACCGGGTCAAGCTGGATCTGATACTGCTTAACCACGCCGCCTACGGATGCAACTTCAGCGACATTAGGAATGGTTTTCAGCTCAAACTTCAGGAACCAGTCCTGCAGAGAACGCAGTTCTGAAAGGTCGTGTTTTCCGCTGCGATCGACAAGGGCATATTCAAAAATCCAGCCCACACCCGTGGCATCCGGACCGATTTCAGAACTCACCCCGGCGGGCAGTTTTCCCTGAACCTGATTCAGATATTCCAGCACGCGGGAACGGGCCCAGTACAGATCGGTGCCGTCTTCAAAAATGACATATACATACGAATCACCGAACTGTGAAAAACCACGCACAGTTTTTGCGCCAGGTACGGAGAGCATGGTGGTGGTAAGTGGATAGGTGACCTGGTTTTCTACAATCTGCGGGGCCTGGCCGGGATAGCTGGTTTTAATAATGACCTGCACATCTGACAGGTCAGGCAAGGCATCGACCGGCGTGTTAATAATCGTCCATGTACCCCAGATGCTGAGAAACAGGGCCCCCATCATGACCAGGAAACGGTTGGCGACAGAGCGCCGGATAATCCATTCAATCATCGTCGTCTCCTCAGTGCCCTGAATGCCTATTTACAGGCTGGTCAGACATTGCTGGCATACTGCTTTCTGTTTTTTCAGGATGGCGCATACGTTCCAGCGCGCCCGTAATATTGGCTTCGGAGTCAATGAGGAACAGACCACTGACCACCACGGTATCGCCTTCATTCAGGCCGGAGCCGATGCCGGACTGTTGTTGTGATTCATGCAGAACGTGGATCTGTTTCGGCACAAACTTGCCTTCATCATCAACAGTAATCACGCGCTGTTCTTTGCCGGTATCGATAACGGCCTGGCTTGGTATCAGCAGCATCTCCTGGCTCTTGGTATTGAGTTTCAGATAGGCATTCATGCCCGGCTTGAGAAACTCATCCTTATTAGAAACCTGGAGACGGACCTGAAGCGTACGGGTTGTCTGATCCACGCTGGGAAGAATGTTCCATTTTTCGACATGGAATGTTTTATCCGGATAAGCCGGTACCGAAATTTCAAACTGCGACGTATCTTTCAGCAGATAGGCGATAGATTCCGGCACTGCAGCGCTGATCCAGACCGGGTCCATCCCCTGAATCTGAGCCACCACCTTATCTTTCGAAATATTCATGCCGGTGCGCAGGTCAAATGCAGTAATGACACCATCAATAGGTGCTTTAATGGTAAAACGGGTCTGGATTGTGCGGGTTGAACGCAGTCTTTGAATATCCTCTTCCGGCATACCAGCCAGACGAAGTCGCTCCAGAACCCCTTTTATCTGGGTTGGCGTACCGCCTGTACCGGATAGCAGCAGGAACTCACTTTGTGCCTCAACCCATTCAGGAATGGTGATATCGATAAGCGGAGTGCCTTTCTTCACATGATCGCCAGTAGTCAGGGGATACACTTTTTCGACGAAACCGTCAGAGCGCGCCTGCACAATGACAAACTGATATTCGTTGTAACTGACATTAGCCGGGATTGTCTGAGAATAATTCAGCATTCCTCGCGTGACTTTTTGCGTTTTTAATCCCAGATTCTGAACCTGGGTTGGATCGATACGGATCCCGCCATTGCTTTTATCGCCACTTTCATCAGCATATTTTGGCACAAGGTCCATATCCATAAAGGGAGATTTTCCGGGTTTATCAAATTTGGTATCCGGTTTCATCGGGTCATACCAGAAAAGTACCTTTTTCTCCGGTGCCTTTTGTTCTGTTTGTACTGTTTTTTGTGATGAGTTTACATACTGCCAGGCAGTAACCGATATCAGCCCTCCTGCTAGGAGGCTGCTGATAATTATTGCAGCATATTTTATCTTTAAAGAAGCCATACAATTTCTCGCTGAAAAATCAAAACACCTGGCATATGCGCCCGATCATTCATTCACAGTAATCCCTTAATGAATGTTCAGGCGCACTGGATGTATTCGCTCCGGACAGTCAATCAGGATTGCGTAACGTTAATGCTTTTGAGTAAGGAGATATTGCCCTGCTGAATAAACGAGAAATCGACATGGTTGCCGGTTTTCAGGGCATTGATAGCGTCGTCTGCATTAACAAAAGTGAAGCGCATGGTCATTGCAGGCCAGCCCACCGCAGGGATTGCTTCGTGCGAAATGGTGATCTTTTTACTATTCATATCAATGTCTTTAACGACACCGGTGCCCTTGATAACCTGCTGTACCGAAGCATCACTGGCAGCATTCATATCGCCATGCTGATGTGTTTCAGCATGAAGACCGGCAGAAAACATGACAGAGAAGGCACCAAATAAAACAGCTTTAAGTGAATTACGCATTTTTAATTTCCTGATTAATTAATTAAATAAATTTATTCTACCCAACCGCCACCCAGCGCAGTAAACAGATTAATTTCGTTAACCTGTCGGGAATAGGTAAGATCGAGAATGGTTTGCTGCGTAGCGAAGAGGGAACGTTCTGCATCCAGCACTTCGATGTAACTGACAGCACCACTTGCATACAATCCTCTGGCTCGCTGGAGAGTTATCTGAAGTGAATCAAGATAACGCTGCTGTGACTCAAGTTGCTGGCTAAGGCTGTCGCGCAGCGCAAACGTGTCGGAAACATCCTTAAAGGCGGACTGAATTTTTTGTTCGTAATTAACCACCGACTGTTGCTGGCGAATTTCTGCCAGTTTGAGATTGGCTTTGTTCCTGCCGGCATTAAAAACAGGAATGTCAATTTTAGGGATAAAATTCCACATTCCGCTTCCTGGCGTGAAGAGACTGGACAGCTCCGTACTGCTTGCGGAAAGGCCACTGGTCAGGGTAATGGACGGGAAAAAGGCCGCCCGCGCTGCGCCAATATTCGCATCAGCCGCTTTCAGCTGGTATTCCGCCTCCATAATATCCGGTCGCTGCAGCAAAATTTGTGACGACAGGTTTGATGGCAGTTTAACTGGCGCGATCTCACCGCCTTTCATCCCTTTTTCTGGCGGCAGTGCACGGTACGTTCCCAGCACCAGTTGCAGGGCATTGTTTGCCTGAGCCAGATCGCCTTCTCGTTTGGCTATCTCAGCGCGGGTACTTTCGATTTGTCCCCTGGCCTGTTCAAGCGCCAGCACATTCGTACTCCCGGTCACGAGCTGTTGCTCAACGAAAGCATAGGACTGTTGATAATTTTTCAGCGTTTCCCGCGCAATACCAAGTTGTTCGTACGCCAGTTGCTGGCTGAAATAGCTTTGTGAAACGTTGGATACCAGCAGGATGTGTACGGCCCGACGGGCTTCTTCGCTGGCAAAGTAGTTCTGGCGATCAGCATCACTCATGTTCTTAAGTTTGCCGAAAAAATCGAGCTCATAACTGAACTCCAGACCTGCGTCGTACTCCTGTGTGGTCGGCTTGTCACCTTTCAGACCACCGCTGTATGTGATCCCGGATGAGGCATTCAGCTGGGGATAACGATCTGCATCCGTGACGTTGAACTGGGCCCGGGCCTCTTCAACCTTCAGTGCAGCCATTCTCAAATCACGGTTATTAGTCAGGGCTTCAGTAATCAGCCGGGTGACCTGGGGATCGACAAAAAAGTTACGCCAGCCCGTATCCTGATAGCCATTCACCGCTGGCGTCAGGCTGTTACGGGACAGTGAAAACTGCTGGGGTACCGGTGCTGCCGGACGCTGATATTCAGGCGCCAGAGAGACACAACCAGCCAGAATGAAGATTGTGCTGATGCTGAGTAGTTTTAATTTGAACATATTGCTTCTCGTCCAGGCAGACCTGGTAAATGGTTCAAATGAAGTTCAGAGTATTACCAGGGTTACTTTACAGAATGCACTCTGTTTGTCGGGTGACAGAATAATGACAATGTTGTCATTTTTACGGTAATTCGTTGATTACGATCGTGTGCGCAATAGAATGACATTAGCAGCCAGACGGGGAGCAAGATGAAAATATTGATCGTCGAAGACGAAATTAAAACAGGTGAATATCTCAGCAAAGGGCTTACAGAGGCAGGGTTCGTAGTGGATCACGCTGATAATGGTCTTACCGGATATCATCTCGCCATGACAGCCGAGTATGATTTAGTCATTCTGGACATAATGCTGCCTGATGTGAACGGCTGGGATATCATCCGCATGCTGCGCACTGCCGGAAAGGGTATGCCGGTCTTACTACTGACGGCCCTCGGCACGATCGAACACAGGGTCAAAGGACTGGAACTGGGTGCGGACGATTATCTGGTTAAACCCTTTGCGTTTGCCGAACTGCTGGCCCGGGTGAGAACCCTTCTGAGGCGGGGAAACACGATGATCACGGAAAGCCAGTTTAGGGTGGCTGATCTCTCGATGGATCTCGTATCCAGAAAAGTCAGTCGCGCCGGAAACCGCATTGTGCTCACCAGTAAAGAGTTCAGCCTGCTGGAATTTTTCATTCGCCATCAGGGCGAGGTTCTTCCCCGTTCCCTGATTGCCTCTCAGGTCTGGGACATGAATTTTGACAGCGACACTAACGCGATTGATGTCGCCGTAAAGCGACTCCGCGCTAAAATAGACAACGATTACGGGACAAAGCTGATCCAGACTGTCCGGGGCGTGGGCTATATGCTGGAGGCCCCGGATGCATAGCAAACCTTCCAGGCGCCCTTTCTCACTCGCCCTGCGGCTGACCTTTTTTATCAGCCTGTCCACGATACTGGCTTTTATCGCCTTCACCTGGTTTATGCTGCATTCTGTTGAAAATCATTTTGCCGAGCAGGATGTCAGCGATCTTCAACAAATCAGCACTACCCTGAACCGTATACTGCAGTCCCCGGTGGATCCGGATGAAAAAAAAGTAAGCAAAATAAAGGAGTCGATTGCCAGCTACCGCAACGTTGCCCTTTTGCTCCTCAATCCCAGGGGGGAAGTGCTCTTTAGTTCAGCGCAGGGGGCGGCACTACACCCGGCCGTGAATTCCGCAGATTTTAGCGAGCACAGCCGCGCACGGGATGTCTTTCTCTGGACGGTGGAGGATCCTGCGAGACCGATGGATACCGGGTCTGAAATGAAGATGGAAACATACCGGATTATCGCCTCCTCTGGCCAGGCGATATTTCAGGGCAAACAGCAGAATTATGTCATGCTGACTGGCCTCTCCATTAATTTCCATCTCCATTACCTCGATGCGCTGAAAAAAAATCTGATTGCGATCGCCGTCGTGATAAGCCTGCTGATTGTTCTGATCATTCGCATCGCTGTCCGTCAGGGGCACCTGCCCCTTCGTAATGTCAGCAATGCCATTAAAAACATCACCTCCGAGAATCTTGATGCGCGGCTGGAACCGACACGCGTTCCCATTGAGCTGGAGCAACTGGTTATCTCGTTCAATCATATGATTGGAAAGATTGAGGACGTCTTTAACCGCCAGGCCAATTTCTCTGCCGATATCGCGCATGAGATCAGAACGCCCATCACCAATCTGGTGACGCAGACTGAAATCGCACTGAGTCAGGATCGAACCCAGAAGGAACTTGAGGATGTCCTCTACTCCAGTCTTGAAGAGTATAACCGGATGACCAAAATGGTCAGCGACATGCTGTTTCTGGCACAGGCGGACAATAACCAGCTTATACCTGACAGGGTCCGTTTTGACCTCAGAGCAGAAGTCATGAAAGTCTTCGAGTTTTTCGAAGCCTGGGCCGAAGAACGCAATATCACGCTCAAATTTAACGGGATGCCCTGCCTGGTTGAGGGAGATCCACAAATGTTCAGAAGGGCGATCAATAATCTGTTATCCAATGCCCTGCGTTATACCCCGGAGGGACAGGCAATCACCGTCTCAATAAGAGAGCAGGAGAGCTTTTTTTACCTTGTGATTGAAAATCCGGGGAAACCAATCCCTGAAGAGCATTTATCAAGGCTGTTTGACCGTTTTTATCGGGTAGATCCGTCCAGACAACGAAAAGGAGAAGGCAGCGGCATCGGCCTTGCGATTGTGAAGTCCATCGTGGAAGCACATCACGGAAGAGTGCAGGTGGAATCGGACGTACGTTCAACTCGTTTTATCCTATCCGTGCCCAGACTGGAGAAAATGATTCCGGAAACCCAGTACTGAGAATAAAGATTTAAATGACAAAGATGTCATTAGCCTGTCATGCAGCAAACTGAAGCCATTCGATATAATTAGTGCAACTTATCAGGAAGGCATTATTACTTCATCCATACACGGCATCAGCACAAGCCAGGAATTGTATTAAAGCCTCATCCCGGCGGAATAAGGTCTGTAGAGTTGTCAGTTGTACTACTGAGGACACAGATCGAAATTCACGGACATCACTAATTCAGAAATGGAGAGTTACCATGAAAAATATCGTCTTAGCATCAGTGTTAGGTTTGAGCTTAATTTCTACGGCCTGGGCCACTGAAACCGTAAATATCCATGAGCGTGTCAATAATGCTCAGGCTCCGGCCCATCAGATGCAGTCTTCTTCAACTCCAGCCGCCATCCAGGGGGCAGCCCCACGGATGGCCGGTATGGATCAGCATGAACAGGCTATTATTGTTCATGAAACCATGAACAATAGTTCAGCAGATGCACATAAAAAAATGGCGGAAAGTCATCAGAAGATGATGGGAACTGGCACCGTTAACGCTTCCCGTCCGGCGACTTCGTTTGCGGCGATGAATGAACATGAAAGAGCAGCTGTTGCCCATGAATTTACGAATAACGGTCAGTCCGGCCCCCATCAGGCTATGGCTGATGCACACCGCCGCATGATCAATGCGGGCTGATGACAACTGAAGTTTCCGTGCGGTTACCCTTTCCTTGATAGATTGTCCCTTATACGGATATGTTGTTATTTTTTGCCCCCTTCAGGGGGCTTTTTTGTCTGACTCAGCTAAACTTATCCGGTAACCATCTGAAAGGGTTTATTAAAATTTAAAATAGCGGCTTGACTGTACCACAGTGGCAAGCATTAGCTTGTGTCATGAACACACCACAGGAGAGAAACACCATGAAATTCCATATCGCTGACATGACATGTGGCCACTGCGTTAGCATGGTCACCAAAGCCATCCTCACAGCAGATGGTGATGCAAAAATACAGACTAACCTGACCGACAAAACGCTGCAGCTCAGCACGGAACTGAGCTCTGCAGAGGTAATGGAGGTCTTAACAGAGGCGGGATATCCGGCGACAGAAGTCAAAGCCAGCTGCTGTAATCCGGCGAACAGCTGCCACAGCGCCTAAGGAAAAAGCCACCGTAAGGTGGCTTCTACATGCAACGGATTTTGCTGCGTGTTTGACGAAGTAACGGGGGCTATAGCGTTTGGTTCACTGCTGACGATGACCGGGCGCTTTGTTGCTGCCTAAACCACCGCTTAATACCAGCTGCAGCGCTTCGGCCGGTTTCATATCAACATTACGGGTACAGCTACGCGGTACGATAACGGTGTAACCGCCAACGTTGTAGGCCATCGGAATAAATACCGCAATTTGATCGTCCTGCATCAGCGCCGACATGCGATCATCACTCTGACCGCCTTGTTTGGTAATAATGCCAATCAGTTCAATATCTGAGGGTGGCAGTATTAGGCCATAAACCGCCAAACAGCAACATGACAGCAAGATTACAACTTTGTCATGTTCAGGTCATGCTGCTGACAGTTTCGTCCTCTACAATGCTACGCATATAGAGAGTATTGGAGGTTGCAGATGATAAAGACTAACACCATGATGCCGGTATCGGTTTCACGGCGCCGGTTTGTGCAGGGGCTGGCGGTGGGCGGCGTGCTGGCCACTTTTCCGCATATCGTCAGGGCGGGTAGCGCCTTTAAAGATAATGCCTTTACCGGCTATGCCACTGAGCTCAGCGGTAACGTGATTGATTTAACCATCGGCGAAGCGCTGGTGAATTTTACCGGCATGGTCCGTAAAGCCACCACCATCAACGGCTCGATTCCGGCACCGACGTTACGGTTGCGAGAAGGCGATGACGTGACCATACGGGTAACCAATACCTTATCTGTGCCCAGTTCAATTCACTGGCACGGTATCATTCTGCCGTACCAGATGGACGGCGTACCCGGCATGAGCTTCAGAGGCATTATGCCCGGCGAAACCTTTGTCTATCGTTTTACGTTAAAGCAAAGCGGCACGTACTGGTATCACTCGCACAGTGGCTTTCAGGAAATGACCGGCATGTATGGCGCGCTGATCATTGAACCCAAAGCGCAGGATGTAATTGCCGCCGATCGCGAATATGTGGTGCAGCTGTCAGACTGGACCGATGAAGATCCACATACGGTGTTTCGCAAATTAAAAGTGCAAAGTGATTTGTACAATTTTAATCAGCCAACAGTGCAGGACATGCTGCGCGATATCACTGACAGAGGGCTGGACGCGGCGCTGGCAAAACGGCAGATGTGGCAGCAAATGCGCATGAATCCAACCGATTTAGCGGATTTGTCAGCCGCTGTCTTTACCTTCTTAATGAATGGCAGCACACCGCTGGCCAACTGGCGCGGTTTATTTAAGCGCGGTGAGCGCGTGCGGCTGCGGTTTATCAATGGCTCCAGCAACAGCTTTTTTGATGTGCGTATTCCCGAGCTGAAAATGACCGTGGTGCAGGCTGACGGCCAGAATGTGCACCCGGTGACGGTGGATGAATTCCGCTTTGGCCCGGGCGAAACCTATGATGTTATCGTGTCGCCACAAGCGGATGCATACACCATTTTCGCCCAGAGTATGGACCGCAGTGGCTATGCCCGCGGTACCCTGGCCGTGGCCGAGGGCTTGCACGCCCCGGTGCCGGCACTGGATCCGGTGGAGTGGCTGACGATGGCTGACATGATGGGTAATATGAACCATGGCGCAAGCGACAGCCACAGCCACGGCCACAGCGCGATGGCGCACGGCAATGGCGCGGAAGATCATAGCCAGCATGGTGCTATGGCTATCGATCACAGTCAGCATGGCCCGGCGGTGCCTTATGCCAAAGCCAGTTCAACTGTGCGTCATGCCAGCACCGAGTATGGCCCGTCGGTGGATATGCGGGTGGATATGCCAAGAACCAACCTGGACGATCCGGGCATTGGTTTGCGCAATACCGGGCGGCGCGCGCTGACCCTGGCCGATTTACATTCGCTGGACGGTATTATTGAGCCGGGCGGCCCGGAGGCGGAAATTGAGCTGCATCTGACCGGCAATATGGAGCGCTACACCTGGTCATTCGATGGCTTAGAGTTCAGTAAAAGCACACCGGTGCATATGAAGCACAATCAGCGTATCCGGGTGATCTTGCAAAACGACACCATGATGACCCACCCGATGCATTTGCACGGTATGTGGAGTGATCTGGAAAGTGACAACGGTGCCGTACAGGTACGCCGCCATACCATTCCGGTGCAACCGGCGCAGCGCATCAGCTTTTTAACCACGCCGCATGATGTCGGGCGCTGGGCCTGGCATTGTCATTTATTGTTCCATATGGATGCGGGTATGTTCAGAGAAGTGGTGGTGTCATGAAAACAGCCAACGTAACGCTAACCTTGTCGCTGCTGGCGCTGGCTTGTACTGTGGCGCTCAGCCCTGGCGTGGCAGCGCAGAACGCCACTGAGAAACCGCCGGTACCAACGCACAGTGGCATGGACCACAGCAAAATGGACCACGGCAAAATGGATCATAGCAAGATGAACCACGCTGAGCAGGCGGTTGACCATAGCCAGACGAACCCTAGTGACATGGATCACAGTCAGATGGATCATAGCGGCATGGACCACAGTAAAATGGGCCACGCTGAGCAGGCCGTAGACCATAGCCAGATGGACCACAGCGAAGTGGACCATAGCAAAATGGATCATACCGAGATGAACCATAGTGAAATGACCCATGCTGAGCTGGCCGTGGATCACAGCAGTATGGATCACAGCACGATGAACCATGCCGATATGCAGGTGCAAGGCGGTAAGGCGCCGGCTAATGCCCGCGATCCACATGCCTACTCCAACGGCTACACCCTGACTGACGGGCCCTATGGCATGGCCGATTCACGCCTTTTAAAGCACGGCGTTGAACATCCACAGTGGTCCGTGCTGGGCGATCGGCTGGAATACAATGCCGACAGTGAAGCTGGCGAACTGGAGCTGCAAGCCTGGTATGGTACGACCTATGATCGGTTGGTGCTGAAAACCGAAGCTGAAGTCAGTGACGGCAAGCTGGAAGAGAGCAGCACCGAGCTGTTATGGAGCCACGCGATAGCAGCCTATTGGGATGGTCAGCTTGGGCTGCGCCTGGATCAGGTTGCCGATGGCACCAACCGGCAGTGGTTAGCATTGGGTGTGCAGGGTTTGGCGCCGTACTGGTTTGAAGTTGATGTCACGGCTTATCTGGGCACTGGTGGTCGCACCGCGTTAAGTGCCGAAGCGGAATATGAGCTGCTGTTAACGCAGCGCCTGATCCTGCAGGCCCGGGCGGAGCTGACAGCCTATGGCAAAGACGATGAGGTCAATCAGCTGGGTAAAGGCCTGTCTTCACTGGGGGCAGGGCTTCGGCTGCGCTATGAATTCTCCCGCCAGTTCGCACCCTATGTCGGGGTAGAGTGGCATAACAAATATGGTAACACGGCAGATTTTGCCCGCCTGCAGGATGCATCGACAGCAGAAACATCCTGGGTTGCCGGTGTGCGTTTCTGGTTTTAATAGATCAGGGTTTTAATAAATAAGGTGATCAACATGAAAAAATTAATCCCGCTGCTTACTCTGCTCTGTTTGGCGTTTGCCGGGCCTGTGCTGGCGCATGTTAAACAAAGCGGCTCGGTGCCGGCGGATAACGCCATGCTAATGAAGGCACCGGATGTACTCAGTATCAGCTTTAGTGGCCCGATCCGGCTGACGAAAGTCACGCTGTTGCACGATAACGGTAACACTGTCGATTTTGGCTTTACGCCCACCGCTGTCGCCACGCAGTTTAGCTGGCCGTTGCCAGTGCTGGAGATCGGTAGTTATCAGGTTAACTGGGTAGGTTTGGGCGAAGACGTTCATAAAATGAAAGGTGATTTCAGTTTTATGCTCCACGCCGGCGCTGACGCCGGGGTGAAAGCTGATAGCGCGCACGCGCATCAGCACTAGATGGCTGGAGATTGGCGATGTTTAGCGATACCTGGGTATTAGCCTTATTCGCCCACAAGCTGCTGAGTTATTTAGCGGTTAGCGGCAGTATTGGTGCGGCGTTTTTGCTGCAGTTGCCGGCGCTGGCTCAGCCACCGTCTGATAGCCTTGCCTTTCGGCTGTGGTTAAAACGCCTTGTACTGGGGTGGTCGGCCGCAGGTATGGTGCTGGCGTTACTGTATCTGCCGCTGCAGGCTGGTGCGCTGGCCGAAACAGGCGTAGCTGGCATGGCCGACAGGCTGATGCTGCAGATGGTTTGGCAATCGGCAATGCGCACCCAGCTGCTATTACTGTTATGCGGGTTTGCGACGCTGTCGCTTTGGGCCTGGCGCTTTAGCCACAGTGGTAAAGCGGGTAGCATTGCGCTGGTGAGTATCGCCGCCTTATTGCTGGCTGCCAGCTTTAGTCAAACCGGCCACGTGGCCAGTTTGACATGGACATGGCAGCTATTACTGACATTGCATGTACTGGCCATTTCGGCCTGGGTAGGTTCGTTGCTGCCGCTGTGGCAAAGCTGTTACCGCTTAGCCCCGGATAGGTTACTGGCACTGATGCAGCAGTTTGGCCGCGTAGCGGTAATTGTGGTGTTAGTGCTTATCAGCTGTGGCGTGCTGATCTTACTGCAGCTACTCGATTCGCCTGCAGCGCTGTTTGTAACCGACTATGGTCGTTTAATGCTGTTAAAGCTGATGTTGGTCGCGGCCATGTTACTGCTGGCAGCCTGGCATAAATTTAATCTGGTGAAAGCGTTGGCGCAGCATCAGAACAGCCGGTTGCTGGCAAGATCTATTTTTATCGAAATGCTGTTGGCGTTATTGGTACTGGTAACCTGCAGCAGCTTTACCACTGTAGTTGGCTTAGCAAGATAAGTCAGCTTTATCCAAATAATGACAACAGGATACCTATGATATTAAGCAAAAAAATCCAAACCTTAGCTGTTATCACCTTAGGCATGGCGTTGTTGTCATCCGCTGGTGCGCTGGCACATGGCAATGAAAAGCCTAACCCCCCTGCCTTGTTTGTCGGCGAAAATACAGCGCCAGCGCAAGCGGTAAAAGCATTTCATCAGGCGTTACGATCTGGCGATGCCGCTGCTGCTCGCGCCATGCTGGCCGATGACGTGCTGATTGTCGAAGGCAACGGTGTTGAGCGCTCGGCTGATGAGTATGCCAGCCATCATATGCTGGCCGATATGAAGTTTATGGCGGCAGTGCAATCTGAAACGTTAGAGCATAAGACCAAGGTGCTGGGCAATGTGGCTTATTCGGTAAGCCGCACTCAGCTGACAGGCGACTATAAAGACAAGCCGGTTGACGTGGTCAGTAAAGAAACGCTGGTGCTGGTAGATAACGGCGACGGTTGGAAGATCGTGCATGTGCACTGGTCGCACTAAGGCAACAGCGGGAGAGCACTATGAAGTTAACTCTGATAGCGGCAATGCTGGCAGCCACTGCGCTATTGGCTGGTTGTAAAGACGCCGGCCCGGCTAAACCGGAAACTACAGCTTTGTCCGACAGTGCTGGCAATGCGGCAGCACTAACCCTCACGGTATACAAAACGCCAAGCTGCGGTTGCTGTAAAAAGTGGGTATTGCACCTTGAACAGCAGGGAGTGGTTGCACACACGAAAAATTATGATGATTTAAGTGGCATTAAAGCCCGCTACGGTATCTCACCACAGTATTATTCCTGTCACACCGCCGTATCGGAGCAGGGCTATGCTTTTGAAGGCCATATCCCTGCTAAATACATCCGGCAATTCCTCGCTGAGTCGCATCCGGATGCGATTGGCCTGAGTGTACCGGCGATGCCGCTCGGCTCACCGGGCATGGAGGTCGAAGACCGCTTTATGCCGTACGACATTCTGCTGCTAAACAAAGATGGCAGCGCCAGCGTCTACGCCCACATCAGCGATGCTTCGATGCAGTAGCCAATAATAGGCGCTTAAAAAAACACCACTTTTAAAGTGGTGTTTTTTTATTGAAGCACGATAATGTCAGCCGGGTTTCGCCAGTTGCTGCAAGATATGGCAATGTGGGCTGCCATCGCCCCGGCAGCTGTCGGCCAGCGCCGTCAGCACCTGCTGCATATGCTGCAGCTCGGCAATTTTGCCGGCAATTTCATCCAGGTGTTGCTGAGCCAGCTGTTTTACCACCCGGCTTTCACGCTGTGGGTCTTGCCATAATGCCAGCAGCGACTGGATATCGTGTAACGAAAACCCCAGGTTGCGTGCCTGACGAATAAACCGTAGCTGGTTAATTTGCTCACTGTTGTAAAGCCGGTAACCGGCATCAGTGCGTGGTGATTTTCTCAGCAAACCGGATTGCTCATAGTGCCGGATCATTTTGACGCTTAAGCCACTCTCTTTTGCCGCATCACCAATGGTCAGTAAGGTCGCCATTTGCTGCTCCTTGTTAAAAAGACATGCGTTGCAAACGCAGGGCATTGGTTACCACCAGCACACTGCTACAGGCCATCGCTGCGCCGGCAATCACCGGGTTTAAAAAGCCCAGCGCCGCCAGCGGTATACCGATAGTATTGAAGGCAAAGGCCCAGAACAGATTTTGCTGAATATTACGGTAGGTTGCACTGGCGAGCAGCAGTGCTGTCGCAACCAGTTCCGGGTCGCCACGCATCAGCGTAAATGCAGACGCACTGACCGCAACATCGGTACCTGTTGCCATCGCGATACCTAAATCAGCTTGAGCCAAAGCAGGGGCATCATTAATGCCATCGCCCACCATCGCTACTTTATAGCCTTGCTGCTGATAGGCCGCTACGGCTTGTGCTTTACCCTGCGGCAGCACTTCGGCGTTAAAGTTATCCAGCCCCAGCTCTTTGGCAACATACTCGGCGCTGGCCGCTGAATCACCCGTTAACATGGCAACCTGAATACCGGCAGCTTGTAATTTATGTACCGCATTTTTTGCCTGGGCTTTGGCTTTATCGGCAAAACACAGCAAACCGAGTAATGTCGTGCCCTGAGCAGTTTTCTCTGCCAGCCAGGATACCGAGGCGCCCGGCACTGCGATAAGGTCTTGCGGTAATGTCAGCCCCATCTCTCTCATCCAGCTACCTGAGCCCAGCATTACCGCACGGCCTTTGACGTTAGCTTTCACGCCTTTTCCGGCCACTACAGCAAAATCCGATACTGCCAATAAATCGACATTGTGGTTGATAGCATAGCTAACAATTGCTTTGGCCAGTGGGTGTTCGCTGTACTGTGATAACGCATAGGCCAGTGCGGCCAACTCAGTTTCGTTGTTAAGCGCATTCAGCTGCGTTAATACGGGTTTACCCTCGGTGAGGGTGCCGGTTTTATCAAACACCACATAATCAATTTTTGTCGCCTGCTCCAGCGCGACAGCATCTTTCACCAAAATACCCTGGCGCGCCGCTGTGCCGGTACCGGCCATAATGGCCGCCGGAGTGGCCAGACCCAAAGCACAGGGACAGGCTATAACCAATACCGCTACTGCATTAAGAATACCTTGCTGCCAATCGGCAAACGCCAGACCCCAAATCAGCACGGTGGCTAAGGCGACCAGTAATACTACCGGTACAAAGATACTGCTTATCTTATCCACCAGGGCTTGCACTGGTGCTTTCGCGCCCTGAGCCTGCTCTACCAGGCGGATAATTTTTGACAAGGTGGATTCTGCACCTAAGGCGCTGGCCTCGAACTCCAGCCGACCATCGAGATTAACCGAGCCGCCCGTCACTTTATCGCCAGAGGTTTTATGCAGCGGCACACTTTCGCCGCTGATTAGTGCCTCATCCACGTGGCTGCTGCCCTCTGTCACTATGCCGTCGGCCGGTATCCGTTCTCCTGGCAGCACCTGAATGCGATCACCTTTGAGCAGCTCAGCCGCTGCAATACTGTGCCAGCTATTATTGCGCCAGACCCTTGCTGATGTCGGTTTTAAGTTTTCCAGTGCTTGCAGCGCATCGGTCGTACGCCGCTTGGCGCGTTTCTCCAGTAACTTACCCAGCAGTACCAGGGTTAATACTGCCGCGCCACTTTCAAAGTACAGGTGTGGTGCGCCATGATGCCCATCAAAGCTGTACCACAGATAGAGCGATAAGCCATAAGCGGCACTGGTACCCATTGATACCAGCAGGTCCATATTGCCGGTGCCCGCTTTCAGTGCATGCCAGCCGGCTTTGTAAAAGCGCGCGCCAAAGTAAAATTGTACCGGTGTTGCTAACAGCCATTGCCACAAGGCAGGCAACATCCAGTCGGCACCGAACAGCATGCCCACCATCGGCAATACTAACGGCAGGGTGAGTAAGGCAGCACCGATCACTGGCCAGCTGTCACGCTGATAAAAACGTCGTGGTTGAGCAGGGGAATTTTGAGCCTCAGGCGAAGCCTGGCTGAGGATCAGCTCATACCCGGCATCGGCAACGGCCTGTTTCAGGGCGCGGTCTTCTGTGGCGGGTAACAGGGTCAGGCTTACCTGCTCTGTAGCCAGGTTTACTGAAGCGCTTAGCACACCAGACACCTTTAACAGGCTTTTTTCCACCCGGCCGGCGCAAGACGCACAGGTCATACCCTTTACCGCAAGTTGTATTGTTGCTGCCATATCCGTAACTCCGGGTTGAGAAATGTTATCAGGCATAACAAGGCTAAACCTTACCATTATGGCAAGGTCAAACAACTTTCAAAAAAATGAAGCTCAGTAAAGTAGGTATGGCCACACTGTTTGCCTTGTTTGGTTCACAACAGGTTTATGCGCAACAGGCGCAAGCAACAGAGCAAGACGAAGCGACAATAGAAAAAATTGAAGTTACAGGCTCACGCCTCAAAGGCGTGGATATGGAAGGCGCAAACCCGCTGCAAATTTTCAGCCGGGACGATTTAGCGAAAAAAGGCTATGACAGCGTCAGTGCTTTTTTACGGGACCTGCCACAGGCCTCCAGTGCCGGTACTTTTACAGAAAACGGTGGCGTAGCCGGCAATGACGGCACACCCGCAGGGGCAGCCGGCGTGAGCTTACGCGGTTTAGGTTCAAGTTCTACTTTGGTGCTGGTCAATGGCCGCCGGGTAGCAGTGGATTCGTTTACCTACGGCTTTGGTTCTTTTGTGAACGTCAATGCCATTCCGATGTCTGCATTGGAGCGTGTTGAAATTCTGACGGACGGTGCATCCTCTGTCTATGGTTCAGACGCCATAGCCGGCGTGATTAACTTCATCCTGCGCAAAGACTACGAGGGTCACGAACTTAGCGCCTTCTACGGTGACGATACGGCAAGCGGAGACTTCAGCAAGTACAATCTGACCTACACGGGTGGCTTTAGTACAGACAACAGCAATACCACGGTAGTGATCGACTACTTTGACAAAAACGCTTTGTTTAATACCGACCGTCCTATCGATGTTACGTTCACCTCCTCGACCCGCGTGAGTATAGACGGTAGTGATTACGCGGAGCCCTGGTGTGGCACAGCAACCAGTAATGGCGGAACACGCTGCAGTTATGACTATGTCAGCGAACGGGCTATTCAGCCAGACAGCAAAGCTGTTGGTGCAACCATCAACCATATTTATCGTTTAGGGAATGAACGGGAGTTCTTTGCAGAGGCTATGCTGCAACAAAATACAGGCTCAGCGTACGATTCTGCCGCAGCTTTTGATGTGCGGGTTGATGGTGATGCCAGCTTTGTGCCGCAATGGGCCAGAGATCTGGATGCCGAAGATGGGGAGGTCAATCAAATCCGTATTCGCTCACGTTTTCCTGAGCGCCGTATTCAGGACTACGATAGTCAAAGCTACCGTTTATTAGCAGGTTTACGTGGCGAGTTAGGCGAGTGGTCATGGGAAACTGCAGCCACCTATGGCAAAACGGATAACGAAATTACCCATGTTTCAGGGTATATGGGTATAGATAAAGTGGCCGATGCGCTGGCAGATGGCAGCTTTAATCCATTTAATTTAGGCCGCGATAATTCAGACTCAGTCATTGCTGGTTTACGTGAAATCGCGCCTCGGCTCGGTGAATCTGACGTCTACTCTGTCGACTTTAATTTCTCTGGTACTTTATTTGCAGAGATCAGCGCTGTATTTGGCGGTGAATTCCGAGGCGAGGAGATCTCAGATAATCCAGCAGAAGTGGCCCAAAGTGGCGGTATTTTTGCACTGGGAGCCAGTGACGCCGCAGCAGATCGGACTCAGTATGCGTTTTACAATGAGCTTAATATTCCGCTGACCGAAAAACTCGATGCCATTGCCGCGCTGCGTTATGACCACTACAGCGATTTTGGCGGCGACATCAATCCTAAATTATCTTTGCGTTACCGCCTGACTGATGACCTGATTTTACGTAGCTCCTGGAGTACTGGTTTCCGCGCCCCTTCGCTATCACAACTGGGTGCTGGTACTTCATTAACAGCCAACTACATCGACTGTGGTGCTGACCAACCATTTAACGCACTTTGCGGCGACTTTGGTGGCACAGCGGGCGAGCTGGAATTGGATCAGGAAACCTTAGGTAATAAAAATCTGGACGCCGAGAGTTCAGAAGCCATCAATATTGGCGCGTCGTGGAATCTGACAGAAGACTTACAGTTTACTATCGACTACTGGAAATACAGTCACGAAGATATAGTCGATGTGGATGCGAATACCACCTTAGGTGCTTGTGTCGCAGGCACAGCACCAGTGGTCAGCGACGAAGCTGATTTAAATGGTGAGTTTGGTTGTGTGATAGATGGCGGCAATGATTTAGTCTTCCTGCGCACCGGCTTCTTTAACGTCGGTAGTCAGGAAACCGATGGTGTTGACTTTAAACTGAACTATAAGCTGACGACCAGTAATGCCGGTGAATTCAAATTCAATCTGGCCGGTACCCGTACTTTATCGTACGAGCGCCAGGTCACGCAGGACAGCCCAGCTGAAGATTTATTGGGTAAACTCAGTGGAGCTGCAGAAATTGCCCGCCCTGAATTCGTTGCCGATGCCGGTACTGAATGGCGTTTAGAGAACTGGAATGCCAGCTTAGGCGCACATTACATCAGCTCCTTAGGCGATGGCGACTTTAAGTTTGATAACGAGACAGTGGACTCGTGGCTGACGTACAACGCCAGTGTCGGATATGACATTACGGCAAATCAGGCTGTATTGCTCAGTGTCCGTAACCTGACGGACAAAGAACCGCCTTACGCATCCTCACCTACTAACGGCTACGCCAGCTCAGTCCACGACTGGTTAGGTCGCAACTGGACCTTACGTTATTCAGTAAAATTCTAAGCTTTCTTCTACCTGAATGAAGTTGGGGCCTGAGTCTTCTCAGAGCCCCTTTTTTTGGTATTTATCGCAAAGTTTTACAGAAAAAACAGAAGACTAGGTTTCATCCTTCAGCTTCCGTATAATGAGAATAATTCTTGTTAAAGCGATAAATATAGGTGAATTATGGCATTTCGTGTAGTTTTGGTCTGGATAGCCTTGTTGGCTTTTCCAGCATTCGCTTCGGACAAACTGATCCAATACATTGAATATATTGGTGCTGACTACAGCGCGGCAGTGGTCGATGGCAAGATTGTAAGCTCCGCTGAATACGGTGAAATGCAGGAGTTCTCATCCTTAATAGCAGAAGAAGTTGCCACAGCCCCACAAGCATTGCAGCAACAATCTGCTCAGTTAAAACAACTCATTGCTGATAAAGCAGCAGAAAAAGATATTCAGGCCTTAACTGCCCTGATGCGTCAAAGCGTCATTGCTGCCATGCCCTCCATTCCTTTGCCTAAACAAAGCCCGGATTTAAAACGCGGTGAAGCCTTGTTTGCCACCAACTGTGCCGCTTGTCATGGCGCAACAGCTATGGGTGATGGCGCAGCTGGCGCTCAGATGGACCCTGCCCCGACTAACTTTCATGAAGTAGAACGTTATCAGGCCCGCAGTGCTTATGGTTTGTTTAATACCATTACTTTAGGTGTAACGGACACCGGCATGGCATCCTTCGCTCATCTGGATGAACAAAGCCGCTGGGATCTGGCGTTTTATGTCGGTCATATCGCGGGAAAAGGTTTAGATACCAGTAAAGTACCAGAGGCCATGATTGAAAGCGGTGCAGTAAAAGATTTACTTACCGCGACTCCAAAGGATGTGATCAAACTCTACCCTGACTTTGGCGCAGAGCTGATGAGCCTGTTCAGAAGCCAGCCAGAGCGTTTTTTCCAGGCTCAAAGTAAAGATCCGCTAGTGATAGCACAGCTGAAATTACAACTCTCTGCTGATTTATACAGCCAAAATCCACAAGCTGCTTATGATCAAGCGGTGTCTGCTTATCTGGATGGTTTTGAACTGGTAGAAAACCCATTGGGGACAGTCAATGTTGAGCTGCGTGACCAGATTGAACACGCCATGATGGGCCTGCGCCAACTCCTGAAAGACCCGGCGCAAAAAGATGTTGTGGCACCTCGTATTGCCGAAATTCAAAGCCTGTTAAAACAAGCTCAGGCTGAGTTATCAGAAACACAATTGAGTGGCATGAGTGTATTTTTGGCTGCGCTGCTGATTTTATTACGTGAAGGTTTAGAAGCGTTATTGGTGGTAGCTGCTATTTACAGCGTCGCGGTAAAAACCGATAAACCCGCATTGCGCCACACTGTGCATATTGGCTGGGTGGGGGCTTTGGCATTAGGTGTTGTGACCTGGTTTATTTCCAGCTTTGTGATTGATATCTCAGGTGCATCCCGTGAACTGACCGAGGGTTATACCGCACTGATCGCAGCTGCTATTTTGTTCTACATGGGATTCTGGATGCACAGCAAAACCAGCGCCAAAGAGTGGAGTAACTTTATCCAGCATAAAGTACAAAATGCCGTATCAGGCGGTGCTTATTTTGGTTTAGGTTTGGTGGTATTTTTAGCGGTTTACCGTGAAGCCTTTGAAACTATTCTGTTTTATCAGGCCTTGTGGTTGCAGGGCGGAGAACAGGCACAGCAAAGCTTTATCGCTGGTATAGCTTCAGCTTTAGTGCTGCTGGCTATTTTAGGTCTGGCAGTGTTTAAGTTCGCGCTGAAGTTACCACTGAAAACCTTCTTTGGCAGCACTGCTTTGCTGATGCTGGTTCTGGCCATCGTCATGGCGGGCAAAGGTATTGCTGCATTGCAGGAGGCTGGTACTTTATCAGTTAGTCAGTTGAACCTGCCTACTATTAGCTGGTTAGGTTTCTACCCTAATACTCAGGGTGTAATTTTACAGTCAGTTTTAGTGCTGATAGCTCTGGTCTATCTGGTTCGCAGCCGCAAAGGCTAAACTCAGGGGTCAGAGTCTTGACTCTGACCCCTGCAGTTTCCAAAGCTTTAGGCAGTTTCGATCTGTGGGTCAGAGCTCTGACCCACCAATTGCCCCAGCAGCTCACAATCCATTTTTTGTTGTTCTGCGTAGTCCACACAAGCCTGTACCAGTTCATCCATCACTTTAGGCAGATAGTTCACTACGGCTTGTTCAAAGCGGAATGAGCGTCTGTCGCCTCTGCTGTGTGCTAAGGCCAAAGTTCGTCCACAGGCCTCGGCATACTCGGCCAGTTCTTCGCCTGGCGCTTTTTCAGCAAAACAGACATCTTCCGGATCGACATCCACATTGGCGTGATGCAGCGAACGCACCAAATAATGAGCACCATTCCAGTAATGTTCATCCAACACCAGATCTGGCCGGCGTTGCATTAATCTCTGACAATCCACCGTTAAATGGGCCGCATTTAAACGGTTGACCGGACTTAAATCAGGGAAGAAGTACAAAGGTGCAGCGTCACGTTGTTGTTTGGCCTCGACCACATGGCACAGCGCTAAGTCTTGTTCTGAATGGATATGTTTTGGCCCAACCAACAAATAATAGCGCTGCATATTCAACGAGCCAGTGCCAGCACCCTGGCGGGTCACTATATCCAAAATATCGTCGCTGACATAAGGCCGGAAGCCAGACTCCACCTCGTTGTAGAGCTCGGATGGTAAGCGGATGAATTTCGCAGAGTCCTGTTTAAAGCAAAGAGGCCGGGCCGACAGGTCAACACTTTTGGCTAAGGTACTTTTACGTAAAAAGTCTTCACCTTTGGCTGAGCGTTTAATTGCTTTTTTTAACACAGGTTTAAGTACATGATTTTTCGAAAAATCGTCCAGTACTGAATACCTTAATTCTGGCTCTTCCAAAATAGCCTGACATTGAGCTGTATAGGCCAGCAAAAAGGCGCGCACTGCTTGCACAGCATCTTTGGCAGACACCACCTGCAGAGTATCCAGCTCCAGCTTGTTGTCATTGGCATAACGTTGCTGCTTTAAACCCTGGCAGTACTCAGCCGCTAATAAAATACTCACCGCATAACGGCTCCAATCCCAAACCGCATGACCAACACAGGCATCATCAAAATCGTTGGGGGCAAAAATCACTCTGTCCCCGGACGAGCCTTCTTCGGTAAAAAAACCGAAGTTGGATAAATGACAATCCCCTACTACTGTGGTCAGCGGGATTTTCGTCGTTAATAGCTCAGGCAACTTCAGTACTGAATTTTTGATATCCGCATAAAACAGCCCGGAACTGCCGCGTAAAAAGCGGAAGGGGTTTAATGCCATTTTCTGATGTTTGGTCAGGGCAGGATCTACGCCAGGTGTAACTGAATCTGTGCGTTTGAATTCCTGTTGTAATTGCTGAATACGTGACTCTGATTGCATAACATCCTCAATAAATTCTTGCATCTATTTATTGATAGTACGCTAGTCGGCACAAAAACAAGTGGGGTAAGCGGATTAAATGGTTGATCTTACCTTTGCATGAGAGTGAGACAGACCGGCATCTCATCGGATTATCTGGTTGATGCTTCACCTACTGCTGGTGCATGTTTCCTTCGCTAATTCCAGCAAGAACCCCACACGCCTCAACTTCCCGGTCATCGTTGCAACTCGCTCTCAGTGAAACGAGTTGTTTCTCAAGCGCTTGCAGAGCGGTTATCTGCGACCGCACATGAGAGATGTGATCATCGAGCAAGGCGTTGACGGCGGTACAAGGCTGATGAGGGTCGTCCTGATAGCTCTGTAGTTCGTGAATCTCAGCCAGTGACAGGCCCAGGATTCTGCAGCGACGGATGAAGGCCAGCCCCTCACCATGCTTCTCGGTATAGACACGGTAACCGTTGTCCTGCCGATCAGGCGGCGGCAACAAGCCCTGCTGTTCATAGAAGCGGATCGTCTGTGTTTCGACCCCTACCAACTGCGCCAACTGACCAATGCGCATCAGCCTCCTCCCCAACGGATTCTTTACTCTATTGACCTTATAGTAGCTTTATAGTTTTAAATGGTACCACAACATTGTTCAAGTGGAGTCGTATCATGAGCAAATCCTGTGGTGGCGCCTGTGGCGGTGATGCAACGTCCGCAGCGGATACCGATATACAGGCCTCCTCCGAGGCGCCAGGGAGATGGGTCAGTGTTTATGCCGTGCCGAAGATGGACTGTCCATCAGAAGAACGAATGATTCGCCTAGCCCTGAACGGCTTTGAGGAGATTCGGGCGCTGTCCTTCGACTTGTCGAACCGCCGGCTGAAGGTCGTGCATGACGGCGAGGTCGAGCCCGTCACCTCGAAACTGAAGACCTTGGGGCTAGGCGCCTCGCTTCAGGAAACCGTCGCTGCAAATCCGGAGACCATCAAGGCCGCCGAGTTTTCGGCAGCTTCTGCTAAGCAAGAATCCGGGACCCTGCGCTGGTTGCTCGGCATCAATGCACTTCTGTTCGTGGTGGAAATGACTGCCGGTCTGATCGCCCGGTCCACCGGCCTGATTGGAGAATCCCTGGACAATTTTGCCGATGCGGCGGTGTACGGGCTTGCCCTTTATGCGGTTGGACATAGCGTGAAAATGCAGGTACGTGCCGCGCATCTTGCTGGTGTACTGCAACTGATCTTGGCTGTGGGCGTGCTCGTAGAGGTGGTGAGACGCTTTGTATTCGGTAGTGAGCCTGAATCGCTGGTGATGATGGCTATCGCATTCGTCGCATTGATTGCCAATACCAGTTGTCTGCTGCTCATATCCAAACATCGGGAAGGCGGGGCGCACATGAAGGCAAGCTGGATATTCTCGGCCAACGACGTGGTGATCAACCTGGGGGTCATCACCGCCGGCGCCCTGGTCGCGTGGACCGGTTCCAATTATCCGGATCTGATTATCGGCACCATCGCGGGGGGCATTGTACTTAACGGTGCCAGACGCATTTTGGCGTTGAAGGGTTAAATAATGCTCATTATTGGCAAAAAGCTCTCGCCGTATGCCCTATTGTCCATATCGGGCCTGCTGGCAGCGTCTGATCAGGCTGTAAAGTGGCTGGTGCAGCAATCAATGGCCTATGGCGAGTATGTTTCGGTGACCCCGTTCTTTAACTGGGTGCACCTATGGAACACCGGTGCCGCATTCAGTCTTTTTGCGAATGGTGGAGGCTGGCAGCGCTACTTTTTTATCGGAATCGCGGTAGTGGTCTCGATTTTTCTGATCAAGCTGATCCTTGAAAATCGTCATAAAGGAGAAGCCATCGCTTACAGTCTTATCCTCGGTGGCGCCATGGGCAACCTGATTGACCGGGTCTTTCGCGGCTATGTTGTGGATTCCTTTGATTTCTATTGGCGAGACTGGCATTGGCCGGCCTTCAACCTGGCTGATATTGCAATTGTCCTCGGTGCCTTACTTTTCGTTTCCAGCAGCTTGTTGGGTAAAAAAGCAAACACCAATGCCGAGCCGGATGGATCTGACTGACACCTACGCCTATACAATTCCGCGCCTTCCGGGGTGAAGGCGGCATCGAGCGGAATTTCTTTGCAGCATACGCAGCAGGTGGTGCAACTGGCAGTGTTCGGGGCGTTTGCGTTCATGGTGGTACTCCTCCAGATTGGTAGCGAAGCTCAAAGCTGCCCACTCTCGGCTGGCTGGGAAGCGGTCATGATCTTCCCTTGAAGGCCCGCAGCAGCCGCGTCACAGACAGGACAAACAAGCCGGTCAGCGTGAGGGCTGCAATACCCCAGTGCTCCCCGATGAACGCGCCGGCCGTCGTGCCGGCTAGCACAATGGCGAGAATCGGCAAATGGCAGGGACAGGTGAGCACGGCCAGCGCGCCCCACAAGTAGCCGGTGATCGGTTTGTGCGTCTCAGACGGCAAGTGCTCTGGGCTGTTCATGGCAGACTCTCCGCGTGCTGTGCCGGTTCGGTTGGCATGGCGGCCAGTTGCATTTCGAGGCTGGCCAGGGCCTCGCGCCGACGCTCGACGAGTTGCCGCAACACGGCAAGCTGCGCAGACGCACCGTCACCGTCCGCAGCATCCAGCGCCCGGCACAGCCGCGCCAGTGCGTCCAGGCCGATACCCGCTTCGAAGGCAGCCCGTACAAAGCGCAGCCGTTGCAACGCGGTGTCATCGAACAAGCCGTAGCCGCCCGTGGTGCACGCGACCGGCCGTAGCAATCCGCGCAGCAGGTAGTCGCGCACGATATGCACGCTCACCCCGGCATCAAGGGCCAGCCGGGACACTGTGTAGGCGCTCATTGAACACCTCCTTTTCCTCATCCGGCGCAGCACGAAAGCTGCTTCACGTCCTTGCTGAAGGTCTGCGCCGCGAGCTTCAGCCCTTCGACCATGGTCAGGTAGGGGAACAATTGGTCGGCCAGTTCCTGCACGGTCATACGGTTGCGAATGGCGAGCACCGCCGTCTGGATCAGTTCACCCGCTTCCGGGGCCACCGCTTGCACGCCGATGAGCCGTCCGCTACCTTCCTCGATGACCAGCTTGATGAAGCCGCGTGTGTCGAAGTTGGCAAGCGCACGCGGCACGTTGTCCAAGGTCAAGGTGCGACTGTCGGTCTCGATCCCGTCGTGATGTGCTTCCGCCTCGCTGTAGCCCACGGTGGCGACCTGCGGGTCGGTGAACACCACGGCCGGCATTGCGGTCAGGTCCAGGGCCGCATCGCCGCCAGTCATGTTGATCGCAGCACGGGTGCCGGCCGCTGCCGCCACATAGACGAACTGAGGCTGGTCGGTGCAGTCGCCAGCCGCATAAATGTGTGGCGTACTGGTGCGCATGCCCTTGTCGATGACGATGGCCCCCTGCGCATTGGCAGCGACTCCCGCCGCTTCCAATGCCAGGCTGCGCGTGTTCGGTGCCCTGCCAGTGGCGACCAGCAGCTGGTCGGCGCGTATTTCACCGTACCCGGTGGTCAGCACGAATTCGCCGTCAACATGCGCGACCTGGCTGGCTTGCGTGTGTTCCAATACCTTGATCCCTTCGGCACGGAACGCGGCTGTAACGGCCTCGCCAATGGCAGGGTCCTCGCTCGCAAACAACGTGCGCCGCGCCAGGATCGTGACTTCGCTGCCCAGCCGTGCAAACGCCTGCGCCAGTTCCAGCGCTACTACTGAGGCACCGATTACTGCGAGCCGTTTCGGAATGGTCTCGCTAACCAGCGCTTCGGTGGAAGTCCAATAGGGGGTTTCTGCAAGACCAGGCAACGGCGGAATGGCTGCGCTCGCGCCGGTAGCAATGAGACAGCGGTCAAACGCCACTTCGTGCCAGTCCCCTTCTGCAGCTTCCACGATAAGCGTGTGGCCATCCTTGAAACGGGCGCTGCCTCGTACCAGATTGATTGACGGATTGCTTTCGAGGATGCTTTCATATTTGGCAATTCGCAGCTCGTCCACGCGCGCCTGTTGCTGGACAAGCAAACGGTCACGCGAGACAACAGGCGGCGTCGCAGTGAGCCCCACGTCAAAAGGACTTTCACGGCGCAGATGAGCGATATGGGCTGCCCGAATCATGATCTTGGAGGGAACGCAACCCACGTTGACGCAGGTGCCGCCGATAGTCCCGCGCTCGATCAGCGTGACCCGGGCACCGTTTTCCGCCGCTTTGAGCGCAGCCGCCACAGCGGCTCCGCCGCTACCGATAACCGCCACATGTAACTGACCGGCCAGCTCCTCCACCGCGCGGTCACCGCTCAGCCACTGGGCGGCTCTGCCAAGAAGTCCTGGCCGTTCAGCACTGCGCCTTTTGCTTTCCACTTCGTCTGCAGGCTTAGCACGATAACCAAGTGCCCCCACTGCCGTCACGAGTGCCGATACGTCAAGCCTATTGCCCGTGACCTGCGCCCTGTTCGCCGGATAATCGACAGACGCTCGTATCACGCCGGGAACCGCCAGCAGCGCGTCCTCAACGTGCTTTGTGCAACTTGGGCAAGTCATGCCCGCCACGCTCAGACCAACTTCGTTTAATTCTTGCATTTTGCTCTCTCTTTCATCCGTTATGCCCAAGCCGACTCGTACAACGCCTCGGTAACTGGATCAGTTTTTCGCATCAGCGAACAGGCTCCGTACGTCATTTACAGGTTGTGCACGGAATGACTGACAGTAGAATCGCCAGAACAACATCTCTATCTGGCTCTGGCGACGCCGCCGTCATTTGATGCCTTATTTCTTCAGTTCAGAAGGGTAGCCCACGTCCGTCGTCGCCTTGATCAACTCATGCACACTGGTCTTGGTATCATCGAAGGTGACAACCGCTTCGCGTGGTTCGAAGGTAACGTCAACTTTATCAACGCCTTCAATCCTGGAAATCGCCATTTTGACGGTGATCGGGCAAGTCGCGCAGGACATTCCGGGAACGGACAACGTGACCGTCTGCGTGGCGGCCCAGGCAGGGACAGCGAAGGTAGCGGCAAGGGCAAGAGCGGTAAGCAGTTTTTTCATGATTTTTCCTCAATTAGTAGAACAGGGGCATTACATACGGGAACGTTAGTGCAACGACAACTAGCGCAGCCACAATCCAAAAGATGACTTTGTACGACGTCTTGGCTTGTGGGGCAGCGCATACATCGCCAGGCTCGCATGCTTGCGTAGTCCGGAAGATGCGGCGGTAGGCAAAGAACATTGCTATCAATGCCGCACCGAGAAAGATGGGGCGGTAAGGTTCCAATGCCGCCAAGTTACTCATCCAAGCGCCGCTGAATCCCAAGGCGATCAAAACCAGCGGCCCCAGGCAGCAGGCCGACGCAAGAATGGCGGCCAGCCCACCGGCGAAGAGCGCGCCGCGCCCGTTTTGTGGTTCAGACTTTTGTGGTTCAGACTTTTGTGGTTCAGACTTTTGTGGTTCAGACATACGCTTGTCCTTTCAAATTTGGTTTGGATAGCTTAAGCTTACTTCCGTAGTTATGTACGGAGTCAAGCGATATGCAAATTAATTTTGAGAATCTGACCATTGGCGTTTTTGCCAAGGCGGCCGGGGTCAATGTGGAGACCATCCGGTTCTACCAGCGCAAGGGCCTGCTGCCGGAGCCAGACAAGCCCTATGGCAGCATTCGCCGCTATGGCGAGGCGGATGTAACACGAGTGCGGTTCGTGAAATCGGCCCAGCGGCTGGGCTTTAGCCTGGACGAAATCGCCGAGCTACTGCGGCTGGAGGATGGCACCCATTGCGAGGAAGCCAGCGGCCTGGCCGAGCACAAGCTCAAGGATGTGCGCGAGAAGATGGCCGACTTGGCACGCATGGAGGCCGTGCTGTCTGAACTGGTGTGCGCCTGCCATGCGCGGAAAGGGAACGTTTCCTGCCCGCTGATTGTGTCACTGCAAGACGGAACGAAGCTCGCTGCATCGGCGCGGGGGAGTCACGGGGTGACTACGCCTTAGCGTGCTTTATTTTCCGAATTCTGAGACGACCCCTACCTGAACAAGCGCTACCGCTGCATTCTGACCAACATTGAGGAGCGAACCCTGCTCGACCTGCTGGCCACCCGCCGCCAGGACGTGGTGACCAACTACCTGATGAAGCTGAAAGACCGGCAGAAGGTCGAGATCGTCAGCATGGACATGTGGAACCCCTACCGGGCAGCGGTCAAGGCTGTGCTGCCCCAGGCCCGTATCGTGGTCGATAAGTTCCATGTGGTGCGCATGGCCAACGATGCCCTAGAGAGAGTGCGCAAGGGCCTCAGAAAGGAGCTGAAACCGTCCCAGAGCCGGACTCTCAAGGGAGACCGGAAAATCCTGCTGAAACGCGCTCACGAAGTCTCAGACCGGGAGCGCCTCATCATGGAGACCTGGACAGGCGCGTTCCCGCAACTGCTGGCCGCCTACGAGCACAAGGAGCGCTTCTACGGCATCTGGGACGCCACCACACGGCTCCAGGCAGAAGCCGCCCTGGACGAGTGGATAGCCACCATCCCGAAGGGCCAAAAGGAAGTCTGGAGCGATCTGGTCAGGGCAGTGGGAAACTGGCGCGAAGAGACCATGACCTACTTCGAGACGGACATGCCCGTCACCAACGCTTACACGGAGTCCATCAACCGACTGGCCAAGGACAAGAACCGTGAAGGGCGCGGTTACTCCTTCGAGGTGATGCGGGCACGAATGCTCTACACCACGAAGCACAAGAAGAAGGCACCGACTGCGAAGGTCTATCCTTTCTACAAGAAAACCATCGGTTACGGACTGCCGGACTTCGCAGAGGAACTCAACTACGGAGTCGATCTATCAACCATCTGAGGGTGGTATCAGATTGATGGGGTGAAGGTGCCCCATCAACCATTAAATCCGTATACCCTTTTATTCATCGTGCGAATTTTCAGCGCTGCAATGATTTCACAGTACTGTTCCAGTTCAGCCTGGGGAATGACTCTGGGTTTACCCGCATCACTGCGGCGGATGGATTTTGGCTGGTACAAATTGCGTAAGTGTCGGTACAAGGAACTTTCTGAAATGCCGTAGAGAGCGGTGGCCTGTGTAATGATGTCACGTCGCTGGGCACAGCGCGGCGGTAAGCCTTCCAATCGATGGTAGAGATCAATCAAAACCTCCTGTGCAATACCACGCTTCGCTGAGTTCATGGCATCACCTGAGACCAACGCTGCCAATACCAACGCCCTGAAGTCGCAAGTACTTATAAAGAGTGGTCTTGGAAATACTGAGCTGTGCTGCAATTTGTTGTGCGCTGAGGCTGCCTTGCTTATATAGAGCTTCAGCCGCAATGGCCACATTTTGTGCTTCCTTGCTAAGTCCAGGTGGTCGCCCGCCATTGCGACCACGAGCCCGAGCCGAAGCCAGGCCTGCTTTCGTGCGCTCCCTGATTAAATCCCGTTCAAATTCTGCAATCGAAGCAAACACATTCGTGATAAGGCGGCCTTGTGGCGTGGTGGTGTCAACTGGGTCGTTCAGACTGCGAAGACCAATCTGCCGTTCAGTCAGTTGGTTCATCAGATGCACCAAATGCTGTAACGACCGCCCGAGTCGGTCCAGCTTGTATACAACAATGATGTCGCCAGCTCTGAGCTGGCCAAGCAAATCATCAAGACCAGGTCTTTTAGTTTTTGCGCCGGAGGCCACATCTCTAAAAACACGTTCACAACCGGCGTTTTTAAGTGCGTCTTCCTGCAGGTCAAAACTTTGTCCTTTGGTGCTGATCCGGCAGTACCCAAAAATCATCAAATAACCCTGAATCGTTCATTTAATTAAGTGAAAGAGTATGGTTCTGAACGCTGATTTCATCAACCAGTTAACTGAACGGATTCTGCCGTATTTTGGTCAGAGTTGCGCGGGGCTTGGGTTGGTTCATAAATACGTTCGTTTGATTGGACTTGTGTGTGAGCTAACTTTAAGGAGTTTCAGCAGTGGAACCCTCGATTCAGAATGAAGTATCGAGGGTTCTCAGGCTACGTCATTTTACAGTGAAGCTAATTTTATTGGTTATCTCGTGTAAATCTCGTCCCTTTACCATATAACTGATCGTATATTGACCTGCCGGTAAACAAGGCAGCTGAACGCGATGTTCCCAGTTTGTAGTGCTCCTTGGCTGAAACCCTACGTCAATCGGTGTCCCTTTCGCATCAAAGAGCATGAACTGCTTGAGTTTATGCTTTTGAGTGAATCGGACATAGAACGTATCTGGGCATGTTGGAAACACTTCGCCATCAGCAGGAGAGACTTTCCGGGTGATGGGGTGCGCTTCGGCTATGTTTGGCCACAACACTAAAGCCATGGTAACTATCAACAGCAGTTTGATAAGACGCATACATCCTCCTTTGAGGATAAAACGCAGCTTTCGCTGCGTTCATTAGGTTATTTGTTTGACCGGATAAGCCGGCACAACGCGGGCAATACCACCAGGGTTAGCAAGGTTGACGAAATAATGCCGCCAATCACCACTGTTGCCAGTGGCCGCTGAATTTCCGCGCCGGTCCCGGTGTTAAATGCCATGGGCACAAAACCAAGACTTGCCACCAACGCCGTCATCAGTACCGGTCTTAAACGGGATAAAGCGCCATTTTCAATCGCCTGACGCCATCGCTGACCTTCTTCCTGCAATTGCTTAACAAAGCTCACCAGCACGATGCCGTTCAGCACAGCGATCCCTGATAGCGCAATAAAGCCAACAGCCGCAGAAATAGACATCGGCATGTCACGCAGCACTAAGGCAAAAACACCACCGGTCAGTGCCAGTGGCACACCACTGAACACCACCAATGAATCCCGCCAGGAATTTAACGCGCTATAGAGCAAGGCGAATATCAACAGCAGCGTCAACGGCACAACAATGGATAGTCGTTCCGATGCAGACTGCAGTTGCTTGAAGGTGCCGCCATAATCCACCCAATAGCCATCAGGCAGGGCAACATCGGCCATCACCTTTTGCACATCCTGGATAAAACTGCTGATATCCCGGCCATCAACGTTGGCGGTGACCACCACATTACGTTTGCCACTTTCCCGGTTGATTTGGTTGGGACCCACAATTTCATTGATGCGGGCAATTTCACCGAGTGGTACATAACGCAGCTCTGCTGAATCATCGACCGGCAAGGCCACGGGGATTTGCGCCAGTGCCGATGGATCTTCCCGCAGTGACTCCGGTAAGCGCATCAATAACTTAAAGCGCCTGTCGCCTTCATACATCAAGCCCAGTTCCCGACCGCCAATGGCAGTTTGGATCACCTGCTGCATCATCGCGACATCCATCCCCACCAATGCCAGGTGGTCGCGCTCCGGCTCAATCGAAATCATTGGTAGCCCGTCGGCTTGCTCCATCCGGGTATCCACAGCTCCCGGCACGTCAGCCAACACAGCAGCTACTTTCGCGCCGACGGCATTCAGTGCATCCAGATCATCACCGTAAATCCGAATAGCTACATCCGCTCTGACACCCGCAATCAACTCGTTAAAGCGCATCTCGATCGGCTGCGTGAACTCGTAATTGTTGCCGGGGACTTTTTCCACGATAGCCCTAATACGCCGCTCTACATCTGCTTTCGTATCCGAAGGCTCTGGCCACTGGCTGCGCTCTTTGAGCATGATGAAGGTATCTGCGACATTCGGTGGCATCGGGTCGGTTGCTATCTCCGGAGTGCCAATTTTTGAGAAGACCCGTTCCACTTCAGGCACCTGTGCAATTTTTGCTTCCAGCGCCAATTGCATCTGAACGGATTGCGCGAGGCCGGTGCCGGGAATACGCATGGCATGCATCGCAATATCCCCTTCATCGAGCTGAGGTAAAAACTCACTGCCCATTCTGGAGGCCTGCCACACAGAGCCACCGACCAGTAGCAGGGCTGTAATGGCAACAAGCAACGGCTGACCCAATGCAAATTTCAGCATCGGATGGTACGTGCGACGCACGGCAACCATCAGGCGGTTTTCTTTCTCAGAGATAGGACCACTGACAAACAACCCGATGGCCGCTGGCACAAAGGTCAGCGCCAGGATCATGGCACCCAATAATGCTGCAATCACGGTGAAAGCCATTGGCTCGAACATTTTGCCTTCGACACCACTGAGCGCAAAGATCGGCAGGTACACCAGCATGATGATAAAAACCCCAAACATTGCAGGCGTGATCACCTCTTTTGTGGCGTGATAGACAATCTCCAGCCGTTCCGACAGCGTCAGCAACCGACCGTGATGATGCTGGGCCATGCCTAAGCGGCGCAGGCAGTTTTCAACCACGATCACCGCCCCATCGACAATCAGGCCAAAGTCAATCGCACCAAGGCTCATCAGATTGCCGCTCATTTTATTGGCTGCCATCCCGGAAATGGCAAACAACATACTCAGGGGGATCACCAGTGCCGTGATAATGGCGGCGCGGATGTTACCCAAAAATAAAAACAGCACGACAATCACCAGCACCGCGCCCTCAAACAAATTGCGCTTTACTGTGTCGACGGTTTTATCAACCAACACTTCCCGGTTGTAGCTGATTTCCGTTTGCACGCCTTTGGGTAACCGCTGATTAATATCTGCAAGCTTCAGGGCAACATCCTGTGACACGGTTCGGCTGTTTTGGCCAAGCAACATCATCACCGTGCCAAGGACCACTTCCTGTCCGTCCTGCGTCGCTGCGCCGGTGCGAAGCTGTTTGCCGATAGCCACCTGCGCGACGTCTTTGACCCGGACCGGGGCATCATCGCGTTTTGTCACGACCAGCTCTTCAATCTCGGTAATTGACTTCAGCTGACCTGGTGAGCGGATCAACCATTGTTCCCCATTGCGTTCAATGTAGCCTGCACCGATATTGGCATTGTTGCGCTCTAAGGCATCGGCAAGATCATCCAGCGTCAGCTTAAACGCCAGCAATTTGACCAGATCAGGGGCAACCTGATATTCGCGGACAAAACCACCAATGGTATTGATTTCCGTCACGCCTTTGACTTTCAGCAACTGGGGTTTGATCACCCAATCCTGAATGGTCCGCAGATCTTCAGCGGTATAAGGCTTGCCATCTGCGTTCAGTGCCTCGCCGGTGGCTTTGACGGTATAGGAAAAAATCTCGCCAAGCCCCGAGACAATAGGCCCCATTTCCGGCTCAATGCCTGGTGGAATATCCTGACGGGCCATCTGTAACCGCTCTGCCACTTGCTGTCTGGCCCAATAAATATCGGTGCCTTCTTCAAAGACGACGGTCACCTGAGACAAACCATAGCGGGATAATGAGCGGGTGTACTCCAGCTGTGGCAGACCCGCCATCGCGGTTTCGACCGGATAGGTGATGCGCTGCTCAGATTCAAGCGGGGAATAACCAGGCGCAGCCGTATTGATTTGGATCTGCACATTGGTAATGTCGGGAACCGCATCAACCGGCAGTCGTAATGTCTGCCAGACGCCCACGCCGAGGATCAGCAGTCCGAAGACCATCATCATCCACGGGCGACTGAGCGATAGTCGCAATATATTCTGGATCATGGCTGGCTCCTAGTGTTCATGGCTGGCGCCAGACTTCAGGATGTCGGCTTTGATTAAAAAACTATTCTGGGTGACCACCTCAACGTATTCTTCCAGACCTGACAACACCTCGATAAAGCTATCGTCACTGGCACCAAATTCCGGCATTCGCACTTCATAAATATCGCCTACCCGGATGAACACAACGGTCTCACCGTTAAATTCCTGCAGGGCTGATTTCTTCACGATTTGGCGCGCTTCCACCGAGGCCACTTCCACATCGGCTTTCACGTGCATACCCGGACGCCAGTACCCGTTGTCATTACGCACAACGGCACGGGCTCTGGCGATATGGCCACCGGTCATTTGTGGCGCAATATATTCAATCTGGCTGGAAGTTTGCTCTTCGCCATGAACATCACGCACGACCACCGGATTGCCCCGCGCCATTTTGGCGGTATCCCCCGGAAAGGCCGACATTTCGACATACACGGTGGATAAATCACTGATCTCCACTAACGCCTGGTCCGATACCTTTTCTCCGGGATTCACAAACCGGTTAGTAACTTCACCGTCCGACAACGCCTTAATGCTGTAATTTTTTAATGTCGCTGCGTTTTGTACCGTGGCCACAACCTGACCCGCTTTGACCTTGTCGCCAATCCGCACCGCCACACTTTGCACGACGCCCGGATAGACCGCACTGAGCCTGCTTTGCTGCTCTGGGATCACCGATACCACACCAAACAAATGCGCCTGAGTGCGAATACGACCTGAAGTCACAGGCTCGCTGATTAAACCGGACTCTTTTGCCACATCCGCTTCAAGTTCGGTGCGTCCCTCGTAGGACTCAAAGTGCCAGGTATGATTTTGACCTTTGGCACTGAGTGCAACTTCCACTTCAAATGAATGCGGCTCTGCGACCGGCTCCTGACTGACCAGCATGTCACCACGTGGGCGCAAAGTCAGCACATCCCGACGACCTCCCAGACGCTCCAGTGTCAGTCCGGCCTGATAAGTCCCGGGGGCCAGAGGCTCTCCATTATCAGATGCAAATAAACGAAACTCTGGTTTGCCGCCGTTTTCACTGAGCACAACTTCCAGTGTCAGCGAGCCTTTTTCCAGTAAATGCCCGCCATTGGGGCCTTTTCTCTCTTCGGTTTGTGCGTGTTCGTCAGCATGGTCATGCTCTTCGCTGGCTTGTAACGGGCCACAAAACCCTGTGAATGCCGTTAGCAGTAAAGCCGTTGATATAAAACGGATGTAATTCATCATATTGTTATTCCTTCATGCGGGATGGTAATGCAGCAGGTCCGTTGACCACTAAAGGCATTCCCACCAGACGTTCGAGTTCGACTAACTGACGGTGAAACTGGGCCTGAGCGTCAATCATGTTGCGTTTGGCGCTTAGCAAATCTTCATGGGCAGAGAGCAAATCCGTCATATCAAAGATGCCGGTCTCATACCCTTTAAGTGTGCTTTGCACGACCGACTCCGCCGCCGGAAGAATGGCCTGTTGCTGATCATGGATTTGCTCTGAAAGCAGGGTTAATTGCTGATATAACCGGCCCGTAGAGAGCTGCAATTGCTGACGACTGAGCTTTAACTGATGCGCTGAACGCTCTGAAGTCACCCTCGCTGCTTCAATCTCACCGGCATTGGGGTTTGAAAGTGCCAGAGGCATGCTGACACTGAGCACAAACGCATTCTCATTCAGCTGCTCGTTACGGCGCACCCCAGCCCCGACCGTAAGATCGGTTTGGCCATTGGCGATCGCCAGATTTTGCAGCGTGCCCGCCAAACGCTCCTGTGTCAGATAGAACCCAAGTTGTGGCGAGCTATCAAGCGCTGCCAGCATCTCATTGAGCGATGGCAGCATCGGCAACACCGCCAACTGCCCCTGCACCGTATCGAAATCCGGTTCATTGGACCAATTGGCGGCTAACTGACGCACTGCGACCTGCAGTTCGGCTTTGAGCGCTTTTAAATCCATCTGGCTTTTGAGCACCCGACTTTTCAGCCGCAATACATCCGCGTCAGTGACTAGTCCTGCCCGTGACCGCTCTGTCGCGACCTGCAGTGCGTTTTGCTCCATCACCAGGCGTTCAGCGGTCCAGCTGCGCACCGTCTGCAATTCCAACACATCCAGATAGTCGGTCATGGTTTTGGCCAGAACATCCACCCGGTCGAGTTCGTATTGGGCCTGTGTCAGTGCTTTCCCTGCACTTGCGCTCTCCAGACGGCGCTGACGCTTGTCGCCAAGTTCAATGAGCTGACTCAGTGTCAGCGTAAGCTCTGCGCTTTTAACGCCGCTGAGGCTGCCATTTCCAAGGACGTTCTCCACAGAAACACCAAGCTCAGGGTTTGGTTTAAGACCAGCTTGTAGGGTTTTAGCTTCATCAATCCGAAGCTGATAAGGATAAAGTTGCAGTTGTGGACTGCTCGTTAAAGTTCTTTCTAACGCTGTAGTGATCGCAAGCTCTTGCGCCGTCACCGAAAAAGATGCGACACACAGCAATGCCAAGGCAACAGCGCCTTTGCAATAAGGGCGGGACATAGAAATTCTCCGTCAAATGTAAAATCACGTTGTTAACTAAAAACGATGATCTCAGGCATTTGGCGGGGGCACAGCAGGAGCGTACGTCATGCTGAAGGCTTCAGCACGGGAAAACGGAACTATGGTCTGAACAACGGTCTCTGCCGCTGCGCTTGTCATATAAGCGACAAAACACATCACATGCACATGGGGCTCATGTGGGTCGTCAACATCATTGACGGCCTCATTGGCGTGAGATGTTTGATGTTCATTGTGTTGGTGCGCAGCATTATCCCCGAAAGAAATCAGATTATGATGTTCTGTCGGTAAATGTACGACAATGCTGTCACAGGCTACAAAAGCATGATTAAGCATAATCGTAAACATAAACCACAATATCCATCGGGAATAGTTAGACACAACAATCCTTTATGTTAAGTGCGTAGCGCTAATATACGTCTTGCACCATCAAGGACAATTATCCCAATGATACCGCCAATCACTAAATCCGGATAGCCCGATCCCGTCCAGGCGACTAGGCCACCGGCAACAATCACCCCGAGGTTCGCCAGAACATCATTGGTCGAGAATATTTTGGTCGCTTTCATATGCGCACCGTCACTGCGTGACTGTGAGATGAGATAAAGACATAAAGTGTTCGCTATAAGTGCCACACTCGCCATTACAATCATCAGCGTCGACATGGGTTCAGTGCCAGCCCAAAACCGTCGTGCTACTTCGAACAACACACCGGCTGCAAGCAACGCCTGCAACCAACCTGAAAGATGGGCTGCCCTGACTTTTTTGGCGGCGCTAAGGCCAACAGCCAGCAAGGCTACGCTGTAGACGGCGGCATCGGCCAGCATATCTAACGAGTCGGCAATAAGACCGGTGGATTGCGCCCAAAGTCCAACCATCAGTTCTGTGACGAACATCACGGCGTTAATCGTCAACAATTGCTGTAATAGCTTACGTTCGTCGGCATCAGCTTTGCTGTTTTCAACTGACGCTGTTGGATCGGCCTGAAACGGCGCTGAGCTCTGTATTGCAGCACCTAAATTTAATGCTTCCAAGCGTTGGGTGATGGCGTCAGGACTACCTTGATGCACCACATCAAGTTGCCGGTCTTGCAGGAAAAATTGTAACTGTTGCACCTGCGGCAAGGCACCAAGCGCCATCCGGATCAGATTTTCTTCTGAAGGACAGTCCATCTTGCGAATGTGGTAGCGGGTTTTGTGGCACAACTCAGATGCAGGACACTCTGGCAGCAGAGCATTTTCAGAGACTTGCACTTGGGTTTTACATTGGCAATCTGACATAGCGGCCTCACTTTCAACAAGATACGGCCATTAAAAACTATAAAGCCACTTTAAGGTCAATAGTTTTTTCAACGATGTTGCTTACAATCACTGGCACATGGATGCAGCAGATTTTTCAGGATCTCACAGTCTTTCGCCTGATGGTCGTCCTGACAAAGCTCCCGCAACACCTGTAAATCCGATTTTAATTGATGAAGTTGGGTTAATTGCGTGTCTAAATGCCCCAATTGCTCATCAATCAGCGTATTGACCTGCCCGCAAGGCAGGGTAGGATCTTCACGAAACTTCAATAGTTGCCGGACCAACGACAGACTCATATCAAAGGCCCGGCAATGCCGGATAAATTGTAAATCTTCAAGGTGGTGCTGTTGATAGGTTCGATATCCGGATGATGTTCTTGCCGGAGCAGCTAACAATCCCAACTTTTCATAATATCGGATGGTTTCCGTTTCACATCCTGCCAACGCTGCCAGCTCTCCAATTTTCATTGCCCTTCACCAACTCTAAAGTTACTTTAAGCATCAAATGTATCATAATGCAGCGGGCGGAAACTGCATTTTTTTGAGCAGGTATAGTGTGATGGAACCGAAGGTATTGCTCGCTTATTTTGAATACTTGGCGCTGGCTGAACAAGCGCGCAAGTCAAAGGACTATGAGAGAAGTTTTTCGAATCTGGAGTTTGCCCACATTCTTGGTCAGCAAGACGTTTTGTGTCATCTGCAGGTGCATTTGCAGATGCTTTGGCTGGCCCTTTGCACCGCAGACTGGCGCGAAATTGCTGGCCAAAGCTATCGGTTGTTCTTAATGCCGTTTGGTCACCTTTTTAATCGCTTGCCGCTTGGCAATACGGGGCGTTCGAATGTCAGCGCATTTAAGCCGATGCCCGTTCCGAAAAAGCTAAGAGAAATTTTAACAACGATAGGGAAAAAATAGAATTCGGGCTCTTCACCCTGTGCGAGGTCGATAACTTCGAATGTTAAATCTGGCACCGACAAAGCATCAAATCATTTTGATTTGACATTGTCGAGATTCAACTATACTGAGGACATATTGGCTGACAATTTTGAGGATCGCTAAATGGGAAATGTGCTCAGTGAAGCATTTATTGCACTGCCGTCGTTACCTGGTGACTGGCCAAACGAAATTCTTCTCCTCGATGCAAAATGGCTGGCATTTCACCACGAAATTAACGGGCCAATCACGATTGCAAAGACTAAGTTCACGATTGACAACGGATTAGGATGGAGGGCTCTCATCGCCGACGGCTCAAATAACTTCGTTTTGGTCAGTTCAGACGAGCTGGATTCAACTGATTCATACGTTGACCTCATTGATTTACTGGGACACCGGCTCATAGTCATGCCATGGCAATCGCTAATCATCCAGCTAGACGGACCGGCGATAATCCAAGGGGCCTGTTTTATTGAATACATCACACGGTAACGGTGACCATATGTCCATCTATTGGAGTGTTGATTTTACAGGCTTACTAACAGCAGACATACAAAGAGACTGCGAGAATGAGTTTCAGACGCAAATGAACAAAACAGAAGGAGAAATATTCATTTGGGCAAACTCTCATTTTGGTAGTATTAATCTGAACCATCCGGGGCCAGCATCGCAAGCAGTCTTGCAGTATTTTGCAAACTGCAGTTGCCCCATATCGGGAGTCCTGCTTGCGCTTAGTTTGTACCCGTATACGTCAGATATCTGGCCAATCCGATCAGAAGATATGTCGTTTAAATATCTATTTCATTCGATAGAGATAATTCTAAATATCCGAACTGACAAACGCATACATCAATTGCTCTATCAGTTCGAACAATCCATTAAATTCAAGCAAGCCATGCATATTGCAACTATTTTCATCAGCGAGCGGTGTATATCAGCTAATATATGCCCAGAGGTGATGATGTACGTTCGTAAAGTGCACGCGGAGCCGATGGTACTGCAATGAATGGGTTTCGAATACCAGGTGACGATACCAAATGGCAGATAGTTTGCGATAGGCTTGAGATAACGCATTCCGTTCGACGCTATCAGAAGCTATGTGAATACTTAAGTCACAAAGTTTCAATGGCTATTGGGTTCAAAACTTATCTCAATTGTGTTTCGAGCAGACTTGTTTGTGCGGTAATACACCAGTTAACTGGTGTAGCTATCACTGCATCAAATTTATGCTTATACAAGCAACATGAGGTTGATTTAGTCGGTGAAGTTGCCAAACTACTGTCACTACCTATCGTTAATGGGATCAATTGTCAGGTTAAACTGACCGAAAATGGCCAATTATTTTTTTATCCAATGCCTAATGCTCCTTCCCTTGCCCTGAAGAGCCACATGGAGAACCGAGGCGTATCAGTCCGTGATACTTTATATCAATATTGGAACGTGAATGGCGATTACAGAGTAGGCGATAGACGAAATTGGCCCTCCCCTTTTTTATTGAATTTATTTCGCCAATATCCTGACCTGATGATTAAGGCTCCGGTCTCACACGACACTCCAGTGCGTCATGGTCGACTGCTCAGACACCTAAGCCGTAAATTTTCATCATCGCAAAGACTTGCCATAAATCAGTTGGAGTTAGAAACAATCATTCATGAATTCTGCCAGCAAGATTTAAAGCAATCGCGAAAAATACAGGCTTGGCTTCCGTCGGTCGGAGATATCACACAGGTCAGATATGTCGAAACACTCACTTCCGAAATACGTCAAAGCCCATATTTTTACATCAAAAATGTTTGCCCGCATAGAATAGCTAAAATTGGTAGCGCGGATCGAAGTAACCATCGTGTAAAATCCGACGACCTCGGCGTGATTGTTGCCCTGAACTCACGGCCTGAAACAGGTGACGCGCAACGGATTGAATCGATTATAAGAAGTGAACTAGCAAAGTTTCATATCCATCCAATTGACGGAAAAAAAGACCACTACGCGATGCATCTTATTGAACTTGCCCCGCTGGTGTTAAATATATTGGCCAACAAAAAATCACTTCATCCTTTACTTCACAGCATCACAGCAACGAGCACTTCAAAGTAAACAAAATGTTGAAAGCACATCGGTTGCAAAGCGTCTACCTGATTTATCTCCACAATCAGTCTTTTACTAGCCATTGCCCTCTCACAGAATGCACAACGCAAACTTCATTCTTGCGCTAAGTGTTGAATTGCACCCAGAAGTGATCCACTACCCCCCCAGATTTGCATCGAAAACTGATCCACATTTTTAATCAATCCTGTCCGGTTCTGGCAGGAGAATG
>NZ_JBHSGB010000018.1:0-4064 GCF_042654345.1 Rheinheimera marina
AGGGGCCCAGGTTAGAACATCAAACATACAAGGGTGGTATTTCAAGGACGGCTCCATCAGAACTAGCGTCCCAACTTCAAAGCCTCCCACCTATCCTACACATGTAGGGTCAATGTTCAGTGCCAAGCTATAGTAAAGGTTCACGGGGTCTTTCCGTCTAGCCGCGGGTATACGGCATCTTCACCGCAATTTCAATTTCACTGAGTCTCTGGTGGAGACAGCCTGGCCATCATTACACCATTCGTGCAGGTCGGAACTTACCCGACAAGGAATTTCGCTACCTTAGGACCGTTATAGTTACGGCCGCCGTTTACCGGGGCTTCGATCAAGAGCTTCGCTTGCGCTAACCCCATCAATTAACCTTCCGGCACCGGGCAGGTGTCACACCCTATACGTCCTCTTACGAGTTTGCAGAGTGCTGTGTTTTTAATAAACAGTTGCAGCCAGCTGGTCACTGCGACTCTCCGATGCTTACAGCGCAAGGCCTTCACACTAGAGAGCGTACCTTCTCCCGAAGTTACGGTACTATTTTGCCTAGTTCCTTCACCAGAGTTCTCTCAAGCGCCTTGGTATTCTCTACCTGACCACCTGTGTCGGTTTCGAGTACGGTCGACAGTACCTGAAGCTTAGAGGCTTTTCCTGGAAGCGTGGCATCAACAGCTTCACCACCGTAGTGGCTCGTCTCGTACCTCAGCATTAGGGAACCGGATTTGCCTAATCCCCCTGCCTACATACTTTCACATGGACTACCAACGCCATGCCTGCCTAGCCTTCTCCGTCCCCCCATCGCAGTACTGCCGGTACGGGAATATTAACCCGTTTCCCATCGACTACGCCTTTCGGCCTCGCCTTAGGGGCCGACTTACCCTACCCTGATTAGCATGGGATAGGAACCCTTGGTCTTCCGGCGAGGGAGTTTTTCACTCCCTTTATCGTTACTTATGTCAGCATTCGCACTTCTGATACCTCCAGCATGCTTCACAACACACCTTCAACGGCTTACAGAACGCTCCTCTACCACTTGCACTTAGTGCAAGTCCACAGCTTCGGTGCATGGTTTGAGCCCCGTTACATCTTCCGCGCAGACCGACTCGACTAGTGAGCTATTACGCTTTCTTTAAAGGGTGGCTGCTTCTAAGCCAACCTCCTAGCTGTCTATGCCTTTCCACATCGTTTTCCACTTAACCATGACTTTGGGACCTTAGCTGGTGGTCTGGGTTGTTTCCCTTTTCACGGCGGACGTTAGCACCCGTCGTGTGTCTCCCGAGTAGTACTCATTGGTATTCGGAGTTTGCAAAGGGTTGGTAAGTCGGGATGACCCCCTAGCCTTAACAGTGCTCTACCCCCAATGGTATTCGCTCGAGGCGCTACCTAAATAGCTTTCGAGGAGAACCAGATATCTCCGAGTTTGATTAGCCTTTCACCCCTATCCACAAGTCATCCCCGTCTTTTTCAACAGACGTGGGTTCGGTCCTCCAGTTAGTGTTACCCAACCTTCAACCTGCTCATGGATAGATCACTCGGTTTCGGGTCTACGCCTTGCAACTATTCGCCCAGTTAAGACTCGGTTTCCCTACGGCTCCCCTATTCGGTTAACCTCGCTACAAAACGTAAGTCGCTGACCCATTATACAAAAGGTACGCAGTCACCCCACAAGGAGGCTCCCACTGCTTGTACGTACACGGTTTCAGGTTCTATTTCACTCCTCTTACAGAGGTTCTTTTCGCCTTTCCCTCACGGTACTGGTTCACTATCGGTCAGTCAGGAGTATTTAGCCTTGGAGGATGGTCCCCCCATGTTCAAACAGGATGTCTCGTGTCCCGTCCTACTCGTTTTCACTAATAAGGTCTTTTCGTGTACGGGGCTATCACCCTGTATCGCGGCACTTTCCAGAGCCTTCCACTAACACCTTACCAGCTTAAGGGCTGGCCCCCGTTCGCTCGCCGCTACTAAGGGGATCTCGGTTGATTTCTTTTCCTCGGGGTACTTAGATGTTTCAGTTCTCCCGGTTCGCCTCATCACACTATGTATTCATGTGATGATAGTGAGTAAACTCACTGGGTTTCCCCATTCGGACATCTGTGGTTCAACGTCTCTTACCGACTTCCCACAGCTTTTCGCAGGTTAGCACGTCCTTCATCGCCTCTGACTGCCAAGGCATCCACCGTGTACGCTTAGTCACTTAACCATACAACCCCAAAATGTTTCGGAATTACAGGTCTGTGATTAAGGTTCACAAATAAATTGTTTACCTTGTCTTCTTTCTATCAGCTTGCCAATTTGTTAAAGAGCAGTTTCAAGCAATTAAGCTTAAAGAGAAGTAATTAACTTAATCACTTGTCTTTAAACTTACACAGTAACTTCCAGTTCATGGTGGAGTTAAGCGGGATCGAACCGCTGACCTCCTGCGTGCAAGGCAGGCGCTCTCCCAGCTGAGCTATAACCCCAAATCTGGTTGGTCTGAGTAGACTCGAACTACCGACCTCACCCTTATCAGGGGTGCGCTCTAACCACCTGAGCTACAGACCAATTCTGTGTGCTCTACTTCATCAATCAATCATCTGTGTGGACACTGCGTAACGACTAGCGTCTTTTAGGTAAGGAGGTGATCCAACCCCAGGTTCCCCTAGGGTTACCTTGTTACGACTTCACCCCAGTCATGAATCACAAAGTGGTAAGCGCCCTCCCGAAGGTTAAGCTACCTACTTCTTTTGCAACCCACTCCCATGGTGTGACGGGCGGTGTGTACAAGGCCCGGGAACGTATTCACCGCAACATTCTGATTTGCGATTACTAGCGATTCCGACTTCACGCAGTCGAGTTGCAGACTGCGATCCGGACTACGATATGCTTTAAGAGATCCGCTCCGCCTCGCGGCATCGCCTCCCTCTGTACATACCATTGTAGCACGTGTGTAGCCCTACTCGTAAGGGCCATGATGACTTGACGTCGTCCCCACCTTCCTCCGGTTTATCACCGGCAGTCTCCCTAGAGTTCCCGACCGAATCGCTGGCAACTAAGGATAAGGGTTGCGCTCGTTGCGGGACTTAACCCAACATTTCACAACACGAGCTGACGACAGCCATGCAGCACCTGTCTTACAGTTCCCGAAGGCACAACCGCATCTCTGCAGTCTTCTGTAGATGTCAAGAGTAGGTAAGGTTCTTCGCGTTGCGTCGAATTAAACCACATGCTCCACCGCTTGTGCGGGCCCCCGTCAATTCATTTGAGTTTTAATCTTGCGACCGTACTCCCCAGGCGGTCTACTTAATGCGTTAGCTGCGCTACTCACAACACAAGGTCACGAACAGCTAGTAGACATCGTTTACGGCGTGGACTACCAGGGTATCTAATCCTGTTTGCTCCCCACGCTTTCGCACCTGAGCGTCAGTGTTGTGCCAGGGGGCCGCCTTCGCCACTGGTATTCCTCCAAATCTCTACGCATTTCACCGCTACACTTGGAATTCTACCCCCCTCTCACACACTCTAGTTGTCCAGTTTTGAATGCAATTCCCAGGTTGAGCCCGGGGCTTTCACATCCAACTTAAACAACCGCCTACGTGCGCTTTACGCCCAGTAATTCCGATTAACGCTTGCACCCTCTGTATTACCGCGGCTGCTGGCACAGAGTTAGCCGGTGCTTCTTCTGCGAGTAACGTCAAAAATGCATGCTATTAACATACATCCCTTCCTCCTCGCTGAAAGTGCTTTACAACCCGAAGGCCTTCTTCACACACGCGGCATGGCTGGATCAGGCTTGCGCCCATTGTCCAATATTCCCCACTGCTGCCTCCCGTAGGAGTCTGGACCGTGTCTCAGTTCCAGTGTGGCTGATCATCCTCTCAAACCAGCTAGGGATCGTCGCCTTGGTGAGCCGTTACCCCACCAACTAGCTAATCCCATATAGGTGCATCCGATAGCATGTGGCCCGAAGGTCCCACACTTTGGTCCGTAGACATTATGCGGTATTAACAGTCGTTTCCAACTGGTATCCCCCTCTATCGGGCAGCTCCCTATACATTACTCACCCGTCCGCCGCTAAATCAGGGAGCAAGCTCCCCTCA
>NZ_JBHSGB010000019.1:0-4798 GCF_042654345.1 Rheinheimera marina
CATTCTCCTGCCAGAACCGGACAGGATTGATTAAAAATGTGGATCAGTTTTCGATGCAAATCTGGGGGGGTAGTGGATCACTTCTGGGTGCAATTCAACAATTATCCCAATCGAATAATTTCAACTCGCCTAAATAGCTCACATTTCCCCAACCTTGGGGTGACACAGGACCACCCGCATCCTTAAGAGCCTCTGTTACAGGATGAAAAATAAAAACTGCATTTCGCTCATCTTCTGAATAGTTTTTATCTAACGCCAACTCTTTAACTACACCACTAATACCGCCACGCTTAACCATGAAAGCTTGAGAGTAGAACTTAGCATCAAAAACTACACGCTTTTTAGTAAAGCCACCGGCTTTATTTTCAGAGATCAAATCTAAAACAAAATCAGGAGTCTTACCATTCTCTAGACGAGGCTCATAAGATAGTAAAATATTTCTTCTTGAATTTTGGTTGATAAACTTGATAGGTTCATTAAATAATTTATTCTCAAGTATTTTTAATAATTTCCGTTTCCAAGAAATCTCTGGTTCAAACCTAAAATTTTGGCGAAATGATTTAATCAATTGAAGTAAACACCAACGTTCATAGAGAACAGTAATGTCAACTAGGCCAATATTATCAATGCGTTCCAATGACATAAGAACGTCTTCATCTGTCAAACCGACTTGATTTTTTAGTTTGTTATAACTTGCATGAATCGCTTGATAACTTGGATTTTGAACAAAGGTCATAGAGTTTGGAAAAGTAGCCAGAGGCTTAACACCTAGAGAAAAAAGGTGCTTAATAATATCGCGTAATTGTTTTTCTTTCGGCGTCAAAAATGTTGCAACATAGGATATATTTTTATGCTGTTTATTAAAGTACTCTTTTCGGTTGATGATTGATGAACGCTCCTTAGCTTGCTCATCAAGTTCCTGCTTTGTTAGGTACTTTTTCCATCCATTTTTGCTAAGTAAAATGGCTTCCTGCTTCATTTTTTCAAGTTTTTCTTGCTTACGTACAAGCCAACCAGGATTACCAATAATTTCTATTACAGAAAGGCTATTTAAAGATAAAATTGCAATGTTGCCGTTACCGACAATTTGATAACTAATGTCGGCAAAAATTCTGTAGTCAGTATATTCAAGGAAAAGATTTTCGTATTTTTCACTTAAATTAATTGAAGAAAAATCACATCCGCCATAGGGAACCCATTCATTATTCAATAAAAATAAACAAAAGTATGCTCCATATTTATTCTTTTTTGTTATTCTTATATACCATTCATAACCTTGACTTAACTCGCACCCATTTACTGATATTAAATCTCTTCTAATTTTTGCATTTATTGCATTAATGTCCTGTTCTGCCACTGCCTTTTTATAGTCTTTTACAACAAGATCTCGATTTATAGTTTTGAAATCTTTTAAGTCAAAAAGGCGTTCTTCGAGGCTTTGCAAGTTGTTTTTCAGTCGTTCTATTTTACTTCGAGAAACTCGACACAACTGTGAAACGATACGCTGCATAGAAATTAGAGAGTAAAGAACATAGCCATTTTCTGGAACGTTATAGTTTGGTTCTGATCCTCTACTGGTTAAACTTCTAGCATTTCCTTTAGTAACTAATTCCATAAATGTTCTTGGAACAGGTTTCACTTCTTTGTATGGCTTTTGAATTTGAACTTCTCTTAACTCAGACTTTGGCTTTTTCAGTATATTTTTTGCATGCGTTAAAGCTGTATCTACTATCTTTAGAACAGACTCATCAACAACGCCTACTTCTTCTTGTTTTGCTTCACCTAAAATATAACTGTTTTCATCTAATATGAGCTCCCACATACCTGATTTAAAGTCTACAAGATACTTATCAAGATCTTCTTTCGATGCATCAACTAAATTTATATTAAGATACAGTGTCTGCTTCCCAATTTTGAAAATTATCTTACCAGCAGTCTTATGAGTGCTAGTTGACCATGATTTATTTTTTTTATCCCAAGCACCATGCTCTATCCACCATACTTTCTTTGATTCAGGATTTACAATTCTCTTTAGCGGAATAGTATTTCCATCTGCCAAAACAATTACTGGTGGGATATTAACGTTTTGGCTCGTATATGAAATCGCAAATTGTGAGCGATTTAACTCGACTACTTTAGGATAAATTGTTGTTTGAACCTCAAATATTTCATTTGAAATTTCGTCAATTGAAATTGAATACAAAGACTCATTGACTTCAAGTAAAGTTGATTTATCGTGCCAACGAGTTTCTATGTACTTTAGTTCGAAATTTGCGTTCCCCATTTCTAGGCCCAGTAATTCACAACGTCATCATTTGCTTTAGCTGCTTCCGTAAGCTCTTTCAACGCCTCAATCGCAGAAAATTCACCTGAAACTACCAAACCAGAAAGGTTATTTTCTATTTCAGGCAGCAAAACGCGTTCTATGTGAGTGATTTTGTTTGTATTACCGATAGGTTTAGAACCATCAAAAGTAAACTTCGGAAGTACCTTATGAATTAAAAAATTATTAAGCGCCAACTCTTTACTTTTATTTACATCACTAAAAAGTCTACTGTAATTCAAACCTTGCCTGATTGTTCTCATACCAAACTCGATTCCTAAGGGATGAAAGTGTTCTCTGTTAAAATTTATAAACAGAGAGCAAAAATCATCTGCAGGATCGAAATTTGGGTATGGTTCACGTACACCTAATTCATCGACTTTCAAGGTTACTGGTTTAGTAATATCTTCAAAACCATAGCTTTCGATTTCTTTTTCTATATAAGCCCAGTCTGTTAATAGTGGGCTTTTAAATTTCATTATATGAGCTCGATCCATAATCTTTGGAGATAAATAATGTGTTGTTTCATCTATATTTATGGCACCAATAATGCGTACATTATTCGGAATTGTAATAGTTGATGGAATACCGATAACACCTGAGAGCATTCGCCTTACGTCACCATGATACTTAATAAGTGAGTCTTTATCACTGAAACCAAATGCACGCCTCATTTCGGAACTGACTTGCTCATCCTGCATTAAAGCTACAAAATCAATAATTCCATTCTTGTTGTATTTTTCTTTTGCAGAACTAATAATTGAAACTACACCTCTCAGCTCAGATAATACATGTGCGGCTTCGTCGTCGGAATACAACTGAATTTGAGGTTGTTGTTTTCGCTCTTCCAACTTCGATAGAAAATCTGCAAAGTAGTATTCTACTCTTGCAAGATTCATCTCATCTAAGCATATAAAGTATGGAGTCTCTGGATTTTTGGATGCCTCTAATATGGCCTCTAAAAATGGGGTAGCTAGGTATTTTTTTTCTAAAGGGTTGTAGTAGCCAAGCAAGTCTTCTGAACTAGTCCAGTTTGGTTTAACTGGTATAATTTTGGAGACACCACTGACAGCTTGCGCAAAAGACTGTACAAGACTTGTTTTGCCTGAACCAGAATCACCAGCTAGGATGATCAAATCATTAGTTCGAATAAGCGTTAAGAAATTTTCTATGATATGACGCGAGTAAAACTGACCTTGTTCTCTTAGATGCGCTTGAATATAAGAAGTTAGCTTGGTGTAGTCAGAGTCAAAATCTTCGTCAAAACTTAAACCATCAACACTATTTTGATAGCTATCTCGCTCTCCAGAAATATCCCGATATACATCATCATCAATAAACTCGAAGTCTTTTAAAAATCCTGCTTTTTCCTGAACGTATTTTTTGAGTAGTTCAATTTTTTTGCTCATATCTTCTTCAATCTGCCGTTTTTTTTCTATGACTGAGTTAAGTGCCTGCTGTTCTATCTCAATGCTTTCCTTTACAGAATTTTGCTCACGTTCCAGCTCTGAAATTTTTTTATTAAGAATATCTTCTTCGTTTTTTAAATTTAATATTTTTTTATCAGAATCTTGAACTTGGGAATTCAATTTATCTTGAATTTCTTGATATTCTTCTTCTAACAGCTTAATTTTATTTAATGATTCTTCTTCTGCAACTCGTGTTTCTTTCTCTAAAGATGTTAGGAAATGATGATAAATATGTTCTGATATCAAGGTTGAATGATCTAACGCAACAATTTCATCAAGTTCAATTTTAGGAAGTTCAGTTAGCAACTCTACACTTGTGGGATCTATCGAAAGCAAAAATGGATTATCTTTTAGCTCACGTTGTTTGATTGATGCTAATTGCAGCTCACAAATGATGAATACAGAAGTCTTACCATTAAGAATGGTACGAGCCTCATGCGGTGGTAAAAATACTCCAGATTGCAATTCCTTGCTGTTTGGTAATGGATACTCAATAGCTTCGTTTGTGCTAATCAATTTTGCCAGCTTGATGCCAGCCCAATTTCCCTGAGGATTTACTACTAGCCTCCCCCAAACTCGTATTTTCCTATTTGGAATGCCCCATGCGTCATACAGGCATTTATATATAGCTTTTTCATCAAGCTGCTTTGCATAGCTTTTATCGTAACTGATTTTATTCTCTTCCATTTTAATTTATGCCTTCACTAGCAGAAAATTCAGTCAGTGCTACAATCTGCAAAAAATCTATTTAAAGAATAATTATGCCTATATTTCGGCAGAACAACTGAATTAAATAAAATTTCCATTACTGCATTTCTGTTTTGATAGTATTATACATTTCATGATCAAGCTAATAGCAATTAAGGCTTTGGAAAAAGCTGATTATTTTTGCCATTCGTCTCTCATCTAAATAACTGTTCCAATTAGTAGATCACTTGTAGGCGGGAACTCAATGCGGTTTGAGCGATCTGATCAGTCGCCAAACAACACAAACCATCAACCGCAT
>NZ_JBHSGB010000020.1:0-37588 GCF_042654345.1 Rheinheimera marina
AACGCAGCTGCGACGATGGTAGTGTGGCGCTTGCCATGCGAGAGTAGTTCACCGCCAGGCTCCCAATGCTAAGAAGCCCGCTCATAAGAGCGGGCTTTTTTATTTACGTCGAAATCAGGGGGTGGACCATTCGAGCAGGGCAACCTCATGCGACCAGTTCGTCTGGAACGAACCGGAACGGCGCAGCCGGCCCGAAGGGGGAGGACTGGACGCCCGGAATAATGTAGTTCACCGCCAGGCTCCCAATACGCCGAAGGGCCCAATCGAAAGATTGAGCCTTTTTGCATTCTGAACTTACCTACGGTGAACAGCTCAACTACTCTGTGATTTGTCGAAAAATAACTCAATCTAAGCTGGTTTTGATCAGCTGACGCAGCTGCTGCAGCTGGTCCTGGCTGAATTTCAGTGGCTGTTTTTGCCAGTAACGGCTGATTAACAGGAGCAAAAACTCATCTTGCTGGAGTTTTTGGATGTATAGGGCGAGCCAAAGCGGCAACAGTGCCTCAACTAACGCAAGGCTACGAAGCCCGTCAGCGAACAGCTGAAGCTGCTGTTTCTGTGAGGAAGACAAGGGGATCCTTGCTGGTTTGCATAAAATAGCCGCAAGTTCTGCGTTTAATTTCTGCTGTTGATCACTTAACTGCCAGTACAACAGCTGGCTGAATTCGCTGCTTAATGCAACAACCTTGGCCTGCTGCTCTGGCGCGAATGCTTTTAGCATCAGCACTGACTGTTCTGCACTGGCTTGCTGTGAAAATACACTGAGTTTGACGGGCAGAAAGCCGGCTTTTTGCCAGAAACGAACCAGTTGTGGGTTGGCGCCGAAACTGGTGCCCAAATAACTGACTCTGCCGGCAAGATAGGCACCGCATTGGGTTAAAAGTTGTGATCCTAACCCCTGCAGTTGCAGAGCTGGATGCACAACGATACGTTGCACCCTTGCCAGCGTATTCATTGCAAGGTCGGGCTTGGCGCAGTGATAAGCTAAACTCTGCGCTAGCAGATGGCCTTGAACCCGGCGCTGGCCATGGGCTATTTGCGTTACCAGTTCTTGAGTGAAACCGCCTTCAATACCGACTAAGGCACAAGCCACCACTGTTGAACCTGACTGCAAACTGTAGACCTGTTGAGGTTGCTCCAAAAGGCCCCATAAATCATGAATATCTGTCTGGTAATGCGCCAGACTGAGCAGATGAAACACCTGCCTTAAAAGCTCAGGTCTGTTCACTAAGTCTTCGGACTGATAGTGATGAAAGGTCAGCTGTTCACTCGATAACATTTCGGCTTCGACTGACAAAGGTTGCAGTAGAAAAGCGTCAAAGATCAGCTGCTCTAATGGATCATCCGACTGATAACGTATTGGTTGTTGTAGCTTCACTTGCCTGAAGCCTGCGGGCTGCGCCTGCAAATGTTGGCGAAACTTCAGTTGGAAGCCACGACCAGTACCTTCGTAACCATGTTCAGTGCTGCTAAACACAACCCGGTTGTACACCAGATTCAGCTGCTCTAGCTGTGGCGTTGGTATTGCTGCTGCTTCGTCGACTAGTAATAAGCTGGCCTTGGGTTTGTGTTGTAGCAGCCAGTCGATAGGATGGAACTGCAAAGCGCCTTCTGCTACTTGTTGTTGTCCTGACTGATAAGGCGCTGCCAGTTGTTCGGCGGTCGTTTGCAGTACCCGTTGTACAGATTGAGGTGAGGGCCCAGTTAGCAGCACCTGAGTTTTGCCTTGCCGGATCAGTTGTGCTGCGGCAATGCCTAAAGCGGTCGATTTCCCGCGGCCTCGATGGGCACTGAGCAGCAACGGTCGGCGCCTGTGCCCAGAAAGTACTTTATGAATGGCTTCCACAGCTGCCTGCTGATCGTTCGTCTTATAAGGTGAACTCACAGCAGGAAGCAGTGTAGAAACTTGAGATTCTATGGTTGGGAGCTGTGGCGGTTGCCCTTCTTGCCAACGCCCGCAACGCGTTGCCACTAACGACTGGATAAAAAATTGTTGGAAGCGGCCGGTTTGACTTGAAGCGTCTAAAGGGAAAGATAGCACTCGTTTGCTGGCGGGATTGGGCTGGCTCAGCCAGTTGTGTTCCGCCGGTGTCAGCAATAGCCAGATACCGCCGGCACGCAGACAGCCGGCACTGGCAGCTACCAAGTCCCAATCAATCTCCTGCTGCGCATTAATAATGAGTAAATCACATTCACTGCCAAGCCATAGCTGTTTTTGCCTGGCATTTAAGGTGGTGCAACCTTCCGGCGCCGCAGGGCCCAGCCAATACACCCGCTGTTGACCCGGCAACAACAGGTTTTGCACTACTTCGGAAAGAAATGCCGGACTGCCGCTACACCACAAAGGCAAACGCCACCCCGCCTGCAGGTACCTTTGTTGTGCGTCAAGCAGCCACTGTGTGTCCATCAGGCAATAGGCTGTAAGCGGGCATAGGCGGTCACCAGCCATTTACTGCCCAATTGGTCGAAATTCACCTGAATACGTGATTGCGCACCTGTGCCTTCGTAATTCAACACAGTGCCTTCACCGAATTTATCATGCAGCACGCGTTGTCCTAGCTTAAAGCCGGTATTTTCAAAAGCACTGTGGCTGGCGGCATTACTGAAACGACTGAACTGAGTAGGTTTACTCACTGTGGCGGTCAGGCGAATTTCTTCAATACAGTCGGCCGGGATTTCCCGCAAAAAGCGGGACGGTCTGTTGTATTGCTCCTGGCCGTACAAGCGGCGGCTTTCGGCATGAGTTAAATACAGTTTTTGCATGGCGCGAGTCATACCGACATAACAGAGCCGGCGTTCTTCTTCCAGCCGCCCGGATTCGTCACTGCTTTGCTGGCTGGGGAACATGCCTTCTTCCAGGCCACAGACAAACACCAGCGGAAATTCCAGGCCTTTAGCGCTGTGTAACGTCATCAGTTGCACGGCGTCTGAGTGTTCTTCGGCCTGGTATTCGCCGGCTTCCAGCGCGGCCTGAGATAAAAACGCTGCCAGTGGCGTCATTTCCTCAGTGTTGACATAAGTGGCATTGGCACAGGCGTTGATTAACTCGTTTAAGTTTTCTACACGGGTTTCGGCTTTTTCGCCTTTTTCGGCTTTGTACATCGCCATCAGGCCGGATACCTGAATGACATGGTCGGCCTGTTCATCCAGTGCCAGGTTGCGGCTGTCGGCATCCATCTGCTCAATCAACTGAACAAAAGCATTCACCGCATTGGCGGCGCGACCGCTTAATTCTTTGTTGGCTACCATCTGTTGTATGGTTTGCCACAAGGTCAGTTGCAGGCTGCGGGCCTGCTCACGAACTTTATCCATGGTGGTGTCGCCAATGCCTCGCACCGGCGTATTGATAATACGCTCCAGTGCAGCGTCGTCCTGGCGGTTATTCAGTAAGCGCAGATAGGCTAGCGCATCTTTAATCTCCTGACGCTCATAGAAACGCAGGCCTCCGTAGATGCGATAATTAATGCCTTCCTGGATCAATGCTTCTTCCAATACGCGCGATTGCGCATTGTTACGGTACAGCACTGCTGTTTCTATCAGCTTGCCGCCTTCGCGACGCCAGGCACCAATGCGGCCAACAATAAAGCGGGCTTCGTCTAATTCGTTAAACGCAGTGTAGAGTGAAATAGGTTCGCCCTGATCGCCGTCTGTCCAGAGGTCTTTACCCATTCGTTCAGAGTTATGAGCAATCACTGCATTAGCTGCTTTAAGAATGGTCCCAGTAGACCGGTAGTTTTGCTCTAACCGGATGGTGACGGGTTCTGGGTAGTCGCGTAAAAATTGCTGAATGTTTTCAACCCTTGCACCGCGCCAGCCATAAATGGATTGGTCATCGTCACCGACGATCATCACTTTGGCATCGGGGCCGGCCAACAAACGCAGCCATTGGTACTGAATGGCATTGGTGTCCTGAAATTCGTCAACCAGAATATGGCGGAAACGCTGTTGGTAGTGAGCCCGCACCTGAGGCTGCTTTTGTAGCAACTCAAAACTGCGCAGCAAGATTTCGGCGAAATCAACCAAGCCAGAGCGGTCACACATGTCTTGGTAGGCGGCATAAATTTTCAGCATGGTTTGCAGGCTGTAATCGCCATGAGCGTCTATCATGCCGGGGCGCTGGCCTTCGTCTTTACGGGCGTTAATAAACCACTGGGCCTGTTTTGGTGGCCAGTGCTTTTCGTCGAGGTTCAGTGACTTCAAAACCCGGCGCACCAGGCGGTATTGATCATCTGAGTCGATGATCTGAAAGCCCTGGGGCAACTGAGCTTCCTGATAATGGGCGCGCAACATCCGGTGTGACAAGCCGTGAAAGGTACCCATCCACAGATTGTTCAGGCTGACGCCAATGGTTTGTTCAATACGTGAACGCATTTCCTGGGAGGCTTTGTTGGTAAAGGTCACTGCCAGCAGGCTATACGGTGCAACCCGTTCAACCTGCATCAGCCAGGCCAGCCGGTGGACCAAGACCCTCGTTTTGCCTGAGCCGGCGCCAGCCAGAACCAACATATGTTGAGGCGGAGCCGCGACGGCATCCCGCTGTTTATCGTTTAAACCATCCAGTAAAAAAGAAACGTCCATTCGCCTGCCCGTCAGAAAATTTGCTGCATTATAACAGCAGTTCGAGCTGGTCCAAGGCCGAGATCCGGATCTGCGGTAACAGCCGGCTTTGTTGCTCGGGTAACTGCAGCCAAATAGCCTGGCAGCCAGCAGCTAATGCGCCTTGTACATCGGCTTTAGCATTATCCCCAATATGCAGTAGCTGTGCGGGCTCAATACCGAGTAGCTGGCTGGCACGATGAAACAGGTCCGGGTAAGGTTTCATCCGGCCATCAGGACCGGCGCGCAAGTGATGCTTAAAGTAGTGGGCGATACCCAGCTGATGCACATCTGCATTGCCATTAGTGATTGAAACGAGTGGGTACTTGTCCGCTAACGCGGCCAGCAGTTGGTGGCTACTGGCCGGGACTTCAAGGTTACTGCGTTCCAGATAAAAGGCATTAAATGCGGCTGCAGCAACTTCATTGACGTCACTGGGTGCTAACCCCAGCTGCAGCAAACCCTGGCGTAAGCCCAATAAGCGCCACTGACTGACGTCATGGCGAACCTCGGGTTGTGCTGCCGCCAATGCTTTACGTTGTTGCCACCAGAAGTCGGCGTCAATCTGGCCAAGTTGTGGTGCCAGCTGTAGCAAGGATCGCTGCATGGCCAGCTCCGCACGTTCTATGACGGGGCCGTTGAGGTACAGCGTGTCGTCTAAATCAAAAGAAAGGGCGGTAAAAGGGTGCAACGCTTTGTAGCAATGCATGCACAGCTCCTGTCAGTCGTCAGTGGTTTTCTTCCGGGCTCTGGGGTGCGCCTGGTCATAGACCTTGGCCAGTTGGCCAAAATCGAGGTGGGTATAAACCTGGGTACTGCTCAGGCTGGCGTGACCGAGTAACTCCTGCACGGCTCGCAGGTCAGAGCTGGATTCCAGCATATGGGTGGCAAAAGAATGCCTGAGCATATGCGGGTGCAAGTGCTGACTCAGCCCCTGCTGCTGTGACCAGAGCTTGACCCGCTGCTGCACCTGGCGATGGCTGATGCGACGTTTCAGTTTACTGATAAAGAGTGCCGGTTCATCGTCATTGACCAATGCGGCACGCTGCTCCAGCCATTCCCGCAGTGCTTGCATGGCCAGGCGGCCGATCGGCAAAATCCGCTCCTTGCTGCCTTTGCCACGTACCCGGATCAGCGCATCGCCCCAGTCGATATCCTGCAGGTTGGCACTGACCAGCTCATCCAGCCGCAGGCCGGACGAATAAAACAACTCCAGTATGGCTTTGTCACGGCAAGCCAGCAGATCGTCGCTGGCATCGACATCCAGCAGCTGTTGCAACTGATCCACGTCCAGATTCTTTGGCAGCGGCTTATCGAACTTCGGCACCTGCAGATACAAGGCTGGATTATCAGCGACTTTTGCCTGCAGCTGCAGGTAACGGTAGAAACTGCGCAAGGCTGCTACCCGTAGTGCCAGACTGCGTGGTTTCAGGCTTTGCCGGCAGGACGAGATGTGTTGCTGCAGCTGAGCTTCAGTCAGCAGGCACCAGTCTGTCTGGTTCAGTTGGCTGGCGACCGCTTGCAGCTGTTGCTGGTAACTGTGGATGGTTTTTGCGCTAAAACCCCGTTCATGCCGTAGGTAAGCGAAAAATTCAGCGAGCAAAGGACTGAGGCTGAGTGCCTCAGTCTGTGAGGCCTCAGTTGGCTTCAGCGCCATGGCTCAGTGCCACTTTGGCCAGTTTAGCCAAATGGTCGAGGAACAGCGTGTCCATTCCTGGCTGGAAATGTTCATCCGATTCACTGCCAAAAGCGAGCAGATAAGCTTGTGCCAGGCCGGTGTCTACTTTCATCAGTGCGACCGAATGAATACTTTGGTCAAACAGCGCTTGTTGTTCGTCTTTATTCAGCCGGCCGAAGTAATAACCTTTCGAGGTTAACCGGCGTTGCAGCAACAAGGGCAGCGCGGGGTGGTGTGGCCCGGCGGTTAAGTTAATCAACTCTGCCCGTTGCACATAAGGCATCGCATTGACAAATTGCTGCAGTGCGGCGACAAACCCCAGTTTGGGCTGACCCAGCAATTGCAGGTGCAATTGATTCAGCGCATAAAAAATCAGTTCGTTTTGTCGTGCTATGCCCATAAGCCGGGTGATGTCGTCTTCCAGTGCGCGGATTTTGTCGCGTTGCAGTTCCTGTTGACGTTCCACCAACGAGACGACGCCCCGTTGCTGGTGAGGTAGGCGCAGCTTGTTTAACAGCTCTGGGTGCTCCAGAAAAAATTCCGGATGGTCCTGCAGGTAATCCAGCACCAGACTGGCTTCCAGCAGCTCAGGTGCTAAAGGGGTCGTGGTCATAAGTATAATTGTCCATCAAATACATGTTCAGCCGGCCCGGTCATCTTGACCGGCTGGCCTGGTCCTTGCCAGCGGATTTGCAGGCTGCCGCCTGGTAAATCAACCCGCACCTGGCCGCCCAGTTTCTTCTGCATCTGGCCAACGACGGCGGCAGCACAGGCACCTGTGCCGCATGCCAGCGTTTCACCGGCACCGCGCTCCCAGACCCGCAACTTGACATGGCCAGGGTTCAGTACCTGCATAAAACCAATATTGGCCCGTTCCGGGAAACGTTCGTGATTCTCAAACACTGGTCCCCATTGTTTCACTGGAGCCGTTTGCACGTCATCGACCAAAATCACTGCATGCGGGTTGCCCATCGAAACCACACCACACAAGGTGGTCGCATCGGCGGCATGTAGCAAGTAATTCAGCTCTTGTTTCTGTGCTTTGAAAGGAACGCGGGCCGGTTCAAATTGGGGCACCCCCATATTGACCGTCACCTGGCCGTCCTGCTCTATATACAGGGTAATTTTGCCTGATTTAGTGCTGACATTAATTTTGTGCTTATTGGTCAGGCCTTTGAGCCGGACAAAACGGGCAAAACAGCGGGCGCCATTACCGCATTGTTCTACTTCAGAACCGTCGGCATTAAAGATGCGGTAATGAAAGTCCAGATCCGGATCATAAGGCGGCTCCACCATCAGTAGCTGGTCAAAGCCGATGCCAAAGTTACGATCGGCCAGTTGTTTGATCTGTTCTTTGGTCAGAAACACATTCTGGCTGACGGCGTCGACCACCATAAAGTCGTTGCCCAGGCCATGCATTTTAGAAAAATGCAGCAAGGTGCGGTTTTTGTCTCTGGATCTGGTGTCATGCATATCAGGGTACCAACTGCTCGCCGTGCCACAGGTCAGCCCATTGCTCGCGGGCGCGGATCAGGTGAACCTGGTCACCATCCACCAGCACTTCGGCGGCTCTGGGTCTGCTGTTGTAGTTTGAACTCATGGTAAAGCCGTAAGCTCCGGCAGACCGCACCACCAATAAGTCACCAGGCTCTACTGCCAGCTCACGGTCTTTGCCAAGGAAGTCGCCGGTTTCGCAGACCGGGCCGACCACGTCGTACAGTTGTGATGCCAGCTGAGGTTTTTGCTCTACCGGGATAATGGCTTGCCAGGCGCTGTACAGCGCAGGGCGGATCAGGTCATTCATCGCCGCATCCACAATGGCAAAGTGCTTTTCCTGACCAGGTTTTAAATACTCGACTTTGGTCAGCAGTACTCCGGCATTGGCCATAATGGCGCGGCCTGGTTCAAACACCAGGGTTAAATGCGGGTAATTGGCCAGACGTTTTACCACTTCAGCTGCGTATTCAGACGGATGCGGCGGTGTTTCGCCGTTATAAGGCACACCCAAACCGCCGCCAATGTCGATATGGCTCAGCTGAATACCGGCAGCTGCCAGTTTGTCGATTAACGCCAGTAATTTATCTAACGCATCCAGAAACGGCTGGGTCTCTGTCAGTTGCGAACCGATATGGCAATCCACACCACAGACCTTCAGATGCGAGTAGCTGGCCGCGCGTTGATAAATACTAAAGGCGTCGTTGATGTCGATACCAAACTTATTGGCTTTGAGGCCGGTAGAAATATAAGGGTGAGTTTTGGCATCAATATCCGGGTTGACCCGCAAGGACACTGGCGCGACTTTATTCAGCCGCTCTGCCACTTGCTGAATACGGTCCAGTTCTGGAATGGATTCAACGTTAAAGCATTTAATACCGGTATTGAGGGCAAATTCGATTTCAGTGACGGTTTTTCCGACCCCGGAAAACACCACTTTGGCCGGGTTGCCGCCAGCCTGTAATACACGGCGTAGTTCCCCTTCAGACACAATATCAAAACCACTACCCAGCCTTGCCAACAGGTTTAATAAGGCGATGTTGCTGTTGGCTTTTACCGCATAACAAACCAGTGATTCACGGCCTTGTGCGGCTTCGGCGAAGGCTTTGTAGTGGCGTTCAATGGTGGCGCGGGAATACACATAAGTTGGGCTACCAAATTGTTCCGCAATCGCAGTTAATGGTACTTGTTCGGCAAACAGCTGGTTTTGCTGATAATTAAAAAAATCCAAGGTGATTAATCCTTCTGAGTCTCAGGCTGTGCAGATGATGCCGGTGCTTCGGCTGGGGGCGGATTTTTAGGCGCCGCTTTGGGTAATGTCAGAGGACCTTTCTGGCCACAGGCAACCAGCAACAGGCAGGCAAGGCCTAACACCAGCTGTGTTTGTCGCTTTGTGTTCATGGTTTTTTTATTTCATTAATTATTTTGGGCTCTATAATCGCATCCTTATCGGCAAAAGCAAACAGGTGAACCCAATGAATGACGTGGAATACGATGAACTGACCGATCAGGTGTTACTGGCGGTGGAAGATGCCATCGAGGGGTTGGATTTAGACCTGGATTATGAATCCCATGGTGGCCTGCTTAGTATCAGCTTTCCGGAAGGCAGCAAAATCATCATTAATAAGCAGCCCCCTTTGCATCAATTGTGGGTGGCAACCAAATTTAATGGCCATCACTTTGAATGGCGAGATGGCCAGTGGATTGATAACCGCTTTGGTTCTGAGTTTTGGGCTTTGTTGTCCGATGCGTTCAGCAAACAGGCTGGCCAGGCCGTGGTGTTAACAGGAAACTAAGATGAAGTTGTTACCTTTTGTTGATGTAAAGCCTGAAGGGGCGGTAAAAGCGGCAGTGGTTTGGTTGCATGGTTTGGGCGACTCAGGCGATGGCTTTGCGCCTATAGTGCCAGAACTGCGTTTACCGAAAGGCCACGGCGTCCGGTTTGTGTTTCCGCATGCGCCGGTACGGCCAATTACCATCAACAACGGCTACCAAATGCGTGGCTGGTATGACATTAAAACCTGGGACTTAAATGACAGAGCCGATGAAACTGGCGTGCGGGAGTCGGCGGCAGCCGTCACTCAGCTAATTGATACGCTGATTGGCCAGGGCATTCCGGCGGAAAAAATTCTGCTGGCCGGTTTTAGTCAAGGGGGGGTTATCGCCCTGCATTTATTGCCACGCCTGCCGTATAAAATTGCTGGGGTGATGGCGCTCTCTACTTACATGGCGGTTCCGCAAAAGCTGAACGAAGAAAAAACGGCAACCAACCAGCGCACACCGGTGTTAGTCAACCATGGCACTCATGACGAAGTGGTGCCGTACAGCGCTGGCCAAGCGGCATTTCAGGCGCTGAAGCACGCCGGTTTTGCTGTGCAATGGGCTGAATACCGCATGGGCCACAGTGTGTGTCCGCAACAAATTGGCGAGCTGAGCCGCTTTATTCAGCAGCAGCTTGTGCAAGCGGATTAACCTATGTCTGATGGCAAGGTAGTGGTCCGGGTGCAACTGGGATCGAAAGCGGCCAGCAGCAACCAAGCGGTGGCTGATGTGCCTGAATACCAGTGGTTATGGCATCGTATTCTGGGTGCTGCTGTGCTGGTGCTGTTGCCATTCTGGTGGTTATGGCCAGAGCCCGCCGAATCGCCGCAACCCCCACTCACTGCCGTCGTATCGGCATCCGGGCCTTCAATCCATCACGATATGACGCCGCAAGCGATGAGTACTGCCGGTACTGAGGACTCGGTGCAGGTTGCGAATCCAGAGCCTGTCATTGCTGCCGAAGCTGTTGCTGTCGCGCCGCCGCCCGCAGTCAAAAAACTTGCGCCAGCGCCTGCCTTTCAGGCTGCACCCGCCGTAGCACCACTTTTTATCAGTCAGTCGGGCACCTTACGCAAAGTGGTGCTAACCATGGACAAGCCTGGCCCGGCGGCGCAACAGTTGGTATTGCCGCTTCAGTTAGACCGTCCGACCGAATTGGCGCTCTATACCGAAGTCGTTGGCCTGGCAGGCCAGCAGATAGAACACCGCTGGTTTTACAAAGACAAGTTGATGACCCGGGTGGAATTGCCAGTGAAGTTGCCCTACTGGCGCACCTGGAGTCAGAAACGCTTTTACCCGGCGGAGCTGGCGGACTGGCGGGTGGAAATCCTCGGTCCACAGCAAAAACTACTGTTTTCTTACAGCCTGAACGAACGATAAGGGCTATACTAGCGGCGTTTTTTCAGCCGTACCATCAGCCGGGATCTGGCTGGTGCCAAGGAGTTCAGCATGCAGACACTGCGCATTGCCACCCGCAAAAGTGCTCTGGCCTTATGGCAGGCCAACTACGTCAAAACCGCATTAGAACAAGCCCATCCTGGCCTGCAGGTGGAGCTGGTGCCTATGTCGACTCAGGGCGACAAAATTCTGGATACACCACTGGCTAAAATTGGTGGTAAAGGTTTGTTTGTTAAAGAACTGGAAACCGCCATGCTGGAAGGGCGTGCTGACATCGCAGTTCATAGCATGAAAGATGTGCCGGTTGAATTTCCGGAAGGCCTGATGCTTCATACCATTTGCCAGCGCGAAGACCCGCGTGACGCCTTTGTTTCCAACCGCTATGCATCTCTGACCGAGCTGCCACAAGGGGCTGTGGTCGGCACTTCCAGTCTGCGTCGTCAGTGCCAGCTGAAAGCTCTGCGGCCAGATCTGCAAATTCGTGATTTACGCGGCAACGTCAACACGCGTTTAGCCAAACTGGATGCTGGGGAGTTCGATGCCATTATCCTGGCTTCTGCTGGCCTAATCCGCCTTGGCTTTGCTGAACGTATCGCCAGCTATTTAGAAGTCGAAACCAGCCTGCCTGCCAATGGGCAAGGAGCGGTAGGCATCGAATGCCGTACAGGCGATCTGTGGGTGCAGCAACTGTTGGCACCGCTGGAGCACAAGGATACCCGGATTTGTGTGCTGGCCGAGCGGGCGATGAATCGCCGGCTGCAAGGCGGCTGTCAGGTGCCTATTGGCGCTTTCGCTTTAGTGGAGCAGCAGCAGCTTTGGTTAAGAGGCTTGGTGGGGCAGTTAGACGGCTCGCAAATTCTGCGTGCAGAAGTGCGTGGTGCTGCCGCTGATGCCGAAGCCTTAGGTGAGCAACTGGCACAGCAGCTGCTGGCGCTGGGTGCAGACCAGATTTTAACTGCTGTGTACCAACAGGCCTGAGTCATGACAGTGGCTTCTGATTGGCCTGTATTAATCACCAGACCAGCCGGCAAAGCCGATCAGCTGCTGGCCAGTCTGGACGAGATGCAGCTGCCTTATTTGTATCAGCCGCTGATCACCACCCAGATGGTGCCGCTCAGCGGCAAAGCTCCTTCCTTACTGCAACAGGCCGACGGAATTATTTTTGTCAGTGTCAGCGCGGTGAGTTGCTTGCAGCAGCAAGTAGATTGTCGTGAGTTAACCGCACCTTTATATGCGGTTGGCAGCACCACAGGTTCTTTATTGCAAAAATGCGCAGGCCGGGAGGTGTTGTTTCCGCAAGACCAACGCAGTGAGGGTTTGTTGGCGTTGCCAGCGCTACAGGACGTGGCCGGCAAACACCTGGTCGTGGTGCGTGGCAATGCGGGGCGCGAATTAATAAAACGTGGCTTGCTGGAGCGTGGTGCCAAAGTCAGTTACCTGCAAAGTTACAAAAGAGTGCCGTTACCTCTGGACGGTCAGAGCTTATTGGACCAGTGGCGTCAGCAGCAGATCCAATGTATCGTGGTGACCAGTAACGAAATTTTGCAATTGCTGTTTCAGTTAATTTCGGCTGAAGGCCATTCGTGGTTGTGGTCCCGACAGTGGATTATGGTCAGCCCCCGGATGCGTGACGCCGCCTTAGAGCTTGGAATACCTGAGCAGTGTATTTTTCTGTCCGCCAATGCCAATGATCAGGCGCTGCTGGACAGCATTTGCCAGTTAAGAGGAAGCAGGCATGTCTGAACAATTACCGGCTGAACACACCCCAGAACAGAACAAAGAGAAAAAATCCGGAAATCTGGTCGCCTGGTTGTCGATGCTGCTGAACTTGCTGTTAGCTGCCGCTATCGCGCTGGTGCTGTATTGGGTCTGGCCACAGTGGTCTGGCTTGCAACAGCGCCAGCAGCAACTGACCGAACAGCAACAGCTGAGCCAAAGCGCAGCACAACAACAGCAACAAGAATTCAGTCAGAGCCTGGAGCAACAACTGGCGGGCTTGAAAACCGAACTGGCTGAGACCTCTGCGCTGCTGCAGCAACAGCAGATGCAGTTACAGGCACTGCAGCAGGATCAACAAAAACAGCTTAGTAGCAGTACGGCCTGGGCTTTGTGGCAAAGTCAGCAACTGGTGCAGCTGGCCGGCCAAAAAATCTGGTTGGAACAGGACATCCCAGCAGCATTGCGGGTTCTGGTTGGTGCAGAGGAGCAATTGAGTCAGCAGCAGGATCCGGCTTTCGTGCCGCTGCGTCAGGCCATGCTCAGCGATATTCAGGCATTACAGCAACTACAGTTACCGCCAATCAGCAGTATTCAACTGGACCTGGCGCAATTACGTCAGCTGGTCCAAAACCTGCCATTACGTCAGTCAGAACCTGTACTGCAACAGGTGGCTGACACTGCATCAGCACAGGATTGGCAAGGCCGGTTCTGGCAGCAGTGGGGAACATTTTGGGGCTCCCTGGTGCAGGTACGGCCAACGGCTCCGGAAGACCTGGCGGTGTTGTCTGCGGAACAGCAGTTAAGTTTGCGCAACACCCTGACGCAACAGCTGTTGCTGGCCGAATTGGCGGCTGTGAAATATCAGAATGGGCCCTACCAATCCGCGCTTCAGCAAGCGATGGATTCACTACAGCGTTATTTCCGCCCGGCAGACCCACAAGTACAGCAAAGCGCCGACCGTTTGGCGAAGTTGTCCACTTTGAATGTGATGTTACCGGCACCCAGCCGGTTGCAAAGTTCAGAAGTGCTGAAAGAGCTGAAGGTCACGGAGAAAGGCCTATGATCCGTTTGCTGTTTTTGGTGCTATTGCTCTGCGCCGCGTTATGGTTTGGCCCGGTGCTGATGCAAAACCCGGGTTACCTGATGCTGGTGCTGGGCGGCTGGACTGTTGAAACCACCTTGGTGGGACTGATGCTTATTCTGCTGTTGGGTCTGTTTGCTGTCTGGTTGTTATGGCAATTGCTTAAACCCTTACTGGCTATCCGGCGCTGGAACTGGCACCCGTTTCGGCGTCGACGGCAGCGTAAGGCACGCCATGCCTTTGAACAAGCAGCGCTGGCTCTGGCGGCCGGGCGTTTTGAACAGGCCGAGCTGGCCTTTGATCAGGCCGAAGCCTTAACCGACTTTTCTGAACTGCGCCGTCAAATGGCCTGCTATGCCGCGTTTCAGGCAGGACACCCACAAAAAGCCATGCAATTGGCCGAGTGGCTGGATGATGGTTCTGCCAGCAGCCTTTATGTAAAAGCCGACTTATTGCTGCGCCAGCAGCAAGCGGCTGACGCGCTGGCATTGCTACAACCTGCAATGACGGGTGATGCCGCAGAATTACTGGCCCCTTTGTATTTTAAAGCTTTGTTGATGTCGGGTCAGGCTGCGGCCGCTTTGACACAGGTACCTGTTGCACTGGAGCAGAACTGGTGCAGCAAAAATCAATGGCATCACCTGCGCTATCAGCTTTACCCTTATGCCATAGTCCAGCTGGCGGAAAAGGGTGCTTTCAGTACAGAGGCTGACTACTGGCAGCAACTCCCTGGGAAGGAACGCAAGTCGATGGCGTCGGTGCTGGGCCAGGTCTGGGCGTTGGCGCGGCAGGGGCAGACAGAAAAAGCAGAAATATTGCTGGTGGACCATTTGTCATTTAAAGACCTGGCTGATTGCTGGCCAGTGCTGCGACAAATTCCATTAAAGCGTCAGGTGAATCAGTTACGCAAACAACTGCAGCATTGGCTGCGGGACCATCAGCAGGAACCCTTGTTGTTCGCCGCCTTAGCTTATTGCGCCGAGCAGGAAGGCGAGTTAATGCAGGCTCAGCTGGCCAGACAAAAAGCCACAGAACTCAGCCGTGGAGTCGAATGGTGACCGGAGCACTGGTGCACAGTATGGCGCCGGTGCTTGGCGAGTCCCCGCAGTTACTGATCTTAGGGTCCATGCCAGGTGTGGCTTCGTTGCAAATGCAGCATTACTACGCACACCCACGTAATTTGTTTTGGCCGTTTATGGCGGATATTCTGCAGTTTGAATTGTGCGAGCATTTTGCGGAGCGTTACGAGCAGTTGACTCAACGGGGTATTGCGCTGTGGGATGTACTGGCGCATTGCGAGCGACCTGGTAGCCTGGACAGTGCTATCCGTAAAGAGTCGGTACTGTGTAACCCAATCACGGAACTGGTGCAGCAACATCCAGGCATTCAGCGGATTTGTGTGAACGGCGGAACCGCCTGGACGCAACTGAATAAACATCAACCGCAGCTTGCCACCTTAGTTGAACTGATCAAGTTGCCTTCCACCAGCCCGGCCCATGCCAGCGTCAGCAGAGCTGAAAAGCTGGCAGCCTGGCGTCTTGGCATGGGTTATTAGCCAAGCTTGGCGCCATTTGGTACCGCCTGGTCCGGCACGGCAAGCACCACGGCACCATCGTCTCGGTAAAAGCCGGTGATCAGGCATTCTGAGCGAACCGGGCCTATTTGTTTCACCGGAAAATTCACCACCCCCAATACTTGTTTACCCAGCAACTGCTCTTTGCTGTAAAGCGCGGTAATTTGAGCGCTGGACTGGCGTATGCCTAGCTCTGGACCAAAATCTACCTTTAACCGCCAGGCAGGTTTGCGCGCTTCAGGAAAGTCCAGCGCTTCTACAATAGTTCCGGCCCGTAACTCAATCCGCTCAAAATCAGCCCATTCGATCGTCTGCATTTGCACCCTCCCAAAAACACGACCTTACCCAGAACTGCGCCTGGGCTCAAGGCTGTTGTCGTGCTTTAACGGCAGAGCGGCCTTGGGCGCTTCTGCTCAGGCTTCTTGCGGGGTTACAGGGTTTCCAGTCGCGTTGCCAGCCGCTCTTTTAACGGCCCTTCAATCAGCACAGCCCGGCCGGCTTTTTTGTCCAGGCAGACAAAGGTGATGTCAGCGTCAGCCACCAGGGTGTCTGTGCCATCCAGCCAGACCTTCTGTTTGATCACTGCACTTTTGCCATTGATTTGGGTAAAAGCGGTATCGATACGCAGCAAGTGCCCCATGGTGGCCTGTGCCCGGTAATTGATATTGATATTGACGATCACCCAGGCCAGACCCAGCAGCTCAAAGTGCTCTATATCGCCGACGGCTTCGAGGTAACTCCAGCGCGCTTCCTCTAAAAACTCCAGGTAGCGGGCGTTGTTCACATGTTGATAGACATCCAGGTGATAACCCCGGACTTTAATAAAAGTGGAATGCGGCATGTTAAGTTCTGCTTTATCTGGTAAGACCTGATCCGAATCATGCCATAAGCCGGAGGCTGGCTCCAGCAATGCCAAGGGGGAAAATCGGCCAACCAACTTGGTCAGGCTGGCGAAGCACAGTACAATAGCCGCCAAATTGGTTTATCCGGATTTGTATGCACCATCTGACCCAGGTGTCTGCCGCCTCTTATTCTACCTTTGCGTTACCAGCGACACTGGCTGACTTGTACTTATGCTCAACTCTGAGTGAGTTGCAGCAGTTGGCTCTGCCTGTTTGCCCTTATGTATTAGGGGAAGGTTCCAACACCATTTTTTTAGCAGACATGCAGCACCCCGTGTTGCGTTATCTGGCAGCAAATAAACAAGTGCAACAAAGCTTAGACGGGGCTGTACTGCTTCATGTTGAAGCAGGCCATAACTGGCACCAGTTGGTGCAGTGGACTGTAGTACAAGGTTGGTGGGGGCTGGAAAATCTGGCATTAATTCCTGGTTCTGTCGGCGCTGCGCCTGTGCAGAACATAGGTGCTTATGGTGTTGAGTTTGCGGATTGTTGTGACTATGTTGACTTCTTTCACTGGCAATCCAGAACAGTGCAACGGCTGACCAGTACAGAGTGCCGTTTTGACTATCGGGACAGTGTTTTTAAAACTCAACTAGCAGGGCAAGGCATTATCGTGGCGGTCGGGCTTCGGCTGCGCCAGCAGGGCAATGCGATCACCGGCTACAAAGGGCTGGAACATCTGACTGCGCAGAGCCCGGTTGCTGACGTGATGCAGGCGGTGATCGATGTTCGCCAGAGCAAGCTGCCTGATCCCGCGCTTATTGCGAATTGCGGCAGCTTCTTCAAGAACCCGGTGCTGAGCCAGCAGGCATACAGCCGGTTACATCAACAGTACCCAACAGTGCCTGCCTATCCACAGACCAACGGCCAAATCAAGATTGCAGCGGGTTGGTTAATAGAGCAAGCCGGCTTTAAAGGGAAAGGTATCGGGGGCATCAGCTGCTATGAAAAACAGGCGCTGGTGCTGGTGAACCGGGGCGGAACAGCCGATGAACTCCGCCAACTGATCGAGGCTATTCAACAGCAGGTGCAGAGCCAGTTTGGTGTCACGCTGGAACCTGAAGTCAGGTTGCTGGGCTGATGAGTAAAGTATTAGCACACAGTCTGGCCGTGCAACGACAATTGGTGCTCTACCTGGCGAATGGCGAATTGTGTTCCGGCGAATGGCTGGGGCAGCAGTTGGGGATAAGTCGGGCTGCTATTGCCAAACACCTTGAACAGTTGGAAAGCTACGGCCTGGATTTATACAAGATTAAAGGCAAAGGTTACCGTCTGGCTGAACCTTTGCAATTGCTCGATGCGGCACAGATTAAACAACAACAGCTTTGGGCTGCGCCTGTCTGGGTGCAGTCTGTGACCGATTCGACCAATAGTCAGTTACTGCACCGGTTGAGTGAAGGTCAACAATTGGAAGCCGGTACAGTGCTGGTTGCCGAAGCCCAAACGGCAGGGCGTGGCCGACGTGGTAAAAGCTGGTTGTCACCTTTTGGTGCCAACCTTTACTTTTCTATGTACTGGCCGCTTGAGCAAGGTATTCAGGCGGCGATGGGCTTGAGTCTGGTGATTGGTGTTGCCGTAGCCAAAACCCTGGAGCAATTGTTCCAGTTGCCGGTGCAGCTGAAATGGCCAAATGATATTTACCTCGATGGCAAAAAGCTGGGCGGCATATTGGTTGAATTGGCCGGACAGAGTCATTCGCAATGTGATGCCGTCATCGGGCTGGGGTTAAATATTCGGGTGCCGCCGCATCTGCAGGCGTTAATAGACCAACCTTTTGTTGCACTGCAGTCAGTATTGGCAACCAGGCCCGATCGCAATCAATTAGTGGTGGTGTTGCAACAGCAGTTAGTCAGCCAGTTGCAGCTATTTAATGAAACTGGCTTTGCACCTTTTGCCGCCGAGTTTAGTCAGCGGGATTTGTTTGCAGGTCAGCAGGTCAGACTCAGCTCTGTGAAACAGCAAATCGTGGGTATTTGCTGTGGCGTGGATGAGCGTGGTGCTTTGCTGCTGGAAAGCGATGGTCAGCGACAGAGTTATTATGGTGGTGAATTAAGTCTGCGGAGAATGTCAGATGCAGCTGCTGATTGATCAGGGCAATAGCCGGACCAAAGCCAAACTTTACCATCAAGGGGAATTCAGCACAGTGGCTATGACGGAGCTGACTGCAGACCAATGGCAGCAGATTGACCAGGTGCTGATTGCTTCAGTCGCTTCTGTCGGGCAGCAACAGCAATTGCAGCACATTATTCCGCCGACAACGCCAGTTCGTTGGTTGCGCAGTAGTGCGCACGCCTTTGGCATTACCAACAGTTACCCATTGCCAGAAAAACTGGGGGTCGATCGTTGGCTGGCGATGCTGGGTGCAGCGCTGCTTTACCCTGCGCAATCGGTATTGGTGATTGATGCCGGCACTGCAGTGACTATGGACTGGCTTGACGCAGATGGCATGCATGCCGGCGGCTGGATCCTGGCTGGTCTGCAAACCCAGCAGCGTATATTAGTGGCTGCGACTGCGCAGGTGGATGCGGATTCGGTCAGCTTGCAGGCTCTCCAACCTGCCACCTCGACCACTGCGGCTGTAGCGGAGGGCGCCAAAGCGGCGGTGTTAGGCGCAGTGCAGCAAGCCATCAGTCTTCGACCTGATGCGATGGTGCTGTTAACCGGCGGAGATGCTGCTTTTATCCAGCAGCAACTGAAGAACAGCGCGGTGTTGGTTGAACCAAAGCTGATCTTTTACGGCTTAGCTCGCTTTATCGACAATAACTAAGTGTTTTGTACGCTTATTGAACACTTAACTAAGAAAATTCAGCTTTTTTATTTTTTCCTGTTGCGTGCTCTAGGTCATTCCTCTAGAATTCGCACCCACTGACGTAGCCGCTTTAGCTCAGTTGGTAGAGCAACTGACTTGTAATCAGTAGGTCATCCGTTCGACTCGGATAAGCGGCACCATTAGTGGAGGGGTTCCCGAGTGGCCAAAGGGATCAGACTGTAAATCTGCCGGCACTGCCTTCGAAGGTTCGAATCCTTCCCCCTCCACCATCTTCGTCAGGAAGAATAGCTACGAGTAGGCCGCGGGCATCGTATAATGGCTATTACCTCAGCCTTCCAAGCTGATGATGCGGGTTCGATTCCCGCTGCCCGCTCCAAACAGAAATACGTTGCTGATATAGCTCAGGCGGTAGAGCGCATCCTTGGTAAGGATGAGGTCCCCAGTTCGATTCTGGGTATCAGCACCACTTCTCTTTAAGCCTCCTCTGCGCTTCTAAACATTCAATTATTTCAAACCGCCGTTTTGTTTTAAAAGGGTCCAATCATGGCTAAGGCTAAATTTGAACGCGTAAAACCGCACGTAAACGTAGGTACAATCGGCCACGTTGACCACGGTAAAACTACTTTAACTGCAGCGATCACCAACGTACTGGCGAAGCACTACGGCGGTCAGGCATTCGCTTTCGATCAAATCGATAAAGCGCCAGAAGAAAAAGCTCGTGGTATCACGATCAACACTTCACACGTTGAATACGACACGCCAACACGTCACTACGCCCACGTAGACTGCCCAGGCCACGCTGACTATGTGAAGAACATGATCACAGGTGCTGCACAGATGGACGGCGCAATCCTGGTAGTAGCAGCGACTGATGGCCCAATGCCACAGACACGTGAGCACATCCTGTTATCTCGTCAGGTAGGCGTACCATACATCATCGTGTTCATGAACAAGTGTGACATGGTAGATGACGAAGAGCTGTTAGAGCTGGTAGAGATGGAAGTACGTGAGCTGTTGTCAGAGTACGACTTCCCAGGTGATGACCTGCCAGTAATCCGTGGTTCAGCCCTGAAAGGTCTGGAAGGCGATGCAGCGTGGGAACAGAAGATCCTGGACCTGGGTAACGCGCTGGACACCTACATTCCAGAGCCAGAGCGTGCAATCGACAAGCCGTTCATCATGCCAATCGAAGACGTATTCTCAATCTCTGGTCGTGGTACAGTAGTCACAGGCCGTGTAGAGCAAGGTATCGTTAAAGTAGGTGAAGAAGTTGAAATCGTAGGTATCAAAGATACAACGAAGACAACGTGTACAGGTGTAGAGATGTTCCGTAAGCTGTTAGACGAAGGTCGTGCAGGCGAGAACATCGGTGCTCTGTTACGTGGTACGAAGCGTGAAGACGTAGAGCGTGGTCAAGTACTGGCGAAGCCAGGTTCAATCAAGCCACACACGAAGTTTGAAGCTGAAGTATACGTACTGACCAAAGAAGAAGGTGGTCGTCATACGCCATTCTTCAAAGGTTACCGTCCACAGTTCTACTTCCGTACAACTGACGTAACTGGTGCAGTAGAGCTGCCAGAAGGCGTAGAGATGGTAATGCCAGGTGACAACCTGAAGTTTGTGGTAGAGCTGATCAACCCAATCGCGATGGACGAAGGTCTGCGTTTTGCAATCCGTGAAGGCGGCCGTACAGTAGGTGCTGGTGTAGTAGCGAAGATCGTTGCTTAATCAGTGATGCTGTTGCAGAGGGCTCCGTAAGGGGCCCTTTGTTTTTGTGCTAAAAGCTGTACTTATCGTTTAATTCAAACAACTGTTTGAATGTATTCCCGCTTCATGCTAGAACTTACTCGTCCGACCATTTGGAGAGAGACTATGAGTTCCGGTTATCAGGCCCCACTGGCCGACATGTCATTTCAATTGTTTGATGTATTTCAAGTTGATCGATTCTGGGCTGAGCAGTCCACGCTCGCCGAAGTTGTTGACCAGGATACGGCAAAGGCAATACTCGAAGAAGCTGCCAAAATCACCGAAGATTGTATCGCACCACAGGCGATGAATGCTGACGAGCAGGGGGTCAGTGTTTCAGCTGGGGTGGTGAGTACGCCATCTCATTATAAGGAAAATTACCGACTACTCTGTGAAGGCGGTTGGACTGGACTGACCGGTGCTCCTGAGTATGGTGGCATAGGCATGCCGAAGACTCTTGCATCGCTGTATGATGAAATGATGTGTAGCGCTGATATCGCTTTCTCGCTCTATCCTGGCTTAACCAGTGGCGCTTGTGTTGCATTGTTGCAGCATGCGGATGAGAGGACAAAAGCAACTTATCTTCCCAAACTCTACAGCGGCGAATGGTCTGGGACCATGTGCCTCACTGAATCTCACGCAGGGTCCGATTTAGGGATCATGCGGACCAAAGCTGAACCTCAGCATGGCGGTTCATACCGGATCACCGGTGAAAAGATATTTATTACTGCCGGCGAACATGACTTGACAGACAATATCATCCATTTGGTTCTGGCAAAGTTACCCGACGCGCCTGCAGGCAGTCGCGGGATCTCGCTGTTCTTGGTACCCAAATACAAAGTTAATTCAGACGGAAGTTTAGGCGAGCGTAATACACTCATCTGCAGTTCAGTTGAACATAAAATGGGGATCCATGGCTCAGCGACCTGTGTGATGAACTTTGATGGAGCTGAAGGTTATTTAGTTGGCGAGCCGCATCGAGGACTTGCATGCATGTTCACGATGATGAATTACGAGCGTCTGGCGATGGGAAGCCAGGGCATTGGTGCTGCAGAGCGTGCTTTTCAAAATGCGCTTACTTATGCGAAGGAGCGAACGCAGGGAAGGGTAAACACCAAGGATGCGAATAAGGCGGACCCAATCATAGGGCATCCGGATGTACAGCGTATGTTATTGCAGATAGCCAGCCTGAACGAAGCAGGTCGTGCTCTTGGGATCATGGTTGGGCATTTCCTGGACCTGGCCAAATTTGCAGGAGATGCTAAAGCCCAGGCTAAAGCGAACCTGCTGACTCCTGTGACTAAAGCATTTATGACAGACCGAGGTTTCGATGCCTGCGTAATGGCACAACAAGTATTCGGTGGCCATGGCTACATCTGGGAATGGGGGATGGAGCAGCTGGTTCGTGATGTACGTATTGCTCAGATTTACGAGGGGACGAATGGCATCCAGGCAGCTGATTTTATGCTGCGCAAAGTAGCACCCGATCAAGGAGCAGTATTATTTGACTTGCTAGATCAGTTGCTCTCCGAAGCCGGGGCTGAATTTAAAGTGGAGCTGACAGCTATAGTCGAGCAGCTGAAAACTGCAAGCGCGGAAATGTTTCGGCAGGCGCTCTCCCAACCGACACTGCTGTCCTGGTCAGCATGTGATTATCTCGACTTGGTTGGGTATCTGCTCTATGCCTTCATGTGGGACAAAATGATCACCGCACTAGATTCAACGAAGCATAGTGAAGACTTTATTTCTGCTAAAAAGGCGAAAGCGAGTTTCTATTTCCATCGAGTGCTACCTAAAGTGCAGGCTCTGTTATTGCAGTTAAAGCCACTACCGGTTCAGTTAGAGTCCCCAACATTCTAACGCGGAAGCCCTGTTGTTTATTTAATCAACAGGGCTTGTCTTTAACTCCCAATTGAGTATAATGCGCGGCCTGCCATAACTTTTGGCCGGCGGTTAACCAGCAATTGTACTGGTTAACGACAACAATGCTCCCGATTGGGGGGCAAACGTTACATGGTGCAAGACCTCTTCTTTAGGGAACGAGCGTTCTTGTTTATTTTTGCTCTTTTTGCTCTTTGAGGCTTTGATTTATGAGTAATCAAAGGATTCGCATCCGTCTGAAAGCGTTCGATCACCGTTTGATCGATCAGTCAACCATGGAAATCGTTGACACAGCTAAGCGTACGGGCGCGCAGGTTCGTGGTCCTATCCCACTGCCAACTCGCCAGGAACGTTTCACTGTACTGATTTCTCCTCACGTGAACAAAGATGCACGTGATCAGTACGAAATCCGTACCCACAAGCGTTTAATCGACATCGTTGAACCAACAGAAAAGACTGTTGATGCTCTGATGCGTTTAGATCTGCCTGCTGGCGTTGACGTTCAAATCAGCCTGGGCTAATCAGACAGGTTTATAGAGAGGTTTAGGATATGGCTATCGGATTAGTCGGTCGTAAAGTGGGCATGACTCGCATCTTCACTGAAGATGGCGTTTCTGTTCCAGTAACCGTAATCGAAGCAACACCAAACCGCGTTACCGCTATCAAAACGCAAGACGTTCATGGCTATAACGCACTGCAAGTGACTGCTGGTACTGTGAAGGCTTCTCGCCTGAACAAACCAGAAGCTGGCCACTTTGCAAAAGCTGGTGTTGAAGCTGGTCGTGGTCTGTGGGAATTCCGCCTGCAAGACAACGAAGGCGCTGACATTCAGGTTGGCAGCGAAATCACTGTTGAAGTGTTCGCTGAAACCAAAAAAGTAGATGTGACTGGCACATCAAAAGGTAAAGGTTTTGCCGGTACTGTAAAGCGCTGGAACTTCCGTACCCAGGATGCTACTCACGGTAACTCTTTGTCTCACCGTGTACCAGGTTCAATTGGTCAAAACCAGTCACCAGGTAAAGTATTCAAAGGTAAGAAAATGGCCGGACACATGGGTGCCGAGCGTGTAACTGTCCAGTCTCTGGAAGTTGTACGTGTAGACGCAACTCGCAACATCCTGTTAGTAAAGGGTGCAATCCCTGGCGCTATCGGTGGTGATGTGATTGTTAAACCTGCGGTCAAAGGCTAACGTCTGGAGGAGATGAGTGATGGAATTAGCATTAAGAGACGCTAAAGGCGTTCTTGAAGTTTCCGAAGCTACCTTTGGACGTGAGTTCAACGAAGCTCTGGTACACCAGGTAGTGGTTGCGTATGCAGCTGGTGCCCGTCAAGGTACTCGTGCTCAACTGACACGTTCAGAAGTACGCGGTGGCGGTAAGAAGCCATGGCGCCAGAAGGGTACAGGTCGTGCCCGTGCTGGTACAATCCGTAGCCCAATCTGGCGCGGAGGCGGTGTGACATTTGCGGCTAAGCCACAAGACCACAGCCAAAAAGTTAACAGAAAAATGTATCGTGGCGCGATCATGAGCATTCTGTCTGAATTAGTACGTCAAGATCGTCTGATCGTGGTTGAAGACTTCGCAGTTGAAACCCCGAAGACAAAAGAACTGGCTGCTAAATTAAAAGCGATGGAACTGAAAGACGTTTTAATCGTGACTGCTGAAGTTGACGAGAACCTGTTCTTATCAGCACGCAACCTGTACAAAGTTGACGTGCGTGACGTACACGGTATCGACCCAGTCAGCTTAATCGCCTTCGACAAAGTGTTAATGACTGCTGCTGCAGTTAAACAAATCGAGGAGATGTTAGCATGATCCGTGAAGAACGTTTACTGAAGGTCATTCTGGCTCCGCACGTCTCTGAAAAGAGCACTATCGCTGCCGAGACCAATAACACTATCGTGTTCAAAGTTGCTACTACTGCAACTAAAGCTGACATCAAAGCTGCTGTTCAAAAACTGTTTGAAGTAGAAGTAGTTGGTGTTCGCACTGTTAACGTTAAGGGTAAGACCAAGCGCACTGGTATGCGTACGGGTCAACGTAAGGACTGGAAAAAGGCTTACGTAACTCTTAAAGAAGGCAGCGAACTCGATTTCGTTGGCGGCGCTGAGTAATTAGAGGAGTTAGGAAATGGCACTCGTTAAGTGTAAACCTACGTCACCTGGTCGTCGTCACGTCTTAAAAGTCGTGAACCCAGACCTGTACAAAGGTAAGCCATACGCCCCGTTACTGGAAAAGAACACCAAATCTGGTGGTCGTAACAATCACGGTCGTATCACGACTCGTCACATCGGTGGTGGCCACAAGCAACACTACCGTTTAGTTGACTTTAAACGTAATAAAGACGGTATCCCAGCTAAAGTTGAGCGCCTGGAATACGATCCAAACCGTACTGCTAACATCGCTCTGGTGTTATATGCAGATGGTGAGCGTCGTTACATTCTGGCTCCAAAAGGCTTAAAAGCTGGTGATGTTGTACAGTCAGGTTCAGATGCACCGATCAAATCGGGCAACACTATGCCTCTGCGTAACATCCCAGTGGGTCAAATCGTTCACAACATCGAACTGAAGCCTGGTAAAGGCGGCCAATTAATGCGTTCAGCTGGTGCATTCGCTCAGATCCTGGCGCGTGACGGTGCTTATATCACTCTGCGTCTGCGCAGCGGTGAAATGCGCAAAGTCCTGGCTGATTGCCGTGCAACTATCGGTGAAATCGGCAATGCCGAGCACATGCTGCGTCAGTACGGTAAAGCAGGTGCAATGCGTTGGCGCGGTGTCCGTCCAACTGTTCGCGGTGTAGTAATGAACCCGGTAGACCACCCTCACGGTGGTGGTGAAGGTAAAACTTCTGGAGGCCGTCACCCGGTTACTCCATGGGGCGTACCAACTAAGGGTTACAAAACTCGTTCGAACAAGCGTACTGACAAGTTCATTGTCCGTCGTCGTGACAAATAATTTAATGTGAGGAATTGCCATGCCACGTTCTCTCAAGAAAGGTCCATTTATTGACCTTCACTTGCTGAAGAAGGTAGAGAAAGCGTTGGAAAGCGGTGACAAGAAGCCTATTAAGACTTGGAGCCGTCGTTCAATGATCATTCCACAAATGATCGGTTTGACCATCGCTGTCCATAATGGTCGTCAACATGTACCAGTTTTAGTCTCTGAAGAGATGGTTGGTCACAAGTTAGGTGAATTCTCACCAACTCGTACTTACCGTGGTCATGCGGCCGACAAAAAGGCCAAGAAACGCTAAGGGGTAAATCAATGCAAGCATTAGCAAAACATAAATTTGCCCGCTCTTCTGCTCAGAAAACTCGTCTGGTCGCTGATCAGATCCGTGGCTTAGCAGTTGGAAAGGCGTTAGACGTTTTAACCTACAGCCCGAAAAAGGCCGCTGAACTGGTTAAAAAGGTTCTTTTATCAGCCATTGCGAACGCAGAACACAACGAAGGTGCCGATATCGACACTTTAAAAGTGAAAACTGTGTTTGTTGACGAAGGTCCGTCAATGAAGCGGATCAAGCCACGTGCCAAAGGCCGTGCTGACCGTATCGTCAAGCGTACCAGCCACATCACTGTGGTTGTAGCTGATAACTAGGAGTGAGAAATGGGACAGAAAGTACATCCTAATGGTATTCGCCTAGGTATCACTAAGCCTTGGAGCTCAACCTGGTACGCGAATACAAAAGACTTCCCGGATTTCCTGGTAGGTGACTTCAAAGTTCGTCAGTACCTGACGAAAGAATTGAAAGCAGCCTCAGTAAGCCGGATCGATATCGAACGTCCTGCGAAAAGCATCCGTGTGACTATTCACACTGCTCGTCCAGGCGTGATCATTGGTAAGAAAGGTGAAGACGTTGAAAAACTGCGCAAAGCCGTAGCGACTATCGCTGGCGTGCCTGCACAGATCAATATCTCTGAAATCCGTAAGCCAGAACTGGATGCCAAGTTAGTTGCTGATTCAATCAGCAGCCAGCTGGAGCGCCGTGTAATGTTCCGCCGCGCTATGAAGCGTGCGGTACAAAACGCTATGCGTTTAGGTGCAAAAGGTATCAAGGTTCAGGTTTCTGGTCGTTTAGGTGGTGCGGAAATCGCGCGTGATGAGTGGTACCGTGAAGGTCGTGTACCTTTGCATACTCTGCGTGCTGATATCGACTACTCAACATCAGAAGCACTGACTACTTACGGTATCATTGGTGTTAAGGTTTGGATCTTCAAAGGCGAGATCCTGGGTGGTTTACCACTGGCCAACAACAATAACGCCAACAACGACAAACAGCCTAAGGCGCCGAAAAAACCGGCTCCACGTAAGGCTAAGTAGGAGTATTGAGCGATGTTGCAACCAAAACGTACTAAATTTCGTAAAGTGCACAAAGGTCGTAACCGTGGCTTAGCGCTGGTTGGCGATAAAGTAAGCTTCGGTTCCTTTGCACTGAAAGCAACTGAACGTGGTCAAATGACTTCACGTCAAATCGAATCTGCACGTCGTGCCATGACTCGTGCCGTACGTCGTGTTGGTAAAATCTGGATCCGCGTGTTCCCAGACAAGCCAATGACGGAAAAACCACTCGAAGTTCGTATGGGTAGTGGTAAAGGTAGCGTGGAATACTGGGTATGCCAGATCAAACCTGGCAAAGTCCTGTATGAGATGGACGGTGTGTCGGAAGAATTAGCGCGTCATGCATTCAGCCTGGCTGCCGCTAAACTTCCATTCAAGACAACCTTTGTAACGCGGACGGTATTGTAATGAAAGCAAGCGAACTGAAAGTAAAAAGCGTTGAAGAGTTAAACGCTGAATTACTGGGCTTATTACGTGAGCAGTTTAACCTGCGCATGCAAGCAGCTACAGGTCAGCTGGCTCAGACTCACCTGTTAAAGCAAGTGCGTCGTGATATCGCTCGTGTGAAGACCATCTTAACCGAGAAGGCAGGTGCGTAATGACTGAAAAAAACACCCGTACTTTGCAAGGTAAAGTGATCAGCAACAAAATGGACAAGTCCATCACTGTTGCTATCGAGCGTCACGTGAAGCACCCAATCTATGGGAAATTCATTACACGCACTACTAAGCTGCACGTACACGATGAAACTAACCAGTGTAAAGAAGGCGATATCGTGACTATTCGCGAATGCCGTCCTCTGTCTAAGACTAAATCTTGGACTCTGGTAGCTGTCGTAGAATCTGCATCTTAATCACTTAAGGTGAAATGATAAAACGGCCTTCCGGGGCCGTTTTTTTATGGCTGTACAAAAGGCGAACAAAAGCTACCAATTCACCAATTGGGCTGTTATAATCACGCGCCCTTTTGTATGGGGGTATTTATTTAATCGAAAGCGCGTACCTCGAGAGGGGTATAGTAGTGGAATAGCGGAGCACTAAGATGATCCAGATGCAATCTATGCTGGAAGTCGCAGACAACAGCGGCGCACGCAGCGTAATGTGTATTAAGGTCTTAGGTGGTTCGCACCGCCGTTATGCAGCAATCGGTGACGTCATCAAAATCACTGTGAAGGAAGCAATTCCTCGCGGCAAAGTGAAAAAGGGTGATGTTCTGAATGCTGTGGTGGTGCGTACTCGCAAAGGCGTACGCCGTCAGGACGGTTCTCTGATCCGTTTTGATCGCAATGCAGCTGTGTTGTTAAACAACAAGCTGGAACCGATCGGTACACGTATTTTTGGACCGGTAACCCGCGAACTTCGTGGCGATAAGTTCATGAAGATCGTTTCTCTGGCCCCAGAAGTACTGTAAGGAGTCACCATGGCTAGTAAAATCCGTCGTGATGATGAGGTTATTGTTCTGACCGGTAAGGACAAGGGCAAAACTGGCAAAGTACTGAAAGTATTAACTGGCGAAAGCCGTGTATACGTTTCAGGCGTGAACCTGGTGAAAAAACACCAGAAGCCAATCCCAGCGCTGAACACCCCAGGTGGCATCGTTGAGAAAGAAGCCTCAATTCACGTTTCAAATGTGGCGATTGTCAACCCTGCTACTGGCAAGGCTGATCGCGTTGGTTTCCGTTTTGAAGATGGCGTTAAAGTTCGCTTCTTCAAATCGAATAATGAAAAAATCTAAAGAGCTATTGGAGTAATACGATGGCGAAACTGCATGAAATTTACAAAGACACAGTAGTTCCTGAACTGTTTAAACAGTTCGGCTACACGAGCGTCATGCAAGTCCCTCGGATTGTAAAAATCACACTCAACATGGGTGTGGGTGAAGCCGTAGCTGACAAAAAGATCCTTGAAAATGCGGTAGCAGATTTAACTGCTATCTCAGGCCAGAAACCTCTGGTTACTAAGGCTCGTAAGTCAGTCGCTGGTTTCAAAATCCGTGAAGGCTACCCTATTGGTGCTAAAGTAACCCTGCGCGGCGAGCGTATGTGGGATTTCTTAGAGCGTTTAGTATCTATTGCTATTCCTCGTATCCGCGACTTCCGCGGTGTGAATCCTAAGTCGTTCGACGGCCGTGGTAACTACAGCATGGGCGTTCGCGAGCAAATCATTTTCCCTGAAATCGACTACGACAAAGTAGACGCGGTACGTGGTTTAGATATCACTATCACGACTACAGCTCGTAGTGACGATGAAGGTCGTGCTTTGCTGTCAGCGTTTAACTTCCCATTCAAGAAATAAGGTGTAGTCATGGCTAAACAATCAATGAAAGCGCGTGAACATAAGCGCGCGTTACTGGTCGCCAAATACGCTGAAAGACGTTTTGCGCTGAAAGATCTGATTGCTAACCCAGCCACTTCTGACGAAGACCGTTGGGATGCAGTTCTGAAGCTGCAATCGTTACCGCGTGATTCAAGCCCTGCTCGTCAACGTAATCGTTGTCGTGTAACTGGCCGTCCTCATGGTTACCTGCGTAAATTCGGCATGAGCCGGATCAAGGTCCGTGAAGCAGCAATGCGCGGTGAAATTCCTGGCCTTCGTAAGGCTAGCTGGTAAGAATCACGGGAGTAACAGCTATGAGTTTGCAAGATCCAGTAGCGGATATGTTTACTCGCATCCGCAATGGCCAGGCTGCCAAGAAAGTTGCGGTTAAGATGCCTTCTTCAAAACTGAAGATGGCTATTGCGAAAGTATTAAAAGATGAAGGTTACATCGACAGCTTCGTTGTAACAGGTGATGTTAAAGCTGAACTGGAAATTACTTTAAAGTACTTCCAGGGCAAATCAGTTATCGAAACCATTGACCGTGTAAGCCGTCCAGGCCTGCGTATCTATAAGAAACGCGGCGAATTACCAAAAGTAATGGGTGGTTTAGGTGTAGCTATCGTTTCTACATCTCAGGGTCTGATGACTGACCGTGCTGCCCGTAAGGTTGGTATCGGTGGCGAAATCATCGGCTACGTAGCGTAACGGAGGGTAACTATGTCTCGTGTAGCTAAGGCCCCCGTCACGGTTCCTGCAGGTGTAACTATTACACTGAATGGTCAGAACCTGACAGTAAAGGGTAAAAACGGCGAGTTAGCGTTAAACGTTAACCCTGCAGTTGAAATCGTTGTTGAAGGTAACGTACTGCGTACTGTTCCTCGTGACGGTTTTGAAAACGCTAACGCACAAGCAGGTACTGCTCGTGCGCTGATCAACAACCTGGTTACTGGTGTAGCAGAAGGCTATACCCGCAAGCTGGAGTTAGTTGGTGTTGGTTACCGTGCTAAGGCAGAAGGTAAAGTGTTGAATCTGAGCTTAGGTTTCTCGCACCCAGTTGCGTACGAAGTCCCTGCCGGTATCACCATTGAGACCCCTACCCAGACTGAAGTTCTGGTGAAAGGTGCCGACAAGCAGCTGGTTGGTCAAGTCGCGGCGAACATTCGTGCTTACCGTAAACCTGAGCCTTATAAAGGTAAAGGTGTGCGTTACAGCAACGAAAACGTACGTCGTAAAGAAGCGAAGAAAAAGTAGGGTAGGACGATGGATAAGAAACTTGCTCGTCTGCGTCGTGCAAAACGCGTCCGCAGAAACATTATCGAACAAGGTGCGAACCGCCTGGTTGTACATCGTACACCACGTCACATTTACGCCCAGCTTATCGCACCAAATGCTGAAGTGATTGTTGCTGCTTCTACTGTTGAAGCATCAATCCGTGAATCATTGAAGTACACCGGCAATACCGACGCTGCTAAAGCGGTTGGTAAAGCGCTTGCTGAACGTGCTCTGGAAAAAGGCGTAAACACTTGCGCTTTCGACCGTAGCGGTTTCCAGTATCACGGTCGTGTGCAGGCTCTGGCCGACGCGGCGCGTGAAGCCGGTCTTCAATTCTAGGAGTAGATCATGGCTAACGTAGAAGCTAAACAACAATCTGATTTACAAGAGAAACTGGTTGCGGTAAACCGCGTATCAAAAGTTGTTAAGGGTGGTCGGATTTTTTCCTTCACTGCTCTGACAGTTGTTGGTGACGGTAACGGTCGCGTAGGTTTCGGTTACGGTAAAGCGCGCGAAGTTCCTGCTGCCATTCAAAAGGCAATGGAAAAAGCTCGTCGTAACATGACTCAAGTTGAGTTAAACGGTAACACACTGCATCACCCGACTAAGGGTATTCACGCTGGTTCAAATGTTTACATGCAGCCAGCATCTGAAGGTACCGGTATCATCGCCGGTGGTGCAATGCGTGCCGTGTTAGAAGTAGCAGGTGTACAGAACGTTCTGTCTAAGTGCTACGGCTCAACCAACCCAATCAACGTAGTTCGCGCTACTATCAACGCCCTGTCTGCGATCAAATCGCCAGCTCAGGTTGCTGCGAAGCGTGGTTTACGCGTTGACGACATTCTGGGGTAATTCGTCATGGCAAATAAAACTATCAAAGTGACTCAAACTCGCTCAAGCATCGGTCGTTTGCCGAAGCACAAAGCGACTTTAGTTGGCTTAGGTTTACGCCGCATTGGTCACACTGTAACTCTGGAAGATACTCCAGCAGTACGCGGTATGATCAACGCTGTGTATTACATGGTTAAAGTGGAGGAGTAATAGATGTTATTAAATACGTTATCTCCTGCACCAGGCGCGAAAAAAGAGAAACGCCGTTTAGGTCGTGGTATCGGTTCTGGCTTAGGCAAGACTGGTGGTCGTGGTCATAAAGGTCTGAAATCTCGTTCTGGTGGTAAAGTTCGTCCAGGTTTCGAAGGCGGTCAAATGCCTCTGAAACAACGTCTGCCTAAGTTTGGTTTTACTTCACTGAAAGGCCTGGTATCTGCTGAAGTGCGTCTGCACGAGCTGGCACTGGTGTCTGGTGATGTAGCTGATTTAGCCAGTCTGATGGAAGCTAATATCATCACTCGCAACATCAAGTTCGCAAAAGTTGTACTGTCTGGCGAAATTACTCGTCCAATCACAGTGAAAGGCTTACGTGTAACTAAAGGTGCGCGTGCTGCAATCGAAGCTGCCGGCGGTAAAGTCGAAGAATAATAAGGATAGTACGCGATGGCAAAACCAGGTTCGGACTCAAAAAGTGCAAAAGGCGGCTTCAGCGAGCTGAAAGCCCGTCTGCTGTTCGTACTTTTGGCCATAATCGTTTTTCGGTTAGGCTCATTTGTGCCAATTCCTGGAATTGACGCCGCCGTGCTAGCTCAATTATTCGAGCAACAAAAAGGCACCATCGTTGAAATGTTTAACATGTTCAGCGGTGGAGCCCTTGAGCGTGCATCTGTGTTTGCGCTGGGTATTATGCCTTATATCTCTGCGTCCATTATTGTTCAACTGCTGACGGTGGTTCATCCTGCCTTAGCAGAATTGAAGAAAGAGGGCGAAGCGGGTAAGCGTAAAATCAATCAGTATACACGTTACGGTACCTTAGGATTAGCGATTGTCCAGGCTTTCGGTATTTCTACCGGTCTGCCTAATCTTATGCCAGGGTTAGTTGTTAACCCCGGCTTAGGTTTTACTATTGCTGCAGTTATCAGTTTAGTCACCGGTACCATGTTCCTGATGTGGTTAGGTGAACAGATTACTGAGCGTGGTATTGGTAATGGCATTTCGTTGCTGATCTTCACCGGTATTGTTGCTGGCTTCCCGTCTGCCATTGGCCAGACGATTGAGCAGGCACGTCAAGGCGATTTGCACTTTTTGCTTTTATTAGCGATTGGAGCCATTGTTGTAGCGGTTACTTGGTTTGTAGTGTTCTTTGAACGCGGCCAACGCCGTATTGTGGTTAACTACGCCAAACGCCAACAAGGCCGTCAGGTTTTTGCTGCTCAAAGCAGTCATTTGCCACTGAAGGTCAACATGGCGGGTGTAATTCCACCAATTTTTGCTTCAAGCATTATCCTGTTTCCTGGTACAATTGCCAGTTGGTTTGGCTCAGGTGAAGGCGTGGTTGCTAATTTCCTCCAGGAATTAGCTTTAACCCTGTCTCCAGGTCAGCCGTTGTATATCTTGTTATATGCAGCTGCGATCATTTTCTTCTGCTTCTTCTATACCGCGTTGGTGTTTAACCCGCGCGATACGGCAGACAACCTGAAGAAATCCGGTGCTTTTATCCCTGGTATTCGTCCTGGTGAACAAACATCGAAATACATTGATAAAGTGATGACTCGCCTGACATTGGCAGGTGCAGCCTATATCACCTTTATCTGTTTGGTTCCTGAGTTCATGATGGTGGCGTGGAACGTTCAGTTCTACTTTGGTGGTACTTCGTTACTTATCATTGTTGTCGTTATTATGGACTTTATGGCACAGGTACAGACGCATCTGATGTCTCATCAGTATGAATCTGTGCTTAAAAAGGCAAATCTTAAAGGCTACGGTCGTTAAGATAAATTGCGGAGTTAAGTCATGAAAGTACGAGCTTCCGTTAAGAAGATCTGCCGTAACTGCAAAGTGATCAAGCGCAACAACGTTGTGCGTGTGATCTGTGTAGAGCCTAAGCACAAGCAACGTCAAGGCTAACAGCAGAAAACCATATAGCCAGGGCTGAACTTTTTAGTTTAGCCCCGGCTTATTGTTGCAATTAAACCGTCGTTTGAGTATCCTTACGGGCTTTTCAAATCGGCACCTTTTAACCTTTTATAGGAGAACGTTAGTGGCCCGTATCGCTGGCATTAACATCCCCGATAACAAACACGCTGTCATTTCTCTGACTTACGTGTTCGGCATCGGTAGAACTCGCTCAAAAGCCATTCTGGCAGCAGTGGGTATTGAAGAAACTCGCAAAATCTCTTCTTTGTCAGACGCTGAGTTAGATACTCTGCGTGACGAAGTGGCCAAGTACACCGTTGAAGGTGACCTGCGCCGCGAGATCACATTAAACATTAAACGTTTAATGGACCTGGGTTGTTACCGTGGCTTACGTCACCGTCGTAGTCTGCCTGTTCGTGGTCAGCGCACTAAAACTAATGCGCGTACCCGTAAAGGCCCACGCAAAGCTATTAAGAAATAAGACGGAGTAAGACATGGCTAAAGCACCAGTTCGTACTCGTAAAAGAGTTAAGAAGCAAGTTTCTGACGGTATGGCTCATATCCATGCCTCTTTCAACAACACGATCGTGACTATCACTGACCGTCAAGGCAATGCGCTGTGCTGGGCAACTGCCGGTGGTTCAGGTTTCCGTGGTTCGCGTAAGTCAACGCCGTTCGCTGCTCAGGTAGCTGCAGAACGTGCTGGTACTGCCGCACTGGAATATGGTCTGAAAAATCTGGAAGTTTTCGTAAATGGTCCTGGCCCAGGCCGCGAATCAGCCATTCGTGCGCTGAACGCAGCAGGTTACCGCATTACGAATATCACCGACGTGACGCCAATCCCTCATAACGGTTGCCGTCCACCGAAAAAACGTCGCGTGTAACAAGCGCTTCTAAGATTACTGGAGAAAGAAGATGGCAAGATATTTGGGTCCTAAGCTCAAGTTAAGTCGTCGCGAAGGAACAGACCTGTTCCTGAAAAGCGGCGTAAGAGCAATTGATTCAAAGTGTAATTTAACTACTGCTCCTGGTCAGCACGGCGCTCGTCGCGGTCGTTTATCAGACTACGGTTTACAATTACGCGAGAAACAAAAAGTACGTCGTATTTACGGCGTATTAGAGAAGCAGTTCCGTAACTATTACAAAGAAGCTGCTCGTTTAAAAGGTAACACCGGTGAGAACCTGCTTCAGTTATTAGAAGCTCGTTTAGACAACGTGGTGTATCGTATGGGTCTGGCCAGCACTCGCGCAGAAGCACGTCAGCTGGTAAGCCACAAAGCTATCATGATCGATGGCCAAGTTGTGAATGTCCCGTCTTACGCTGTGTCACCTAATCAAGTGATCGCTGTTCGTGAAAAGGCGAAGAAGCAAGCCCGTATCGGTGCTGCTTTAGAGCTGTCTGAGCAACGCGAAAAACCAACTTGGATTGAAGTAGACAATAAGAAAATGGAAGGCGTTTACAAACGTGCTCCAGAGCGTTCAGACTTGTCTGCAGACATCAACGAACAGTTAATCGTCGAGCTTTACTCTAAGTAGTAAGGCGTTTTCTTAAGAGAGGATAAAATGCAGGGTTCTGTCACCGAATTCCTTAAGCCGAGATTAGTTGGTATCGAAAAAATCAACCCAACTCGTGCCAAAGTTACTTTGGAACCACTTGAGCGCGGTTTCGGACATACCTTGGGCAACGCGTTGCGTCGTATTCTGCTGTCTTCAATGCCAGGTTGTGCAGTGACTGAAGTAGAAATCGACGGCGTGCTGCATGAGTACAGCGCCAAAGAAGGCGTGCAGGAAGATATCATCGATATCCTGCTGAACCTGAAAGGCTTAGCCGTTCGTCTGGAAGACAAAGACGAAGTCACACTGACTTTATCTAAAAAAGGTGCTGGCCCTGTAACTGCTGGAGATATCCAGCGTGGTGACGGTGTAGTAATCGTAAACCCAGAGCATGTGATCTGTAACCTGACTGGCGAAACTGAATTCAGTATGCGTCTCAAGGTCCAGCGTGGTCGTGGTTATGTTCCTGCATCTGCCCGCGTATCCTCAGAGGATGACGAACGTCCGATCGGTCGTTTATTACTGGATGCTTCTTTCAGCCCGGTAGAGCGTATTGCCTACTCAGTTGAAGCGGCCCGTGTAGAGCAACGTACTGATCTGGACAAGCTGGTTATCGACATGGAAACCAACGGCACTGTTGAGCCTGAGGAAGCTATTCGTCGTGCAGCTACGATTCTTGCTGAACAGTTAGAATTCTTCGTAGAACTGCGTGACAAGAGCGAGCCAGAAAAACGTGAAGAGAAGCCGGAGTTTGATCCGATTCTGTTGCGTCCAGTCGATGACTTAGAATTAACAGTTCGTTCTGCTAACTGCTTAAAAGCAGAGCAGATTCAGTACATCGGTGATCTGGTACAACGTACCGAGGTTGAGCTGCTGAAAACGCCTAACCTGGGTAAAAAGTCTCTTACCGAGATCAAAGACGTGTTGGCATCACGCGGTTTATCTTTAGGCATGCGCCTGGAAAACTGGCCGCCAGCCTCTCTGGTAAACAAAGACTAACCAGATTCCAGTTCCTGGTTTTGTAAGAAGGAATAGATCATGCGCCATCGTAAGAGTGGTCGTCAGTTAAACCGGAACAGCAGTCACCGTACTGCAATGTTCCGTAATATGGCAAGCTCGCTGGTGAAGCACGAAGTCATTAAAACGACTCTGCCTAAAGCCAAAGAGTTACGTCGTGTTATCGAGCCTCTGATCACATTGGCTAAGAATGACAGCGTGGCTAACCGCCGCCTGGCTTTCGCCCGTACTCGTGATAAAGAAGTTGTAGGTCTGCTGTTCAACGTGTTAGGCCCGCGTTACAACGCCCGTCCAGGCGGCTACACTCGTATTCTGAAGTGTGGCTTCCGTACTGGTGACAACGCACCAATGGCTTACATTGAGTTAGTTGACCGTCCAGAGACTGCTCTGCCAGTCGAGGAAACTTCAGCTGAGTAATCAGTCTGAATAAAAGAGCCGGCTTATGCCGGCTTTTTTATTTTCATAGGTTTGTTACTGGTCGTCGTCTTAGCCTGCAACTGTCCAAGTGGTGATATGTGGCATAGTCGTAGTGGTAATTGAACCAGAATCAGTACTTGTAGTTAATATTGTGTGCGAAGCAATTAGTTGTTAGCCAGATATCGCTTATCCTATTTGCCAATCAGATGCCTGGCCGATACAGAGTCCTCTTTTGCTCATCAATCCCCCTATATAGTTAGGGACCCATCCTAGTTCTGTTTAATGGATTAAAGCGTGAGAACGAATTTAGGCTGTTAAAGTCGTGACTTTAGGATCGTGTAAATTTGAATGAATCTTGTAGCTTTTTAACTTGGGACGTTTTTTACCCGGCGGAAGTCTTAGACCGCCACTCCTTATATAGAGGGCTTTACCTAAACGAATCTAAATTTTCTCTATATATGGTTGCCTCATTCTGTATCTGACAAATCCGTGGAGAAGCGGCTATCACTTTGCACCCTTGCAAGGGAAGGCGTAGCGACTTAACCACTGAATGTTCGTTTAGGTTTTCCATAGAAAGGTGACTCGCGTCAATGCTTATTGTTGCTACAGGTTTCTTAAGCGAATGGCGCGGTTTGGCATTTATAGGTTTAGCTCTACAAGGCAGTTATTGCTTCTGAGCAGATCAGAGAGGGCGTTTTGGAGGCAGTGATCCTGCTTGGATCGATAAAGATCTTGATTTTAGCTCGTTAAATGAGCAAAAAATGCTGGTTTGATGAAAAACTAAGCGGTCGAGAGGTTTTCTTTAAAAAAGATCTTGTGATCAATTCTGATCTCTCTATAATGCGCTCCATCGACAGCGACGAGGGATTCGGAAACGAAGAAATCAAACGCTAAAGATTCTGAAAGTTGTTGAATATCAATTGCTTTCGTCGCTTAGTAAAGCGACACGCTCTTTAACAATAAGCAATCAATCATCTGTGTGGGCACTCGTGATGATGAGTCTTTAAAAAGATTTAAATCAGTATGAGTGACTATATAGTCAATTTAT
>NZ_JBHSGB010000021.1:0-25035 GCF_042654345.1 Rheinheimera marina
TACTGGAGCAGGTCGACCATTTTATGGAGACGGCAGCCCCGTTTCCAGGTGGCAACCATGGGCTAAAGACGGTGTATCACAATTAGGATCAGTTATTTAGGTTATGTTTGTACTTAATAAATGGACTTTTTATGACAGGAACCACTCAAGCTTTCGGCGCTGCTGCACTGCTTTTATTCGGATCGCTGGCCAGTTATGTTTTGGTTGCCAGCCCTGAACAAAACAATTGCTTTAACCCCTGGCAGGAACAAAGTTCCACCTGCCAGGATTATGAATACGCTAATGCAGAAGCCTATTTTCCTGATGCTTTTGGCGTACAACAAAAAGTCCGACTAAGCGCCGTAATCTCAAAAACAGACAAGAAGTTGCAGCACGTCAACATGTATTTCGATACTCAATGTCACGCCAAACTGAACTGTGACAATTCAGAAATTGCAGCAGCATCACTGCAATCTTCGCTCAAAAAAGCAAAGGCTACCAATAAACTGACCACTACAGAAAGGCCTGATGACGACCACACATATGAACTTTTGAGCGATATACAACACATGATCCCGTCCTCAGTCACCATTAGTCTGATTGACACTGAAGGCAAGGGCGAGACTATTTACTTTAAACAGGCAAAAGCCGCCATAACAGCTAAACAAGCCCCAAGCTTTACCGCTATCGAGATCAGCCCAGGCCAGTATCAGGTATGTAAGCTCGACCTGACGACACCACAGGGTCCGTGCGAGCCGGCACAGGGCACCATGAAAATCACGGATACCAAAGGCTTTGCCGAGTTGAAACATAGCTATGGCCAGCAGGCGAACAGCGAGCTGTTTGGATTTCTGCACAAATTTTATCAGCAAGAACGAGCGATGGCCTGCGAACTGGCAAGCGAATGTAACGCCGAAGAGGCATGCACGGTTACAGCCGATTGCACGAAAAGCTGAGGCTCCCGCCTTCTTACCTGAGGCTTCATGGGATGCGCCTGAAGCCGATACCTCAGACCAGTTAAACCTTTCGCCGTCCGGCAATTTCGTTACAATAGCGCCTCTTCGAATTTGTTAAGGGTTTGCTGTGGTTCAGGCTCCGCGTTTTCAGCTGTCATTTTTGCATCCTAAACACTGGCCTTTATGGCTGGGATTGGGCTTTCTCTGGCTTTTACTTTGGTTGCCGTATCCAGCGCTGATGAAACTGGGCGAAGGGCTGGGATTGTTGCTGATGAAAGCGCTGAAATCCCGCGTGAAGGTCACACGCCGCAATCTCGAGCTCTGTTTCCCGGACATGCCCGCCGCCGAACGCGAGCTGCTGGTACGGCAAAACTTTAAGGAAACCGGCAAAGCCGCTTTTGAAACCTTTATGGGTTGGTGGTGGCCGGACTGGCGCGCCCGTCCTTTATGCCACTTTAAAGGGCTGGAGCATATCCGGGCCATTCAGGACGAAGGCAAAGGGGTGTTTTTATTAAGCGGGCATTTTTTATGCCTGGAGATGATTGCCCGTACCTTTGGTTTCCATTGCCCGGCCGTAGGCTTTTACCGGCCGAATGACAACCCCATCATGGAATACTTCCAGTACCATGGGCGCCTGCGTTCGAATCGGGCCTTGATTGGTAAACGTGATGTGCGTGCGCTTATTCAGGCGCTGAACGACAAAGAAGTCTGTTTTTACCTGCCAGACCAGGACTATGGCCGTAATAAAGCTGAGTTTGTGCCGTTTTTTGCCGTGAAAGAAACCGCCACCACCACAGGCACTTTGTTGTTTGCTGGCAGTGCCAACTGCAAAACAGTCGCCATTCATAGTTATCGTTTGCCTGGCTACCAGGGCTACCAGGTGGAAGTGTTACCAGCCTTCGATAATTTCCCCAGCGGCGACAATAAATCTGACGTGACCCGGATCAACCATTGGCTTGAACAAGGAATAATTGCACATCCTTCTCAATATATGTGGTTACACCGTCGCTTTAAGACAAGACCAAATCCGGAAGACCCCAGCCTCTATTGATTAAGGTGTTGGCAGCCTCCGGCGTGTTGGCTATGATGGCTTCAGTGGAACCGGGAAGATAAGCTATGTGGTTTTGGATCAGGCACTTATTATTAGCAGCATTATTATTGCTGCTGGCAGCTTTGGTAATGCTTAAACCGGAATGGCTGGTTATTCAGCCAAAGAACCTGGCCGAAAAAGGTAACGAGGCGGTGCAGGGCTTTACCAGCTTTTACAGCACCATCCGGGACTCAATGAACAGCCAATCGGAAGGCTCGGAAGATTTTGTGATTGAACTGCACGATGACCACAGCCAGCTGATCAGCCTGCTCAAAGGCCGGGCAGAACGTGTCGAAGCTTTACCGGAAAACTGGCAAGGCCGCCGCACAGACCGCCGTTTTCGCGTCGGTGACACCTTAAAAACCAACCTGACCATGGAAGGCCGTAAAGAAGGTGTCGAACTGTACTGGGTGCTCGGCCGGGACTACAAAGTAAAACACTACTTTCAGACTGATTTCAGCTACCTAAGTGCGATCCGCGAAGCCGCCAGTGCGCTAAGTTCCGACTTTGAAGACCCAGTGCAGGCGTATTTCTGTCATAAGTCCCGCGCCGTGGTGCTCACAGACAAAGCAGTGCCCTACCTGCAGCAGAGCTGCATCAATATTCAGGGGCCCAAACGGCGCGTGGCTGTCTTTAACTGACAGCCCCTGGCCCACCAAAAAGTCTTAACCACAGCTGTTGCACTGCCACCATGGCCTGCTGAACCTCAGCCGGCTCTTCGGCCGCAGGCGCCAACGTCTGACGGTGACTGACACCACGCAACTGACGATAGGCCTGTTGCAGTTGCTCCACTTCGGCGCCGGACAATAAGCCACAGCTTTGCGCCGCATCCAGAATGCGGATATTGTCGCTGTACTGGTATAAATCAGGGTAACGGGCTGCATTGGCCAGTACCAGAAACTGACTGATAAACTCCAGGTCGACAATGCCACCTGCGGCATGTTTCACTTCAGTCGAATTTACCCCATGGTGCTGGCGCAGTTTTTGCCGCATCTCCACCACCTCGGACAACAGCTGCTGCGGGTCGCGATTTTGCCCCAGAATTTCTGCGCGGATTTGCGCAAATCGTTGGCTAATCAAGTCGCCGCCAAACACAACGCGGGCCCGCACCAGCGCCTGATGCTCCCAGGTCCAGGCTTCTGTTTTCAGGTAGTTCAGATAGGTATTGATATGCACCGCCAGTAGCCCGGAGTTGCCGGCGGGCCGTAAGCGGGTATCCACTTCATACAACACACCGCTGGCCGTTCTTGTGCTGAAAATATGCACAATACGTTGCACCAGCTTGATATAAAACTGGCGTGAATCAATGGACTTATCGCCATCGGTCACACCGTCCGGGTTAGACTGATGCACAAACACCAGATCAAGGTCAGAGCCATAACCTAACTCCAGCCCGCCCAGTTTGCCATAACCTATGACGGCAAAAGCTTTGTCATCTCGCCCGGACAAACCAGCAGGGACCCCGTACTTTTCTGCCATCTGCACCCAGGCCAGTTCCACCACCTGCGCTATCAGAGCTTCAGCCAGAAAGGTCAGATGATCGCTGACTTTCATCAAGGGCAAAATGCCGGTGATATCGGCGGCGGCAATGCGCAGTTGCTGTGCCTGTTTAAACTGGCGCAACACTTCCATCTGCAGCTCCAGATCATCCTCTGGCACCCGCAACATCTGTTGACGCAGCCGGTCGCGGTAGTCCGTCATTTGTGGCACCTGATACAGCTGAGCCGGGTCGATCAGCTCGTCCAGCAGCATCGGGTAGCGCGCCAGATGCTCGGCCAGCCAGCCACTTTTGGCACAAAGCAACACCAACTGCTGCAGCGCCGCCGGGTTTTCATACAGCAGCTCCAGGTAGGCCGTACGGCTGACAATCTGCCGGAACACACCGAGCAGCCGTTTTAACACAGTGGCCGAGCCCTGCTGTTTGGCCAGTACCTGCAATAAAAAAGGCAGCAGTTTTTCCAGCAAATCCCGGCCGCGGGGACCGACATTGCGCTTCTGGCAATCCAGTTTGAACTGGCGCAGTTCTGACAGCAGCTCCACCGCCTGCTCAGCATCCAGCCAGTCCAGCTGTTCTGCCAGCTCAGTTTCGGGCAATTGTGAATCCCAGCAGAGCCGCCCAAGCGCCAGCTCTTCCGGCTCCGGGTTGTCGCCCTGATCAATCACCGCTTTAAACTGCTGATGAATACGGGCCATACAGGCCTGAGTCAGCTCAGAAAACTGAGGCCAGTCCGTCAGGCCCAGGGCCAGCACCAGCCGTTCTTTATTCAGCTCATCCTGCGGCAAACTTTGGGTCTGCTGATCGTCAATGCCCTGCAGCACCTGCTCCACGCGGCGCAACCATAAATAGTCATTGATCAGCTGCTCAGTGTCGGCTTGTGACCAGAGCTGATGCCGGCATAGAGCGTTCAGCGCCGCGAAAATTGATACCTGCTGCAGGTCCGGTAAACGGCCGCCGCGGATCAGCTGCAGGGTTTGCACCACAAACTCCACTTCACGAATGCCACCAGCACCGAGCTTAATATTGTCAGTTCTGTTGCGTCGCCGGTTTTCCTGTTCGATCAGTTGTTTCATCCGTCTGAGCGATTCGATTGCAGAAAAATCGATATAACGGCGGTAGACAAAAGGTTTTAGCAAGTGTTGCAGTTGGGGTGTCCAGACCGGGTCGGGGTTGAGCACCCGGGCTTTCAGCATGGCATAACGTTCCCATTCGCGGCCCTGTGCCTGGTAATAGTCTTCCATCGAGCCAAAACTCAGCACCAGCGGGCCGCTGTCACCAAAAGGCCGCAGCCGCATATCCACCCGGTAAGCAAAACCATCGGCAGTGACCTGATGCAAGGCCGAAATTAGTTTTTGTCCCAGCTTGGTAAAAAACTGCTGATGCTCAATGCTGCGACGGCCGCCCTGAGTTTCGCCATTGTCCGGGTAGGTGAAAATCAGGTCGATGTCGGAGGAGAAATTCAGCTCACCGCCGCCCAGCTTGCCCATGCCCAAAATCAGCAGCGGCATTGGCTGCCCTTTTGGGTCCATTGGCGTGCCCCACTGAGCCGTTAAGTCCTGATAAGCCCATTGGTATGCACTGTTGATCAGACCGTCAGCCAAAGCGGAGATTTCTGTCAGACAACGCCGTATCGGTTTTACCCCAAGTAACTCGGCGGCCAGCACCTGGGCCAATACCTGGTTGCGATAACGCCGCAGAGCCCGGAACACATTGGCTTCACTGGAGTCGGGCAGCTGTTGTAGCGGGTCCTGGTAGTGCCAATCTAACTGAGTTGGCTCCAGCAGTTGTGGCGCCAGCTCAGGCTGCTGTTGCAATACCCGGCCAATAAACGGACTGACCGACAGCAAAAAATCCAGCCTGCTTTGTTGGCTATCCAGAATGTGCAATGGCAATCCAGCCTGGATGCGGCGGGCTTCCTGCAACAGTGTTGGCGACGGCGTCATGTGTTTAGTCCTTACTCAGGTGGCGGGATAAATTCAGTTGGGCCTGCAAATAAGCCTGGCTGCTCAGTACTTGTGCTGGCGGCAACACCAGAAAGGCCCGAAAGTCCGGCCAGTCGTCTGCCAGCACAGCCCATTGCTGCTGCAATAATTCCAACGCCTGTTGGTTCTGCTGCTGCCACCAGCACACTTCGTTATACAACACGGCTTTAAGTACTGCGCCCGGGCTGGTTGTTTTGGCTGTGGTAGGTTCGACCGGCAGTTGCTGATTCAGTCGATAGCCCCGCTCTGCTTTGGACATCACACCAAACCGCAGTGGTAACCGGCGAAGTAAAAGCTCGCCAAGTGCAAACAGCGCATCAGTGTCACCAGACATCAGCTCAAGCTCCAGTTCATCAATGGTTTCTTGCTGGCCAGCTGCTTTCACCCAGCCTTTATCCAGCGCCACTTCCACCACAGCGCCGCAAGCCAGATGCAGCAACCAGCTTTGACGATAAAAATCTGTGTTGAATAACTGCACCAGTTGATGTTGCAGACTGCTGCTGTCGACGCCCTGTGGCCAGACTTCCGCCGGAAAGGCGTTCAGCTCAGGCCAGACGGACGCACAAGGCAGGTTGTATTCAGGCCGCACTTGCAAAGCACCTTGCCCGCGGCCGGCCAGTTTAATGGTTTGTTCATAGCGGCCTTGCTGCAACCGGGTGCGCAGCCCGGCGTCCTGGCGACGGAACCACTGGTCGGCGGTGTCGTAGTAAGCATTCAACAATTGTTTACCTGCCCGGGGTTCGACTTTGACCGCCACGGCAGACCAGATGGGGCTTAAATCAGCCGGCAGTTCACCAGCACAGATAAACTTCAGTTCTGCTTCAACTGCCATTCGTTTGCATCCTTCTCTACGGCCTCTTGTTATTTATCAATCACCTGGCCTATGATCGATGCAATTTAAAATTTTGGCCAGTCAATCGCCTGTTTTTTTGGAACTTTTATGCCTGCAAAATCGTCCTGCTGGTTGGGTGCAGCCCTGTTCAGCGCCAGTGTTCTGTTTCCGGTGTTCGCTCAACAGGAACCCACTCCGTCATCCCCTGCTGCGGTATCCGGCACCGCCTATATCAGCGATAAACTGGTGACTTATTTGTACAACGGCCCAGGCCGTGATTTTAAGATCATTGCCAGCATTAATGCAGGTGAAGAAATTCAGCTGACCGGCGAAGACGCCAGCGCAGGTTACTGGCAGGTCACTGACAGCAAAGGCCGCACTGGCTGGATTTTAAAGCAGTACGTCAGCGCCAGCCCAGTGTTTGACAAAGATACCGAGCAACTGACTGCTCAACTGAGCAGCCTGCAAAGCCAGATTGAAGTTTTAGGCCAGGAAAAACAACAGTTACAGCAAGAGCTGGAAGAAACGGCTGCCGCCGTCACTCAGGCGGAAGCCGCCACAGCCACAGCGCAACAGACCATTGCCCTGTTAACCACTCAGTTGCAGGAAAAACCGGCCTCGTTCTGGCAGGACAAAATGGTGATGGGCGCTATTCTGGCCATTGCCGGTTTAATCCTCGGCTTATTGGTCCCTGCCCTGTTGCCGCAACGTCGCCGCAACGACCGCTGGATGTAACCCGCTAAGATTCGGCTTTGAATTCCGGGTTTATTGCCTTTAGCGGTAAACCCGAATCCTGCTTTACCTGCTCTATCACCACATAAGTGTGGGTTTGCTGTACTCCGGGCAAATCAACAATACGGCCAAGCACAGCCCGGTACGCTTCCATGCTGGACAGCCGCAGCTTCAGTAAATAATCAAAACCACCGGCCACCATATGGCATTCGGCTACTTGTGGAATATTCACCACCGCATCACGAAACTGGTCGAAGATAGCCGCTGTGGTGCGGTCCAGCGTCACCTGGATAAAAGCAGCCGTGCCATAGCCCAGCTTGCTGGCACTTAACCGCGCACCAAAACCTTCGATGTAACCTTCCTGCTCCAGCCGCCGAACCCGATCTATACAAGGGCTGGGGCTTAAATTGACTTTTTTTGCCAGCTCGACGTTGGAAATCCGGCCGTCTTTTTGCAGCGTGTCTAAAATGGTCATGTCAATCCGGTCCAGTGGACGGCTTTTGGCACTTTGCGTCATGGCAGTATTTTTTCTTGCCCAATTATGATTAATCCAAATTATATAGGGTTAAACCTAAAAGAAAACCACCAAATGCGGCTGCGCTTTCAATAAAATGCAGCATTATTTTTGACCTCAACCGGACAATTATTATGCTATTCCAAGGCCAATTGACGACGACCCATGCTATCCGCCAGGCCATGCGCGACCATTACCGCGCTGACGAAGATCTGGTACTGAACAACTTATTGCCTATCGCGGATATTGGTGTGGCTGCCCGCAGCCGGGCCTGGGAACGCGCCCGTCAGTTGGTGGTGGAAATCCGCCGTCTACAGGTTGGTAAAGGTGGCGTAGACGCGCTGCTGAATGAATTCTCCTTGTCGACCGAAGAAGGTCTGGTGCTGATGTGTCTGGCCGAAGCCCTGCTTCGGGTGCCGGATTCACATACCGCTGACCTGCTGATCCGCGACAAATTATCCAATGGCGACTGGAGCTCACACTTGGGCAACAGCGAATCGCTGTTTGTAAACATCTCGGCCTGGGGCCTGTTAGTCACCGGCAAGCTGGTGAACTACAGCGACGATCAGAAAAAAGCGCAGTTCGGCTTATTAAAACGCACCTGCGGCCGCTTGGGCGAACCGGTGATCCGTCAGGCCGTGCGTTACGCCATGCAAATCATGGGTACCCAGTTTGTGATGGGCACCACCATTGAAAAAGCTGTCGAACGTGCTGTCGAGCTGGAAAACAAAGGCTTCACCTACTCCTACGACATGTTGGGTGAAGGCGCGCGCACCAGTGAAGATGCCAAAAGGTATTTCGACAGCTACATGATGGCCATTCATGTGATTGGTAAAGCCGCGAAAAACCGTGGCCCGTTCAAGAGTCCGGGTATCTCTGTCAAGCTGTCGGCCATCCACCCGAAATACAAATTTATCCACCGTGACCGCGTGATGGCAGAACTGGTGCCGATGCTGAAGCAACTGGCACTGGCGGCGAAATCCTACAACATCAGCTTTACCGTGGACGCGGAAGAAGCCGACCGTCTGGACTTATCCCTGGATATCATCGAAGCCGTATTTGCTGATCCGGATTTAGCCGGCTGGGAAGGTTTTGGTCTGGCGGTGCAAGCGTACTCCAAACGTGGCCTGTTTGTGATTGAATGGCTGCGCGAGCTGACGGTAAAAGTCGGCCGCAAAATGATGGTGCGTCTGGTCAAAGGCGCTTACTGGGATACCGAAGTAAAAATCAGCCAGGCCGAAGGCTTAGCCGATTACCCTGTATTCAGCCGCAAGCCGTCGACCGACGTGTCGTACCAAGCCTGCGCCAAGAAAATGCTGGACTACCGTGACAGCATTTACCCAATGTTCGCTACCCACAACGCCTATACCGTAGCCACTATTCTGGAAATGGCACCGGATCGCACTGGTTATGAATTCCAGCGCCTGCATGGCATGGGCGATTCCCTGTACGATCAGGTGGTTGCAGACGATAAAGTGCCTTGCCGTATCTACGCGCCGGTAGGTGAGCATCAGGATCTGCTGGCTTATTTAGTCCGCCGCTTGCTGGAGAACGGTGCCAACAGCTCATTCGTCAACAACATCGTTGATGAAAACATTCCGGTCGAATCCCTGCTGAAAGATCCGGTTGAACTGGTGCGCAGCTGGAGCCAAAAACGCAATGGCTCTATTCCGATGCCAGCCAATCTGTACGGTGCCAGCCGTCTGAACTCCAAAGGTCAGGATCTGACCGACATTGACCAAATGACCCAAATGCGTGATGCCATGGACAGCTGGTTGGCTGGTGTGCATGCCATTGAACACAAAGCCGATGCTGAAGCGGTGCGTAACCCCGCTAATACAGACGAAATTATCGGTTATCACCAGCACGCGACAGCGGAGCAGATGCAAGCGGCTGTCACAGCAGCTGAGCAGGCTTTCCAAAACTGGTCTGGCCGTCCTGTCACTGAGCGCGCGGTACTGCTGAATAAACTGGCCGATGCGCTGGAAGCAAATCGTGATGAGCTGCTGGCGCTTTGTATCAAAGAAGCCGGCAAAACTTTAGGCGACAGCATGGCCGAAGTGCGTGAAGCCGTCGACTTCTGCCGTTATTACGCTGACCAGGCCAACCAGAACCTGCAACACAGCCAGGCGCGTGGTGTGGTGCTTTGTATCAGCCCGTGGAACTTCCCATTGGCCATTTTCTTAGGCCAGGTGGCGGCTGCTTTAGTAGCAGGTAACACTGTAGTGGCTAAACCAGCGGAACAAACCAGCCTTATCGCCGTACGCACTATCGAGCTGATGGCCGCTGCAGGTTTCCCTGCTGATGTCGTTCGCTTAATCATCGCGCCAGGCCGTCAGGTCGGCGAGCAGGTCGTGCCAGACACGCGGATTAAAGCGGTAATGTTTACAGGTTCAACCGAAACCGGCGCCTGGATTGCCCGTAAGCTGGCCGAACGTGGCGGCGAGCCGGTGCCATTGATTGCCGAAACGGGTGGTCAGAACTGCATGATTGTTGACTCTACCGCTCTGCCGGAGCAGGTAGTGGACGATGTCATTTCGTCAGGCTTCCAAAGCGCCGGTCAACGCTGTTCTGCACTGCGCGTGCTGTTCCTGCAGGAAGACGTGGCCGACAAGATCATCACCATGATCAAAGGCGCGATGGCTGAACTGACCGTGGCCGACCCAGCCTGGTTGTCGACTGACTTAGGCCCGGTGATTGACGCTAAAGCACTGCAACGTCTGAACGACCATGTACAGTACCTGGACGGTAAAGCCAAACTGCATTATGTCTGCAAGGCGCCAGCTGCTGGTAATCACTTCTTCTTTGCGCCGCGTTTGTATGAAATCAGTAGCCTCAGCCTGCTGGAGCGCGAAGTATTTGGCCCTGTGGTGCACATTATCCGTTTCAAAGCAGAGCAGCTGGATAACGTCATTCGCCAAATCAATGCTACAGGCTACGGCCTGACCATGGGTGTGCACAGCCGTATCGCACAAACCACGCTGAAAGTGGCCAGCGAGATCAAAGCCGGTAACATCTATGTGAACCGCAATATGATTGGTGCTGTGGTTGGCGTGCAGCCTTTTGGTGGCCGAGGTTTATCTGGTACTGGCCCGAAAGCAGGTGGCCCCTTCTATTTAAGCCGTCTGGTGAAAGAACATGAGTTGGATGCACCAGCACTCGATAGCGCTGTGGCTGCAGCCCTGAATTCCGCGCCAGCCACCGACAACAAACTGAACCAGCAATTGCAGCAGATGGAGCAGGCACAGTATCAGTGGCAGCGTCAGACAGTGACTGCACGTAGCTCAGTACTGCGGCGTTTCTTGGCACAACTGGCCGGTAACCGCCTTGTGTCTGAACGTGAGCATGACCTGAACCAAGTGCTGGAAGCGGCCCGTGAGCAGCTCAGTTTCCTGGAGAAACAACTGACCAACCCAATCACCTTGCCAGGGCCGACCGGTGAATCGAACCAGCTGTTCCTGGAAGCTAAGGGTGTCATCGCACTGCTGCACAGCGAACACAGCAGTTTCCATCACTATGTGCTGAGCCTGATCACCGCTTTGGTATCCGGTAACGCTCTGGTGAGCTCGGGCAGCGACAGCCAGCAAAAAGAGCTGGAAACCATTCGTCAGTTACTGATCCAGGTGGGCTTACCGGCTGAACTGACAGCAGTCACTACGCTGACTCAGCTGAAAGCGCTGTTGGCAGCGCCACAGCTGGCCACCGCAGTGATTGAAGCCACGGATCCACACAAAGCGCTGGTGGGCGAATGGATTGCCGCCCGCAGCGGCGCTATCACAGGTCTGGTCACCAGCCCGGCCGATCACCAGTTGCTACACCGCTTAGTCACTGAAAAAACCGTGACCATCAACACCACAGCAGCAGGTGGTAATGCGTCACTGATGACCATGGCAGACAACCTGGGCTAATTCCCCGGATTGCTGCGCAATAAACTGCAAAAGCCCACCTCAGCGTGGGCTTTTGTTTATCCAAAACAAATGATATCATTTTTATCATATTTTCCATTTCAACTAATTCAGTTAGCGTTTTACTGCTGAGGCACAATGAACCAAGCAAACCAGTTTCTGACGATTGCCATCAACGACTTAGTGCCAGGCATGTATGTCGTTGCGGTACTAAAGCAAAAAGGCCGGGTTGAAATTAAAACCGAAGGCTGGGTGCGCACAGAAGCGATTATTCAGCAGTTAAAACAAAAAGGCGTCCTGGAGCTGCTGATAGACCCCAGCAAAAGCCTTCAGCAACCAAGCGAAAACCAGCCAGCCCCCTTTGAAGCAGTGCAGCCTGCCGGGCCTGGCAGCAAAAAGAACCGGGTGATACCGTACAGTGAAGAGCTGGGTCAAGCGCAGGTGCTGTACCAGCAAGCCAAAGGGTTGCAAAAAAAGGCCTTTGCCGATATTCAGGCCGGCCGACCTTTGATGCTGCAACCTTTTCAGGATTGCGCCAACGGCATGATTGAGTCGGTATTCCGCAACCAGGACGCTTTGCTTTGCATGAGCCGTATCCGTGAAAAAGATGCTTATTTGCTGGAGCATTCGGTGAACGTGTCCATTCTGATGACTATTTTCGCCAAACAAATGGGCTTTGAGCAGGAGCTGATCCAACAACTGGCCACAGGCGCCTTGCTCCACGACATGGGCAAAATAAAGGTACCGGATCATATTCTGAATAAACCAGGCCGACTGGACCCGGACGAATTGCAGGAAATGCGTAACCACGTGCTGTACAGCTTTGAACTGCTGGAAGCTGTGCCTGGCTTAAGCCCTGTCAGCATTGATGTCGCCGCGGTGCATCATGAGCGGCTGGACGGTAAAGGGTACCCTTTAGGCCTGAAAGATCAGCAAATTTCGGTGTATGGCCGCATGATCGCTATTGTCGATACCTATGACGCCATCACCGCCACCCGCTGTTACAAAGAAGGGCAAAGTGGCATTACCGCACTGAAGATCATGAAAAAAGAAAGCCACAGCTATGATCAGGAGCTGCTGTCGCAGTTTATCCAGGCCATTGGCATTCACCCGGTAGGCACCTTGGTTAAACTGAAAAGCCAGAAGCTGGCGATAGTGCTCAGAGCCAACAAAACCGACCCGCTGCGCCCTGTGGTCAAAGTGTTTTACCACACCAAGTTCCGCCACTACCTGGAAGTGCAGGAATTGGATTTGGCCCAGGCAAAAGTGGATGACGAAATTGAAGCGGCTGTGATGCCTGAAGATTTTGGCATTGATTTAATGCGGTTTTTCCGCCAGTCCGTGCTGCAATAAGCAGCACGGCGACAAGCCGGTGAGACCCCAGGAGCATAGCCAATCTATGTGACTGGGGCGAGCTGACGCTGTCAACACAGCTGCAGCTTCAAGGACGACGGGTATAACTCCAGTCACTCAGCGCTTCCACACTAAACGTCTGCTGCCCAAACTGCAGCACCACATACTGCGGCAAAATTTCCTTTACCTGCACATCAGCACTCAGCCATTGGCCCTGCTGTAAATCTTTGCCATTGACTTTGACCCAACGCTGCGCTGGTTCTGTGGCATAGACGTGGGCTTCAAACTTCAATGGTGGTATCTGGCGCTGCAACAAATCATCCAGTTGTTGCACAGGCACTGCCGGCACATCATGGTAGTTAATCTGTGGCTGGCGATTACTGCGCTCGGCGGCAGCCAGCGCGCTGGCAAATTTTTCCCGCAGCTCGGCCGGCGCTTCGGAGTTTTCCAGCTCTTCGGCGGGCAACAGATCCGACAATGGACTTAATTCTTCCTGAGGATCGGCTTCAGCAAATGTCTCTTGTTGCGTAAAGTCGGTTTCGGCACGCTGGCGTCCCAGCATTGGCTGCTCCGGCTGCGCCGACACCACCAATTGTTCAGACGCCGCTTCCAATGCGATGGGCCCATCAGCAGGCAATAAGTCGGCCGCCAGCTGCAGCTCCTGTGCAATTTCAGCGGCTGTCGCCACCTGTGGCACTGCGACAGCCGTTTGCTGCGAGGCAACAACCTGAACTTGCGGTTCCGCGGTTTGAGGCTGCCGCCCCAACCAAAACCCTAAAACTAAACCTGCACAGACCATCAGTGACAACAGCAACGGCTTCAGCCAATTCGCACCTTGTACCTTTTCATCAGCAAGTGGCACTTGCTGCTGTTGTTTTAACGCATCCATCAATAACGACATAAAATTCTCAGTTCCACCACAATGCAGCCACAGCGGCACCAGCCCCAAGCGCCACTAAGGTGACAGCAGGCCATAGCCACCAAGGCCACTGCTGATGTTGCACCGGCATTCTGACCGCAAGCACTTCGCCGGCTGCTTGTTCCACCAATTTGGCATCGACCAGCGCTTTTTGCTGGCTGTAGCCGCCGAGCAAGGCCCGGTCACAAATCAGATTTAATAAACGCGGAATACCACCAGACAGCAAGAATAATTTTTTCAATGCTCCGGCCGTAAAGACTGGTCGGCTACACCCCGCAACCTGCAGCCGGTAACTGACATACTGCTGCACTTCCTGTTCCGTCAGTGGCATCAGGTGATACCGAGCGGTAATACGCTGCGCCAGCTGACGTAAATCCTGACGTTGTAACAGCTGCTGCAACTCAGGCTGGCCGATTAAAATCACCTGCAACAGCTTTTTCGTATTGGTTTCCAGGTTGGTCAGCAAACGCAGCTGCTCCAGCACTGCGGGCTGCAGGTGTTGAGCTTCATCAATAATCAAAATGGTATTTTTGCTCAGTTGATGGTTTTTCAGCAGCCGGTTGGTAATTTTGTCAGTCAGGTTTTTCAGGCTGGCATCGGCCTTTTTATAACGAATTTTCAACTGGTCACAAATCGCAGCCAGCAACTCCAGTTCATTCAGCGTCGGGTTGAGGATAAAAGCCACTTCGGTCTGCTCGGTCAGCTCCTGCAATAAACAGCGCGATACTGTGGTTTTGCCAGTACCGACTTCGCCAGTCAATAACACAAAGCCCCCAGCATCGCCCAAGCCATAACGCAGGTGCGCCAGTGCTTCTGCGTGGCGGGCACTTAAAAACAGAAAGTCAGGGTTCGGCGCTATCGAAAACGGCTGGCTGTTCAGGCCAAAAAATCCGGTGTACATGGCGTTCCTGAGGTTGGGTTGAGCGACTTTTGCTGCTGGGGCGTTATAATGGCAAAAAAACTGTGGGTGGGAAAGCATTGAAACTGTATCTGGTGGGTGGCGCGGTTCGCGACAAATTACTGAATTATCCGGCGCTGGATCAGGACTGGCTGGTGGTTGGCAGTACCCCCGAGCAAATGCTGGCCCAAGGCTATCAGGCCGTTGGCAAAGATTTTCCGGTGTTCTTGCACCCAAAAACCAAACAGGAATATGCGCTGGCCCGTACCGAACGTAAACAAGGTCAGGGTTATACCGGCTTTGCCTGCTACTTTGCTGAAGACGTAACGCTGGAGCAGGATTTGCAACGTCGCGACCTGACCATCAATGCGATGGCGATGGACCTGGAAGGCACTCTGCACGACCCTTATGGCGGTTATTCCGACCTGCAGCAAAAAATTCTGCGCCATGTCTCACCTGCTTTTGCCGAAGACCCGCTGCGGGTGCTGCGGGTCGCCCGCTTCTACGCACGGTATAAACATCTGGGTTTTCATATTGCCGATGAAACGCTTGAGCTGATGCGCCAACTAAGCCATAGCGGTGAGTTGCAGCACCTGACCGCCGAGCGGGTCTGGCAGGAAAGCGCCAGAGCCCTGCAGGAACAGGACCCACAGGCCTATATTGAGGTACTGCATCAGGTCGGCGCGTTGGCGGCGCTGATGCCAGAGCTGGCCAAACTCTGGGGCATCCCTAACCCACCGAAATGGCATCCAGAGATTGACTCAGGCATTCACACCTTATTGGTGCTGCAACAGGCGGCATTGTTATCCGATCGGTTAGACGTACGTTTTGCCGCGCTGTGTCATGACGTCGGCAAAGGTGAAACCGACCCGGCAGACTGGCCGTCTCATCATGGCCATGAACACAGTGGTTTACCTGTGCTCAAAACCATGTGTGAGCGCTTGCGGGTGCCGAATGACTGCAAAGAGCTGGCGCTGCTCGCCTGTCAGTACCATCAACTGCTTCACAAAGCCCTGGAGCTGCGCCCTGCCACAGTGCTGAAACTCTTTGATGGCATCGATTTATGGCGTAAACCAGAACGGCTGAAGTTATTGCTGCTATGCGCTGTTGCGGACTTACGTGGCCGTACCGGCTTTGAGCAGTCCGCTTACCCGCAGCAACAGTATTTGACGGATGCGGCGCAGGCGGCCCGGGCTGTCGACATTAAAGCTATTGTTGCTTCAGGCCTGAAAGGTGAAGCCATTAAACACAAACTGGCTGAGCATCGGCTGGCAGCAGTGACGCTGGTAAAACAACAGTGGGATCTGGCCAGACAAACTCAATAGGCTCCAGCTTCTGTGGTTCCTGGTAGGCCTGCCACAACGCCTGATAGCTTTGTTGGGTCACCGGATGCCGCTGGTCCGGAGCCAGTTCAGCCAAAGGCCAAAGCACAAAGGCATTTTTCAGAATTTCGCCGCGCGGCAACTCCACCGGCTGTTGACACACCAGGTCGTCATAGGTCAATAAATCCAGATCCAGGGTTTTACCACAGAACTTCGGCGACGCCGCGGCTTTGCCATACCGCTGTTCCAGGTTTTTCAGTGCGCTGACACAATCGGCAACCGACATTTCGGTGTGCGCTTCAATCACCAGGTTGTAAAAAGCGTCGCCGCTAAAGCCAACCGCCTCACTTTCAAATACCCGCGAGCAGCGCAACGTACCAAACAGCAAATGCAGCTCCAGATAAGCGGCAGAAACGTGACGCTCACGGTCAATATTACTGCCAACACTGATATAGATCAGTGCCATTACCAGTCACCCCGTTCAATCATCACACCAACACTGGCCGCCTGCGGCACTGCACCGGGCTTGCCAATCCGCACCCGCACCGCCTGAGTCGGGAAATTTTGCAGAATCATGCTGGCGGTTTTCTCAGCAACAGTTTCCAGTAATTGGTGTGGCTCAGCACAAAGCTCGGTCACGGCCTGACACACCGCGGCGTAGTCGATGGTGTAGTGCAGGTCATCCGTAGCTGCCGCCTGACGAATGTCGGTACGCAGTTCAATATCAAACACCAGGGTCTGCTGGATTTGTTTTTCCCAGTCATAGACCCCTATAACAGTCGGGACCTGCAAGGCACTGATAAAAACTTTGTCCATTCTGATTTCCGCTTTTGTTAAGTTACTGTTTCAGGTAGTCTGCTGGTCGGATAGGCAAAAAACACAAAAGTCTATAAGCTGACCGCCTTTTGATAAGGGCGCAATTTTAGCGCACTTTGCCAGACTGAGGAACCCAAACCCATGACCCCAACCATAGCAGCAATGATGCTTGCCGCCTACTTAAGCGGTTCGATCTCCTCTGCTATCCTGGTCAGCCGGATCTTCCGTTTACCCGACCCTCGCACTCATGGTTCGGGCAATCCGGGCGCGACCAACGTGCTACGTCTCGGTGGTGCTGTTCCTGCGGTTTTAGTGTTGGTGTTTGATGTGCTCAAAGGCACTATTCCGGTTTGGGGCTCGTACTTTTTGAATATCGAAGCCTTTTACCTTGGCATGATTGCGATCTGCGCCTGCCTTGGCCATATCTTTCCGCTGTTCTTTGGCTTTAAAGGCGGTAAAGCAGTGGCGACTGCCTTTGGCAGTATGATGCCAATTGGTCTGGATTTGGCAGGTTTACTGATTTCTACCTGGATGATGCTGGTGGGGGCTACAGGATATTCGTCTTTGGCCGCTATAGTGACAGTGTCGCTGGCGCCAATTTTTACCTGGTTTATCAAGCCGCTGTACACAATTCCCGTGTCTATGCTGAGTCTGCTGATTATTCTGCGTCACAAAGACAACATCATCCGGCTCTGGCACGGGGAAGAAAGCAAAGTCTGGAATAAAGGCCGCAAGAAAACCAAAAAGCCAACAGAGTCCGCCCCGGATTAAAGGCGGCTCTGCCAAAGTCAAACCGCCGCTAATTGATCCATCGGCCAGCGTGGTGTCACGCCAATAGTCAGGTCCTGCTGCTGCCCTGCTTTTAAACGCTGAAAACCAGCAAACGCAATCATGGCGCCGTTATCGGTGCAAAACTCTTTGCGTGGGTAAAACACTTCGCCTTTTAAGCTGGTCAGCAACTGTTCCAATTGCTCACGCAATGAAGTGTTGGCACTGACGCCACCTGCCACCACCAGTCGTTTCAGTTTGTGCTCTTTTAGTGCCCTTCTGCATTTGAGCACCAAAGTGTCGACTACCGCCTGCTGAAATGACGCCGCAATGTTGGCCTGCACATCCGGGCTATTGCCTTGGGCGGCAATCACATTGGCGGCCGCAGTTTTTAAACCGCTGAAGCTAAAATCCAGACCAGGTCGGTCGGTCATTGGTCGAGGGAACGCATAAGCAGTCGGGTTACCTTGGGTGGCCAATTTCGCCAGCAGCGGTCCACCTGGATAATCCAGTCCCATCAATTTGGCTGTTTTATCAAAGGCTTCGCCTGCCGCATCATCAATAGATTCCCCCAGCAACTGATACTGGCCAATGCCATCGACCCGCACCAGTTGGGTATGACCACCTGACACCAATAAAGCCAAAAACGGAAATTCAGGTTGCTTATCTTCCAGCATAGGCGCCAGCAAATGGCCTTCCATATGGTGCACAGCCAAAGCAGGTACATTCCAGGCCATGGCTAGAGAACGGCCAATCGCAGCGCCCACCATCAGGGCGCCAGCAAGCCCGGGGCCTGCGGTATAAGCTACGCCAGATATATCGGCGGCAGTACAACCAGCTTCTATCAACGCCTGTTTGATCAGTGGCAGGGTTTTACGGATATGATCACGGGAAGCCAGTTCCGGCACCACGCCACCGTAATCGGCATGCAGCGGGATCTGACTGTACAGCACATGACTCATTAAGCCTTTGTGTTCATCGTAAATGGCAATTCCTGTTTCATCACAGGATGTTTCGATGCCAAGGACTCGCATTTTTTCCCCTTCCACTTTATGATACGCCGCAAATTGTACTGGTATCCGCAAAGCAGGGCCAGCGAAACACTTATTGCTTTACATTGGTAGTGGCTTTTGGGTAGAATGCCGCACCATTTTTAATCGTATTGGTTAGACGCTAACCAAAGTGACCGAGGTGAGAATTTAATGCCTGTAGTAAAAGTTAAAGAAAACGAGCCGTTTGACGTAGCTCTGCGTCGTTTCAAACGTTCTTGCGAGAAAGCTGGTGTTCTGGCTGACGTGCGCGCTAAAGAGTTTTACGAGAAACCAACCTGGATCCGTAAACGCAAAAAAGCGGCAGCAGTTAAGCGCCACATGAAAAAAATGTTCCGCGAAAACGCTCGTCGTATCAAGCTTTACTAATTTCTTTTCTGCCTGACTGATGTCGCTGTTAGAGCAACTGCAAGAAGCCCAGAAAGACGCAATGCGTGCCAAGGATAAATTACGCCTTGGCACTATTCGTTTGGCGCTGGCCGAAGTAAAACAACGCCAGATTGACGCGCAGATGGAACCGACTGATGCCAACATTCTCGCGGTGCTGACCAAAATGGCCAAGCAACGCAAAGAATCTGCCAGTCAATACAGCGCCGCAGGCAGACAGGATTTGGCTGACACCGAGTTAGCCGAAATTACAATCATTGAACAGTTTTTGCCGAAAGCCTTGTCTGCGGCAGAACTGGATGATTTACTGCAACAAGCCGTTTCAGCAACAGGTGCCTGTTCAATGCAGGACATGGCCAAGCTGATGGCGTGGTTAAAACCACAGGTGCAGGGCCGCACTGATATGGGTGCATTAAGTCAGCTGGTCAAATCCAGACTGAATTAAGTTAAGGCCGAATCACTGCATGCCGGGCTCTTGCTCGGCTTGTCTTTTTCTGAAGACCGCGTAAGGAAAAAGGTGGCAGGACAAATCCCCAGACACTTTATCGACGAGCTACTCGCCCGGACTGATATTGTTGAGCTGATTGATCACAGAGTTCCATTAAAAAAGGCTGGTAAAAACTACCAGGCTTGTTGCCCTTTTCATAACGAAAAATCACCATCTTTTACGGTTAGTCAGGATAAGCAGTTTTACCATTGTTTCGGCTGTGGCGCTCATGGCAACGCGATCAGCTTTTTGATGGCCTATGAACAACTGGAATTTGTTGAAGCCATTGAAGATTTAGCGCGGTTACACCATCTGGAAGTGCCGCGCGAACAAGGCAAAGGCCCGCAGCGACCGCAGGCTCAGGCCGACGACTACAGCCAGATGCAAAAAGCGGCCTCGTTATACCAGCAGGCATTAAGCAGCCACCAGGCGGCTAGCACCTACCTGACCAATCGCGGGATCAGTGCAGCCACAGCCGAAAAATACGGCATAGGTTATGCGCCTGAAAGCTGGGACTTTTTATTAAAGCAATTGGCCAGCACCAAGCCGCAGCGCGATCAGCTGTTTGAGCTGAAGCTGACCAACCGTAATGAAAACGGCCGCGAATACGATTTTTTCCGTGATCGCCTGATGTTTCCAATCCGCGATAAACGTGGCCGGGTGATTGGTTTTGGCGGACGAGTATTGGGTGATGGCACGCCGAAGTACCTGAACTCGCCAGAGACCCGCTTATTCCACAAAGGCCGTGAGCTGTACGGCCTCTATGAAGCACGGCAACAGGACGAACGATTAAACCGGGTGCTGATTGTCGAAGGCTATATGGACGTGGTTGGCCTGGCGGATAAAGGTATTTCCTTTGCTGTGGCTTGTTTAGGCACCGCAACGACCCCAGATCATATGCAAACCTTGTTCAGGCTGACCAGCACTGTCACCTGTTGTTATGACGGCGACCGGGCCGGACGTGATGCGGCGTGGCGCGCTTTGCAAAGTGCCCTGCCCCATCTGAAGGACGGCGTCGAACTGAATTTTGTGTTTTTGCCCGATGGCGAAGACCCGGATTCGCTGGTGAAACAAGAAGGTAAAGAAGCTTTCCTGCATCGGCTGGAACAAGCGCAACCGTTAGGGATTTATTTGTTCGATCATCTGGTCAAAGAGCTGGATGTGAGTACAGACGCAGGTAAATCAGCCTTGTGGGTGAAAGCCAACGAGCTGATCAAACAAATACCCAGCGAATTTTATCGCGACGCCTTGTACGGGAAATTGCAGGCACTGGTAGGTAAAAGCGTGCAGGCTACGAGTCGGCCTGTGGCCAAAAGCGCCGTCAGTGCAGCTGCAACACCTGTGCCGAAAATTACGCCTATGCGCCGCGCCATTGCGCTGCTGGTTCAGCATCCGGTGCTGGCACAAGTGATGCCGGTGGCCCCTGAACTGGCGCAGGCTAACTTACCAGGCATTCAATTGTTACTGGCGTTGCAGGAGAAGCTGCTGCAACAACCCAAGGCAACCACAGCTCAACTATTAGAACATTGGCGGGATACTGCCGAATACAACATTCTGGCCAAGCTGACCTTGTGGGACCATCAGGTTGCAGAAGAGCAATTGACCCAGGAGTTTCTGGATACCTTCCGTTCGATAGAAGATCAGTATCTGGCGCAGCGTCTGGAAGAGCTGCAACGTAAGGATACTCTGGCACAACTGACGCAAGCCGAAAAGCAAGAGTTCGTGCTGTTGTTAAAAGCGTTTAAAAGCAAATAACACCGGGTTGGCAGGCAGGTCGTGGCTGGCTAGAAAAGCTGCGCTTTGTTATAATCGCTAATTCGCATTTTCAGACTAACTTATTTGGGTGGAAGAGCAGCCTCTATGGAGCAAAATCCTCAGTCGCAACTAAAACTCCTGATTTTAAAGGGTAAAGAGCAAGGCTACTTAACCTTTGCTGAAGTCAATGATCACCTTCCACAAGACATCATCGACTCGGATCAGATTGAAGACATTATCCGGATGATCAACGACATGGGTATTCAGGTGTTTGAAACAGCACCAGATGCCGATGATTTGATAATGACAGATGCAACACCGGATGAAGACGCGGCAGAAGAAGCTGCTCAGGCGCTGGTGAGTGTCGATAAAGAACTGGGACGCACTACAGACCCGGTCCGTATGTACATGCGCGAGATGGGTACAGTTGAACTGTTAACCCGTGAAGGCGAAATCGATATCGCCAAACGTATTGAAGAAGGCATTAATCAGGTTCAGACCTCAGTAGCTGAATACCCTGAAGCCATCACCTACCTGCTGGAGCAGTGGGACAAATACGAAGCCGAAGAAATTCGTTTAAGTGACATTGTCACCGCGTTTATCGACCCGAATGAAGCTGACGATATGGCGCCAACTGCGACCCATATCGGCTCTGACGTACCGGAAGATCAGCTGGACGATGAAGACAGCGATATCTCATCCAACGACGATGAAGACGAAGACGGTGATTCTTCGGACGACGGCGACTCAGGCCCGGATCCAGAAATGGCTCGGGAAAAATTCGGCGCTTTACGTGCTCAGTATGAAGTGACCCGTCACTCCATCATCAACAATGGCCGTGAACACCCGACCACCAAAGAAGAAATCGAGAAGCTGAGTGAAGTGTTCCGCTGCTTCCGTCTGGTTCCAAAACAATTCGACCGCCTGGTTAAAAACATGCGCGAAATGATGGACCGGGTGCGGGTGCAGGAACGCATTGTGATGAAGCACTGCGTTGAATACGCCAAGATGCCAAAGAAGAACTTTATGAAAGCCTTCAGCGGTTTCGAAAACAGCACAGCATGGATCGATGCAGAAATTGCTGCAGCCAAACCTCACTCAGCCCGTATGGCCGAGATGAAAGACGAGCTGTACCGCAGCATCGACAAGCTGAAAAAAATTGAAGAAGAGACCGGCCTGTCTATCTTCAAAATTAAAGACATCAACCGTCGTATGTCGATTGGCGAAGCCAAAGCTCGCCGCGCCAAAAAAGAGATGGTGGAAGCTAACTTACGTCTGGTAATTTCTATTGCGAAGAAATACACCAACCGTGGTCTGCAATTCCTGGACTTAATTCAGGAAGGCAACATTGGTTTGATGAAAGCAGTCGATAAATTCGAATACCGCCGCGGTTATAAGTTTTCGACCTATGCCACCTGGTGGATCCGTCAGGCCATTACCCGCTCTATCGCGGACCAGGCACGGACTATCCGTATTCCAGTGCATATGATCGAAACCATTAACAAACTGAACCGTATCTCCCGTCAGATGCTGCAGGAAATGGGTCGCGAACCATCACCGGAAGAACTGTCTGAACGCATGGGCATGCCAGAAGACAAGATCCGTAAAGTGCTGAAGATTGCCAAAGAGCCAATCTCGATGGAAACGCCAATAGGTGATGATGAAGATTCGCATCTGGGCGACTTTATCGAGGACAGCACCTCGGAATCACCACTGGATTCAGCCACAATGGAAAGCTTAAAAGCCGCCACCAGCGAAGTGTTGGCCGGTTTAACCGCCCGCGAAGCTAAAGTTCTGCGTATGCGTTTCGGTATCGATATGAACACCGACCACACGTTGGAAGAAGTTGGTAAGCAGTTTGACGTTACTCGTGAGCGTATTCGTCAGATCGAAGCCAAAGCACTGCGTAAACTGCGTCACCCAAGCCGCAGTGAAGTGTTAAAGAGCTTCCTGGACGAATAAAAGTCCTGCTGGCTATGCGAATCAAAACAGGCGCTGTACAGCGCCTGTTTTTTTGGCTAATTTTCCGCCAATCAGTTGTTTGTGCTGCGGTTTTAGCCGTGACAAGCCAACTCAAAATACATATACTGCGGTGGCTTTGTGCTGCAGCCCTGCAGCTTCGTGTCAAAGTGTAGAAATGGCCCTATAGCTCAGTTGGCTGAGGGGCGTTCGCTGTAAAGCGATGAGCTGTGATTTAACATCACAGCGAAAGACCCGAAGGTGAGGCCGTGGATGGCCGAACCGGAATGAAGCTACAGGATGTACCCTGCTGCCTCATACGAAAGTGTAAAATGGCCCTATAGCTCAGTTGGTTAGAGCATCCGACTCATAATCGGCAGGTCCCTGGTTCAAGTCCAGGTGGGGCCACCATTTATCAAGCACTTACGTTACTTCTTCTGATTCACTTTAAGTCTGTGCTACCTCTGTGCTACCAACATCGTATAAGTCTTTAGCAAAACACTCAAGCAGCCTCATTTAATCATGGCGATAAAACAATAGTTGACATCGCGCTTCGTGAGTTGTATTTTTACACCAACAACGGCTTCCTCCAGAACTCTATATGGGTTCGTAAGAGTGGAAGCTTTTTTTTTGCTACGAAAAAGGAAATCACCGTGGCAGAATTGCTTCCCTATAGAAAACCACATAAAGCAAGTTCAGAACTTTGTGAGAAGTTATTAGGTCAAGGTCTGAACATACAAAATCGACAGTTAGCTGAACGTACATTATCGATGTGCAGTTACTATCGCTTTAAAGCATACTTAATACCTTTTCAAAAGCCAGATAAGACATTCCATACGGATGCTACATTTGAAAATGCTTACGACCTATACCTTTTTGATAGCAAACTGCGGTCTGAGTTATTCAGAATAATTGCATGCGTGGAAATCGGTGTAAGAAGCACGTTTGAGCAATGGATGACAAAACAGACTGGAAACTTGTTCTGGTATTTGGATACATCACTCTTCGAGAACAGCGACAATCATATTAGAACTGTCAATAACGTCAGAAGCATGTTTATTGATTCAAAAGAGCTTTTTGCGGAACACTTCAGACAAAAATACTTTAACGAATATTGCCCATTCTACAGAGACCTTCCACCTGGTTGGGTCGCGATTGAGTTAATGACATTCGGAAATCTGACGAAGCTACTATCGGGCATCACCGAAAACACTATTCAAAGCCTAAAATTGAACCGATACTCCAAAACGCTTGGCGTTCAGAAATTCAAGTCTCTTGCCTCATGGATGACAACTCTTCAAGAAGTCCGAAACCATTGTGGGCACCACATGCGACTTTTTAATCGTAACCTCAAATCACCAACTGCGATCAAAAGTATTCTGAGTTCAGAAATTAATCTCGTCAAAACGCGCCCTAAAGAGGGGTTGAGGGAGGAAGAGCAATTAAATCGACTCTACACAGCAGTTGCTGCATTGCAGTGTCTATATAGCCATCTTGGTTACTCTGAAAAATTAGGTCCAATCTTAGAAAGATTGTTTGAAGAACATCCGTCTGCTCGTCAATGTCAAGCATCAATGGGTTTTCCCGATAACTGGCGAGAAGAACCAATCTTTTTTGACTCTCAGTAATAACATCTACCAGACAAGAAGAGAGACATTCGTCATGCCTCTCTTTAACTGTTTATTTATTTACTGCAATATTGCCCTTGAGCTCTATATTTTCATTCGGCAACATTGTAGTGGTCAACTAATTTTGGCCACATCGTTGTAGCCAAGCCAGTATCTGCGCTCGGATTCATTCGGAGCCAAACCACCGTTATAGTGATGTGGCCTCA
>NZ_JBHSGB010000022.1:0-16753 GCF_042654345.1 Rheinheimera marina
CAGTAGAGCTGCCAGAAGGCGTAGAGATGGTAATGCCAGGTGACAACCTGAAGTTTGTGGTAGAGCTGATCAACCCAATCGCGATGGACGAAGGTCTGCGCTTCGCAATCCGTGAAGGCGGCCGTACAGTAGGTGCTGGTGTAGTAGCGAAGATCGTTGCTTAATCAGTGATGCCGTTGCAGAGGGCTCCGTAAGGGGCCCTTTTTGTTGAACTTTTACAGGTTCGACTGCTTTTACCGTTCTAGCCGGTGTTCTGGCTTGTTTTCATTCAGCAAGACAGTATAATGAGCGGCTATTTTTGGTTGGCGGCAGTTTTGTCGTCAGGCCGGATTTTAGGGGCATAGTTCCAATTGGTAGAACAGCGGTCTCCAAAACCGATGGTTGGGGGTTCGAATCCCTCTGCCCCTGCCACTATCAGAATAGGTCCCCGTCAGAGCTGGGGCTGCAATGTAGCTTGGTGTTACACGCCATGGGAAAGTGAGTTAGAGCATGAATGCAACGAGTGAAACCCCAAAAAGCGGCTTAGATGCGGTGAAATGGTTTGGCGTACTGGTACTGTTAACTGTACTGGTCGCTGGTAATTACATGTACGAGCTGTCCGCTTTGGAAAAAGCTGGCGCTATTATCGTATTAGCTGGTTTAGCTGCATTTCTGGCAGCCAAGACGGCAAAAGGCGCTGCTTTCCTTGAGTTCGCCAAAGAAGCCAGAACCGAAGTACGCAAAGTAGTATGGCCAACCCGCCAGGAAACCATGCAGACTACACTGATTGTTATGGTTGCAACCTTAATTGTTGCGCTGCTCCTGTGGGGTCTTGATGCTATTCTGTTGCGTCTTGTCTCATTTATTACCGGTTTGGGGATCTAAGTTATGTCAGGAAAAATGCGTTGGTACGTAGTACAAGCGTTTGCTGGGTTTGAACAGCGTGTAGCTACTTCTCTGCGTGAGCACATCAAGATCCACCAAATGGAAGAGAAGTTTGGTGAAGTACTGGTTCCTACCGAAGAAGTGGTAGAAATGCGCGCTGGCCAGAAACGCAAATCTGAACGCAAGTTTTTCCCTGGCTATGTGTTAGTCCAGATGGAAATGTGTGAAGAAGCATGGCACTTAGTTAAAAGTGTGCCACGCGTATTAGGGTTTATCGGTGGAACTTCAGATCGCCCGGCACCAATCACAGAAAAAGAAGCCAACACGATCCTGAACCGTCTGCAAGACAATGCAGATAAGCCAAAACCAAAAACGCTGTTCGAAGCAGGCGAAGTGGTTCGGGTTACCGAAGGTCCATTTGCCGATTTCAATGGTGTGGTGGAAGAAGTGGATTACGAGAAGAGCCGCGTGAAAGTGTCGGTTCTGATCTTCGGTCGTTCGACTCCGGTGGATCTGGAGTTCGGTCAGGTCGAAAAAGCTTAACGGTCAAAAAACCGTTGTCACGGGCCGCTGGTTAAAATATAATCGCGGCCTTTTTTAACGTCAGGGGAGCCGTTTGAGTAAGTGTCCTCGCACTTACGAGGCTAAGACCCTATAAAGAGGTGAAACATGGCTAAGAAAGTCACGGCACTTGTAAAATTACAAGTTAAAGCTGGTATGGCAAACCCGTCACCACCAGTTGGTCCAGCACTGGGTCAACACGGTGTGAACATCATGGAATTCTGTAAAGGCTTCAACGCCCGTACAGAGTCTCTGGAAAAAGGCATGCCAATCCCAGTAGTGATCACTGTATACAGTGACCGCTCATTTACATTCGAAACCCGTACCCCTCCAGCTTCATTCCTGTTGTTAAAAGCAGCTGGTCTGAAAGGTGGTTCAGGCCGTCCAAATACACAGAAAGTCGGTAAAGTGACTCGTGCTCAGCTGGAAGAGATCGTTAAGATCAAACGTGCTGACCTGACCGCTGCTGACGATGAAGCGGCAGTTCGCACCATCGCTGGTACTGCTCGTTCAATGGGCTTAGTGGTAGAGGGTTAATCGATGGCTAAATTATCAAAACGCGCTAAATTAATCCGCTCTAAAGTAGATTCTACTCGTGAGTACGGTATCAATGACGCAGTAGCTCTGTTAAAAGAGCTGGCAACCAGCAAATTCGTTGAATCTGTTGACGTTGCAGTAAACCTGGGTATCGACGCCCGTAAATCTGACCAGAACGTCCGTGGTGCTACTGTACTGCCTCACGGTACTGGCCGTACTGTTCGTGTTGCTGTGTTCACTCAGGGTGCAAACGCTGAAGCCGCTAAAGCTGCCGGTGCTGACATCGTTGGTATGGAAGACTTAGCTGAGCAAGTGAAGAAAGGCGAAATGAACTTCGACGTAGTTATTGCTTCTCCAGATGCAATGCGCGTTGTAGGTATGCTGGGTCAGATCTTAGGTCCACGCGGACTGATGCCGAACCCAAAAACCGGTACTGTAACGCCAAACGTTGCTGAAGCTGTGAAAAACGCTAAAGCCGGTCAGGTTCGTTACCGTAACGACAAGAACGGTATCATCCACTCTACCGTTGGTAAAATCGACTTCGACACTGACAAGATCAAAGAGAACTTAGAGTCTCTGCTGGTTGCACTGAAACGTGCTAAGCCATCAGTTGCTAAAGGTACTTACATCAAGAAAGTGACCCTGTCGACCACTATGGGTGCAGGTATCGTTCTGGATCAAGCGACTTTAGACGCCAAGATCTAATAAAGCCGTTTAATTAAGCAGCTTTACAGCAGCGTGAGGTTAAATTATAATCTCGCGCTCTAATTTTCGGGTAGAAGCCACTTGTTGGCTTCCGTCCAAGACCGTAGGTGCCGCAATTTTCAATGAAATGCGTGGCTTAAAAAGACAAACCTACGCAGACGGTGTGTTAGCCCCAGAAAGATTCCAATCCTTCTGGTCTGCCACCGTAAATCGCGCGTTGAACAACATTTGTTGCGCAACGATGTGTAGGCAACCAGACAATTCAGTCTGGATGAACCAGGAGTTAAAAGCCAATGGCTATTAAGCTTGATGACAAAAAAGCAATTGTTGCTGAAGTTCAGGAAGCTGCCAAAGGTGCTTTATCTGCGGTAGTCGCAGACGCTCGTGGTGTCACTGTAGGCAAAATCACTGAGCTGCGTAAGCAAGCTCGTGAAGCTGGCGTATGGATGAAAGTTGTCCGTAACACGCTGGTACGCCGTGCAGTAGCTGGCACCGAATTTGAGTGTCTGAATGACGCGTTCGTAGGTCCAACTCTGATTGCATTCTCTAAAGAGCACCCAGGTGCTGCAGCGCGTATCTTCAAAGATTTCGCGAAAGAGAACCAGAAGTTTGAACTGAAAAGCGCAGCCTTCAATGGCGCCGTAGTCAGCGTAGAAGTGCTGGCCTCGTTACCAACTTACGACGAAGCTATCGCTCGCCTGATGAGCACTATGAAAGAAGCAGCAGCTGGCAAACTTGTACGTACAATTGCCGCAGTTCGCGACCAAAAGCAAGAACAAGCCGCTTAATTTTAAAGCAGGTTGGTTTTTAAAGTTTAATAGGGCATACGCCCACTTAGTTTAGGAATCTGAGAAATGTCAGTGACTAAAGAGCAAATTTTAGACGCTATCGCAGCAATGTCTGTAATGGAAGTTGTTGAACTGGTTAGCGCTATGGAAGAAAAATTCGGTGTTTCTGCTGCTGCTGCTGTTGCTGTAGCTGCTGGCCCAGCTGCTGCTGTTGAAGAGCAGACTGAGTTCACTGTAGTTCTGGCCGCTGCCGGCGCCAACAAAGTAGCTGTTATCAAAGCAGTTCGTGGCGCAACTGGCCTGGGTCTGAAAGAAGCGAAAGATCTGGTTGAAGCTGCTCCAGCTCCAATCAAAGAAGCTATCTCTAAAGACGAAGCTGCAGCTCTGAAGAAAGAGCTGGAAGAAGCTGGTGCTACTGTTGAAGTTAAATAATCTAGTTAACTCTAGATTAGTCGCCTGATTTCAGGCTAGGCTGGTGGTGAAATAACCACCGGCCTTTTTGCGCTGTGGGACTTTGATTTTCCCCGCCCCTTATGTAGCCATAGTGGCCGCATAAACCGCCGCCCCGCAAGGGTAGGTAGGGTAAAAAATCAGCAAGCTGAGGAACCCCATGACTTACTCTTATTCTGAAAAGAAACGTATCCGTAAGGACTTCGGTAAACGTCCATTGGTATTGGATGTGCCTTATCTGCTGTCGATTCAGATTGAATCATTCAGCAAATTCATCGAGCCGGATCCAGAAGGTGAATACGGTTTAGAAGCCGCTTTCCGTTCTGTGTTCCCAATCAAAAGCTACTCAGGTAGTGCAGAGCTGCAATACGTCAGCTACCGCATTGGTGAGCCGGTTTTTGATGTAAAAGAGTGCCAGATCCGTGGTGTGACTTACTCAGCACCGCTGCGTGTAAAACTGCGTATGGTGTTATTTGATAAAGAGGTGCCAGGCACAATCAAAGACATTCGTGAGCAAGAAGTTTACATGGGCGAAATCCCACTGATGACCGAAAACGGTACCTTCGTGATCAACGGTACTGAGCGTGTTATCGTTTCACAATTACACCGCAGTCCAGGTGTGTTCTTCGACCACGACCGTGGTAAGACGCACAGCTCAGGCAAGGTGTTATACAATGCTCGCGTCATTCCTTACCGTGGCTCCTGGTTAGACTTTGAATTTGATGCCAAAGATAACCTGTTTGTCCGTATCGACCGTCGCCGCAAACTGCCAGCCACTATTTTGTTACGTGCGCTGGAATTCAGCACAGAAGATATTCTGGGCACCTTCTTTGAAAGCACCCGTTTTGAAATCAAAGACGGCAAGCTGTTTATGGAAGTGGTGCCAAACCGCCTGCGCGGTGAAACTGCAGCCTTTGATATCAAAGACAACGATGGCGAAGTGATCGTAGAAGCCGGCCGTCGTATTACTGCCCGTCACGTCCGTCAGCTGGAAAAAACCGGCATGACGTTGATGGATGTACCACATGAATATGTGGTAGGTCGTGTCCTGGCGAAAAATTATGCTGACCGTTCAACCGGAGAGATTATTGCCGAGGCGAACGCAGAGCTCACACTGGAGCTGTTAGCCAAACTAGCCAAAGCCGGATATGACGCCTTTGAAACTCTGTATATTAACGATCTGGACCAGGGTTCATACATTTCTGAAACTCTGCGTATTGATCCAAGCAGCAACCGGATGGAAGCACTGGTAGAAATCTACCGCATGATGCGTCCTGGTGAACCACCAACGCGTGAAGCTGCTGAAACTTTATTTGAAAACCTGTTCTTCTCTGAAGACCGTTATGATCTGTCCACTGTGGGCCGGATGAAGTTCAACCGCCGTGTTGGCTTCGAAGAAGGTTCTGGTGTTGGTATCCTGAGCAAATTGGATATCCTGGCAGTGATGAAAGTGCTGATCGACATCCGTAACGGTAAAGGTGAAGTGGACGATATCGACCACTTAGGTAACCGTCGTATCCGTTCTGTTGGCGAGATGGCTGAAAACCAATTCCGTGTTGGTTTAGTTCGTGTGGAACGTGCAGTCAAAGAGCGTCTGTCGTTAGGCGATCTGGATGCCGTAATGCCACAGGACCTGATCAATGCCAAGCCAATTTCCGCTGCAGTGAAAGAGTTCTTCGGTTCAAGCCAACTGTCTCAGTTTATGGACCAGAACAACCCACTGTCAGAAGTGACCCACAAGCGCCGTATTTCTGCGTTAGGCCCGGGCGGTCTGACTCGTGAACGCGCCGGCTTCGAAGTTCGTGACGTACACCCGACTCACTATGGTCGTGTTTGTCCAATCGAAACGCCTGAAGGTCCAAACATCGGTCTGATTAACTCGCTGTCTATGTTCGCACAGACCAACGAGTACGGTTTCCTGGAAACACCATACCGTCGTATTGATAATGGTATTGTGACCGACGAAGTGGATTTCCTGTCTGCAATCGAAGAAGGTAACTTCGTCATTGCACAGGCGAACGCTGAACTGGATGCTGACAGCCGCCTGGTAGCCGATCTGGTTCCTTGCCGTTTCAAAAACGAATTCACGTTGATGCCTGCAGACAAAGTCCAATACATGGACGTAGCTCCACAGCAGATCGTTTCTGTCGCCGCTGCACTGATCCCGTTCCTGGAACACGATGACGCCAACCGCGCATTGATGGGTTCAAACATGCAACGTCAGGCCGTTCCTACTCTGCGTTCAGACAAACCTCTGGTAGGTACTGGTGTTGAGCGTGTTGTAGCGAAAGATTCTGGTGTAACAGTGGTTGCTAAACGTGGTGGTGTGATCGACTACGTTGACGCCAGCCGCATCGTGATCAAGGTTAATGAAGAAGAGATGGTCGCTGGTGAAGCGGGTATCGATATCTACAACCTGACTAAGTACACCCGTTCTAACCAGAACACCTGTATCAACCAACGTCCTTGTGTTAACAAAGGCGAACCTATTGAACGTGGTGACATTCTGGCTGACGGTCCATCTACGGATTTAGGTGAACTGGCTCTGGGTCAAAACCTGCGCGTCGCGTTCATGCCTTGGAACGGTTACAACTTCGAAGACTCGATTTTGTTATCTGAGCGTTTAGTACAGGAAGACCGTTTAACTACTATCCATATTCAGGAACTTAGCTGTATCGCTCGTGATACCAAGTTAGGGCCTGAAGAAATCACTGCCGATATTCCAAACGTAGGTGAGTCAGCTCTGTCCAAACTGGATGAAGCCGGTATCGTTTACATCGGTGCAGAAGTGAAGGGTGGTGACATTCTGGTGGGTAAGGTGACACCAAAAGGTGAAAGCCAGCTGACACCAGAAGAGAAACTGTTGCGCGCGATCTTTGGTGAAAAAGCCTCTGATGTGAAAGACAGCTCACTGCGAGTGCCTAACTCTGTTACTGGTACAGTAATTGACGTACAGGTATTCACCCGTGATGGCGTAGAGAAAGATAAACGTGCCCGTGAAATCGAGGAAATGGAAATCAAACAGGCCAAGAAAGACCTGAATGAAGAATTCCGTATCCTGGAAGAGGGTATCTACTCTCGTATCCGTAACCTGATCGAAAGCACTGGTGTTGATCGCGCCAAGCTGAACACTATGCGTGGCGACGCGCTGATGGGCTACAGCCTGGCAGACGAAGACAAGCAAAACGATCTGGAACAGTTAGCGGCTCAGTACGAAGAAATTCGTGTCGAATACGACAAGAAGTTCGAAGCTAAGCGTCGCAAGATTGTTCAGGGCGATGACCTGGCTCCAGGCGTGTTGAAGATTGTTAAAGTGTATCTGGCAGTAAAACGTCGTATCCAGCCTGGTGACAAGATGGCCGGTCGTCACGGTAACAAAGGTGTGGTTTCTACCATTGTTCCTGTGGAAGATATGCCATATGACGAAAAAGGTCAGCCAGTTGATATCGTTCTGAACCCGCTGGGCGTTCCATCGCGGATGAACATCGGTCAGATCCTGGAAACACACTTAGGCTTAGCGGCTCGTGGTATCGGTGACAAGATTGACGCCATGATCAAAGACCAGAAAGAAATTGCGGAGATCCGTGACTTCCTGAAAAAGGTCTATGCATTGGGTGAATCACGTCAGGATGTGGATATCGAAAACTTCACTGATGATGAAGTACGCCGTCTGGCAGAAAACCTGCGTAAAGGTTTACCAGTGGCAACTCCGGTGTTTGATGGCGCGAAAGAAAGCGAAATCAAACAACTGTTAGAGTTAGGCGACCTGCCAAGCAGCGGTCAGATCACGCTGTACGATGGTCGTACCGGTAACACCTTCGAACGTAAGGTTACTGTCGGCTACATGTACATGCTGAAACTGAACCACTTAGTTGATGACAAGATGCACGCTCGTTCTACCGGCTCTTACAGCTTAGTAACGCAACAGCCTCTGGGTGGTAAAGCTCAGTTCGGTGGTCAGCGTTTCGGTGAGATGGAAGTGTGGGCCCTGGAAGCATACGGCGCAGCATACACGCTGCAAGAGATGCTGACAGTGAAGTCAGATGACGTGAATGGTCGTACCAAGATGTATAAGAACATCGTGGACGGCGACCACCGCATGGAGCCTGGCATGCCAGAATCTTTCAACGTACTGATGAAAGAAATCCGTTCGCTCGGTATCAACATCGAATTGGAAGAGGAATAACCGGCAGCCGCTCTGCAGATGCAGAGCGGCTTCTGCCTCAGCCGGTGCTGCGCGCACCTTTTGAAAAAGGTTAACCCTCTGACAGGAGAGTAAAGTGAAAGACTTATTAAAGTTTCTGAAACAACAAACAAAAACTGAAGAGTTCGATGTGATCCGTATCGGTCTGTCTTCTCCGGACATGATCCGTTCATGGTCATTCGGCGAAGTGAAAAAGCCTGAGACCATCAACTACCGGACTTTTAAACCAGAGCGTGACGGTCTGTTCTGTGCCCGTATCTTTGGCCCGGTGAAAGACTATGAGTGTTTGTGCGGTAAGTACAAGCGCCTGAAGCACCGTGGTGTGATCTGTGAGAAGTGTGGCGTTGAAGTCACGCTGACTAAAGTGCGCCGTGAGCGCATGGGCCACATTGAGCTGGCGAGCCCAACGGCTCACATCTGGTTCCTGAAATCATTACCAAGCCGGATCGGTTTACTGCTGGATATGACGTTACGTGATATCGAGCGTGTATTGTATTTCGAAAGCTATGTAGTGACTGAACCAGGCATGACTTCTTTAGAGCGCCGTCAGATGCTGACTGAAGAAGAATACCTGGACGTGCTGGAAGAGCACGGTGACGAGTTCGAAGCCAAAATGGGTGCAGAGGCGATCCTCGACCTGCTAAAAGGCATCGATCTGGCCACAGAAATCAAACAAATGCGTGAAGAGTTGCCAACTATCAACTCTGAAACCAAACGTAAAAAAGTCAGCAAGCGTCTGAAGCTGATGGAAGCGTTCCACACTTCTGGTAACAAGCCGGAGTGGATGATCATGACTGTACTGCCAGTATTGCCACCGGATTTACGTCCTCTGGTTCCACTGGATGGTGGTCGTTTTGCAACGTCAGATCTGAACGATCTGTACCGCCGCGTGATCAACCGGAACAACCGTCTGAAGCGTCTGCTGGACTTGTCCGCTCCAGATATCATCGTGCGCAACGAAAAGCGTATGTTGCAGGAAGCTGTTGATGCGCTGTTAGACAATGGCCGTCGTGGTCGTGCGATCACGGGCTCAAACAAGCGTCCTCTGAAGTCTTTAGCGGACATGATCAAAGGTAAACAGGGTCGTTTCCGTCAGAACCTGTTGGGTAAACGTGTTGACTATTCAGGCCGTTCGGTAATTACCGTTGGTCCTACTCTGCGTTTACACCAGTGTGGTCTGCCGAAGAAAATGGCTCTGGAACTGTTCAAGCCGTTTATCTATGGCAAGCTGGAAGCCCGTGGTTTAGCGACCACCATCAAAGCTGCCAAGAAAATGGTTGAGCGCGAAGAAGGCGCAGTGTGGGACGTTCTGGATGAAGTCATCCGTGAGCATCCGGTTCTGCTGAACCGTGCACCAACACTGCACCGTCTGGGTATCCAGGCCTTCGAACCAGTTCTGATTGAAGGTAAAGCGATTCAGCTGCACCCGTTGGTGTGTGCTGCTTACAACGCCGACTTCGACGGTGACCAGATGGCGGTTCACGTACCGCTGACCCTGGAAGCTCAGTTAGAAGCCCGTGCACTGATGATGTCGACGAACAACGTACTGTCTCCTGCGAACGGTGAGCCAATCATTGTTCCTTCTCAGGACGTTGTATTGGGTCTGTACTACATGACCCGTGACGCCATCAACGCCAAAGGCGAAGGCATGTTGTTTAAGAGCCCGAAAGAAGCGGAAAAAGCCTTCCGTGCCGGCGTGGCCAGCTTACATGCCAAAGTAAAAGTTCGTATTACTGAAGTGACTTTGCAGCCAGATGGCACCAAAACCTCTGCAACTGCTGTAAAAGATACCACAGTAGGTCGCGCTATCCTATTTTCTACTCTGCCGGAAGGTTTGGCCTTTGACTCTGTCAACCAGGCTATGGGTAAGAAGCAGATCAGCCGCCTGTTAAACGGTTCTTACCGTCGTATTGGTCTGAAGAACACCGTTATTCTGGCTGACCAAATCATGTACACCGGTTTCCACTACGCGATGCTGTCTGGTGTGTCTGTAGGTATTGACGATATGGTCATTCCTGCCGCCAAGGTTGACATCATCTCTGCTGCTGAAGCAGAAGTTGCTGAAATCCAGGATCAGTTCCAACAAGGTCTGGTTACTGCAGGTGAGAAATACAACAAAGTTATCGACATCTGGTCAACGGCGAACGAAGCACTGTCCAAAGCGATGATGGATAACTTGTCGAAAGAACAAGTGGTTAACCGCGATGGCGACACTGTCACTCAACCGTCATTTAACTCTGTTTACATGATGGCTGACTCTGGCGCCCGGGGTTCACCGGCTCAGATCCGTCAGCTGGCTGGTATGCGTGGTCTGATGGCCAAGCCAGACGGCTCCATCATCGAAACGCCAATTACCGCGAACTTCCGTGAAGGTCTGAGCGTACTTCAGTACTTCATCTCGACTCACGGTGCTCGTAAAGGTTTGGCGGATACCGCATTGAAGACAGCGAACTCAGGTTACCTGACTCGTCGTCTGGTTGACGTTGCCCAAGACTTGGTTGTCACCGAGCATGACTGTGGCTCAACCGAAGGCATCATGATGAAACCACTGATTGAAGGTGGTGACGTTGTTGAAGGCCTGCGTGAACGCGTATTAGGTCGTGTGGTGATTGGTGATGTTGTGGTTCCGGCTACTGGCGAAGTGCTGGTTGAAGACGGCACCATGCTGGACGAAAAACTTTGTGACATGATTGAAAAGAACTCAATCGACGAAGTCTATGTTCGTTCAGTAATTACCTGTCAGACGAACTTTGGTGTCTGTGCTAAATGTTACGGCCGTGACCTGGCCCGTGGCCACCTGATTAATCCAGGTGAAGCTATCGGTGTTATCGCTGCTCAATCAATCGGTGAACCAGGTACACAGTTAACGATGCGTACCTTCCACATCGGTGGTGCGGCATCACGGGCTTCTGCTGAGAACAGTGTTCAGGTGAAAAATGCCGGTACGCTGAAGCTGCACAACGCCAAAACTGTACGTAATACAGATGGCAAGATCGTCATCACGTCACGTTCTGCTGAAGTCACAGTATTTGACGAGCAAGGTCGTGAGAAAGAGCGCTACAAGCTGCCATACGGTTCTGTGCTGACTGTGGACGACAACACCACAGTGACCTCAGGTCAAATCGTGGCGAACTGGGATCCGCACTCTCACCCAATCATCGTTGAGCGTGGTGCCAAGGTTTCATTCAGTGATGTTGATGACAGCAACACTGAGGTTCAGCAGGATGACCTGACAGGTTTAAGCCGCACCGTGGTGAAAGACTTGTCCAAGGCCAATGCGAAAGAGCCTAAGCTGATCCTGGAAATGGAAGATGGTGCGCTGCAGGAAATCCGTCTGCCAAGCTTTACCACTATCGAAATTACTGATGGCCAGAAGGTTAGCCCAGGTACTGTTCTGGCGCGTATCCCGCAAGAAGGTTCGAAAACACGCGACATCACCGGTGGTCTGCCACGCGTTGCTGACTTATTCGAAGCGCGTAAACCAAAAGATCCTGCCATCCTGGCGGAAATTTCTGGTGTCATCAGCTTCGGTAAAGAGACTAAAGGTAAACGTCGTCTGGTGATTACACCGGAGCAAGGTGACTCTCATGAAGAGATGATCCCGAAATGGCGTCAGGTCAACGTGTTTGAAGGTGAACGTATCGAGAAAGGTGAAGTGATCTCTGAAGGTCCAGAGTCACCGCACGATATCCTGCGTTTACGTGGTATCCACCATGTAGCGAGCTACATCGTGAACGAAGTTCAGGATGTATACCGTCTGCAAGGCGTAAAAATTAACGATAAGCACATCGAAACGATTATCCGTCAGATGCTGCGTAAGTGTGTGATCCTGCATCCAGGCGACTCTGAGTTCCTGGAAGGCGAACAGGTCGAATTCGCTCGTGTCGCTATCGCGAACATAGAGTTGGAAGCTGCAGGTAAGATCCCTGCGAAGTTTGAACGCGTACTGCTTGGTATTACCAAAGCGTCACTGTCGACGGACTCTTTCATCTCTGCAGCGTCGTTCCAGGAAACGACCCGCGTACTGACCGAAGCAGCAGTTGGTGGTAAAACCGACGAACTGCGCGGCCTGAAAGAAAACGTCATTGTTGGTCGTCTGATCCCGGCCGGTACTGGTTTTGCGTATCACCAAAACCGTGTCCGGGCGCGTCAACGTGCCGCCAATGGCGAAATCGCTGAACCGGCGATGAGTGCAGAAAGTGCTGAACAGGCACTGACTGACGCTCTGAATATGGACTTGTCTGGCAGCGACGAATAAGTCGATTGCAGGCCAAAGGGCAGGCCACCAGCAATGGGCCTGCCCTTTGTTTCTTGACAGGTCAAAGGTTGACCAGTAAAATTCCGCGGCCCCAAATTTGGGTGCGGAATTTTTCACGTTTATTGGTAGTTATTTAACCAGGAGTATTTAATGGCAACAATCAACCAGCTAGTGCGTAAGCCGCGCAGCCAGGTGGTCTCTAAGAGCACCGTTCCGGCGCTTGAAGCTTGCCCACAGAAGCGTGGTGTTTGTACCCGCGTATACACCACTACACCTAAGAAGCCAAACTCAGCATTACGTAAAGTATGCCGTGTCCGTTTAACTAACGGTTTTGAAGTAACTTCTTACATCGGTGGTGAAGGCCACAACCTGCAGGAACACAGCGTTGTTCTGATCCGTGGCGGCCGGGTAAAAGACCTTCCGGGTGTGCGTTATCACACCGTTCGCGGCACTTTAGACTGTGCAGGCGTTAAAGATCGTAAGCAAGGCCGTTCTAAGTACGGCGCTAAACGGCCTAAGAAATAACGGTGCTCCGTTAGTAAGGCCAAACTAATTAATCTTTTTATTGTTGTAATAAAAAGTTTTGGAATCACCTGAAGCAATCGGAGTTTCGAATGCCAAGAAGACGCGTCATAGGTCAACGTAAAATCCTTCCAGATCCAAAATTCGGAAGTGAATTACTTGCCAAATTCGTAAACGTCGTAATGATCGACGGTAAAAAATCAATCGCAGAATCAATTGTATACGGCGCATTAGACATCGCTGCAACGAAATCTAAAAAAGCTGAACTGGATCTGTTCGAAGTTGCTTTAGACAACATTCGTCCAACTGTTGAAGTTAAATCACGCCGTGTGGGTGGTTCTACTTATCAGGTTCCATGTGAAGTTCGTCAGGTTCGTCGTAACGCTTTAGCTATGCGTTGGTTGGTTGAAGCTGCCCGTAAACGTGGTGAAAAATCAATGGCCCAGCGCTTAGCTGGTGAGATGCTGGACGCTGTTGAGAACAAAGGTTCTGCTGTTAAGAAGCGTGAAGACGTGCACCGTATGGCTGAAGCGAACAAAGCGTTTGCTCACTTCCGCTGGTAATTGCACCCTTAAGAGGACTTTATTGTGGCACGTACAACTCCTATTGAGCGTTACCGGAATATTGGTATTTGCGCTCACGTAGATGCGGGTAAAACCACAACGTCCGAGCGTGTGCTGTTTTATACAGGCCGTTCTCACAAAATCGGTGAAGTCCATGATGGCGCCGCCACTATGGACTGGATGGAGCAAGAACAGGAACGTGGTATCACTATCACGTCTGCTGCGACCACGGCCTTCTGGTCTGGTATGCAGCAGCAGTTCGATCTGCACCGTATTAACCTGATCGACACGCCGGGACACGTCGACTTCACTATTGAAGTAGAACGGTCTCTGCGTGTTCTGGATGGTGCAGTGGTTGTATTGTGCGGCTCCTCGGGTGTTCAGCCACAAACTGAAACTGTGTGGCGCCAGGCAAATAAGTACGAAGTCCCTCGGATGATTTTCGTCAACAAGATGGACCGTACCGGCGCGAATTTCCTGCGTGTTGTAAAGCAAGCGAACGACCGCTTGAATTCACGTATCGTTCCTATTCAGTTGCCTATTGGCGCTGAAGAGAACTTCAAAGGCGTTATTGACCTGATCAAGATGAAAGCCATTAACTGGAACGAAGCTGATCAGGGCATGACTTTCACTTACGACCCTATCCCAGAAGATATGGTAGCTGAGTGTGAAGAATGGCGTCAGAACATGGTGGAAGCAGCAGCTGAAGCCAATGAAGAGCTGATGGAACGCTACCTGGAAGGTGGTGAGTTTACTGAAGAGGAACTGCGTCAGGCCTTGCGAGATCTGACACTGCGCAACGAGGTTGTGTTGGTGATGTGTGGTTCTGCTTTCAAGAACAAAGGTGTTCAAGCTGTACTGGACAACGTCATTTATTACCTGCCGTCACCAACAGAAGTGAAGGCAATTAAAGGTATTAAAGAAGACGAGTCTGAAGACGAGCGTCATTCGTCAGACGACGAGCCGTTTTCTGCGCTGGCATTTAAGATCGCAACAGACCCATTCGTGGGTACTCTGACCTTCTTCCGCGTCTATTCAGGCGTGGTCGAAGCAGGTTCTGCTGTTTACAACTCTGTAAAACAGAAGAAAGAGCGTATCGGCCGTATAGTTCAGATGCACGCGAACAGCCGTGAAGAGATCAAAGAAGTTCGTGCTGGTGATATCGCAGCAGCTATTGGTCTGAAAGACACGACTACAGGTGACACCCTGTGTGATTCTGAGAATGTGATCATTCTTGAGCGCATGGAATTCCCTGAGCCGGTTATTTCTGTGGCGGTAGAGCCGAAGACCAAAGCTGACCAGGAAAAAATGGGTATCGCGCTGAGTAAATTGGCGGCTGAAGATCCATCTTTCCGAGTTCACACTGACGAAGAAACCGGTCAAACCATCATCTCTGGTATGGGTGAATTGCACCTGGAAATCATCGTTGATCGTATGAAGCGTGAGTTCAAGGTTGAAGCAAACGTGGGTAAACCACAGGTTGCTTACCGTGAAACTGTACGTGGCTCAACAGAAGTTGAAGGCAAATTCGTACGTCAATCTGGTGGTCGTGGTCAGTTCGGTCATTGTTGGCTCAAAATTGAGCCACAAGAAGAAGGTGCTGGTTATGAATTCGTGAATGCCGTTGTTGGCGGGGTGATTCCAAAAGAATACATTCCTGCAATCGACAAAGGTATTCAGGAACAGATGAAGAACGGTATCCTGGCTGGCTACCCGGTGATCGACGTGAAAGTAACAGTATTTGACGGTTCTTATCACGACGTTGACTCAAACGAGATGGCGTTTAAGATCGCAGCTTCTATGGGTTTCAAAAAAGGTGCTCTGCAGGCCAAACCTGTCCTGCTGGAACCAATGATGAAAGTAGAAGTAGTCACTCCGGAAGACTTCATGGGTGATATCGTTGGTGACTTAAACCGTCGCCGCGGTATGATTAACGGTATGGAAGATGCCCCTGGTGGTATCAAGATCGTTGACGCTCAGGTTCCTCTGTCAGAAATGTTCGGCTATGCGACTTCGATGCGTTCTCTGACGCAAGGTCGTGCTTCTTATTCAATGGAACCATTGAAGTATATGGAAGCGCCAAACAACATTACTGAAGCGATCATCGCAGCTCGTAAAACTGGTGAATAATAACTTTGTCGGCCTGTCTTCAGGCAGGCCTCTAACAGAAGGTAATTAAAATGGCTAAGGCTAAATTTGAACGCGTAAAACCGCACGTAAACGTAGGTACAATCGGCCACGTTGACCACGGTAAAACTACTTTAACTGCAGCGATCACCAACGTACTGGCGAAGCACTACGGCGGTCAGGCATTCGCTTTCGATCAAATCGATAAAGCGCCAGAAGAAAAAGCTCGTGGTATCACGATCAACACTTCACACGTTGAATACGACACGCCAACACGTCACTACGCCCACGTAGACTGCCCAGGCCACGCTGACTATGTGAAGAACATGATCACAGGTGCTGCACAGATGGACGGCGCAATCCTGGTAGTAGCAGCGACTGATGGCCCAATGCCACAGACACGTGAGCACATCCTGTTATCTCGTCAGGTAGGCGTACCATACATCATCGTGTTCATGAACAAGTGTGACATGGTAGATGACGAAGAGCTGTTAGAGCTGGTAGAGATGGAAGTACGTGAGCTGTTGTCAGAGTACGACTTCCCAGGTGATGACCTGCCAGTAATCCGTGGTTCAGCCCTGAAAGGTCTGGAAGGCGATGCAGCGTGGGAACAGAAGATCCTGGACCTGGGTAACGCGCTGGACACCTACATTCCAGAGCCAGAGCGTGCAATCGACAAGCCGTTCATCATGCCAATCGAAGACGTATTCTCTATTTCAGGCCGTGGTACAGTAGTCACAGGCCGTGTAGAGCAAGGTATCGTGAAAGTAGGTGAAGAAGTCGAAATCGTAGGTATCAAAGATACAACGAAGACAACGTGTACTGGTGTGGAAATGTTCCGTAAGCTGTTAGACGAAGGTCGTGCAGGCGAGAACATCGGTGCGCTGTTACGTGGTACGAAGCGTGAAGACGTAGAGCGTGGTCAAGTACTGGCGAAGCCAGGTTCAATCAAGCCACACACGAAGTTTGAAGCTGAAGTTTACGTGTTGACGAAAGAAGAAGGTGGTCGTCATACGCCATTCTTCAAAGGTTACCGTCCACAGTTCTACTTCCGTACAACGGACGTAACTGGCGCAGTAGAGCTGCCAGAAGGCGTAGAGATGGTAATGCCAGGTGACAACCTGAAGTTTGTGGTAGAGCTGATCAACCCAATCGCGATGGACGAAGGTCTGCG
>NZ_JBHSGB010000023.1:0-721 GCF_042654345.1 Rheinheimera marina
CGGGGTTGGGGACAGTGTCTGGTGGGTAGTTTGACTGGGGCGGTCTCCTCCTAAAGAGTAACGGAGGAGCACGAAGGTTGGCTAAGTACGGTCGGACATCGTACGGTTAGTGCAAAGGCAGAAGCCAGCTTAACTGCGAGACAGACACGTCGAGCAGGTACGAAAGTAGGTCTTAGTGATCCGGTGGTTCTGTATGGAAGGGCCATCGCTCAACGGATAAAAGGTACTCCGGGGATAACAGGCTGATACCGCCCAAGAGTTCATATCGACGGCGGTGTTTGGCACCTCGATGTCGGCTCATCACATCCTGGGGCTGAAGTCGGTCCCAAGGGTATGGCTGTTCGCCATTTAAAGTGGTACGCGAGCTGGGTTTAGAACGTCGTGAGACAGTTCGGTCCCTATCTGCCGTGGGCGTTGGATGATTGATTGGAGTTGCTCCTAGTACGAGAGGACCGGAGTGAACGAACCGCTGGTGTTCGGGTTGTCATGCCAATGGCACTGCCCGGTAGCTATGTTCGGAACGGATAACCGCTGAAAGCATCTAAGTGGGAAGCCGGCCAAGAGATGAGTCATCCCTTGTACCTTGAGTACACAGAAGGGTTGTTGGAGACCACAACGTTGATAGGTGAGATGTGGAAGCGCAGTGATGTGTTAAGCTAACTCATACTAATTGCCCGTGAGGCTTAACCATACAACGCCCAAGATGTTTTAGGTTTGTGAA
>NZ_JBHSGB010000024.1:0-8521 GCF_042654345.1 Rheinheimera marina
CCACCTGAACCCATTCCGAACTCAGAAGTGAAACGCAGCTGCGACGATGGTAGTGTGGCGCTTGCCATGCGAGAGTAGTTCACCGCCAGGCTCCCAATAACGCCGAAGGGCCCAATCGAAAGATTGGGCCTTTTTGCATTCTGAACTTACCTGAGGTGAACTGCTCGAGCAGGGCAACCCATGCGACAAAAACGTCTGGAACGTTTTTGGACCGCGACAGCGGGTCCCGCAGGGACGAGACTCAGGATGGGTCGAGCAACGTACTTCACCGCCAGGCTCCTCCTCTGAGAACCCCGCTCAAGCAGCGGGGTTTTTGCTTTTTGCTTTCCAAACCATCGGTAGTTTGACTGCTGCTGTAATTTTTTACGCAGTTTGCTTAAAACAGCAGCGACTATTGCGGCTGCCGTGCTCTTTTGCGCCTCTCTATCCGACATTTTTAGACTTCAGACGCACCGCCTCTGGTCAAAAACTGAAAAGCGGGATCAGTGGATTAGCGCTTTGCAAGAAAACTTCGTCAACAGCCCAACCTGGAATTCAAAAATCTCTATTAACCAGCTATAACAATTCAGCGAATACACGGAGGGCTAAGGCATGACTTACATCATTAATGTACTTATTGCGTTGAGTCGTTTATTGAATGCACTTCTTGGCGGTAACCCAAGTCTGACCTTGAGCAGTAGTGCGGGGCTGCATTTTAGAAAAGGTGAGTGGATAGTGCGGCGTGAAGTGATCAATGCGTTGTTTTTCCCGCAGCCTGATCATTGTGAAATAGCTATCCGCCTGGATGATGACCGCAATCAACAGGCGCAACAGCAAATAAAAAGCCCCTGATTTCAGAGGCTTTTTGGGAACGCTAGTAAGACAACAAATCAGTTCAACGCGGGGCTCATTTCAACTACCACTTCATTGTTCTGAAATAGCTGCAGCTTGTCGCCATTCACTTCTATGCGGTCAGCACTTTGCAGTTGTTGCGTGAACTTTGATTCATAGTAGTTACTTTCAGCACAGTATTTACGGGTACTGACTAAGGGATCAATCTTCAGCAAGTTGGAGCTTTGGCTGTAGCTGCCATTAAAGAAATTGCAGCCAGAAAAACCGTACAACTTGGCGTTGTCGTTAAACATCATCCGCAGGTTGTACTGCTGCGGCACCTGGATGTATTTAATCCGGTTCACGCGCCAGACAATGCCCTGGACTTTGGATGTTTTGTATTGATCGGGACATGTTGCTCCTGGCCAGAACTGATCAAATTGCTCTACAAAGACCAATTTGTCTTCTTTCGGGCTTTGACGGGCCACCATAGTGGCGATGACCGGCTTACCATTCAGATTTTTATCCTGCTGATAGCTGCGCAGCATAGGAATATGATGCTGTGTCATTGCGATACTGACGGTGTCACCGTTGGTGCAGGATGTGAAACTGGCCTGATTGTCTTTCACCTGATACAAGCCCAGCATACGCATGCTGGTATCCAGTTTGACAAAATTCTGACTGCGAACCAATTCAAAATTTTCTTTAGAAACAACCGGCTTACCGGCTTCATCCAGCAGTACCAATTTATTGTTACTGACAAATTGGAAAGAAGGCAGTTTGACGCTTTGCGACATCAGGTGGATGGTACGGGCTTCCAATAGCCAGTTGCCTTTGACCAGATTGATCTCTGGACTGTCGATGTATTCCTGGCGGGCCTCAAATTTGCCGTCCTGAAACAGATTCAGCTGGTATTTGACGCCAGGGCAATGACGACATGACAAAGTACCGCTAAAGCTCATATCACGATCAATAAAGATATGACCAAAATCAGTCGCGACAGCCTGAGTTGCCTGGTCATTCAACACTTCATTTTCTACCAACTCTGGTTCTGGCTCAGGCACAGGCTCGTTCACTTGCGCGACTGGGGCAGGTGCTTGTTCGGGTAACTGGCTACAGGCACCTAAGCTGGCGAGTAACACAGAAAGCAATAGCTGTTTTTTCATAAGGATCCGGTTCCATAAAACTGGCGCCATTATAAATCAAGTTCTGTGACATGGAATGGGGGGGACACGGATAAATCGGCCTGTGGCTGATTCGCTGCGAAAAAATGCCGGATAAGCCAGGCGCTTTGTTTTGGCTCTTCTTGCATAAAACAATGGCCGCCTGTGACCTGGAACAGCTGCACAGCAGGGTTTAGTCCAGCCCACTTACGGGCAGACTTTTCGACAAAACCATAGGTCGCATCGCCATAGACCAACAAACTCGGGCTGCATTGCTGTTTCAACGCTCGCCATAACCCCGTTGGATAAGAGGCAAAAATTTCTGCCTCCCGGTTTGGCGGGCATTTCAGGCTAAAACGGCTTTCCTGATGATGAAGCGCATGGTCAATATAGGCCGCCAGTGCGTCATCGTGCCAGCCTTTAAACATGCCTCTTTGGTACAGGTAGCTCCAGGCATGTTGGCGGTCTTGCCATGTTTCGCGGCGCTTTCGGGCTTTTCGTGCCATTGGGTTATGCTGGTACAGGCCCATCCAGTCCAGTACTTGCATGCTACCCAGCATCAGCGGAGTAAAGAAAACCGGGTCGAGCAACACCACTTTTTGAAATGGGCTATCTGCTCTGCTGTTGATCAGAGCTGTTAGCACGCCACCGAAACTGTGCCCTAATCCATAGCAGGGAACGTTGGTATAGTGATGTCGATGAGCCTGAAAGGCTGCCAATGCTAATTCTGCGCTGGCGTTCCAGCCGATAAAGGGACCGCCGCGGTCTGAATCACCATGGCCTTGGGCGTCGGATAAAAACAGGTCGAAATACGGATACAACAACTCCAGCAGCGGCTGATACATCCGTGAGCAAAAGCCATTACCGTGCAATACGTGCAACACAGGCAGCCCCCGCGGTTGGGTTGCATAGCCTCGAAGAGTGAAGCCATAGTCGGTATCGTAATGCCAAGGGATCAATTGCATGGGGTTCTCCTGTTTGCTGCGCAACTTTGCCACGAGTCCGGAGGGCTGTAAATTCAAACACAAGCTGGCGGGTAGACTTAAAATAGAAAACCCCGCCGAAGCGGGGTTGTTGTTAGGGCTTGTTGACGTTTCAGGGTTATTTTTGCCGCAGTCTGGCCGGTTTTTATGCCAGGCAGTGCGAGTGCAGTGTAGTTAGCCTATATAAACGAGCACTAACGCAGCAGAAAGACCGGCCAGGCGCTGCCCTTCGGGTTCGGTCTGGCGGCGCCCTGCACTTTGTCACTCGTCGCTTATTTAGAATGACTAAACTTCGCTCCTCGTTTCGCGTTCAGAACGCCGCCAGAGCGAACAAACTTTAACCTCGAAGCGTCAACAAGCCCTAGTGGTTGATTAGAACTTATAGGTAAAGCGGGCGTAGTAGAAGCCACCGTTAATACCCATGACTGCAGTAGTCGGGTATTTTGAACCTGCCACACCATCCCATTTATGTTCATCCGGGTACACGTCAAAAATATTCTGCGCGCCCACTGCAATGTCATAACTGTCATTCACATGGTAAGTCAGTTCCATGTCGGTGGTAATTTCTGAGCCCACCTCAATGGGCAAACCCCCTTCAGACTCCAACAACACACCACTGTCTAAGTGGTCTTCATAGAAAGCGCCGAAATGGTTAAAGCGGATAAAACCTTCCCAGTCACCATAGTTTTGTGCCAGGGTAAAGCTACCACGTACCCGTGGCAGACCACGTTCCAGCTGCTCTACTTTAGCGTCGCTGATGTATTCTGAATGGCTGTCAACCGTGGTATCTGTCCAGTTATATGCCAGAGAGAAGGTGGTACGGCCGCCCCATAAATCCATCGAGTAGTTCGACACTAAATCAACACCCTGAGTGGTGGTGTCGAAGTCATTGGTAAAGTATTTAACACCGGTAAAGCTGGAGGCGTCTTTCACTCCCAGCGCCAGTAGTGCTTCGATATCTTCTGGGGTCAAATCCAGTGATGAGGTTTGGCTAATGCGGTCTTCCACTTTGATATGGAAGTAGTCCAGCGTGACATACCAGTCATCCACTTCTAACACAGTGCCAATAGAGAAGTTTTTCGATTCTTCAGGCGTCAGCGGTTTACCGCCTTTTTGCACTGAAATTGGGTGCGTTGGTGGCAGGGTGGCGGTGTCAACCAAACCCAAGCCAGCTGCGAAAGAAGTGGTCACGTTACGCACACTGCTCTGGCCAATGGTTGGCGCGCGGAACCCTGTGCTCGCTGCAGCGCGCAGTGCCAGCTCGTCAGTCAATTGGTAACGGGCCGTGACTTTGCCATTGGTGGTATTGCCGAAATCTTCAAAGTCTTCGTAGCGCAGTGCAAAATCCATCCTGAAAGCGTCACTGAATTCAGCACCTAATTCAGTATAAGCTGCATAGCTGTAGCGATTGAAGGAGCCGGCATCTTCTGGCTTAAAGCCTGGGAAGCCGTTGGAACCAATACCAAAGCCCTGAGAAGCTAATGAGCCCACTTCAAATGAAGCCGGGTCACCGGCATAAATCTCAAAGGTCTCGTCACGGTATTCCACACCACCGGCGACGTTCAGTGGATAGGGCAGTGCATCCACTTCAATCGGCTTGTTGAAATCCAGGTTGGCTGCTTTTTCCAGCTGCACATACTTACCCGGGCTGAAGCTACGTGGCGTATCGGCACCTAACGAAGGGTTGATGGTGTTTTTAATATAGAACTCAACTTCACTGCGACCCACCGACATACTGGCGTCAAAGAACCAACCTGAATCCAGTTCACCTTTCACACCAGAAGCAATGGCCGTGTCTGTCACCACACCGCCAAATTTAGGGGTAAAGCCGCCAGGCAACATACTGAAAAAGGTAAAGCAATGGTCTGGCAGTGCATTCACATCAGCCGTCAGATCGGCAAAATTCTGCGTCGCGTCAACCGTTGGGCAAGAGCCCATTGACTCATCCAGATTGCCAATCAATAAGGTTTCGCCACCATCATTGGAGTACACTCCGCCGCGTGTCGTAGGGTGACGGAAATAGAAGCCACCTTCGACATCACGTTCTGCCCAGTTAGTAAACAAATAGAACTCACGATTTTTCGCCACTTCGGCGCCCATATTTAAAAACACTTTGGCGTCGCGCTTAAACTCAGGTGAACCCCAGACCTGAGCCGGGTCGGCAATCAGATTGTTGCCAGAGGCGATGGAATCTGTGGCGTCCCAACGTTGTACAGAGCGACTGGTTGGGTCGGATTGCTTGTACTCTGCGCTTAAGTTGGCAAAGCCATTGTCGGTGAAAGGCAGGCCAATGTTTCCTGAGATCTGACGTAAATCACCGTCGCCTTCATAATGTTGGCCGGTTTTTACTTCCAGCGAGCCACCTTCGGAGGCATCTTTTAAGCGGAAGTTAATCACACCAGCGATGGCGTCGGAACCATACTGTGCCGCCGCACCGTCCCGCAATACTTCAATTTGTTTTAATGCAATGGATGGAATCACCGAAATATCCGGGCCTTGCGAGCCGTCAGAAATACCGCTGCCTAAGAAGGTGATCACCGCAGCACGGTGACGACGCTTGCCATTAACCAGCACCAGGGTGCTATCCGGTGGTAAACCACGTAAGTTGGCTGGACGGATTAATGTAGACGCATCGTTGATTGGCTGGGCATTGACATTAAAAGAAGGGACGTTGGCACTCATCAGGCTGACCATATCGCTGGTGCCGTTTTTGGCAAACTCTTCGCCGCCAATCACATCCACTGGCACCGCAGAGTCGCCAACCGACCGTGGTGCACCGCGCGAACCTACCACCACAATTTTTTCTACGTCTTTATCGTCGGATGCGGCTGGTGTTTGGGCTGCGTCCTGAGCCAGAGCGCCGGTGCCAAGTAACAGACTGCCACACAGGGCAGTTTTTATCGCCAGGGCGATAGGGTTATAGTTATTTTTGCTCATTATTATTGCCTTCTCATCTGGATTTTGTGTGTCTCAGTTCTTTGTTTGCTGAGCTCTTTATTGACCATATGAGAAAAATTAATTTTTGTCTATCGTGATTTTCTGTGGCTTTATCTACGAATATTGGCGTTCTGTCTCTGATTTGTTGGGTTTGTAACAGGCGGCGTTGAACTTCTATGGTGCAGGTTCAGGGCAAATCGCCGTAAAATGAGGCGTGAACAAAGACTGAAATTGCACGCTTTCAGTGCAAGGTTTTAGTCAGAACAATAACTATTGAGGGGATCCTCTGTGAAAATAATTACTGTAGCGGCGTCAGGCTCTTTGCTGTTGATAGCCGGCAGTGCAGTGGCGAATCAGCCGCTGACGCTTGAACGCCTGTTTGCCGAACCAGCACTAAGTGGCACTGCGCCAAGAGCTTTGGCGTTTTCGCCCGACGGCAGCCGGGTGACGTACCTCAAAGGTAAAAGCACGGATGCCAACCGACTGGACTTATGGCAATACCAGTTAAAAGAAGGCAAACATAGCCTGCTGGTCGATTCAGACAGCTTATTTTCCGGACCAGAAACCCTGTCCGATGAAGAGAAAGCCCGCCGGGAGCGGCTGCGATTGTTTGCTTCTGGTATTGTCAGCTACAACTGGTCTAAAGATGGCAAGGCACTGTTATTTCCGCTCAATGGGGATTTGTATTACTACGATGTCCCCACGGGCAAAGCACGTAAGCTGACGGATACGGAGGCCTTTGAAACCGACGCGCAAATCTCGCCGAAAGGCCGCTATGTGTCCTTTGTTCGCGAGCAAAACCTTTATGTATTGGATCTGCAAACCAACAAAGAAACTCAGCTGACCTCAGATGGTGGCGGCGTGATTAAAAACGGTATGGCGGAGTTTGTTGCGCAGGAAGAAATGCACCGGATGACGGGCTACTGGTGGGCGCCGGATGACAGTCAAATTGCTTTTAGCCGGGTGGACGAAAGCCCTGTGGCGGAAGCGGTGCGAAATGAAATTTACGCTGACGAAATTAAACTGTTCAGTCAGCGTTATCCCTTTACCGGCACTCCGAACGTTCATATTCAGCTGGGGGTAACCCGCATTGAGCAACCTGCTACCCAGTGGCTGGATTTAGGCAAAGAGCAGGACATTTACCTGACCCGGGTGAGCTGGACTCAGTCTGCCAATGAACTGACTTATCAATGGCAAAGTCGTGACCAGCAACAGCTGGAGCTACGCTCTGTCAAGCTGCCAGCCAAGCAAACCAGAGTGTTGTTAACTGAACGCAGCAAGACCTGGCTGAATCTGCACGACGACCTGTATTTCCTCAAAGACGGTCAACATTTTGTCTGGGCGTCAGAACGTGACGGTTACAAGCATCTGTATTTGTACAAAAATGACGGTCAGCTGGTACGGCAGCTGACGCAAGGGGATTGGGTCGTCAATAAAGTTGAAGCCATTAACGAAGAAAAAGGGCTGGTGTTTTTTTCTGGCCGTAAAGATACACCGCTGGAAAGCCATTTGTATTCAGTGTCGCTCAAAGGTGGAGCGATAGAGCGCCTGACGACGCCAGGCTATTCCCATGCTGTGGTGATGGCGAAAAGCGGCGAGAGCTTTATTGACAGCTTCTCCAGCGTGACTCAGCCGACCAAGGTAGACTTGCGGGCAACTTCTGGACAGGTACTGACCGTCCTGGAAGCGAATGACGTCGCCGGCACACACCCTCTGGCTGCATACAAAGACGGTATGGTACAACCCCGCTTTGGCACCTTAAAAGCCAAAGACGGCCAAACGTTGCATTACCGCCTGTTTCAGCCAAAAACTCTGCAAGCCGGTAAAAAATACCCTGTGGTGGTGGGGGTCTATGGTGGTCCAGGTGCCCAGCGTGTGACCAACAGCTGGAGCCAGAAAGACCTGTACTTCCAGTATCTGGTGCAGCAGGGTTATCTGGTGTTTCAACTGGACAACAGAGGCTCGGAAAACCGCGGTAAAGCCTTTGAAGATCCAATTTACAAGAAACTGGCCGTGGTCGAGATTGAAGACCAAATCACAGGTGTCGATTACCTGCGCAGCCTGCCTTACGTCGACGCGGCCAATATTGGTATCTATGGCCACAGCTATGGCGGCTATATGACCATTATGGCCATGTTCAAAGCAGGTGATTACTTCAAAGCCGGCGTGGCCGGAGCTCCTGTGACCGACTGGTCTTTATACGACACACACTACACTGAGCGTTATCTTGGCAATCCAAACAGCAATAAAGCTGGTTATGAAGCCAGTGCAGTCTTCCCTTATGTCAAAGACTATCAGGGCAACCTGCTGATTTACCATGGCATGGCCGATGACAATGTGCTCTTCACCCACAGCACCAAGCTGTACTCAGAATTGCAGAAGCAAGGCAAGTTGTTTGACAGCATGGATTACCCGGGCAGTAAACACTCGATGTTTGGTCAGCAGGTACAAACCCATCTGCACAAAACCATGACGGCGTTTTTTGAGCGTCAGCTGAAATAGTGCAGCAAAAAAGGGCGGCTAAAGAGCTAATGCCGATCAGTTAAGCCAATTTCAGATCGGTTGACCGATCCAGTGACTGCTGTATAAAGGCCTGCAACAGAGACGTCGCAGGCCTTTTTCTATGCA
>NZ_JBHSGB010000025.1:0-841 GCF_042654345.1 Rheinheimera marina
CCCAACCAATTGGTTTTCTTGCAAATAAATCCATCACTACCGCTAAGTATGCCCAGCGGTTGCCTGTCCAGATATAAGTCACATCGCCGCACCACACCTGATTTGGCTTGGTTACGGCAAACTGGCGAGCCAGCAAATTTGGGATATCAATCCGCTCACTGCCGGTCTTTTTATATGAATGCGACGGCAGCTGACAGCTGATAAACCCAAGCTTTTCCATGTACTTAGCCGCCAGGTAACGGCTCATTTTAACGCCCTGTGCGCTTGCCATCGTTGCAATGCTACGAGAGCCTGCGGAGCCATTGCTGGCATCAAACAACTCACGGACTTTGCTTAGCCGGACAACCTGCTCAGGCTGCACCTGCTTGGGCTTTTTCCAATACTTAAAGCTGCTGCGATGGACTTCAAACACCCGGCACAACTGCGCCACGGCATAACTCTGCTTGAGCTGAGCAATTATCGTGAATTGTTCAGCGAGTCCGACATCAAGAGAGCGGTAGCCTTTTTTAGGATTTCTTTTTCCAGCTCTATCTGCTTGATCCGCTTCTCTAATTCGCGAATTTTTAGCTGATCTGGCGTCATCGGTGTGGCTTTGGGCGTGACTCCGGAGCGTTCTTCGCGCAATTGCCGAACCCATTTATCCATGGTGGATTTACCAACATTCATCGCTGCCGCTGCGTTAGCAACCGAGTAACCTTGGTCCAGCACCAGTTGCGCGCATTCCAGACGAAATTCAGGGCTGAATGTGGGTCTTGTCTTTTTGTTCATCATGTCACCTAATTGCTTACGAGGTGGATCATAACACCTCTAATCAGGTGGCCAAATTCAGTGTGCCACTACA
>NZ_JBHSGB010000026.1:0-6299 GCF_042654345.1 Rheinheimera marina
CAAGCATCATTTTACGATGTTTTTCACTTCATTTTTTATCACCACCAGAGTCGCTTTCGCTTCACCCCGTCGGCATGGCGCGCATTATAGGGAGTTTTTGAAACCGTGCAACAGGGAAATATGACTTTTTAACGATTTCACGATCGTTTGACGGTTAAATCAGCGATATGTACAGAATTGAGACGGAAACCCCCTTAGTTCACAGCGATTTAGCAGTTGGCTGCTTAAGATCTAGTCGCTAATATAAGAAAGCTATTTAATGCGTCTTTCTGATCTGACTATTTTAATAATGACTTAGGGAATGTTTATGTGGACTAACTTACAACGCTCATTACCTTTTACACTGGCCTTAGCCATTCTGACCTATCTGTTATTTTCTTTTCTGCCAGACTTGGGCCTGGATGCCGCTACCCTGGTATCACTTGGCGTTGTGCTGGCTGGTATATTAATCCCGGTCCTGGTGCAGACCAAAGGCGCTGAACTGGAAACCAGTCCAAGCCGGCCTGCTGCGAAAACAAGTTATCAAGGTGAGACCTCCACCTTATATGTAGGTAATCTGCCTTACCGTGCGAATGAAGATGCGGTGCGCGAGTTGTTTCAGAAATTCGGTATTGTCATCAATGTGCGCCTGATGAAGGATCGCCAGACTGGACGACGTCGTGGTTTTGGCTTTGTTGAAGTCGCTGCAAAAGATGCGACGAAGATGATCCAGAAGCTGAATGACTTTGAATTTCAGGAGCGCACTTTAAAAGTACGTGAAGCGAAAGAACGTCAGGATCAGGATAACGACGACAACGACGAATAATCCTTTTCTGTCTCTGCCGGATTTGGCCAGCATAAGTGCTGGCCAAATCCTAACTCAGACAGACGTCTCTGCTGAATAGCATCTAGCTCCGCTGTACTGATAAACACATCCGCTGACTTTTCCTGCTCATCATTAAATGCAAACTGCAGCTTTAACTGCATCACCCGTCGGGCTATTGCATCGGCAGTATCGAACAACTCCACTTCGCTGCCCAGCCAGCTTCGAATTTCGTCCGCTAAAAAGGGAAAATGGGTGCAACCCAAAACCACAGCAGTGGTTTTTGATACCGATAATGATGTAGCAGCCAACACTCGATGAACTTGTGCAGCCACATCGGCGCGATACCAGACCTTTTGCTCAGCCAACAACACCAGCTCACTGGACCCTATTAACTCAACATCATTAGCAGGTGCAAACTCCGCGACCAGTTGCTCTATATAAGGTCCATTCACAGTGGCCTGCGTGGCTAAAACAGCAAAAGGCCGGGCGCCGCAATAGTGGGCTGCAGGTTTAATTGCGGGGACCACCCCAACAAAAGGTAAGTCAAACTGCTGACGCAGATGATCCACTGCCTGAGTGGTTGCGGTATTGCAGGCAATCAGCACGAGCTCCACCTGATGTTGCGTCACCAGGTATTGAGTCAGTTGCACCAAACGCTGCCGAATAAACAATTCGCTTTTGGTGCCATAAGGCAGGTACTGATTGTCCATACAATAGAAGTAGTGTGCCGGTACCTGCGCCCGCACCACGTTAAGAATGGATAATCCACCCACGCCGCTATCTATTACACCAATTCGCATCAGGCACTACCTTTATTAATCTCCGCGCTATTTTGCCAGAGCCTATACCGGCGGAACAATCGAAGTTACACCGGCAATCAGCTAGGCTTGATGGACTTTCGCTAAAAAGCCCTTAGAATAAGCCGCTTTTTTGGCCAGGAGAACAACGTGATGGCATTGGGACAAGTGTACCCGGAACTCTATGAACAACAGCTTGCAGAGAAAGCGGCGCAGACCTCGGCTTTGCTGTCCGGCTATTCCTTGCCTGCATTAGAGTTATTCCGCTCTGAACCCAGCCATTACCGGCAACGGGCCGAATTCAGGATTTGGCATGAAGGCGATGACTTATTCCACATTATGTTTGACCCAGAAACCAAACAAAAGCAACGTATTGATTATTTCCCTGTCGCCAGTAAACGCATCGCCGACTTTATGCCTGTACTGCTAGAGAAACTAAAACAAAAGCCCGAGCTGCGACACAAGCTGTATCAGGTGGACTACCTGAGCACCTTAAGTGGCGAATTGCTGGTGTCATTGATTTATAAAAAACCCTTAGCGGACAATTGGGCTGAACAGGCGGCTGAGTTAAAACAAGAGCTGGCTGAATTCGCGCCACTGGATTTCATTGGCCGAGCCCGCAAACAAAAAGTGTTGGTTGATCGTGACCATGTGATGGAACAACTGAATGTGCAGGGTCGCAAACTCAGCTATCAACAAGTTGAAAACAGTTTTACTCAGCCTAATGCCGGCGTGAACCAACAGATGTTAGGCTGGGCCTGTGACATCGCCAAGCAGCTGGACGGTGATTTGCTGGAGCTTTACTGCGGCAACGGCAACTTCTCCTTGGCATTAGCCCCCTACTTTCGACAGGTGGTCGCCACAGAAATTTCCCGCAGTTCGATTAAATCGGCCCAACTGAATATTGAGCTCAATAAAGTGGCGAATCTGCAGGTGCTGCAAATGTCTGCGGAAGATGTCAGTGCGGCGATGGCGCAAGGAAAGGCTCTTAAGCAGCTGGATTTATCCCACTTACAGCTGAACACTATTCTGGTCGACCCGCCGCGGGCAGGTCTGGACCCAGCCACTGAACAGTTTGTCTCTCAGTTTCAGGACATTATTTATATCTCCTGCAACCCGGAAACACTGGAGCACAATCTGAAAACACTGAGCCAGACTCACCATATTCAGGCTTTTGCGTTATTTGACCAGTTCCCTTACAGCCACCACATTGAGTCCGGTGTCTGGCTGCGGAAAATCAATCCTTAGCTTTGCGTCCATAGCTGGCGGCGCCATGCGCCAGCCAGCGCAGTTGGGTAATAGTACGGTGAGTAATCTGGCGGCGCTGTTCCGGGGTCGCATCCAAGGCGTCGGCACCAGCATGAAATACAATAATCACCATTGCATCGGCTTGCACCTGCGCCATTTCGCCGGGGATCTCGGTTTCCTTGCGCAGGTAATCGGCAAGCTCAGCAGCAAAATGATGGATCTCACGGGCGACCGCACTGCGAAATGCAGCAGAGGTGCCAGAACGTTCCCGCAGTAATAAGCGGAACCCGTTGCTGTGCCCCACCACAAACTCCATAAAGGTTTCGATTGAGGTGCGGATCACGCTGCCATTGTTTTCTATTTTATTACGGGCCTGACGCAGCAACTGCCGCAGCATCAGACCCGCTTCATCGACCAGCGTTAACCCGAGTTCATCCATGTCGGCAAAGTGCCGGTAGAAGGATGTGGGGGCTATACCAGCTTCCCTAGCTACTTCACGTAAACTCAGGCTGGAATAGGCTTTCTCCGGGCTAAGCTGTTGAAAAGCTGCATCTATAATTGCACGTCTGGTTTTTTCTTTTTGTTGTGCTCTGCTCACTGCCCGCTCCTTTTGGTCCGGCCACCATTTTAGACCTTGACCCGCCTGCATTGCACGGCTAAATTGGCGAACAGTTGTAAGCTGAGTCAATCTGAATGAACAAACCACCTCTGATCTGGACCAACATTATTCTGTTTGCGTCCACCTTTTTAGTTTCCCTGATCCTGGTGCCTTGGTATGCCATTGCCGTAGGTTTTAGCTGGACTGAAATTATTGCCACAGTGCTGTGCCTTGGTTACTGCGGCATGTCGATTACCGCAGGTTATCACCGGTTATGGGCGCACAAAACCTACGATGCACACCCTGTATTGCAATGGATTTTTGCGATAGGCGGAGCTTTTGCGTTGCAAAACAGCGCGCTGCACTGGTCGTCTGATCACCGCGTGCACCATAAGTTTGTTGACCAAAACGACAAAGACCCTTACTCGGCACAACGCGGTTTCTGGTTCAGTCATATTGGCTGGATGCTGCGTGAGTACCAAAGCAATACCTATTCGGACTACAGCAACGCGCGTGATCTGCAGAACAACAAGATTGTGATGTGGCAGCACCGCAATTACCTGTGGTTGACCATACTGACCAACTTCGGCATTCCATTGGTATTGGGTATGCTGACTGACAGTATTTTGGGGATGCTGCTGAGCGTCGGCGTATTACGCCTGACTCTGAGCCACCACTTTACCTTTTTTATTAACTCACTGGCGCATATCTGGGGAAGTCGTCCTTATACCGATCAGAACAGTGCCCGTGACAATGGCGTGTTAGCTTTTCTGACTTATGGTGAGGGTTACCATAACTTCCATCATATTTTTGAATACGATTACCGGAATGGTATTAAGTGGTGGCAGTTTGATCCAACCAAATGGCTGATTAAAAGCTGTTCGTATCTGGGTTTGACCCGCAATCTGAAAGTATGCCCACAAGAGCGTATTGAAAAAGCAAAAGCGCAGATGCAGTTAAAGCGCGCCCAATCCCGTGTATTGCACTTACCGGATGCAGAGCTGACATTGCAGAAACTGCAGCACGAATACGACCTGCTGCAAGAGAAACTGCAGTTGTATTACGAAGCAAAAAAGTCATTGCTGCAGCAAAAGAAACAACAACTGACCGAGCAGTACGCAGGTTTCGACCTCAAACAACAGGTGGCGGATCTGAAAGCCAGTTGGAGGGCGCAGCAAAAGCAGTGGCGATTGCTCACCGCGCAATTTGCATAAACCAAAAAAGGTGGCGTCAGCCGCCTTTTTTATCGCCGTTTTGGCGGATTTCTGCGTACACTAAGGCCATACAAATCAACGGGGTAACACAGTGGCTAAAACAACCAAAGCGGTTCAATACGATTTTGACGCAATTATTATCGGCACAGGCCCCGGCGGTGAAGGTGCCGCCATGAACCTGGCCAAGAGCGGCAAACGCGTTGCGGTGATCGAACGTTATGAAAAAGTCGGCGGCGGCTGCACTCACTGGGGCACTATCCCATCCAAAGCCTTACGTCATTCGGTCAGTCGCTTTATTGAGTACAAAGAAAACCCGTTGTTCCAGATGGATGATCAGTCGTCCAACCTGACCTTTCCACAAATTCTGAAACATGCCGCAGGCGTAATCCGCAAACAAGTGCAATTACGCGGCAGTTTTTATGAACGTAACCGGGTCAAAGTCATTGCCGGTATCGCCTCGTTTGTGGATGCTAATCGCCTGCGCATTCAAACCCCGGACGCACCAGACCAAATTATTTCTGCTGAGCATATTGTGCTGGCGACTGGTTCACGCCCCTACCGTCCGGATAACGTGGATTTTAGCCACCCGCGTATCTTCGACAGTGACACCATCCTGTCACTGCAGGATGACCCGCGTCATATCATTATTTTTGGCGCCGGCGTGATAGGTTGTGAGTACGCCTCTATCTTCCGTGGTCTAGGGGTGCGGGTTGATCTGGTCAATACCCGTGACCGTCTGCTGGCCTTTATGGACACCGAGATCTCCGATGCGCTGAGTTATCACTTCTGGAACTCCGGTGTAACAATCCGCCATGGTGAGGAATTCGATCATATTGAAGGCTGCGACGATGGTGTGATCCTGCACCTGCAATCCGGCAAAAAGATGAAAGCCGACTGCATTTTGTTCGCCAATGGCCGGACCGGCAACACTGACTTACTCAACCTGTCCGCCGTGGGCCTGATCGCAGACCGCCGAGGTCAGTTAAAGGTGAATGAAAATTATCAGACCGAGGTGCCGAACATCTATGCCGTCGGCGATGTGATTGGTTACCCAAGCCTGGCCAGTGCAGCTTATGATCAAGGCCGCATCGCCGGCAATTCGATCATTCATGGCCACTGCGACACCCGGCTGATTGATGACATTCCAGTCGGTATTTACACCATTCCGGAGATGAGTTCGGTCGGTAAAAATGAGCAGGAACTGACATCAGCCCGAATTCCTTATGAAGTCGGCCGCGCCCAGTTTAAACATCTGGCAAGGGCACAAATTGCCAACACCAGTGTTGGCAGCCTGAAGATCCTGTTTCACCGCGATACCAAAGAGATATTAGGCATCCACTGTTTTGGCGAACGGGCGGCGGAAATTGTCCACATTGGCCAGGCGATCATGATGCAGAAGAATGGTGGCAATACCATTGAGTACTTCGTGCATACCACCTTTAACTACCCAACCATGGCGGAAGCCTATCGGGTAGCGGCGATGAACGGTTTAAACCGGCTGTTTTAACGCGACTGAATAAAAAGGGGCCTTCAGGCCTAATGCCAGTCAGTTAAGCTGACTGGCATTATTTTTTGTGCGCATATTTGCTTGGTTTCCGTTTGACTTGCCTTGGGTAGGAACGATGCTCCCGCCTAAA
>NZ_JBHSGB010000027.1:0-1203 GCF_042654345.1 Rheinheimera marina
GGTAATCATCCCATTTTTAATGGACGCTTGAAGTAGAAGCCTGTGTTATTAAATTGTCTTTGTACTTCGGTGGTATGCCACCCAAGGCTTTGTTTGGCCGTTCATTGTTGTAAAACCACAGCCATTCTGTCGCATAGTCCTGAACCTCGGCAATACTTGCAAATAAATACTGGCTGAGCCATTCATACCGGACTGTGCGGTTGTAGCGCTCCACATAAGCATTTTGCTGGGGATTGCCAGGCTGAATAAACTTCAGGGTCACTCCGTTTGATTCTGCCCAGTTTTTGAGCACCGAACCAATGTACTCTGGGCCGTTATCGCTGCGAATTTCCTTGGGTTTGCCACGCCATTCAATGACTTGATTGAGAACCCTGACTACCCGTTCTGCCGGTAGCGAGAAGTCGACCTCAATGGCTAAGCCTTCCCGGTTAAAATCATCAATGATATTCAGCAGGCGGAAGCTGCGACCATCTTCCAGTTGGTCATGCATAAAATCCATCGACCAGCACTGATTCTTCATCTGCGGCACCGCCAACGGCTCAGGCTTTTCGCGGGTGAGGCGCTTCTTGGGTTTTATCCTTAAGTTCAGCTCCAGCTCGCGGTAAATCCGCAGCACGCGTTTATGGTTCCAGCCAAAACGTTTAACGTTACGCAGGTAATAGAAACACATGCCAAATCCCCAGCTGCGGTGCGTGGTCGTTAAGCGCAGCAGCCAGTCTGCAATTTGTGCGTTTTCATCACTCAGACGGGCCTGATAGCGGTAGCAGGTTTCACTGATACTAAACACCGCACAGGCCAATGTGACCGAAATGGATTTCTCCCGCACCGCCTTTTGCGCCAACTCCCGTCGGCGCGACGGCTTCACCACTTTTTTTCGATAGCCTCTTTGAGTATTTCGGCTTTGAGCCGCTCTTCGGCATACATTTTTTTCAGCCGGGCATTTTCGGTTTCCAGCTCTTTCAGGCGAGCCATCATCGACGCATCCATCCCGCCAAATTTGGCGCGCCATTTGTAAAAGGTGGCTGAACTCATGCCATGTTCACGGCACAGCTCAGGAACTGGTGCGCCAGCCTCCGCTTGTTTTAAAATCGCCAGAATTTGGCTGTCACTAAATTTTGATGTTTTCATATGCAGAATCTCCTGCGTTTATCGTACGAGAAAATTCTACTTTTGACGTCAGTTAATTTAAGGGATGATTACCGT
>NZ_JBHSGB010000028.1:0-6030 GCF_042654345.1 Rheinheimera marina
TGTTGAATTGCACCCAGAAGTGATCCACTACCCCCCCAGATTTGCATCGAAAACTGATCCACATTTTTAATCAATCCTGTCCGGTTCTGGCAGGAGAATGTGGAGTGTTAGATGTGGCCCTTTTAAGCGTAATAAGACGATGGTATTTCCGTGAAGGACTATCTAAGCGGGAGATAGCCAGACGTACTGGTTTATCCAGAAATACCCTGAAGAAGTACTTAAGCCAAGAGCAGGTCGAGCCTGCGTATCCACAGCGAGCTTGTGTCAGCAAGCTGGATGCGTTTGAAACTCTGCTCACAGAAGCGCTTGAGCGAGAGGTAAAAAAGCCACGTAAACAGCGTAAAACGGTGAAACAGCTGTATCACGAGTTGGTGCCACAAGGCTACACCGGTTCGTACGACAGGGTGGCAGCCTTTGCCCGGTTGTGGCGTCAGCAGCAGACGGTCAGCAAACAAGTGTATGTGCCGCTACAGTTCGCGCCAGGTGAAGCGTTTCAGTTTGACTGGGGCGAGAACTGGGTGTCCATTGGTGGCAAGAAGGTGAAAGTACAAGTCGCGCACTTTAAGCTCTGTCACAGTAAAGTCAGTTACCAACGGGCCTACTGGACGCAAACCCACGAGATGCTGTTTGATGCACACACGCAGGCCTTCCGGGTGTTTGGTGGAGTTCCTGAGCGCGGTATTTACGACAACATGAAAACGGCTGTCGATAAAATTGGTCGTGGCAAAGAACGGGTGGTGAACAAACGCTTCCAGGCGATGGCCAGTCATTATCTGTTTGAAGCTGATTTCTGTAATCCGGCAGCCGGTTGGGAAAAAGGTCAGGTGGAAAAAGCGGTGCAGGATGGTCGGTATGCACTGTGGCATAAAGCACCTGGATTTAACTCGCTTGAAGCGCTCAATGACTGGCTGGAACAAGAATGCCAAGCGGTGTGGCAACAACAGCACCCGGAGTTTAAACCTCACACGCTCTGGCAGTGCTTGCAGGAAGAGCGTTTGCACCTGATGCACATCAGCAGTGGCTTTGACGGTTTTATCGAACACAGCAAACAGGTCTCATCGACTTGCCTGGTCACCTTCGAAAACAACAAATATAGCGTCCCCGCGAGCTTTGCAAACCGCAGAGTCAGTCTTCGGGTCTATCCGGCCGTGCTCCATATCATTGCCGAAGGCAGGAAGGTGACAGAGCACCTGCGTGTGTTTACGCGAGACCACAATGCGCCGGGTCAGGTGCTCTACAACTGGCGGCATTACTTACTGGTGGCACAGCGTAAACCGGGTTCACTGCGAAACGGTGCCCCCTTCCAAACCTTGCCTGAGAGCTTTAAGCAATTGCAGCAGGTGCTGCTGCGTAAAATCGGTGGTGACCGACAGATGGTCGATGTGCTGGCTCTGGTGCTGCATCATGAAGCTGAACTGGTGGAGCAAGCTATTACGGAAGCACTGCAAAGTGGCTGCGCCTCCAAAGACCATGTCATCAACTGCCTGCACCGATTGATAGAGACACCGCCCCCCGAGCCAGTCCCTGTGGCAGCACATCTGCAACTGAGCATTGAACCCATCAGCGATACCAGCCGCTACGAACAATTAGGAGGTGGTTATGCACATTGAAGCCCTGCAAGCCCTGCTTAAACAGTTGAAACTCTATGGAATGCGCCAAAGCGTGCAGGACTTAGCACTACAAAACGCTCCGGCCTGGCAACACGCACTGCCCATACTGGATATCTTGCTCAAAGCCGAAGTGGCTGACCGCGAAGTTCGCTCCGTCGCTTATCAAATGAGTGCAGCCCGCTTCCCGGCGTACCGGGACTTGTACGGTTTTAACTTCCAGGAAAGCGAAGTGGATGAACGATTGGTACAGGACTTACACCGCTGTGACTTTATCCAAAGTAGCCAGAATATCGTGCTGGTGGGGGGGCCCGGTACTGGTAAAACCCATCTGGCAACAGCACTGGGCGTCCAAGCCATTCAACATCATCAGTTGCGGGTTCGGTTTATCTCGACGTTAGAGCTGGTGAATGCACTGGAGCTGGAAAAACGCAAAGACCAAACCGGCAGGATAGCCGCACGACTGAGCGGTGTGGATGTGGTCATTCTGGATGAACTGGGGTATGTACCCTTTAGTCAACATGGTGGAGCGCTGCTCTTCCATCTATTGGCCAAGCTGTATGAAAAAACCAGTGTCATCATCACAACAAACCTAAGCTTCAGCGAATGGCCCAAAGTGTTTGGAGATGCAAAGATGACGACCGCGCTATTAGACCGCCTGACCCATCACTGCCATATCATCGAGACAGGCAACAATAGTTATCGGTTTAAAGAATCAAGCAGAAAGGCTAAAACAGCGAGGAGGTGATGCTTGAGAAAACCCAAATCTCATGCCCATAATGGCTGAGTAAAGCGGATCAAAATTCGATGCAAACAGTGGATCAGTTTTGCCTGCAAATCAACACTTGGTTGTTTAATGCTAAACGATGGCCATTGGTTGCGTCCATATACAGCAGCGTCTGAAGTTAAACGAGATGCGGTAATGCATCTAAGTCGTGCGGCTCGGAAAGAACATGCTGACGCTATGAGCCTATTAGGTGAGATCTATCTAAAAGGTTTGCATGGGCAAGAAGTAGACGCGGAATATGGATTGCAATGGCTTACTGAAAGTGCACAACTTGGCAGCAGTCGAGCAAATCTTGTGCTGGCGGAGCATTACGTCGATGCAGGTGATCACCTAAAAGCCAACGCTCACTATATAAAATCAGCAGAACTAGGTTCTGCAAAAGCAAAATTCATTGTCGCGACTAAGGCTATCAACCAAGAGCTGAATTTAAGTGCTGATGAAAGCATCTTAGAGTACCTTAATGATGCTCTCAGGAGTGGCATTGAAAGAGCACACTTCGCCAAAGCCTTATACTTAACGAAGCAGTCTGAAGGACTGTTTTCACAAGAAGCAGCAAATGAATACAAGAGTTTTGTCCAGTCGGTATTTGATGCAACACCAGAAGAAAAACTAGCTTGTGCGCAGTACTTCATCTTGCATAAGTTTGAGTTGGAATTAGCGCACCAGATTATTATGTATGCTGCTATCGATACTCAAAACAATCAAGAAAAGCATGTAAAAGAAGTATTTTCATACCTTAATTCGTTAATTCATTACGAGTTATCAAATACAGGCATAATTTACAGATTCCATCCTGATCACATGCTATCGATAAAGGAATTAGCCGCAAAGATCAACCAGCTTAAAATATCGGATGCTCTGTTAAGCAGTCCAAAACCATTAAACATACCGAAAAACTTCCCACGGAATGATTTATGTCCTTGCGGTTCGAATAAAAAATACAAGATTTGCCATTATTTAAAATGAATAGCCAGTGATTATTTTAATTAACAGTAAGATTTTATAAAACGCGTCAAGCAGAGCGTTGGTTGGTTTTGTTATTATTTTGAATTTACTTATAAGAATGGATATTTATGAATATATTGGTTTTATAAATGGATGTGCTTATGAAATTTGTAGTTCTGCGTAAAAATGAATACAAGCAAACCGGTTCAAAGAACGTTGCTTATCTAGATGTTGATTACTGGAACGACTACTCATTCGTAACTATGTTTTATTTGACTGTGTTTGACAATTATGGTGTTGAGCATAAGATAGGTAATGTAAAAATTGGTTTTAAAGGTCAAACAACTAGTAAACATACGCATGAAACATTAGGCAGTAGCTTTTTGAAGTTAGGTGACCAGTACTTTTCATTAGGAACTGATGTTGATTATTACAAAAACTTGTATAAATTAGGTCGGGATTTAAAAGATTATATTTTAAATTCTTTAGAGGATATTGTTTATAGTCCAGTAAAAATAAAATCAATCGAGGATGAAGCTGTTTTAAACACGTCACTTTTTAGGTGGTTAACATTGTCAGATGTGCACGGGCAATTTAAACGAGTGCTTGAAGGACTTGAAGAACTATCTGATTTTGACTTTAATTTTGTTAGAACAGGAGCAGATGGTCTTTGCGATATAAAAATACCATTCAAGGTTAAGGTTGGTTCTACACCTAGTACAAATATACATGCTTTTATCGGACGAAATGGCTGTGGTAAAACAACTATCTTAAACGGTATGATCGATGCAATAACAAATCCATCAGATGAAAATTGTTTTTTTACAGAAGCTAACAATTTTACTGATTCAAGAATCCCTGCTGGGTACTTCAGATCTTTAGTTTCTGTATCTTTCAGTGCATTTGATCCATTCACCCCACCTCAAGAACAACCAGATCCAGCAAAAGGCACTAAATATTTTTATATTGGCCTAAAAAGTAGGAAAAACATTGAATCTTTAAGTTCATTAGTTGAGCTACGTCAGGAATTTGTTTCTGCATTAATTGGCTGTTTAAGCGATGATAATAAAAAGAAAATTTGGTTTGATGCTATCAATAACTTAAGTAGTGATAAAAACTTCGAGGATATGGGATTGAGTATCTTAAATACAAGATATATCAATTTAAAAGATAAAATTAAAAACGAGCAATTTGATAGCTATCTTCTTGAAGAACTATTTTATAAAGATATTTATGATTACTTAAATCGAATGAGCTCAGGCCATGCGATTGTTTTATTTACGATCACTAGATTGGTAAACACTGTAGGTGAAAAGTCCCTTGTTTTATTGGATGAACCAGAAGGTCACCTTCATCCGCCTCTTCTATCCGCATTCTTGCGGACATTAAGTGACTTGTTATATGTGAAAAATGGAGTTGCTATTATTGCTACACATTCTCCAGTAGTTCTGCAAGAAATTCCAAAATCATGTGTTTGGAAGGTTATACGCTCTAGGGAGGTAGTCAATGTTGAACGACCTCAAATAGAAACATTTGGCGAGAACTTAGGTGTTTTAACCCGCGAAGTTTTTTCTCTTGAAGTAACAATATCTGGATATCATTCACTATTATCAAAGTCTATAGAATCCGGTTTGTCTTATGATCAGATAATTTCTGAGTATAGTGATCAAATAGGTTTAGAGGGTAGAACTGTATTGAAAGCTATGATTTTGAATAGAGATGCGAGCAAGGATGCATGAAACAGTTAGTGCCGCCAAATATATCTTTCTCTGATATGCTTACAAAGTGCTCTGAAGGCATGGAACAGGTTAATGTAAAAAATAATTTTATTTCAGCAATACCTAGTTTCCTAGCAAAAGAACAACAATATAAAAATTTAAGTTTGACAGGAAACTTATATACTTACCCAAAGACAACACCATTAGCTGACAATACTGCAGTTGTTGAACATCTTACTAAAGCTAAACTTATTAACTTATATGAGAATAATCTTAGAAATAAAGATAAACCTGCAAGAAATTACTATGATTCATTGTTAGTGTCTTCTGGAGAGCGTTGTCCATTTTGTGGAGATATTGGTCACACAAAAAATTTAGACCACTTTTTACCAAAAGCTCATTTTCCTGAATTCTCAATTATGCCACTAAATCTTGTACCATCTTGCCGTGATTGTAATATGGGCGAGAAAGGGCAATTTTATGCTACTGTTGCAGATGAACAAGCACTTCACCCGTATGTAGATAAGAATATTTTTTATCTAGAGCAATGGGTATTTGCAGATTATATAGATGAAAATGATGGTGGTTTTCGATATTATGTGAATTGTCCTAATGAGTGGACTCAAGAAGACAGAAATCGCGCAGCTTATCATTTTAATTCACTGAATCTGGCTAGTAGATATAGACTAGAAGCAGGAAAGCATTTAAGTGAAGTTATTGACCAAAAAAATGCATTCATGCAAAGCGTAATCAGATTGGCTCCTTCAGTTTCTCTTCATGCAATAAAATTAGAATTCATTAACTCTTACTTATTACCGATAATAAACTCACCCCAGTTTCCGAATCACTGGAAAAAAGTAATGTACCAATGTTTGGTAATCATCCCATTTTTAATGGACGCTTGAAGTAGAAGCCTGTGTTATTAAATTGTCTTTGTACTTCGGTGGTATGCCACCCAAGGCTTTGTTTGGCC
>NZ_JBHSGB010000029.1:0-1160 GCF_042654345.1 Rheinheimera marina
CTAAATAACTGTTCCAATTAGTAGATCACTTGTAGGCGGGAACTCAATGCGGTTTGAGCGATCTGATCAGTCGCCAAACAACACAAACCATCAACCGCATTGAGTATGAGCAAAATAACATTTTTCCATAGCGCTGAAACCCGTCGATTGAAGAAAGTCATTCATAAAACCAGGGATAAAGACCTGTGCCGCAGAGCCAATGCGGTTCTGCTGGTGTTAAAAGGGACCACTAAATCTGCAGTCGCCCGTGTGCTTCAGGTGGGTCGTTCCTCCGTGAATCGCTGGCTCGCCTGGTATGAAGTAGCCGGCGTGGATGGTTTGAAAACAAAAGGAGTTGGCAGGCCAGTTCGCCAGCCCAAAACCTTTATCTGTAAGGTATTAAGGCTGCTGTTGGAGCAAGCGCCACGAACCTTAGGTTATCAGCGCTCCCGCTGGAGTACAGAGTTGTTCGCGTTGATGCTCAAAAAGCTGTGCAGCATCAAGGTGCATAGCTCCACCATCAGGCGCTGGCTACCCACGCTGGGGATTGTCTGGCGTCGGGCGGCTCCGACGTTGTACATCAAAGACCCGGATAAAGAAGCGAAGTTAACAGCAATGCGTGAAGCGCTGGACAACAGCAGTATCGACCATCCGGTGTTTTATGAAGATGAAGTGGATATTCACCTGAACCCGAAGATTGGCGCGGAATGGGGCCTCAAAGGTCAGCAGCGTAAAGTCGCGACACCAGGACAAAACAAGAAACACTATTTAGCCGGAGCACTGCACAGCCAAACTGGACAAATCAGCTATGTCGGTGGACAGCGAAAAACAAGCGACCTGTTTATCGAGTTACTGAATAAGGTCAAAGGTCAGTACAGGCGGGCGAAAAGCGTGACCTTTATTGTGGATAATTACATCATTCACAAGAGCAAGAAAACGCAAAAGTGGCTGACAGAAAACCCGAAGTTCAAGCTACTGTTTTTACCGGTCTACAGCCCGTGGCATAACAAAATAGAAAAGCTCTGGCATGCGCTGCATGAAACGATTACTCGCAACCATCACTGTAAAACGATGGATGAACTACTGGAGCAGGTCGACCATTTTATGGAGACGGCAGCCCCGTTTCCAGGTGGCAACCATGGGCTAAAGACGGTGTATCACAATTAGGATCAGTTATTTAG